>CAWIVT010000001.1:0-140083 GCA_963839635.1 uncultured Chloroflexia bacterium
AGGGCTACGCCAACGCGCTCAAGACGATCTTCGGGGCCGCCAGCGGCATCGACGAGAAGACGATGGCGCTCCAGTACCTCGACGCGCTCAAGGCCCTCGCCGACGGCGAGAGCACGAAGTGGATCGTCCCGATGGAGCTCAGCGAGCTGACGCGGCCGATCAGCCCAGGCCATGCGACAGACGCGCGACATGGGAGCCGGGCAGGCAGCGCCGAGACCGGATGATCCGCGGCGTCTTCGCCTCCATCGGCCGGGTCATCGGTCTGCTGACCGGCGCCTACCTGGCCTTCATCGCCGTGCGCGGATCCCGGCTCCTGGTGCGGCCGGAGGTACGTCCGTTCCTCCCGGATCCGCCCGGTTCGCCGGCAACGCCCGCGGACCTTGGCCTCGAGTACGAGACGGTCAAGCTTCACGACCGATGACGGCATCACCCTCACCGGCTGGCTCGTGCCACTCGCGCGCGACACGCGCACCGCGGTGATCGTGATGCACGGGTTCAGCGGCCACCGGCTGCCGGAGCTCGCGGCCTTCGTGCCGTGGCTGCAGCGAGCGCCACCACGTCCTCCAGTTCGACTTCCGCGGGCACGGCGAGAGCGACGCAAGCACGATCACGCTCGGCTCGCACGAGCGGCGCGACGTCGCCGCCGCGGTGCGGTTCCTCGAGGGCCGTGGCCTGGGGCCGATCGCGCTGTTCGGCGTGAGCATGGGCGCCGCGATCGCCATCGTGCCGCGCCCGACCTGCCGGTCGCCGCGGTCGTGGCCGACGCGGCATTCGCCGAGCTCCACCACCCGATCGCCAACCGGATGCGCGAGGTCGGCTATCCGCTCGCCGAGCTCGGGCGCGCGCGCTCATCGTCGCCGGCGCGATGCTGCGCGACGGGATCGCGGCTGCGCGACCCGCTCCGCGCCGTGGCGCGGATCGCGCCGCGGCCGCTGCTGCTGATCGCGCCGCGCGAGGACGCGCTCATCAGCTGGCGCCAGAGCCTTCGGCTGTTCGAGGCGGCGGGGGAGCCGAAGGAGCTGAGGGTCGTGGACGGCGCCGGCCACGCCAAGGCATACGCTGTGCGACCGGGTGGGCTATCGGCGCTCGCGTGCTCGACTTCCTGGAGCGTCACCTGGGCTACGGCATCCGGGACGCATCGGTGCATGGGAGCACCGCGTGGTCAGCCCGTATAATCCGCCGCGAGTTCACCTTGCCACCTCCCTAGGGTTCGTGCATGGCCGCCACCAAGGTCCTGGTCGTCGACGACGACCTCAACATCCAGCGCGTCCTCGTCTTCACCCTCAAGCAGGAGGGGTACGAGGTCCACGTCGCCTCCGACGGCGCAGGCCGGCGTCGAGATGGCGGCGAGCGTCGCGCCGGACCTCATCCTCATGGACGTCGCGATGCCGAAGCTGGACGGCTACGCGGCGACGCAGCAGATCCGCGCGGCCGAGGAGCCGGGACGCACGTCCCGATCATCATGCTCACCGCCGAGGCCGACGTGGAGCAGCGGGTCCGCGGGCTGCGTGCCGGCGCCGATGACGACATCGTCAAGCCATTCCACCCGCTCGAGCTGATCGCGCGCATCAAGGCGCTCCTGGCGCGCTCCGGCCGCGGCCAGGCAGCCGAAGCACGGGCTCCGAGAAGGTCACCCTCGGACGCCTCTGCTGCTTCTACGGCGCGAAGGGCGGCGTCGGGCACGACCACGCTCGCCATCAACACCGCCATCGCGCTCGCCACGCGCGCTCAAGCGCAGCGTGGGCGCTGATCGACGCCAACCTCCAGTTCGGCGACATGCGCGTCTTCATGGACCTCGGGCTCGACTCGTCGTCGATCGTGAACGCCATCACCGAGGCGGATCTCGACGCGGACCTGCTCAGGAAGCTGATGGTCACCCATCACAGCGGCATCGACCTGCTGCTCGCGCCGCCGAACCCCGAGTCGGCGGACCTGGTGGCCGAGCGCCAGCGGCCCGATCCCGCGGACGCTGTCGCACATCCTGCGGGCCCTCATGCGCACGCGCGTACGACTACACGATCGTCGACATGGCCAAGCACGATCGACGACTTCAACCTCCAGCTGTTCGACGAGGCCGACGTCGATCTTCGTGGTCATGACCGCCGACCTCTCGTGCCTCAAGAACGTGCGGCTGGTGCTCGAGACGATGGACTCGCTCGGCTACGAGCGCGGCAAGGTCCAGCTCGTCCTGAACCGATCGAACGCGTACACCGGCATCAACGTCGACAATGCCGAGTCGGCCCTGGGCCGCAAGATCGACTACGAGGTCATCAACGAGTACCGCGGCGCCATCAGCGCCCTCAACTCGGGCGAGCCGTTCATGTACAGCCGCGCCCGATGGTCCCGCTGCGGCCAGAGCGTGTCGAAGTTCGCCACCGAGCTGGACGCCAAGCTGGCCGTGGAGCGTGCGCGACTCCCTGAACGGCGCCTCGCGACGCCGAGTAACCCGCCTGCTAAGCCCTCGGTAATCCGCGCTCCCTACGCTTGGCTGCGCCGGTCGCCGCTGGTTAGTAGGGAGGCGAGCAGGCGGGCGACCGGCACTTCGATCCAACCACGCCCGCCTCCAACGGAGGGCTTCGCCATGCTCGCGACCGCGCTCAGCGCCTCGATCGTCGGCGTCGAGGGCGTCCCGGTGCGCGTCGAGGTGGACGTTGCCTTCGGGCTGCCCGGGCTCACCATCGTCGGTCTTGCCGGCAGTGCCGTGCTCGAGGCTCGCGAGCGCGTGCGAGCGGCGTTGCGGAACTCCGGCTTCGAGGTCCCCGCGCGTCGCATCACCATCAACCTCGCGCCGGCGGACCTGCCGAAGGAGGGGACCGGCCACGACCTGGCGATGGCGACCGGGATCCTGATGGCCTCCGGGCAGCTTGCCGCTCTCACGCGTCGGGGAGACGGCGCTGATCGGCGAGCTCGCGCTCGATGGCGTCGCTGCGCCCGGTGCCCGGTGCCATGGCGCTGGTGGCTGCGGCGCACGACGCGGGCGCCAGCGACGTGATCGTGCCGTTCGCCAACGCGGTCGAGGGAGCGGCCGATCGGCGGCGCGCGTGTCCGCGGGGCGCACTCGCTTGCGGAGGTCGACTCGACACCTCGCCGGCGTCGAGGAGCTGGCGGTCGCGACGCGGCCGCGAGTCCGCTCGACGCGCAGACCTGGAGGACGCACCAGACCTGTCGGCGGTGATCCGGCCAGGTCGTCGCGCGCCGCGCGCTCGAGATCGCGGTGGCGGGCAGGCACAACATTGCGTTCACCGGGCCGCCGGGCGTCGGGAAGACCCTCCTGGCGCGGGCCGCGGCGGGCTGCTCCCACTGCTCGACGACGCGAGGCGGCCGAGGTGAGCCGGATCTACTCGGTTGCCGGCCTCGCCGGACCGTCGCGCGCCGGTGCGCCGCGACGGCCGTTTCGCGCGCCGCATCACACGATCTCGACCCAGGCGCTCGTTGGCGGTGGACCGCGGATCCGGCCGGGTGAGGCGAGCCTCGCCCATCGCGGTGCGCTGCTCCTCGACGAGACGCTCCAGTTCCGCGCGGATGCGCTCGACGCACTGCGCAGGACCGCATCGACTCCGGGACCGTCACGATCGCGCGGGTCGAGGGTGTGCTGGCGCTGCCGGCGAGCTTCATGCTGCTTGCCGCCTTCAACCCCTGCCCCTGCGGCTGGTTCGGGATCGAGCGGCCACGCGTGCGCGTGCGAGGACGGCACCCGTCGCCGCTACCAGGCTCGCCTCTCGGGACCGATGCGCGATCGGCTCGACATGGTCGTGACGCTCGAGCCGGTGGGAACCCTGCGCCGCGGGCGCCCGAGCGAGTCCACGTCCACCGTCGCAGCCCGAGTCGCCCGGGCAACGGCGATCCAGGCCGAGCGGCAGGGAACGGTGAACGCGGAGCTGCCCGTTGCCTCGCTCGGCGAGCCCGCGGGCTTCGGGCCTGCCGTCCGGTCGCTCATCGACGCGCGCGGCCGTCAGATGGGACTCTCGATGCGCCGCCTGCATCGCGCCGCCCGCGTGGCACGCACGATCGCAGACCTGGACGGCTCAGCGTCGGTGCGCGCGGAGCACCTGAACGAGGCCCTGATTCATCGTCCCAAGGAGGTGCACGCGTGATCGGAGTCGGATCGGCCGGTCCCCGTGCCGGGGCGAGATCGGGCGCGCGCGGCAGGGCCACCGAGCGTGAGTGCTGGATCGCGCTCTCCCTGGTTGCCGGAGTCGGGCCGGTTGGCTTCGCGCGGATGGTCGCCCGCTTCGGATCCGCGTCGGCGGCGTGGGATGCCGGACCCGCCGGCGTGCGCGAGATCGTGGGTATCGGCGAGGGTGCGACGCTCGGCTTCGACCGCGTGGGCCAGACCGATCCCAGGACGCTGGCCCGGTCTGTCGACCGCGCCACCAGGCGCGCGGGCGGCCGTATCGTGACGGCCCTCGACGAGGCATATCCACCGGCCCTGCTGACACTGGATCCGCGTCCGCCGACCCTCTTCATCGTTGGCGATCAGGCGATCTTCCACCAGCGCGCCGTCGCCATCGTCGGGACGAGGCGTGCATCCGGCTACGGCATGTCGGTCACGACCGAGGTGGCGGAGGAGCTCGGCCGGGCAGGGGTCGTGATCGTCTCCGGGCTGGCGCTCGGCATCGACGGCGCCGCTCACCGCGCGGCGGTTGCGGCCGGCGCTCCGACGATCGCGGTGCTGCCGTCGCCGATCGATCGCATCTATCCACCGGGTCACCGCTCGCTGGCCTGGGAGCTCGTGCGGGCCGGCGGGGCATTGGTGAGCGAGATCGCCATCGGTGCGGCTATCGGCCGGCCGGATTTCGCGCGCCGCAACCGGATCATCGCCGGCCTGGCCGAAGCCGTGGTCGTGGTCGAGGCACCGGATCGGTCGGGCGCGCTGATGACCGCGGCTGCCGCCACGGCGATCGGCCGCGAGCTGTATGCCGTGCCGGGCCCCATCGACGCCATGAGCTCTCGAGGCTGCAACCGTCTGATCGCGGATCAGCAGGCGACGATCGTGACCTCGGCCGCTTCGCTCCTGCGTCAGATCGGCCTCGCGCGCGGTGAGCAGCCACCTGCAGTCAAGGCACTGTCGGAGGTCGAGGGCCAGCTCCTTCGAAAGCTGCTCGAGCGGAGCGGTTCGATCGAGGAACTGGTCGATCGGACCGGCCATTCGGCCGCTTCCGTCGCCAGCGCCCTGACCATGCTCGAGGCCCGGGGACTGGTCAATCCGTTCGGCGGTGCGACCTTCCACCTGACCCTGGCCGCGAGGCGCCTTACGAATGCGGTATGACAGGCATGGTACGCATGGGCTATCCTCCCTGAAGGACATGTCGCCTTTCGCGTGCCCGCGAAGCGGTGGCCAAAACCCCCATGGAGTACGTCTATTGCATCCGAACCGAAATGGAAGAGCGGCGCTCGCCGCCCCCGTTCGACTCGCTCCGGCAGGTGCTGAGCAGCCATCGAGGCATTACGCGCGTCACGCTTACTGCCATCTCGTTCGCCCTGATCATTGCGTTCAGCGCGGAGACGCCGGTCATCCAGGCCGGTCCGGAACCGGCTCCCGTGCGACCCGAGTCCCTCCTGCCGCAGAACGTCGGCGTCGGTGTCCCCACCGACCAGTCCGTCGCCATCGCCTTCGACGATGCCATGAACCCCGGCACCGTCGAATCGGCCCTCCAGGTGCTCCCTGACCAACCGGTCGCCCTCCGATGGAACGAGAACCTGGACCAGATCACGATCACTCCCGAGCGCCGATGGCGCACGGACGAGACGTACGTGGTCGTGGTCGGCAGCTCCGCCAGCCGCACCGACGGCCAGACGCTCGCCGGAGCGCGGCGCTACGCGTTCACCACGCAGACGGCGCCTCGGGTGTCCGACTTCCAGGTGCGCCTGGCGAACACGGACGCCGCTGCGCCCCGCCTGAGTGACGAGCTCGGCGCCAAGGCGGAGGCGCTGCTCGACGCCGATGCGATCGCGCCCGAGGTGCCCGGATCGACGCCTACATCGAAGACCGCGACCGCGGTCAGTGCCTCGAGCGCCATCACCGTCAGCTTCACCGACGACATGGACCAGGCCGATGTCGAGGAGCACTTCGCCATCACGCCGGCCATTGCGGGCGAGATCGCGTGGGACAAGGGCAACCTGGTGTTCACGCCATCCGAGCGCCTGACGCCGGGCGCTCGATACACGATCAGCCTGATCGGTGCACACGACAGCTTGGGCAACCCGCTCGGCGGGAAGGGCAACTTCTCCTTCATCGTGCAGCACGGCGCGCAGGTCACCAAGACCGTGCCGGAGGCCGATGCCACCGATGTCGAGCCGGCGACCGTGGAGATCTGGTTCAGTCAGCCGATGGATGTGGACGCCACCAACGCGGCATTCGCGATGACCGACACCGCCACCGGCGCGCTCGTCGGCGGGAACATCAACTGGAACGACGAGCGGACTCAGCTCATCTACGTGCCTGATACCGCGTTCGCCAACAGCCGGATCTTTGCCCTCACCTTCGAGGGTGGGGCACGCGACGCCGATGGCAACGTTGTCGAGACGTCGCTCAGATTCACCACCAGGATCGGACCGCCACCCGTCATCGCGGCCGACCCGGTGGCGCGTGGCACGGTCACGACCCGCACCGCACCGGTGATCCCGCCGGCCGCTCCGGCGACCAGCCTGGCTGGCTATGCGCTCAACCAGGTCAACGCCGCCCGCGCGGCGTACGGGTTTGCGCCGCTCGTGCTCGACGCCGGCGTCTCGGCGGCGGCATCGGCCCACGCGTGGGACCAGGCCACCAACGGCTACTTCAGCCACTACGGGCTGGATGGCAGCTCGCGGGAGACACGCCTGCGCCGCGCAGGCGTGAGCTTCAGCTATTCCGGTGAGAACCAGTGCTATCACATGGGCATGAGCGAGCAGGCCACCCTCGACTGGTGCCACGCTCAGTTCATGGCCGAGCCCTACCCGGGCCACTGGAATCACATCGGCAACATCCTCGATCCCAGGGCGACGCGCATGGGCGTCGGGATCGCAACCGCTGGCGGCCGCACCGTCATCACCTGGGACTTCACGAACTGAGGCTCACCCGGCCCGCCGCGCTGAGCGGCGTGCCGGGCGCCACGTTCCCGCACAGCCGGCCCCGTCGAGCCGGTCCGCCCGTACCGGTCCATCGGGGCGGATCGAGACGGGGCCGGTGCTACACTCGCTGACCGAATGCCGCCCAAGCACAGAACTGGCCGCGTCCGATACTCGGCGAAGGGATACTGACGCCGATGTCGAGGCCACTCATCATCGTCGAGTCGCCTGCCAAGGCCAAGACGCTCGCACGCCTGCTGGGCAACGAATACCGCGTCGAGGCCAGTGTCGGCCATGTCCGCGACCTGCCAGAGAACGCCAGCGAAGTGCCCGCCGGCATCAAGGACAAGCCGTGGGGCAACATGGGCGTCGACGTCGAGAACGGCTTCCGGCCGTACTACGTCATCGCGCGCGACAAGGCTGGGCGCATCCGGGATCTCCGATCGGCGGTCAAGGACGCGCCGGTCGTGCTGCTGGCGACCGACCCGGATCGCGAGGGTGAGTCCATCAGCTGGCATCTGCGCGAGGTGCTCCAGCCGAAGGTCCCCGTCCGCCGCATCGAGTTCCACGAGATCACCGAGGAGGCCGTCCGCTCCGCCATCGATGACGCCCGGGAGATCGACCTGAAGCTCGTCGACGCGCAGGAGAGCCGCCGCATCGTGGATCGGCTGTACGGCTACATGGTCTCGCCGGTGCTCTGGAAGAAGGTGCAGACCGGACTCAGCGCGGGGCGCGTCCAGAGCGTAGCGGTGCGCCTGGTCGTCGAGCGCGAGGAGGAACGCGGTGCCTTCCACAAGAGCGCGTACTGGGACCTCGAGGCGCACCTCCGCAGCTCGGGCTCCTCGTTCGTTGCCAGGCTGGCCCGGATCGGGGACGCCCGCCTCGCCACCGGCAAGGACTTCGATCCGGCGACCGGCGACGCGGAACGACAGCAGCGCCCGACTGCTCGACGAAGGGGCGGCCCGCAGCCTGAGCGACGACCTCGCGCAGCGCCTTCCCTGGACCGTGACCTCCGTCGAGGAGCGGCCGGCCACTCAACGACCCTATGCCCCGTTCACGACGTCGACGCTCCAGCAGGAGGCCAACCGGAAGCTCGGGTGGTCGGCCGACCGAACGATGAGCGCTGCCCAGCGGCTGTTCCAGGAAGGCATCATCTCCTACCACCGCACCGACTCGACCACGCTGAGCGAACGAGCGATGAGCGAGGCCGCCGGGGCGATCCGTGGCCTGTACGGAAACGAGTTCTACGGCGGGCCTCGTCAGTACCGCACCAAGGTCAAGAACGCGCAGGAGGCTCACGAGGCCATCCGGCCGACCGACTTCGGGCAGACGCCGCCACAGCTGGCGCAGCGCGTCGGTGGCGAGGAGCAGCGTCTGTACGACCTGATCTGGAAGCGTGCTGTCGCCTCGCAGATGGCCGACGCGAAGCTGCTCCGCACCACGCTCGAGATCACAGCGCCAAACGGGGACGAGCCGGCCGTCTTCACCGCGTCGGGCAAGGCGATCCAGTTCGCGGGATTCCTGCGCGCGTACGTCGAGGGTTCGGACGATCCGGCCGCCGAGATCGGCGACCAGGAGACGGTGCTGCCGAAGATGGCCGTCGGGGACCTCGTCGCACCGGGCGGCCCGCTCGAGCTCGAGTCGCTCGCGCCGATCGGCCACGAGACGATCCCGCCCCCACGGTATACCGACGCGTCACTCGTGAAGCGGCTCGAGGAGGACGGCATCGGTCGCCCGTCGACCTACGCATCGATCATTTCGACCATCGAGCGCCGCGGGTACGTCTGGCGCCAGGGCAAGGCGCTCGTGCCCACCTTCACGGCCTTCGCGGTGATCCACCTGCTGAAGGAGCACTTCGGCGCGCTCGTGGAGCTCGGCTTCACCGGTCTCATCGAGGAGAGCCTCGACGAGATCTCCAAGGGCGAGCGCGATCGCGTCGACTTCCTCAGCACCTTCTACTACGGCGGTGGCGGGCGGGACTGGCCCGGCCTCAAGCCCCTCGTCGAGAACCAGACCCAGATCGACTACCCGGTGACGCGCCTGGGCGAGGACTCGGCCGGCTCGTCGGTGGTCGTGCGCATCGGCCGGTTCGGCCCGTACGTGCAGGTGGGTGACGGCGAATCGGCGCTCAACGCCTCGATCCCGGACGACGTCCCACCCGCCGAGTTCAAGCTCGAGCAGGCCCTGGCGCTCGTGGAGGCGCGGACCAAGGGTCCGAGCAGTCTCGGCACCGACCCCGCGACCGGGCTGCCGGTGTACGTGATGACCGGCCGCTTCGGTCCCTACGTGCAGCTCGGCGAGACACCCGAGAAGGGCAGCAAGGAGAAGCCTCGGCGCGCGTCGCTCACCGGTGACGACGGCGAGGCGACGATCACGCTCGCCCGGGCGCTCGAGCTGCTGGCGCTGCCGCGCCTGGTCGGCCATGACGCCGAGATCGGCGAGGACATCGTCGCCAACTTCGGCCGGTTCGGGCCGTACGTCAAGCGTGGCACCGAGTTCCGGTCACTCACCAGCGACGCACAGGTGTTCGCCGTGACCTTCGACGAAGCGATCGAGCTCTTCAAGCAGGAGAAGCCGTCCCGCCGCTCGTCCAGCAGGGTTCTGCGCGAGCTCGGCGCTCACCCGAGCTCGGGAGCAACGGTGCAGCTGATCGAGGGCCGATACGGGCCGTACGTGAGCGACGGCACCACGAACGCGTCCATTCCGAAGGACGTGACAAGCGAGGCGGTGACGCTCGAGGCCGCGGTGGACCTGCTGCGCGCACGTGAGGGGATGAAGCCGGCAGGGCGAGCGCGCAAGGGCGCCGCCAGGCGCGGCGGCGGCGCCAAGCGGCCCACGAGGCGCAAGACCACAGCACGCAAGCCACCGGCGTAATGTCGACGAATGACCGATCCAGGCCAACCGCACGGTCGGCCGGCAGCGGTGGGGTCTGAGCCTGGGGCGAGTGCCCGCCTCGACCCGGGCGCCAGGCGCGCGCTCGGCTCATTCCTCGACGGGCTGCGGGGACGGAACGCGTCTCCCGGCACGGTGACCGAGTACCGGCGAAACGCGACCGAGTTCCTTGCCTTCCTGGCCGAACGCCGTGCCGACTGGCGGACCCCCGATCGCGCAACGGTGCGCGCCTACCTCTCCAGACTCGCCGAGCGCGGCCTGGCTCCGACGTCGGTCGGCGGACGGCTGGCCGCCGTTCGGTCCCTCTATCGCCACGCGCTCCGCCACGGCCGAATCGAGATCGACCCCCTGGCGGGGGTCCGCGCCCCGCGCCGCCCGTCCCGCCTGCCGCGGGTGCTGTCGGTCGACGAGGCCGCCGCGCTCGTCACGGCCCCGGGCCGGCTCGTCAGCCGTGATCCGGCCCTCGCCCGCCGCGACGGGGCGATGCTCGAGCTGCTGTACGCCACCGGCATGCGAATCAGCGAGCTCGCGGGCCTGACCGTCGACCGCGTGGATCTCGGCCGCCGGCGCCTTCGAGTCACCGGGAAGGGCAACAAGGAGCGGCAGCTCCTGTTCGGCGAGCCAGCCGCCCTGGCCATGCGCGCCTACCTGGACACGGCGCGGCCGATGCTCGCGGCGCGCGGCACTGGAGCGGACGGCGCGGTGTTCCTCAATGCGCACGGCGGGCCGTTGACGCGCGCGGGGCGCGCGCATGGTCATCGGCCGCTGGGTCGGACCTTGTCGGTGCGCCGAGCCGGACCAGCCCACACACGCTGCGCCACTCGTTCGCGACCCACCTGCTCGAGGGTGGCGCGGACCTGCGCGTGGTCCAGGAGCTGCTCGGCCACGCGAATCTCCAGACGACGCAGATCTACACCCACCTGTCCGACGCCGCTCTGCGCAGCGCGTACCGCGGCGCACACCCGCGCGCTCGACGAGGCTCCGGCGGGCGGTCAGCGGCGGTGACGCGGGAGATCGAGGGCCCGACGCCGTCGGTGGCGCCGTCGCCGGAGCCCGCTTCGCAGGCTGGCAGTGGCGGCATCTCGCCCGGGCGCGTGCTGGTCACGGCGAGCCTGATCCTGACCGTGGCCGCGCTTGCCAGCCGCCTGCTCGGCTGGATCCGCCTGCTGGTGATCGGCTCCCAGTTCGGCGCCAGCCGCGAGCTGGACGCGTACTTCGCCGCCTTCCGGATCCCCGACGCCATCTTCCAGCTGGTCGTCGCCGGCGCGCTGAGCGCGGCGCTCATCCCCGTCTTCGCCGGCTATCGGGCGCGCGGCCAGGACCGCGAGGCATGGCAGCTGGCAAGCAGCGTCATCAACCTCGTGCTCATCGCGCTTGCGGCGCTGAGCCTGCGTGATGGCCATCTTCGCGCCGGTCTTCGTGCCCATCGTCGCGCCCGGCTTCGACGCGCCGACCACCGAGCTCACCGTTCGCATGACGCGGGTCATGCTCCTCAGCCCGGTGCTCATCGGGATGGGGGCGGTGGTGACCGGCATCCTCAACAGCTACCAGCAGTTCACCATCCCGGCCATCGCGCCGCTGCTCTACAACGTCGCGATCATCGGCGCCGCCATCTTCCTGGCGCCGATCATGGGCATCGAGGGGCTGGCGGTGGGCGTCGCCATCGGCTCACTGGCCCACCTCGCGGTGCAGCTGCCGAACCTGGCCCGGGTCGGCCAGCGCTACGACCTCACCATCGGCCTGTCGCACCCCGGCGTGCGACGGGTGGCGTGGCTGATGGGCCCGCGCACGCTGGGCCTGGCGGCGGGGCAGATCAACTTCCTGGTCAGCACCGTCCTGGCCTCGGGGCTGCCGGAGGGAAGCCTGACGGCGTACAACTACGCCTTCCAGCTCTCGCAGATTCCGGTGGGCGTCATCGGCGTCAGCATCGCGGTGGCCCTCTTCCCGACGCTCAGCGCCGACGCCGCGCTGGGGCGCATCGGCGAGATCAGGCGCCAGGTGACCGGAGCGGTGCGCGTGCTCGTCTTCGTCGCCGCGCCCCTGACCGCGGTGATGATCGTGCTGCGCGAGCCGCTGACCTCGGTCTTCTACCAGTACGGCCTCTTCAGCCAGTCCGCGACCGACCGGACCGCGAGCGCGCTGCTCTTCTTCGCGATCGGGCTGGTCGGTCATATCGTGGTGCACGTGCTGACGCGCGCCTTCTACGCCATGCAGGACACGCGGACGCCGGTCGCGTGGGCGATCGTCGCGGTCGCCATCAACGTGCCGCTCATGGCCACCCTGGTCGGACCGATGGGCGTCGAGGGCCTGGCGCTCGCCCTCTCGATCGCGTCGGTGATCGAGGTGATCGGGCTGCTCTGGTCGCTGCGCCGCCGGATCGAGTCGGTCGACGAGGTCGCGATCGTGCGCTCCGTGGCGCGAGCGGGGGTCGCGGCGCTCGCGGCGGCGCTCCTCATGCTCGGCGGCCTGACCGTGGTCGAAGGCATCGCTCGGCGGCGCTGCTCGACAACGCCCTGGGCCGGCTGCTCGCCCTCCTCGTGCTGATCGGCCGCCGGCGGCGCCATCTTCCTGCTGGTCGCCGCCGCGCTGCGCGCGCCGGAGCTCGATCAGCTGCGCGGCATCTTCCGGCGTCGACGCGGAGGGGAAGCCTGATGCGACTTTCGACCGGCGACGAGGCCGACGCCGACGCCTGGCAGGCGTTCCTTGCCGCAACCTCGTCAGGTGACTTCCTCCACGACTGGGCCTGGGCCGAGGTCGCCGCGTTCGACGGCCAGCCACAGCGCCGGTTCGTCCTCACCGATGGTGGGGCGATCGTCGCGATCATCGCCGCCCAGGACCGACCGCTGCCCGGCGGGCGGGCATTCTGGTACGTCCCGCACGGTCCCGTGCTCGACTGGGCGTCACCGCGAGGCGGGGGAGCGGGTTCGCGCACTGCTCATCGGCCTCCGCAACGCCGCGAGCCGCCATCGCGCCATCGCCGTCAAGCTCGAGCCGCGTCTCGAGGCCGGTGCGCCCGAGCTCGCCGTCCTCCGCGGGCGTGGCCTTCGCCGGACGCCCGAGACGCTCCAGATCGGGCAGACGCGGATCGTCGAGCTGGCGGACGACGATGCGCTCCTCGCCGGCTTCGACAAGGACACGCGATATGCGGTGCGCCGCGCGGAGCGCGAGGGCGTCCGCGTCGAGATCAGCGAGGACGGAGCCGATGTCTCCGCCATCGATGCGCTGCATGGCCTCGTCGGCGAGACGCAGCGGCGCGCCGGCTTCCCGATGCCGCCGCTCGAGCGCTACCGCATCGCGTGGCATGCGCTGGCCGGCGGCGGGCCGGGCCGTCATCCTCGAGGCTCGACGGGACGGCGAGCTGCTGGCGTCGGGCATGGTGGTCATCGAGGGCGACCGGTCCTTCTACCTCTTCAGCGGCAGCCGTCGCGAGGAGCGCGGCGAGCCGAAGCACTACGCCAGCTACGCGCTGCAGTGGGCGATGATGCGCCTCGCGCGCGACCGCGGCGTTCGGACCCACGACCTGTGGGGCGTCGCACCGCCCGGAGCCGGCCCCGACCACGCATGGCACGGCGTGGGACTGTTCAAGAAGGGCTTCGGCGGCCGCGAGGTGATCTGGGCGGGGAGCTGGGACCTCGTCGTCGACCCGACCCTCTACCGCCTCCGGGCCGCGACCGGCATCGCTCCGCGGCTGGATGCGAGGCACGTGCCGCCGATGAGCGACGAGCGTCGGATGGGCCTCGGGGCGCTCACCGACGTCATCGGTCCGGAGCGGGTCATCGGCATTCCCGGTCGGCGAGGTGACGGGCCTCGCCTACGACTCGCGCCGGGTCGGGCCGGGCACGCTCTTCTTCGCGGTGCCCGGCGTCCACGTCGACGGTCACGACTTCGCGCCGACGGCGGTCGAGGCCGGCGCCATCGGCCTCGTCGTCGAGCGCGAGATCCCCGGGATTCAGGTCCCGCAGCTCGTCGTCGACCGAACGCAGGCGAGCCCTGGCCGACGCGGCCGACGCCTGGTTCGACCGGCCCTCCGAGCGCCTGACGGTCATCGGCGTGACGGGCACCGACGGCAAGTCGACCGTCACCGCGCTGGCCGCCGAGATGCTCTGGGCCTGCCGGCTGGCATCCCGGCCAGATCGGGACCGTCTACACCGGCATCTTCGACGACCTCGAGCTCAACACCCAGCGCAACACGACGCCGGAGGCGCTCGAGCTCCAGGCGCTGCTCGCCCGGATGGTCGCCGCCGGCAACGACAGCGTCGTCATGGAGGCCACCTCGCACGGGCTGGCACTGGAGCGGACGCGCAATTGCCGGTTCGACGTCGGGGTGGTGACCACGGTGACCAGCGAGCATCTCGAGTTCCACCGCACGGTCGAGAACTACCGTGCCGCCAAGGCGCTCCTGATCGAGGAGGCGCCGATCGCGGTCCTCAACGCCGACGATGACAGCTACGCCTACTTTCGCGAGCGAGCGTCCGGGACGGGTCATCACCTATGCCATCGACACCGACGCGGACCTTCGTGCCGGCGACCTCGAGGCTGATGCGAACGGCACGGAGTTCCACCTGGAGGCCCCGCGCTGGCACGGTCGCGTCCGCATCGGTCTGCCCGGACGTTTCAACGTCTCGAACGCGCTCGCCGCGCTTTCGGTCATCGAGGCGCTGGGCCTCGACGTGCATCATGCCGCAACGGCCCTCAGCGATACGGGCGGCGTGCCCGGACGCATGGAGCGCGTCGACGCCGGGCAGCCATTCGCCGTGATCGTCGACTATGCGCACACCGCCGATTCGATGCGCAAGGTGCTGGAGATCCTGAGGCCGCTCACGCTCGGGCGCCTGATCGTGGTGTTCGGATCGGCCGGGGAGCGCGACCCGACCAAGCGCGAGCCGATGGGCCGCGTGGCGGCCGAGCTGGCGGACTTCGTCATCATCACCGACGAGGACCCGCGCCTGGAGGACCCGCGCAGCATCAACGAGGCAGATCGCCACCGGCGCCCGCTCCGCCGGTGCGGTGATGGGCGAGACGGCGTGGGTCATCGACGACCGCCGCGAGGCCATCGGCCACGCGATCGGCATGGCACGCGAGGGTGACGTCATCCTGCTGGCCGGCAAGGGTCACGAGGCGAGCATCATCTACGGCACCGAGAAGCTGCCGTGGGATGACCGGCAGGTGGCACGAGAGGCGCTCGCGGCCGCAGGATGGTCGCGTCCATGACCGATACCAACCTGCGCGCCTGGCGCGTCACCGACCCGGCTGCGTGGAACGCATTCGTGGAGGGTGCGCCGTACCACGCGTTTCCCCAGCTGTGGGAGTGGGGCGAGGTGCGTGCTCTCGGCGGCTGGCGGCCCGTGCGGGTCGCCGTTGGCCCGTCCCGGGAGCAGCCGGTCGCCGGCGCCCAGCTGCTGCTGCGCCGAATACCGCTCCTCAACTGGCACCTGGCCTACGTCCCGCGTGGCCCGATCGGCGACCTCGACGACCCGCGCGTGCGCGATGCGCTCGTCGCCGCCCTCCGAGCGATCGGCAGGGCCGAGAAGGTCGCCACCGTGCGCGCCGATCCGGAGGCACGCACCGAGACCCAGTACGGCCGCGCGCTGATGGAGTCGCCGTGGCGGGCCGCGCCCAAGGTCCAGCCGCCGACGACCCGGGTGATCGACCTCAGTCCCGGCGAGGAGGCCCTCAAGGCCGGGCTGAAGCGGAAGCATCGGCAGTACGTCAACAAGGCCGAGCGCGCCGGCGTGACGATCGAGCGATTCGACGGGGCGACCGAGCCCGCCGTCATCGGCCCGGCGCTGGCGGACTTCAACCGGATCTATCGGTTCACGGCGGAGCGCGCTGGATTCGTCGCGCGGCAGCCGTTCTACTACGAGCGTGTCTGGTCGATCTTCGCGCCCAGCGGGCGGGTGCGCCTGAGCTTCGCGCTGCTCGACGGCGAGCGGGTGGCGACCATCTTCCACTTCACCTGCGGCGACCGGGCCGTCGAGGCCTACGGCGGCATGACGGATCCTGGAGCCGATGCGCGCGCGAATTACCTGCTGAAATGGGCCGCCATCGCCGACTTCGCGCGGGAAGGGTTCGCGATCTACGACATGTGGGGCCTGGCGACGGGCGGCATCCGGCAGTTCAAGGAGGGCTTCGGCGGCGAGGAGATCGAGTACGTCGGGGCCCGTGACCTTCCCCTGCGCGCACCGGTGGACCTCGCCCTGCGCCTTGCGATTCCGGCCTACGGACTGGCCCAGCGCGCCCGGCTGAAGCTGCTCGGGCGTGATGGCGGCGAGGTCACCGATGTCGGCTGACCCGGCGCTACTCCACCCGTCGGTGCTGGAGCGTCTCACCGCCGTGGGCGCGGAGTTCGAGGTGATGGAGTGTGATCCGGCGCTCGCGGACACCGCGGCGTTCGTGGAGGCGTATGGCGTGCCGCTCGATCGGTCGGCGAACACGATCGTCGTTGTTTCGAAGGGCGCCGAGCCGTCCTACGCGGTCTGTGTCCTGCTCGCGACAACGTCGCTCGACGTCAACAGGGTCGTCCGTCGCGAGATGGGCGTCCGCAAGGCCTCCTTCGCGGCCGCCGATCCGGTGCGCGCGCTGACCGGCATGGAGATCGGGGGCGTTACGCCGTTCGGCCTGCCCGACGGGCTGCCGGTGCTCGTGGATGCCCGCGTCATGGAGCCGGACTGGATCGTCCTGGGCGGTGGGAATCGTTCTTCGAAGCTCCGGATCAACCCTGAGGCGCTCGGTCGAGTCCCCAACGTCCGGGTCGTCGAGGGCCTCGCCGTCCGCCGAGCGGACGGGTCGACGCGCGGATAGCCGTCGCTGCATGAGCCCGATTCGGCCGGCAGGTCCCGGCGCCATCAGCCGTTATATCACTACTGATATATTCGCTGATAGTCGCGCGTGAGCTCGGCCAGGGGCAGCTCCACGAGGTCTTGAGCGTGGCGCGTGCTAGCATCAATGATCCCATGGCCCAGCTGGCACGCTTCTCTCCTGCGGCCGTCGTGCAACGCATCACGCGCGGCGGCGAGTCCGCGGAGGACGCTGCCCACACGATCGACGGGATCGTGGAAGAGGCCAAGCGGCATCGGCCGAACGTCGACGAGAACCTGATCCGCCGCGCACACGACGCGGCCGTGACCGCGCACGAGGGACAGGTGCGCAGCTCGGGCGAACCGTACGTCACGCACCCGATCGAGGTGACGCACTACCTCGCCACGCTCCAGATGGACGCCGAGACGCTCGCGGCCGCGCTGCTGCACGACGTTCCCGAGGACACCGACATCCAGATCGTCGACCTCGAGAAACGGTTCGGGCGGGAGGTGGGTCGCCTGGTCGACGGCGTGACCAAGCTGTCGAAGTTCGGCAGCGCTCGCACCATGGAGGAGCAGCAGGCCGAGAACATTCGAAAGATGTTCATGGCCATGGCGGAGGACGTTCGGGTCGTCATCATCAAGCTCGCCGACCGCCTTCACAATATGCGCACGCTCCAGTTCCTGCCGGAGGAGAAGCAGCAGCGGATCGCGCGCCAGACGATGGAGATCTACGCACCGCTGGCCCATCGGCTGGGGATGTGGCAGATCAAGTGGGAGCTCGAGGATCTCGCCTTCAAGTACCTCGAGCCGGACAAGTACCGCCAGCTCGTCGAGATGCTCACCGACCGTCGCAGGGCGCGGGAGAGCTTCGTCAACAAGAGCATCGGCATCCTGCGCAAGGAGCTCGGCAAGGTCGGCATCACGGCCCAGATCAGCGGCCGGCCCAAGCACCTGTACTCGATCGCCAAGAAGATGGAGCGCAAGGGGTCCGAGTTCGCCGAGATCTACGACCTGCACGCCATCCGCGTGCTCGTGGGAGAAGTCAAGGACTGTTACGCGGCACTCGGCGTGGTGCACTCGCTATGGCGGCCGGTCCCGGGCCAGTTCGACGACTACATCGCCATGCCGAAGGCGAACATGTACCAGTCGCTGCATACCGCGGTCATCGGTCCCGAGGCCAAACCGCTCGAGGTGCAGATCCGCACCTACCAGATGCACGAGGTGTCGGAGGCGGGAATCGCGGCGCACTGGCGGTACAAGGAAGGGAGCCGTGGCGACCGGCGTTACGACGAGAAGCTTGCCTGGGTGCGGCAGCTCATCGACTGGCAGCGCGAGGTCAGCGACGCCACCGAGTTCGTCGAGGGCATCAAGCTCGACGTCTTCCAGGACCAGGTCTTCGTGTTCACGCCGAAGGGCGACGTGAAGGACCTTCCCGCCGGCGCGACGACCCTCGACTTCGCCTATCGCATCCATACCGACGTCGGGCATCGCACCATCGGCACGAAGGTCAACAACCGCCTCGTGCCGCTCGACTATCGGCTGCGCAACGGCGACATCGTCGAGATCGTGACGACCAAGGCCGCGCACGGGCCGAGCCGCGATTGGCTGAACATCGTGCGCACATCACACGCGCGCGAGAAGATCCGCGCCTGGTTCAAACGCCAGCAGCGCGACGAGAACATCACGCAGGGCAAGGATCTGCTCGACCGCGAGCTGCGCCGGCTGGCGCACGAGACGCTCGCCGGCATCGACGCCTCGAAGCTGACCGATCTCGCGGCGCAGCACCGGTTCAAGGAGCTCGACGACTTCTACGCCGCCATCGGCTACGGCGCGGTCAGCTCCGCCTCGGTGGTGAGCAAGCTCGAGATCCACGACGACGCGGCCATCATGCTGCCGGAGGAGGCTCCGCCCGCGTCGCCGTCGACGACCGGCGTCAAGGTGAAGGGCGTCGGGGACCTCCTGGTGCGCTTCGCGAAGTGCTGCTCGCCGGTCCCGGGCGACGAGATCTCCGGCTACGTCACCCGCGGAAAGGGCGTGACGGTCCACCGCTCATCCTGTCCGTCCGTGCTCAGTGAGCGGGACATCGAGCGGCTGATCGACGTGGAGTGGGAGCTCGCTGGCCAGCAGACCTACCCGATCACCGTGCGCATCACCGCGCTCGACCGTCCGGGCCTGCTGAACGAGGTCACCAACGTCGTGGCCGAGTACAAGGTCAACATCGTGGCGGCCTCGGTGGCCACTCACCCGGACGGCACCGCCGTCATCACCGCCACCTTCAAGGTCATCTCCCTCCAGCAGCTGGCGCGCGTCCTGTCCAAGATCGAGCGGCTGCGCGACGTCACCTCCGTCACCCGTGAAGCGCGATGAGCCGATGAAAGGGGACCGAGTCGAGGCCGTGGTCGACACCGGGCAGGGCGGCACCCAGACGTTCGAGATCGTCGCAACGAAGGCGGGGCGCCGGATCGAGGTCACCACCGCTCGCGGCGTCGTCGAGGTCAGCGAGGTTACCCGCAGCGGGACGCCGGTTCGCACCGGCCGCTTCATGGCCAGCCGGCTCGTCGCGCTCGTCGAGCACCCGGCCGCCGAGGGCCGGGAGCGCGCAGTCGACGTCTCGACGCGCCGTCGCATGCGGGCCGGTCCGGCGACCGAGTAGTACCGTCCGCCGGTCGAGGCCGATAGACTCGGCCGCATGGCCAGACAGATCACCGCGCCGCGCGGCACGCGCGACCTGCTTCCCGAGGAGACGCCGGCATGGGACCGGGTCGAGTCGGTCGCCCGCGATCTCGCGACCCGCTACGCGTTCGACCGCATCGAGACCCCGCTCTTCGAGCGCGTCGACCTGTTCGCCCGCGGCCTGGGGGAATCGTCCGACGCGGTCGAGAAGGAGATGTTCCGGGTCTCCGGCGCGAAGGGCAGCGACGAGGAGGCGGCACCGTGGGCGCTGCGCCCCGAGCCCACGGCGGGAATCGTGCGCGCATTCATCGAGCACGGGATGCACGTCCGGCCGGGGCCCGCTGCGCCTGACGATGATCGGGCCGATGTTCCGCTACGACCGGCCGCAGGCCGGGCGGTTCCGGCAGTTCAGCCAGTGGGACGTCGAGGTGATCGGTGATTCCGGGCCGGCGATTGACGCCGAGCTCGTCGAGCTCGGCCATCGGTTCTACGCCGAGGTCGGCCTGACCGATGTCGTCGCGCGCCTCAATTCGATCGGCGACGACGCATGCCGGCCGGGGTACCGCGATGCGCTGATCGCGTACTTCGCGGCCCACGAGTCTCGACTCTCCGAGGACTCACGCAGGCGCCTGCGCGTCAATCCGCTCCGGGTGCTGGACGACAAGGAGCTGCCGGCCGATCTGGCCGATGGCGCGCCGCGAGGCGTCGACCACCTGTGCGACGCGTGTCGCGAGCACTTCGACGCACTCCGTGCCCTGCTCGACGCGCTCGGGGTTCGGTACGAGCTGGATCATCGGCTCGTGCGTGGCCTCGACTACTACACGCGCACCGCGTTCGAGTTCTACGTAGCCGGACGCGAAGGGCAGCAGCAGGCGCTCGGCGGCGGGGGACGCTACGACGGTCTGGTCGAGCTCCTCGGCGGGCGTCCGACCCCAGGCATCGGCTTCGGGATCGGCCTCGACCGGACGATCCTGGCCATGGAGGAGCAGGGGGTCGCGCTCCCCACGCCCGCCCCGCTCGTTGCGGTCCTTGGGGGCGGCGACGACCACCTGCTGCGCCTGCGCGTCGCGGCGGAGCTGCGGGAGGCAGGCGTTATCGTGCGTCCCGACGGCTCGTCGCGCCGGCTCGGCAAGCAGCTCGAGTCGGCCGCGAAGGCGGGGGCCAGGTGGGCCGTCATCGTTGGCGAGGGCGACGTCGTGGCGTTGAAGGACCTCGACAGCGGCGAGCAGCGCGACGACCTCTCGATCCCGGAGGTCATTGCGGCCGTCAGCGAGTGAGCCCGCTCGCCAGCGTGATCGTCACGCTGGCCACGAGGCCCATCAGCGTCACCATGACCAGCACGCCAGCGGTGTACCCGAACGCATAACGCTTCGGGCGATCGCCGAGGTCGTCACGAAGGGCCGCCAACGGGCCGATCGCGTCGCCGCCGCTCGTCGCCGCGCGCCGCGCCTCCGCGGCCGCCGTCATGACCTGCGCCGCAAGCCTCCGCTCGTCGTCCTCGATCTCGGCGATCGCGCTGCGCATCGCGTCGCGGTCTCCGGCCTCGTCGGCCCACCAGGCCACCCACTCGGCGAGCGCTGCCCGCTCGAACCGCTGCCACGGCGTGTCGGCCGGTAGCACGGCCAGGCGCTCGCGTGCTTCCCGGAGCCGGCCGCTCGCCGCGAGGAGCTCGACTCGCAGCGGACGGAGGCCCAGCGTGTCCGGCAGTGAGTCGGCCATTCCCGGCGTGGCGCGCGGCAACGTCGTCAGCCGCCGGCCCAGCTCGTTCTGCCATCGCTCGGTCTCCCAGCCGTTGAGCCACGTCATGACGTCGGTGGCACGCCGAACGGCGGCCGGCTGGACGAGGAGCCAGAGCGGGGCCATGACGGCGACGAAGACCGCGGTGTCGACGATCTGGCGGAGCGGCGTGCCCAGGATCCCGAGCAGCAATCCGTCCGCGAGGTAGGAGGCGACCAGGCCTCCGGCCAGCCCGATCGCTGCCGGACGGAGCGGACCGATGGACTGAGCGCGCTGGAACGCCTCTCGCAGCGCTCGTGCGCGCTCTGGACGGAACGGAGCGGTCGTCATGCTGTCCGGATGGGCCTGTCCGGCCCTGCCGCGTTCAGCGGAAGACCCAGTTGAACGTCGCGCCGATCCCGATGATCATCACCCCGGCGAGCGCGAACATCCGGAACCGTAGTAGCCAGGTGTCGGATCTCATGATGCCGAGCGACCGTGGCCCGATCCGCGCCTGGGCCTCCAGCAGTGGCGCAGTCCAGTCGTTCTCTCCCCGCGCGAGAACGAGGCGAGATCGCGCGATCGCCACCGCCGCCACGGCGCGCAGCTGCTCGTCGGAACCGGGTCGTCCGAGCTCCTCGGCGGCCGCGGCGAGGCCGTCGACGTCCGCTTCGGCCCCGGCCACCGTGTCGACGAAGACCTGGAGCGACTGGCGTTCGAATCGCTCGACTTCGGTATCTCCCGCCATCCGCCCGAGGACCCGATACGCCTCCTCGATCTCGCCGACCATGGCAAGGAACTCGACGCGCGCCCATCGGTTTTCGTCGGTCTCAGGCTGGCGTGCAAGCCAGTCTCGAGCGAGGGGGAGCGAGGTCGGCACGGCCTCGCCGGTCGTCGCGCGGAATCGCTTCATTTCCCAGCTTCCGAGGAACGCATGAGCGGCCTGCGCGCGTGCCAGTCGCGGCGGCCAGGCGTGGTAGTACAGCTCTGTGGCGATCAGCGCGAATGCGGCGACCGAAACGATTCCGCCTAGCAGCAGCGGCACTCCCAGCGCGCCGAGAACCAGGCTGAGGACGGTGCCCGCACCGGCCCCGAGCCCGATGGCGAGCAGGTTCGGGAGGTCGACCGGCCCGAATCGGAGCTCATCCATGAGAGCTCGCGCAATCGAGAGAGCGCGCTGCGGGTCCGCCTCGCCCATCGGAGGGCGCTGAGGCGCCCTGGGCACGCGATCGCCGATGACGATGCCGGCCAGTCCCACCAGCATGGCCGCCACAGACGTGACGAACCACACGACCAGTTCACCCTCGTAGGCAATGCCCTCGCGTGTGATGTCCTGCAGGACGTAGTACCCCCACCACATGGTCGGAATCAGCCCGGCGCCGACGAGGATCCAGCCCGCAAGGTCGAAGCGGCGTGCCTTCGCGGCGAGGAGTGCTGGACCAAATGAAACGGCCAGCGCCAGCAGCGACTCGACCGGTCCGCCCGCGGCGGGCCACAGCACCAGCATGAGGCTCGCACCGACGCCGTAGGCGAACGCAGACATCGGGAGCAGCCAGCTCGGGATCTCGCGATCGCGGTAGCGGAGCACGGCCGCCGCGATGAGCAGCAGCGTCATCAGGCCCAGGCCACCGGCGGCGACGAGCGCGGCCACCCGCGGATCCAGGAAGTCCTGCGCGCGCGCGGGACACGTCTCGCATTCCCGCACGGCAGCGATCAGGAGCATGCCTCGCCCGCCCTCCGTTCGGACTCCCGCTCGTCGGCCACGAGGCCGCCTCGGCGTCGGATGATACCCCCACGCCATCGGCTACCATTCACGCTCCCATGAGCACCGCCTTCCGTACCCACACCTGTGGCGAGCTGCGCGCCGAGCACGTCGGCGACCGCGTGACGCTGGCCGGGTGGGTGCACCGCCGGCGTGACCATGGCCACCTCGCCTTCTTCGACCTGCGGGACCGCCATGGGATCACGCAGGTGGTCACGAGTGCCGAGGAATCGGCCGACGCGCACGCCTCAGCCGAGCCTGCCCGCGGTGAGTGGGTGGTCCAGGTCGAGGGGACGGTGCGCAGCCGGCCCGAGGGAACGACCAACGCCGAGCTCGCCACCGGCGAGATCGAGGTCGTCGTCGACCGGTTCGTGGTGCTCAACCCGTCGAAGGTGCCGCCCTTCTACATCAACGAGGAGCAGCCCGGACTGGACGAGTCGCTGCGCCTGAAGCATCGGTATCTCGACCTTCGCCGTCCGCCGATGCAGGCTCGGATGCTCCTCCGAGCTCGCCTGGCGTCCGCGATCAGGAGGGCGCTGGAGGACGAGGGCTTCGTGGAGGTCGAGACGCCGACGCTGATCCGGTCGACGCCGGAAGGGGCCCGGGACTTCGTGGTGCCCTCCCGCCTCCGCCCCGGCGAGTTCTACGCCCTGCCGCAGTCGCCGCAGCAGCTCAAGCAGCTCCTCATGGTCGCCGGCTACGACCGCTACTACCAGCTCGCGCACGCCTACCGGGACGAGGACATGCGTGGCGATCGGCAGCCGGAGCACACGCAGGTCGACATCGAGATGAGCTTCGTGACGGAGGAGGACGTCATCTCGACCGTCGAGCGCTTCGTCACGCGCGTCGCGAAGGAAGTGCTGCCCGAGCGGCCGATCCTGCACGAGCCCTTCCCGCGCCTGACCTACGCCGAGGCGATGGACCGATACGGCTCGGACAAGCCCGACATCCGATTCGGCATGGAGCTCGTCGAGCTCACCGAGACCGTCCACGAAGTCGACTTCCGCGTCTTCTCGGAGCCGATCGCGGCGGGCGGCGCAGTCTTCGGCCTCACAGCGCCCGGCTGCGGCGATTACAGCCGGAAGCAGCTCGACGAGCTGATCGACCTGGCCAAGCGGCACGGTGCGAAGGGGCTGGTGCACCTGTCCGTCCAGCCCGACGGATCGCTCCACGGACCGGCGGCCAAGTTCCTGGAGGGGCGTGAGGCTGGACTCCTCGGCGCCGTCGAGGCCTCACCGGGAGACCTGCTCCTGATCGTCGCCGATGCGGACCGGATCGCGGCCGCCGAGGCGCTCGGCCACGTGCGGCTGGCGATGGGGGATCGGCTCGGCCTTCGCGAGCCGGGCGTCCTCGCCTACGTGTGGGTCCACCGCTTCCCGATGTTCACCTGGGTCGAGGAGGAGCAGCGCTGGGACGCGACCCACAACCCCTTCAGCGCCCCGGTGCCGGAAGACGTGGCGCTCATGGATTCGGACCCCGGCAGCGTTCGGGCTCAGCAGTACGATCTCGCCCTGAATGGCTGGGAGTCGGGCGGCGGATCGGTTCGGATCCACCAGCGCGAGCTGCTCGAGAAGGCCTTCTCGCTGATGGGCCACAGCATCGAGGGCATGCGCGACCAGTTCGGGGCACTCCTGGATGCGCTCGAGTACGGCGCGCCTCCACACGGCGGGATCGCCATCGGCCTCGATCGATGGGCGGCGCTCTACGCCGAGGTCGACAACATCCGCGAGGTCATGGCCTTCCCGAAGACGCAGTCCGGCGCCGACCTGATGATGGGAGCCCCCTCACCGATCAGCCCGAAGCAGCTCGACGAGCTCCGCCTGCGAGTCGTCGAGCCGGACTGACGGAGCGGACATGGTCGCCGGCCGACGCCGGTGGAATGGCGTGGAGGACATCGGCGTCGGCGGACCTGGGCCGGACCGCGTGCTGGTGCCCGAGGTCGCCGCACCGGGTATCTACCGGATCTGCACCGCGCAACGCCGGCGCCGATTTCTGCGCGCCGATCGATATCGTCGCGCCCTGACCGTTCAGCCTTCCGCCGGCAGGTAGCTCCCGTCGGCGTCGTGCGTCTCCTGCCCGGTCAGAGCCGGGTTGAAGACGCAGACCAGGCGCAGTGGCGCGATGACCCGGATGGCGTGGCGATCGTGCTGCGGCGAGTACGCCGATCCCGGGCGGATGCGATGCACAGCGCCGGTGTCGCGCTCGGTGATCTCGGCCTCGCCCTCGACCACGAAGCACGCCTCGTTGTGGTGCTTGTACCAGAGGCTCATCTCGGCACCGCCGTCGACGATCGTCTCCGACAGCGAAAAGCCGAGACCGTCGTCGCGCACGAGCAGCCGCCTCGCGCGCCATCCGTCGCCACGTACGTCGCGCTCCGTGCCGGTGATCTCGTCCAGGGTCCGTACGATCATTCATCCTCCTTGATGGCACATCACCCGCCAAGCGGGTCAACGGGGGCCTGAGCCAGGCCACCAACGCGATTTGCCCGCCCCGCGGGTCATTGTGCGCCAGAGCTCGCGGTTTTCGGGCATTCAGCCCCGAGTTCACCCGGCCCACGGGTCAGCGGCCGGGATCGCGACGAAGGCGCGTGAAGCGATCGCGGCCTATCATCGCCCCGATGGCCATCTACCTCGATCACGCCGCGACCTCGCCCCTGCGCCCGGCCGTGCTCGAGGCGATGCTGCCGTACCTCACGACCAATGCCGGCAACCCGTCGAGCCTTCACGCGACAGGGCGACGGGCGCGAAAGGCCATCGACGAGGCGCGCGAGACGATCGCGCAGCTCATCGGCGCACAGCCGCGCGAGATCGTGTTCACGTCTGGTGGCACCGAGGCCGACAACCTTGCCGTCAAGGGCGCGGCGTGGGCGGCGACGGCGCGTGGCCGGCACCTCGTCACCACCGCCGTCGAGCACAAGGCCGTGCTCAACGCGACGGCCATCCTCGAGCGCGCCAATTTCGAGATCACTCTACCTGCCGGTGGACCGAATTCGGCCGCGTGGATCCGGTCGACGTCGCCGCGGCGCTCACCGAGCGCACGACGCTCGTGAGCGTGATGGCCGCCAACAACGAGGTCGGAACGCTCCAGCCGATCGCGGCGATCGGCGAGATCGTGCGTGGTCACGGTGCGAAGCTCCACGTCGACGCCGTGCAGCTCGCGGCGCACGACGCTGATCGACGTCGAACGCCTGGCAGGCCGATCTGGTCAGCCTGTCAGCGCACAAGCTCGGCGGGCCGCAGGGCGTCGGAGCGCTCTACGTCCGCCGCGGCACCCAGCTCCTGCCGCAGCTGCAGGGCGGATCGCAGGAGCGTCAGCGGCGCGCCGGGACCGAGAACGTCGCCGGCATCGTCGGCTTCGCGGCGGCGTTCGAGCTGGCGCGCGCCGAGGCGTCCGCGGAGTCGGATCGCCTCCGCGAGCTGAGCCGCCGGCTGCGAGATGGTCTCGACGAGCTCGAGGGCGTGACCCTCACCGGCCATCCCGACGATCGGCTGCCGAACAACGTCAGCGTCGTCATCGAGAGGCGTGGAGGGAGGCGACCTCGTCGCGGCGCTCGACCTCGAGGGCATCGAGGTCTCGACCGGCAGCGCCTGCACTCGGGGAGCACCGAGCCGAGCCACGTCCTGCTGGCGATGGGCATCGATCCGCACCTGGCCCACGGCTCGCTGCGGATCACGACCGGCCCGGAGACGACCGCGGAGCGACGTCGACGCCGCACTGGTCGCCATTCGCGGCGTCCTGCCCCGGCTTCGCGGTGTGGAGCGGCGTGCATCCGAAGGTGGCGGCGACGGCGTGAGCCGGATCGTGGCCGCCATGAGCGGCGGCGTCGACTCGTCCGTCGCCGCCGCGCTGCTGGCGAAGGAGCGCGGCGAGGACGAGGTCATCGGCGTCTGGATGCGCACGCACGGCGACATGCCGGAGGGCTACGAGCTGCTCGCGCAGCTGCTGCTCGCCGGACGCGGCCGACGACGCCCGCCGCGTGGCGCAGATGCTCGACATCCCGTTCTTCGTCCTCAACGTCGAGCGCGAGTTCGGAGCGCGGGTCATCGACGCCTTCGTCGACTCGCTATCTCGAGGGCGCAACGCCGAACCCGTGCCAGGCCTGCAACCAGTACATCAAGTTCGACGAGCTGCTGAGGCGCGGCCTCGCCGCCTACGGGGCCGATGCGGTCGCCACCGGCCACTACGCCCGCCTCGAGCACCGCGACGGGCGCTGGCGCCTCCTGCCGCGCCGCCGATGCCGACAAGGACCAGACCTACTTCCTGTGGGTGCTCGACCAGGACCAGCTGGCCGCGCACCCGCTTCCCGCTCGGGCGAGCTGACGAAGCCGCAGGTGCGTGCGCATGGCGGCGCGAGCTGACGCTGCCGACGGCGCAGAAGCCGGAGAGCCAGGAGATCTGCTTCGTGCCGCTGGGCGACTACCGCGACGCTGCTCGAGGAGCGGCGCGGCTACGCCGGCGATCCCGGACCGATCGTCGACGCCGACGGCACGCGGGTCGGCACGCACACCGGCTACGCCCACTACACCGTCGGGCAGCGCCACGGCCTCGGCGTCGCGCTCGGCGAGGCGGTCTACGTCCGCGAGGTGCAGCCGGCCACCAACACCGTCGTCATCGGCCGCCGCGCCGAGGTCGCGCAGCGCACGTTCACCGTCGACGGCGCGCCGATTCACCGCCGGGACGCCGCCGCGCGAGCGCTTCGAGGCGTCCAGGTCCGCATCCGGCATCGCGGCGCCCGACGTGCCGGCCGAGGTGACGATGGTCGGCGCGCGACCGGTTCGTGGTCGAGACCGCCGAGCCGGTGTGGGCGCCGGCGCCGGGCCAGGCGGCGGTGCTGTACGACGGCGACGAGTGCCTCGGCGGGGGGCGCATCGCTCGCGCCGAGGCCTGAGCCTCGATGACCCTCGGTCCCTGGGTGATCTGGATCCCGCTCCTGGCGCTCGATCAACCTGCTCGTCTTCCTGACCGTTCGCGGCCGTGGGGACGATCTGTCGTCCTGCTTGCGGTCGCCGCCTGTCGGTCGGCGTCATCATCGGCGACCAGGTGGCGGCGCGGACCGGCCTGGAGCTGCTGCGGATCGGCGACATGCACGTGCTTGGCCGCATCGGTCATGGCGCAGGTGCTGATGCTGGCCGTGGCGCTGCTCGGCGCTCTGGGACCGATCCGCGTCGGACGAGGAGTGAGCGGCGCGATACTAGGCGTCCGGTCGTAGACGTCCGCATGGACGGATGGACGTCGCTGGACCTGGCGGCCGTCTTCAACATCGGTGCCGGGCTCGGCGTGCTGCGCGGCCGGCGCGTCGCTTGCGTACCTGGCGTGGCGGGCAACGCCGCTGATCCGCGAGACGCGCGCACTGGCGATCGACCTGCGCGGCTGACCCGCGCGACCGACTCGGAGCTGCGGCCGATCCTCGCCCACGCACGAGAGCTGACCGAGCAACGTCGAGGTCCTCACCGAGGACGTGGCCGTCAAGCTCGACCGGCTCACCGACCTGATGAACTCCCTCCAGCACAGGCCTGGAGACGGTGACCGTGACCGCCTCGCCGGGACGGCCCGTGGCCTCGGCCGGTAGAATCCGTGGAAACGCGAGAGGACTCATCGACACATGAAGGATTCTGGATTCGGCAGCTTCCTGGCCGGCGTCGTGATCGGCGGGCTGATCGGCGCGGCCCTCGGGCTGATCCTGGCGCCGCAGACCGGCGAGGAGTTCCGCGAGCAGTCGGCGAGTTCGTCGACGACCAAGCGCGCCGAGCTCGGCGATGCGGTGAACGAGGGCGGCCGCCGCCGAGCAGGCGCGCGCCGAGATGGTCGCCGAGTACGACGCCGACGCGGGCGGCGCCCGAGGGCGCCGTCTCGTAGACCGCTCCGAACCGCGACCTCGATCGCGCAGCACGAGAGCCGGTGCGGTCGCCGGCTCTCGTCGTGTGAACGACAGGTGGACCGATGCAGCCGATGAGCGCGGCCGAGATCCGCGAGCGCTTCCAGCGCTTCTTCGAGGAGCGGGGCCACACGCGCGTGCCGTCGGCGCCGCTGCTCGCGCGCGACGATCCGACGCTGCTCTTCGTCAACTCCGGCATGGCGCCCTTCAAGCGCGTGCTGACCGGCGAGGAGAAGCGCGACTACGTCCGCGCGGTGGACTCGCAGCTCTGCCTGCGCGTGGCCGGGCAAGCACAACGACTTCGAGGAGGTCGGCCGCACGCCGCGCCACCACACCCTGTTCGAGATGCTCGGCAACTGGAGCTTCGGCGACTACTTCAAGCGCGAGGCCATCCACTGGGCCTGGGAGTTCCTGACCGAGGAGCTCGGCATCCCCCGCGATCGCATCGCCGCCACCGTCTACACCGATGACGACGAGGCGCACCGCATCTGGGCCGAGGAGATCGGCCTGCCACCCGAGCGCCTCGTGCGATGGGGCAACATCGCGGCCGGCGACGAGAAGAACTTCTGGCGCATGGGCGACACCGGGCCGTGCGGCCCGTGCAGCGAGCTGCACTACGACCGCGGCGCGCACCTGTCCGAGGGACCGGAGTGCATCCCGGACCACTCCGAGCACTGCCCGCGCTGGCTCGAGGTCTGGAACCTGGTCTTCATGGAGTTCGACCGCGCCGCGGACGGGACGCTGACCCCGCTCCCGTTCCAGAGCGTCGACACCGGGCATGGGCCTCGAGCGCATGGCCTCGCGTGGTCCAGGGCGTCGACTCGAACTACCGGACCGACCTGTTCGTGCCGATCATCGAGCGCCTGGCGGCGTTCATCGGCCACGACCCGGAGACGGTGGAGAGCGAGCGCTTCAGCTACCAGGTGGTGGCCGACCACTCGCGCGCCATGACGTTCCTGCTCGCCGAGGGCGTCACGCCGGCGAACGACGGCGCCGGGCTACGTCCTGCGCCGCATCATGCGCCGCGCCGTGCGCCACGGGCGCCTGCTCGGGCATCACCGAGCCGTTCCTGCGCGAGACGTGCGAGGTCGTGATCGACATCATGCGCGACGCGTACCGCATGCCTCGACGCGCGAGCGCGACGGATCCTGGCCGCGGTGGAGGCGCGAGGAGGAGAAGTTCGCGCGCACCCTCGAGTCGGGCAGCGCCCGCCTGGCCGAGCTGGTCGGCGAAGGGCGGGCAGATCAGCGGCGACGATGCGTTCCGCCTGCATGACACGTTCGGCTTCCCGATCGACCTGACCGTCGAGATGGCCGGCCGAGCGGGGGTCGAGCGTCGACCGCGCCGGCTTCGACGCGGCCATGGCCGACCAGCGCGAGCGCTCGCGCGGCGAGAAGCGCGGCACGTCGCGGCGCGACCCCGAGGTCGCGGCGCTGCGCAGCGAGTTCATCGGCTACCCGAACGAGACCGAGCGCCGACGACCTGCGCGTCGCTGGCCGTGGTGCCTCGGGCGAGCGGACCGCGGTCGTGCTCGACCGCACGCCCTTCTACGCCGAGGGCGGCGGCCAGGTCGGCGACCGCGGCGAGCTGATCGGCGCGAACGGCACGCCTGCGCGGTCGAGGACACCCAGCGCGCCGGCGAGGCGATCGTCCACCTCGGCACGCTGACCGGGCGAGCTGGCGGTCGGGCGACGCGCGTGCGGCGCCGAGGTCGACGCGGAGCGGCGCTGGGGCGCGGCACGCAACCACACCGGCACCCACCTGCTGCATCGGGCGCTGCGCGACGTGCTCGGGCGAGCAGGCCAAGCAGGCCGGCTCGTGGGTCGGCGCCGGAGGCGCTGCGCTTCGACTTCCCGGCGCAGGCGGCGACGCCGCGCGAGGCGCTGCGCGAGGTCGAGCGCCTCGTCAACGAGCAGATCCGGCGCAACGCCGACGGTGCATCCCGAGACGATGCGCATCGAGCGAGGCGCAGGCGCTGGGCGCCGACATGTTCTTCGGCGAGAAGTACGTGCCCGAGTCGGTGCGCGTCGTCCAGGTCGACGGCTACAGCAAGGAGCTGTGCGGCGGGACGCACGTCGCCGTCGACCGGGCAGATCGGGCAGCTCGTGATCACCGGCGAGTCGAGCATCGGCGCCGGGCTGCGACGCATCGAGGCGGTGACCGGCGAGGCGGCGGCGCGAGCTGGTGGCCACGCGGCTCGAGGCGCTGCGCGCGACCGCCCAGCTGCTCGGCGAGCGCGAGGAGGACGGTGCCGCAGCGCGTCGAGGCGCTGCTGGCGCGCCTGCGCGAGGCGGAGAAGGCGGCCAAGGCGCCGCGCGCCGGCAGCGCGCGGCTCGACGCCGCCGGCGCGCTCGCACGGCGCGCAGGACGCGGGCAACGACGAAGGTCGTCGTGCAGTCGCTACCCCGACGCCGATGCCGACCGCGCTGCGCGGCGCTGGCGGACGACCTGCGCGGCATGACCGGGCGCTTCGTCGCGGTCGTGGCGCGGGGCCGCGGACGGCCAGCCGTCCCTGCTGGTGGCCGCCAGCCGCGACCTGGCGGCCGAGGGCTTCGACGCGGTGCAGATCGATCCGCGCAGGCGGCACCGATGCATCGGCGGCGGCGGCGGCGGGCGCCCGGAGCTGGCGCAGGCCGGCGGCAAGGACGCGGCGCGCCTGGACGAGGCGCTGCGCGAGGCCGCGCGGCTGGCGCTCGAGGCGCTCGCGCGGATCGAGGCGGCCTGACCGCGCAGCACCGTGACGGCCGTGCAGGCAGCTCTGGGGTCGCGTCGCCGGACCGCGTGCGGGCGCCGGGCGAGCCGGGGCGCTCGCCGCGATCACCGCGCTCGACATCGGTACCGAGTACGCCAAGGCGCTGGTGGTGAGCGTCGAGCACGACGCCGAGGGCCGGCTGGTCGGCGTCGTGTCGCGGCGCGGGACGGCAGCGGCAGGGGCTGGCGCACATGCAGTCGGGCACGGTCAGCGACATCGACGCCGTGGTCGCCAACTGCCGCGCCGCCATGGACCGAGGCGCGTGCCGTGGCCGGGCGCCGGCCGGCGGCGGCGGTCATCGGCATCGCCGGCGAGCTGGTGAAGGGCGCCACCGCGCACCGCCACCATGCGACGCGACGATCCGCGCTGCCCGCTCGACGAGCCGGAGCTGGAGCGGCTCGTCACGAGCGCGCCCAGGAGCGCGGCACTGCGCGAGGCGGAGGAGCGGATCCGATGGGAGTCGGGCGTGGACCGGCTCGACGTCCGGCTCGTCCACGCGGCGATCGTCGAGATGAAGATCGACGGCTACCCGGTCAGCAATCCCGATCGGCTTCACCGGCGCGCAGGTCGAGCTGCACCTCTTCAACGCCTTCGCGCCGATGGTCCACCTCGGCGCGCTTCAGTCCGTCGCCGAACGCGCTCGAGCTCCAGCTGCTCGGCGTCATCGCCGAGCCGTACGCGGTGGCCACCTGCCTCGATCCCGGCGAGCTCGGCGACGCCGGCGCGGTGTTCGTCGACATCGGCGGCGGGACGACCGACGTCGCGCTCGTGCGCGGCGGCGGCATCAGCGGCACCAAGATGCTCGCCCTCGGCGGCCGGGCCTTCACGAAGGGGCTCGTCGAGCGCCTGGGCCTCTCGTTCGCCGATGCGGAGGCGCGCCAAGCTGTCGGCCGGAGCGGACGGCGCGCGCCGACGTGACGGAGGCGCTGCTCGAGGACGCGCGCATCTGGCGGTCAGGCGTCGAGCTGATGATCGGCGACCTCGCGGGCGGCGAGCTGCTGCCGGGGCGCGATCCTGCTGTGCGGCGGCGGGGCCGATCTGCCGCAGGTTCGCGAGGTGCTCGCCGAGGAAGGCTGGTGGAACGCCTGCCGTTCGCCCGTCGGCCCGAGGTTCGCGCCATGGCGCCGGACGAGGTGGTCGGCCTGCGCGACGCGACCGGTGCGCTCGGCACGCGGCAGGACGTGACGCCGCATGGCCCTCGCCCACCAGGCGCTCATCCTCGACGCCGAGCGCATCGGCCGCCGACCGCGCCATGCGCGGCGCCGTGCGGGAGCTGGAGCTGTGAGCGCACGCACCGGCGCTCATCTACCTCGAGCCCGACGACGAGATCACCACCGTCGTCCGCCGCGTCCGCGAGGCCGATGCGCGGGCGCGTCGTCCTCGTCGCGCCCGGGCGCTCCCGCGCGACGTCGAGCGTCGTGGCGCTGCGGCTGCTCGCGCCGTCGCCGACGAGGAGGGGTGCGCGATCGCGGTGGTCGGCGACGCGCTGACGCGCTCGCTGGCCGCCGAGGCGGGGCTCGCGACGTACGCCAGCGTGCGACGACGCGCGAAACGCCGCGTCCCGCTGCGCCGGCCGACGGCCGGTGCCCGGCAGGCAGCGATCCACGTCGTCCGCGGCGAGCGGGCGGCGGATGAGACCGCAGCGTCGCGGCCGTGGCGGAGCCCGCTCCGTCTGGCGCGCGCCCGAGGAGGCCACCCAGGTGCGGCCCCTTGCGGTCGCCTCGCGCCCGGTCACAGCCGCGCGACGCCGCCGGCGGACCATCCCGCTCGCGGCGATCCTGGCGGTGCTGGCGGCGATCCTGATCGGCGGTGCGTGGCTGGCCGCGGTCGCGCTGCCGGCGGCGACGATCGTGCTGACGCCGCGCAGCGCAGCCGATCGGCCCGGTCGCGTACGAGATCGAGGTTCCCGAGCGCCGATCGGCGTCAGCGGAACCGGTCGAGGCGACGGCGACCGTCACGGCAACCGGCACCTACGCGATCCAGGTCGCGGCGAGCGGCACGGTGGTCCTCTTCAACTGGACCGCGGCGCCGGTCGCGGTCCCGGCAGGCACGTTCGTCGCCGCCGGGGACCAGGCGTTCGCCACCAGGCCGACGTGGTCGTGCCCCGCGGGAGCCTGACGGCCAGGGAACCATCGCCGCGGGCGACATCGCAGTCGCGGTGGTGGCTGCCGCCGCTGGCCCCGCCGCGAACGTCGGGGCGGGGGCGATCGACACCGTCGTCAACCAGGACGTGGATCAGCGCGCTGCGTGGGTTCCCCGAGAACCCCGAGCGCCGAGTCACGAATCCGGAAGCGACCGCCGGCGGGCTCGACACGACCGGCCCCGAGATCCTTCAGGTCGATGTCGACGCGGCCATCGCGGCCACGCGCGCCGAGCTCGATGGCCTGCTGGCCGATGAGCTCGGGTCCACCGGTGGCGCGGTCACCGCCGATGCCGCCGGGGCAGTCGAACCGACCTTCGAGGGCCTGGACGGACTGGTGGGCACGCGAGACCAGCCCGAGGCGGAGGTGAGCGGCACGCTCGCGTACGACCGACTGTCGGCCGAGCGCGGGGAGGTGGTTGAGCGCGCGGAGGAGCGGCTCGCGGCCGACGAGACGGCGCTGCCGCCGGAACACGACCTCCTGCAGGACGCCACTCGCGTGACGATCGGCGAGGCGCGCGCCGAGGACGACGGCCTGCTCGTGGCCGTGACCGTCACCGGCGCATCGGCCTCGAGGCTCGACCGCGACGATGTCCTCGCGCGCGTGAGCGGCCGTTCGGCAGAGGACGCCGAGGGAGCCCTTTCGGAGCTGGGCGGTGCGACCGTGGACCTGTGGCCGGGATGGGTCGCGACCGTTCCTGAGCTCGACTGGCGCATCGACCTCGTCATCGAGGGCGCCCCCGCCGTCGCATCGCCTTCGGTGAGCCCGTGACCCGCGTGATCGGGCTCGATCACGGGGCTCGGCGGATCGGCGTGGCGGTCGGCGACACCGAGACCGGCATGGCATTCGAGCGGCCGGCGATCCATCGACGGAGCCTGGCCGTCGATCTGCACGAGGTGGAGCAGCTTGCCTGGGCCGAGGGTGCCGAGGTGATCGTAATCGGCCTGCCGTTGAACATGGACGGCAGCGAGGGCGCCCAGGCAGCCGCGGCCCGCAGCTTCGGCGATGGAATGACCGACAACGGCCTGCGCGTTGCATACGAGGACGAGCGACTGAGCTCGTGGGAGGCGGGGGAGCAGCATCGCGAGTCCGGGAGGCGTCCGCAACGCGAGAGCGGCGAGCTCGACTCGACCGCCGCCCGCCTGATCCTGCAACAATACCTGGACGCCCGTCGCCGGACCGACCGCTTCCCTGAGGAGACTGAATGACCCGACGCCCCGCGCCCATCGGAGAGTACGAGGACCGCCGCAACGCACGCATCCGCCAGCTTCGCGAGCAGCGCGAGGGGCCGGTGCGCCGGCGCCGACGCGTCCAGCCGCTCCTCCTCGTCATGCCTGGATCGCCGGGTCGATCGCGCTCCTGGGCGTCCTGCTGTTCCTTGGCTTCAACCTCTTCTTCGCGCCGCGCGTGATGGCCTGGGTCGAGGACAACCCCGGAGCGATCGAGCACGGCATCGTGCAGGACTTCGTGCAGTGGTACCGGCCCGAGGTCCTCGCCGACGAGCCGGCCAGCGACGAGCAGCGGCGCGTCACGGTCGAGGTCGCGCACCGGCGAGACCGACACGAGCATCGGCCGGCTGTTGTTCGACCAGGGCATCATCGGGAGCGAGGTCGCCTTCCAGTACGCCGTCATCAACGCGGGGCGAGAGGGCACGCTGGCAGCGGGGACGTACGACCTGTCGCCGACGCTGCGCCCTTCCGAGATCGTGGCTGCGCTCCAGGGCGTGCCATTCGGCCCGACGACGCACGGTCACCCTGCGCGAGGGCCTGAGGCTCGAGGAGGTCGTCGCCACGTTTGCCGCGAGCGAGATGACCACGAACCTGGAGGAGTTCGCTGCCATCCTCCAGGCGCCACCGGCGGAGCTGCTCAACCAGTTCGATTTCCTGGCCGATCTCCCGGCCGGACGCTCGCTCGAGGGCTACATCCTCCCCGAGACGCTCGAGTACCAGATGAGCGGTCCGGACGCGAGTCCGTTTGCCGTCGCGCAGCGGCTGCTCACCGAGTTCGGCACGGCGCTCACGCCCGAGATCCGCGCGGCGATCGCTGCCAAGGGCCTGACGATCGACGAGGCGGTGATCATCGCGAGCATCGTCGAGCGCGAGGCGGTCATCGACGAGGAGCGTCCGCTCATCGCGGCCGTCTACATCAACCGATTCCAGGAGCCGGACAACGCCCAGACGGCCGGGCTGCTGAACGCCGACCCGACACTGCAGTACGGCCTGATGACCGGTGAGGCACGGCCCGCGGGACACCCGCTGCTGGCGAACACCGATGGCGCACTCCTGCCCGTCGACGAGTGGGGCACGATCGATTGGTGGCCGCAGCTGCAGGTCGGCGGCGGCGAGGTCGCGCTCGAGGAGTACCTGCTCGGGTTCCAGACTTACACGCAGGCCGGACTGCCGCCGATGCCGATCGCCGCGCCGCGGATCGAGTCGATCGCCGCCGTGGCGAATGCCCCCACCGACGAGGGCTTCCTCTTCTTCGTCGCCGGCTGCCCGGGCGGGACGCGCGACGGGTCGCACTACTTCTCGGCGACGCTGGACGAGCACAACGCGAACATCGCGCGCGCCAACGAGGAGTGTGCCGGCCAGTGACCGACTGCGGCGCCTGGCGGCGCTCCGCGCACTGCTCGACCAGCATGAGCTCGACGCGATGCTGCTGAGCCGCAGCGCCAACAAGCGCTACTTCAGCGGCTTCCGCCTCGGTCACGGCGAGGAGGCCACCTCCGGGTTCTCCGGCACGCTGCTCGTCACGCACGACGCAACGCTCATCCTGGCCGACTCGCGCTACACCGAGCAGGCGGGGCGTAGAGGCGCCGGGCTGGGAGCTCGTTCCCACCTCGAGGACCATCGACGTCGAGCTGCCTCCGCTGCTGCTTCAGCACGGGGTCGCCACTCTCGGCATGGAGGCCGCCGTCGTGAGCCATGCCGACTGGTCGGCGCCTTGCCGAGGCCGCGCCCGGCGTGGAGCTGCACGCGATGGACGACGGAGCTCGTCCCGCTGCGCATCATCAAGACGCCCGACGAGGTCGAGGCCATCGGTCGTGCGTGCGCCATCACCGATGCCTGCTTCGATCACCTCGTCCATTCATCCGCGCCGGGATGACCGAGCGCGAGGTCGCGTGGGAGCTGGAGTCGTACTTCCGGGCCAACGGCGCGGAGGGGCTCGCGTTCGAGCCGATCGTCCTCGCCGGCGCGCGTGCCGCGATGCCGCACGGCCGGCCGTCGGAGGCGGTCATCGAGCGCGGGAACGTCCTGCTCATCGACTTCGGCTGCGCCGGTCGACGGCTATCGGTCCGACATGACGCGCACGCGTCTTCGTCGGTGACGTTCCCGACGAGGTCCGCCGCTACCACGACGCGGTGCGCGAGGCGCAGCAGGCGGCCATCGACGCGCTGGCGGTCGGCGTGAACGGGCAGGAGATCGACGCCATCGCGCGCGACGCGATCGCGGCGCGAGGGCGTGGAGCCGTACGGCCACGGGCTCGGGCCACGGCATCGGCCTCGAGACGCACGAGCCGCCGCGCCTGCGCGCGTCGGAGCGCCTACACGCTCGAGGCGGGCATGGTCTTCAGCGTCGAGCCGGGGATCTACCTGCCCGGCGTGACCGGCATCCGGATCGAGGACATCGTCGTGCTCGAGGAGGCGGGCTCCGCGGCTGCTGACCCGTCGCCTCGGGAAGCCGGCGATCGTCGCGCTCGGGCGCCCCGGACCGTCTGATCGCCGGATCACATGGCTAGTGATATGATCGCGCGAGAGCCGCGGTCGCTATGGCCACGCGAGCCGCCCGGCGTATCCTGAGCGGCGCACCGCATCGGTCCACAGCAGGAGCAGCGATTGATCAGCACCGGCGACGTCAAGAAGGGCGTCATCATCGAGCTCGACGGGCAGCTCATGAAGGTCCTCGACTGGACGCCACATCAAGATGGCCCGCGGCTCGGCGCAGGTCCGCATGAAGATGCAGAACGTGCGCAAGGGCGACATCGTCGAGCGCACCTTCCAGGCCGGCACGCGCTGGCCGCGCGCCCGGGTCGAGCAGCGCAAGGCGCAGTACCTGTACCGCGACGGCGACGCGTACCACTTCATGGACACCGAGACGTACGACCAGTTCGCAGTCCGCGCCGCCCTGCTCGGCGACGACGCGCGGTTCCTGCAAGGAGAACACCGACGTCTTCGTCAGCACCCACGAGGGCGAGGTGCTCGGGCGTCGACCTGCCGGTGACCGTCGACCTGCGGGTGACCCAGACCGATCCCGGCTTCGCCGGGGACACCGCGACCGGCGCCAAGAAGGCGGCCACCGTCGAGACCGGCCTCGTGGTGCAGGTGCCGCTCTTCGTGAGCGAGGGCGACATGCTGCGCATCGACACCCGCACCGGCGAGTACGTCACCCGGGTCCAGTAGGCGCCGGTGGCCGGCCAGCGCTCGCTATGGACAGCCCGAGGCGGAGCCCGAGCCCGAGCCCGATCCGGCCGACCCGCCGCCCTGCGCGCCGCGCCGCGCATCCTGCGCGTCACCGACCTCAACCGGCGCGTCCGCACGCTCCTCGACGCCGACGCGTCGCTCGCCGACGTGTGGGTCGAGGGCGAGGTCAGCCAGCCCTCGTTCCCGCCGCTCGGGCCACTGCTTCTTCACCCTCAAGGACGCCGCAGCCAGGTGCGCGCGGTGCTCTTCCGCGAGGAGCTGGCGCGCGCCACGGTGCGCCCGGCGCACGGCATGCAACGTGATCATCCACGGCCGCGTGCGCGCCTACGAGCCGCAGGGCGTCTACCAGCTGTACGTCGAGTCGATCACGCCCGCCGGCGCCGGCGACCTGCACGCCGAGTACGAGGCAGCTCCGCAGCCGAGCTCGCCGCCGAGGGGCTGTTCGACGAGCGCCGCAAGCGCCCGATCCCGCGCTGGCCGCGGCGCATCGGGGTCGTCACCTCGCCGGTCGGCGCGGTGTGGCGCGACATCGGCAACGTGCTGCGCCGCCGCTACCCGCTCGTGGAGCTGGTGCTGTCGCCGAGCGTCGTGCAGGGCGCCGACCGCGGCACCGGCCATCGTGCGCGGCGCTGCAGCGGCTCTACGCCCGGCCGGAGATCGACACGATCATCCTGGCGCGCGGCGGCGGCTCGCTCGAGGACCTGTGGGGCTTCAACGACGAGCGCGTGGTGCGCGCCGTGGCCGCTGCGCCGGTGCCGATCATCGTCGGCGTCGGCCACGAGTCGGACGTCACCCTGGCCGACTTCGCCGCCGACCTGCGTGCGCCGACGCCGAGCGCGGCCGCCGAGCTGGCCACGCCCGACGGGACGCAGCTGGCCACCATCCTCGCCCGCCTGCGCGACCGCGCCTCGGCCGCCCTGCTGGGGCGCGCGGAGGAGCGGCGGCGCTTCCTGGACGCCGAGGGGCGTGCCCTGGCCGCGGCTCGCGCCGGACATCGGCGCCGCGCGCCAGCGGACGCGCCGACCTGGTGGACCGCGGCTGCGCGCGCCCTCGACGAGCGCGCTCGAGCGCGACGGCGCCTGACGCTCGACGGCGCTGCGCACGACGGCCTCCGCACGCTGTCGCCGATCGCGACGCTCGAGCGCGGCTACGCGGTGGCGCGCACGGCCGACGGACGCATCCTGCGCGACGCGACGCCGCTCAGCGCCGGCGACGCGCTCACGGTGATCGTGGCGCGCGGTACCGTGGACACCCGCGTCGAGCGCACCCGCGCCGACGGAAGCGAGGAGCTGCTCTCATGATCGACGACGCCGCGCCTCGAGGTCGCTCGACCGACGAGGAGCTCGCGGGAGCGGCCGTTCGACGAGCTGGTGCCGCGCTGCAGCGCATCGTCCAGGCGCCTGGAGGCGCGGCAGCGTCGGCCTGGAGGAGAGCATCCGGCTCTACAAGCAGGGGCTGCGCCTCCACGCCGCCTGCGAGACGCGGCTGCGCGAGGCGGAGCTGACGATCACCGAGCTCGGCCGCCGCGGTGCCACGGGACGCCGAGCCGCCGGCCGACGGAGTGACCGGCACTCGCGGCCGATGGCCGCGGCCGACGACGCGGCGGCCATGGCCGCCGCTGACCACCCAGCTGGGCTACCCGGTCGACGCGCCGAGCAGGCGCGAGCGGCTCGCCGAGCTCCTGACGAGCGACGACGACGCGGTCCTCGTGGCGATCGACGCCGAGGACACGGCCATCGGCTGGGTCCACGTGGCCCGCGTCGCCCGCTCGAGGCGAGCGCCTCGCGCTGCATCCGCGGGCTGGTGGTCGACGAGGCGCATCGCTCGGACGGGTCGGGGCCGCGCTGCTCGCGGCGGCGGAAGCGATGGGCGCGGGAGCGCGGCGCCACGACGGTCAGGTCGTAGCTCGCGGAGTCGAGCGCGAGCGGGCGCATCGGTTCTACGAGCGTCACGGCTACGTGCTGGTCAAGACGAGTCGCGTGCTTCGAGAAGCCGCTCGGGTGAGCACGGACCCCGCGGATCGGTCTATACTCGATCGACCGACGCCACTGGAGGCACATTCCTTGACCGCTGCTCGACTCGATTCGCGACCGATCCGCAGCTCCGCGACGGCATGGACCCGCGAGCAGCTCGAGACCGCTCGCCGCCGAGCTGCGCGAGAAGATGATCCGCACCGTCCACGCCACCGGCGGGCACCTGGCCAGCTCGCTGGGCGCGGTCGAGATCACGCTGGCGCTGCACCGGGTGATGGACTCGCCGCGCGACCGGATCGTGTGGGACACCGGGCACCAGGCGTACGCCCACAAGCTGCTCACCGGCCGCTGCGGACCGGTTCGACACGCTGCGCCAGGTCGACGGCATCGGCGGCTTCCCGCGCCGCAGCGAGAGCGAGCACGACGTCTTCGACGGCGGGCATGCCGGCACCGGGGTCAGCATCGGGGTCGGGCTGGCCGCGGCGCGCGACCTCGCGCCGCGGCCGACCCGGCGCGCGCGGCAGCGGATCGCGGTGTGCGTCGGCGACGCGGCGATCGGCGCCGGCCTGACGATGGAGGCGCTCAACCACCTCGGGCACATGCAAGCACCCGCTGCTCATCGTGCTCAACGACAACGAGATGAGCATCAGCCCCTCGGTCGGCGGGCTGTCGCACGCGGCTCAACAAGATGCGCCTGTCGCGCGCCTACCAGGAGACCAAGTCGGCGACGCAGCGCGCGCTGCCGCGCGTCCCGGTCATCGGCAAGGCGGCGTTCGACACTGCTCGCGTGGGCCAAGGAGGGCTTCAAGCGCTCGTGGGCCAAGGTCGGCTTCTTCGAGGACATGGGCATCACCTACATCGGCGTCCTCGACGGCCACGACCTGCGAGGAGCTGGAGGAGGCGTTCGAGGAGGCGTTCGCGCTCCGACGCCCGGTGCTCGTGCACGTCAAGACCATCAAGGGCAGCGGCTACGCGCCCGCCGAGCAGGACAGCGATGAGCTTCCACGGCGCGTCGCTGCCGCCGATCGACCTGCTCCTCATCGACCCGACCGAGGAGCCGCTGCCGCGCCGAGCCGCGCCCAAGCGCAAGGCGAAGACGTACACCCAGACCTTCGTCGAGGAGCTCGTCCGCCTGGCGGAGACCGATGACCGCATCTGCGCCATCACCGCCGGCATGCCGACCGGCACCGGCCTGTCACGCTTCAGCGAGCAGTTCCCGGAGCGCTTCCTCGACGTCGGCATCGCCGAGCAGCACGCGATGACCATGGCCACCGGCCTGGCCCTGGCCGGCATGCGACCGGTGGTGGCGCTGTACTCGACCTTCAGCCAGCGCGCCTACGACGGCCTCGTCCACGACGTCTGCCAGAACGACGTGCCCGGTGCTGCTGGCCCTCGACCGATCCGGCCTGGTCGGCGAGGACGGCACCTAGCCACCAGGGCATGTTCATGCTCCCGGCCATGCGCTCGCTGCCGAACCTGGTCATCGGCTCGCCCGAAGGACGAGCAGGAGCTGCGCGACATGGTCGTCACCGCGTTCGGCCACGATGGACCGATCTCGCTGCTCTATCCGCGCGACGCGGGCGAGGACCTCGCCCGACCGCGACGGCGCGCCGCTCGAGATCGGGCGCGGCGAGGTGCTGCGCGCCGGCGACGACCTGCTGCTGGTCGGCTTCGGACCGATCGTGCAGCGCCTGCTGCGCGTGGCCGACGGACGCTCGACGCCGAGGACGGTCGGCGCCACCGTCATCAACGCGCGCTGGGCGAAGCCGCTCGACGAGGCGCTCATCGCCGAGCACGCGGCCGGCAAGCGGCTGGTGGTCACGGCCGAGGAGTCGGCCGCCATGGGCGGCTTCGGCGACGGCGTGCTCGATGCGCTCAACCGCGCCGGCGTCCACGTGCCGCTGCACAAGGTCGCGCTGGCGGAGGGCTTCGTGCACCACGGCGCGGTCGATGACCTGCGGCGCCAGCAGCGCATCGACGCGCCGGGCATCCTGGCGCAGGTCCGCGAGGCGCTCGGCCGTGACGTGCCAGGGCCGCGCGCCGAGGGTTCGGCCGCCTAGCCGCGCTACACGGCATGGCCCGCATCCGGCTCGACCAGCTCCTGATCGACCGCGGCCTGGCGCGCTCGCGGGCGGAGGCGCAGGCGCTCATCCACGCCGGCCGCGGTGGAGCTCGATGGGCACGCCGACCGAACCTCAAGCCGGGCCAGCTGGTGGCCGCCGGACGCGGCGGTCATCGCTGCGTCGAGCGGCCGCGCTGGGCGAGCCGCGCCGGCGACAAGCTCGAGCACGCGCTCGACGCCTTCGCGATCGACCCGGCGGGCCTCGCCTGCCTGGATGCCGGGGCCTCGACCGGCGGGTTCACCGACGTGCTGCTCGGCCGCGGGGCGCGCATCGTCTACGCCGTCGACGTGGGGCGCGCGCCAGCTCATCGACCGGCTGCGCGCGCGATCCGCGGGTGGTGAGCATGGAGCGCACGAACCTGCGGACGCTGACGCGCGCTGCCGGAGCCGATCGGCGCTCGCGACGCTCGACCTGTCCTTCATCAGCCTTCGCGCTCGTCCTCCCGGCGGTCGCGCGCCTGCTGACGGATGACGGCCGCGTCGTCGCCCTCGTCAAGCCGCAGTTCGAGGCCGGCCGCGACGACGTGCCGCGTGGCGGGGTGGTGCGCGAACCCGCGGTCTGGGAGCGCGTGCTGACGGAGGTTGGCCGCGATGCCGGAGCGAGCCGGCCTGCACGCCCACGCGCGCGATCCGCTCGCCCATCACCGGCGGCGACGGCAACGTCGAGTTCCTCGCCGACCTGCGGCGCGAGCCCGCGGACGAGGCCGACCTTTGCCGACAGCAGCGTCGAGGCCGTCCACGGCCGCGTAGCACGCGCGTATTACGATGCACGCGATGAGACGCAGGGCGGACGCGCGAGCGGGGAGGTCGAGCAGCTGGGGATCGGCTTCGAGGGGGTCGAGGACGTCGAGCCGCCGATCCACGAGCCCGGCGCCGGACACGATGCGCCAGATCGTCAGCCTGCGCATGCCGGACGCCCTGCTGGAGCGCGTCGAGGCGGCGGCACGCGCGCGCGGCGTGTCGCCGTCGAGCCTGATGCGCGCGCTCATCGCCGCCGGGCTCGACCGCTCGTACGCGGCGGTGCCGGGAGCCACCGGACCGCGCGACGTGGCAACCGAGCTGGCGGCCCTGCGCGAGCAGCATCGACGAGCTCGCGCGCGCGGTCGAGCGGTCGCGACGCCGGCGGCTGACGCCTGATGGCGGGCTGCGGCGCATCGGCTTCGCCTTCAACCCGTACAACGCCGAGCGCGCGCGCGGTCCTGGCACGCGGGCGCATGCGTGGTGCGCGGCCAACGGCGTGGAGGCGTGGGACGCGCCGGGCGGAGGATCGGGCGACCATCGCGCGCGAGCTGCGCCGCGCAGCACCGACCTCGTGTGCGTGCTCGGCGGCGACGGCACGTTCCTGCGCAGCCGCCAGCGCGCATCGGCGAGACGGGGGTGCCGGCGCTGGGCATCAACCTCGGGCGCGATCGGCTTCCTGGCCAAGGTCGAGACCGATCGACCTCGAGCGGGCGCTCGACCAGGTCCTGGCCGGCGACTACGACCGTCGAGGAGCGGTTCCGGATCGAGGCGACCATCGTCGCGCCCGGACGGGACGCGAGGAGCGGCACGCCTGCCTGAACGAGGTGGTCGTGGCGCGCGGCAGCCGGGTGCGCATGATCCGCCTGGAGGTGGAGGTCTCGGGCATCGCACCTGGCGACGTACGTCGCCGATGCGGTGGTGGTCGCGACGCCGACCGGGCTCGACCGCCTACAGCTTCAGCGCGGGTGGCTCGATCCTGGACCCGCGGCTGCGCAACATGATCATCACGCCGGTGGCCGCCTACCTCTCGCCGCTGCACAGCGTGGTGGCGGGGGAGGATCACGTGGTGCGCCTCACGCTGCGCGAGGCGCCCGATCCGGCGATCGTCAGCATCGACGGCCAGTGGGACGTGCGAGCTCGCGGCGGGCGACACGGTCGAGGTGCGCGCCCTGCCGGAGCCGCTGCGCCTGCTCGAGCCGGCCGGCGCGACGCCGTTCTACGACCTGCTGCGCACCAAGGCCGGCCTGCTGCCGTACTGAACCGATGCCGCTCGTCGAGCTGACCGTCGTGAACCTCGCGGTGGTGGAGCGCGTCCGCCTGCCGCTCTCGCGCGGCTTCACCGTGCTGACCGGCGAGACCGGGGCGGGCAAGTCGCTGGTGGTCGACGCGGTGGCGCTCGCGCTCGGCGCGCGCGCCGCAGCGGACCAGGTCCGCACCGGGACCGATGCGGCGCGCGTCGAGGCCGTCTTCGACGCGCCCGAGCGTCGAGCCGATGACGCCGCTGCGACGACGTCGTGGCCGCGGCGAGGGGGCGTGGCCATCGTGCGGCGCGAGGTGGGCGCCGACGGGCGGTCGTCGGCGCGCGTCAACGACCGGGCGGTGACGGTCGGCGGCCTTGGCGGCGCTCGGCGTCGCGGCTGGCGGAGATCCACGGCCAGCACGAGCAGCAGCGCCTCCTCGAGCCGGCGCGGCAGCTCGCCCTGCTCGACGGATTCGGCGGCGCACGCGGCCATGCTCGCCGGGTCGGGGCGCTGCACCGGGCGTGGCGCGCGACGGTGGCCGCTGCCGCGGAGCTGCTGACCGACGAGCGCGAGCTGGCGCGGCGCGTCGAGCTGCTGCGCCACCAGGTCGACGAGATCGCCGCCGCCGCACTGCAGCCCGGCGAGGAGGCGGAGCTCGAGGCGCGGCTGCGCGCCGCGGCAGCACGCGGAGGCGATCGCCGCCGGCGCGCACGAGGCCGTCGCGCGCTGCGCGACGACGAGGGTGCCGCGCTCGACGCGCTGCGCACCGCGCGAACGCGCGCTCGCGGGTGCCGCCGCAGCACGACGAGCGCTTCGCCGCGCTGGCGGAGCGGGCGCCGCGCTCGCCGCCGAGGCGGCCGAGCTGGCGCCGGGACGCGGCCGCGCTCGGCCGATGCGGTCGACCTGGACCCGGCGAGCCGGGCCGGCCGCCGAGGAGCGCCTGGACCTGCTCTACGACCTGCGAGCGCAAGTACGGCGACTCGCTCGAGGCGGTGGTCGCGTTCGGCGGCGCGGCCGCGGCCGAGCTCGACGCGCTCGAGAACCAGGAGGGGGTGCGGGAGCGGCTCCGCGCTCGAGGAGGCCGAGCGACACGCCGCGCTCGAGGCGGCGGCCGCGGCGCTTGTCCGCCGCCCGCACGCCTGGCCGCCGAAGCGACTGGCCACCGCCGTCAACGGGGAGCTGCCGCCGCTCGGGCTGCCGGCGGGCGCGTTCGGGATGGCGGTCGAGCCGGTCGAGCATCGGCCCGACCGGGGCGCGACAGGGTCGCGTTCACCTTCGCGCCGAACCCCGGCGAGCCGCCGCGCCCGCTGGGGCGCATCGCATCGGGCGGCGAGGCGAGCCGCCTGTCGCTGGCCCTCAAGGTCGTGCTTGCGGCGGCCGACGAGACGCCGCTCCTCGTCTTCGACGAGGTCGATGCCGGCGTCGGCGGGCGGAACGCGGCGGCTCTCGGGGAGCGGCTTCGCGCGCTGAGCCGCTACCACCAGGTGCTGTGCGTGACCCACCTGCCGCAGGTCGCGGCGCACGCGGACGCGCATCTCGTCGTCGGCAAGCGCGTCGTCGACGGCCGGACCACGACCGAGGCACGGCAGCTGTCCGACCGACGGAGCGCGCCGTCGAGCTGGCGGCGATGCTCGGCGGCGAGGGTGCGGGCGACGAGGCGCTGCTCGGCGGCCGAGGGCCCTGCTGGACGCGGGGTCGCGATGACATGGCCGAGGACCCGGCGCTCACGGACGCGATCGACTCGTTCCTGATCGAGATGCGCGTCGAGCGCGGGCTGTCGCCGCTGACGATCTCCGCCTACCGCCGCGACCTCGCCCAGTTCGCCGACGGCTGCCGGGCACGCGCTGGCGCGACGACCCGAAGCCGCTCCTGGAGTTCGTGCGCGACCTCCAGCGCAAGGGCACGCGCGGCACGACCCAGGCGCGCAAGAGCGCGGCGGTGCGCAGCTTCTACGGCTTCGCCATGCGCGAGGGCCTCGCCACGCGCGACATCCCGGCACTCGTCGACGCGCCGAGGCCGGGGACGTACCTGCCCGACGTGCTCGCTCCCGAGGACGTCGAGCGCATCCTGGAGGCGCCACCGGCCGAGGATCCGATCGGCATCCGCGACCGCGCCATCCTGGAGCTGCTGTACGCGTGCGGCCTGCGAGTCAGCGAGCTCGTCGGCCTCGACACCGATCGGGTGGACCTGCAGGGACAGCAGGTGCGGGTCATCGGCAAGGGCAACAAGGAGCGCCGGGTGCCGATGGGTGACGAGGCGCGCGAGCGCCTCCATCGGTATCGCATCGGCCCGCGCACCGCAGTGGACCGCAAAGAGGCCGACGCCGGCCGTGTTCGTGGGCCAGCGGGGGAAGCGGATGAGCCGCGAGGCGGTGTGGCGGCTGGTGCGGCGCTGGACGGAGGTCGCGGGCGTCACCGAGCGGGTCACGCCGCACACGTTCAGGCACAGCTTCGCGACGCACCTGCTGGAGGGTGGAGCCGACCTGCGGGTGGTCCAGGCCCTGCTCGGCCATGCTAGCATCAGCACCACCCAGCTCTATACCCACCTGACCGGCGAACGCGTGCGCGAGGTCTACGCCAGGGCGCATCCGAGAGCCTAGAGCGGACCCATGAACAGCGGGAGCGTACGAGGCCGATGAGTTACGCGCGGAATCTCCTGAGCCGTGGCGAGGAGGTCGTCTACGAGAGCCGCCAGCACTGGTTCGCCGTCATCGCCGGACCTGGCTCTGGATCGTGATCTCGATCATCGCGCTCGCGATGCTGATCTGGATGGGCACCACGGACACGCCGATCCTCGACAACGCGACCATCGACGGCATCCTGACCATCGTCGCCGTTGCGGCGCTGCTCGGTGCCGCCGGATTCATCGGGTTCGTCCTGTGGGACTGGCGCAACCAGGAGTGGCTCATCACGACGCGCCGGGTGATGCGCGCCGAGGGCGTGCTCAACAAGAGCGTGTCCGACTCGAGCCTCGAGAAGATCAACGACGCCCGCCTCGACCAGAGCATCTTCGGGCGCATCTTCGGCTTCGGCACGCTCGACATCCTGACCGCGGCCGAGGAGGCCGGCGCGCAGCGGAACTCGCCGACTTCCCGATGATCGCCGACCCGGTCGAGTTCAAGAAGGCGATGTTCAACCAGAAGCAGATGCTCGAGCAGCCGGAGCTCGCGCGCGCCGCGCTACCAGCGTGCGGGCCAGATGCCGGAGATGGAGCGCGCCGAGCCGATGCCGCCTCGCGCCGGCTCCGATCGAGTCGCGGTCCACGGGGATGACGCTGAAGCGGCTCCGCGGCCCGGCCCCGGCGCCTGCGCCGCGCCGAGCCTGCCGCCCCGCGCAACGCCGCCGATGACCTCGGTGCGACGCTCGAGCGACTCGCGGGCCTGCGCGACAAGGGACTCATCACGCCGGAAGAGTACGAGGCGAAGAAGCGCGACCTGCTGGAGCGGATGTAGGTGGCCGAAGGGGCCCTGAGCGCGCTCTCGGACGGAATTTACGGCGCGGAGCTGGACCGGCGCATCTCCGATGCAACCGACGCGATCCGCGACCCGCCTCTCAGCTGACGCGGCGCTGGCGGCGCCTCGACTGGCGATCGTGCTTGGGTCGGGCCTTGGTGGCGTGGTCGAGCTGCTCGACCCCGAGCCACGAGTCCGAGTCCCATACGGCGAGATCCCGCACGTCCCCGCAGCGGCCGTCGCCGGCCACGCCGGTGAGCTGGTGGCGGGAACGGTGCGCGGCACGCCGGCCATCGTGCTGTCCGGGCGGGCCCACCCGTACGAGGGGCTATTCGCATCGCGAGGCCACGCTGCTCCTGCGCGCAGTCCTCGCGCTGGGCGTCGAGACGGTGGTGCTCACCAACGCGGCCGGCGGGCTCGACCCGGAGTTCGACCCCGGCGACGTCATGCTCATCACGGATCACATCAACCTATCGGGCGACAACCCGCTCCTCGGGCCCAACCTCGATCGCTTCGGCGTGCGATTTCCGGCCCTGATCGACGCGTACGACCCCGACCTGCGCTCGAGGGCGCTGCGGGGCTGCCGAGCTGACCGGGATCCGCTCTGCTGCAGGGGGTCTACGTCATGCTCACCGGCCCGTCCTACGAGACCCGCGCCGAGATGCGCATGCTCCGCGCGCTGGGTGGTGACGCGGTGGGCATGAGCACGGCCCACGAGGTCATCGTGGCGCGCCATGCGGACCGCCGCGTGGTCGGCCTTCAGCCTCATCACCAACAAGGCGACGGCTGACGTCGAGACGGGCGCGACACACGAGGAGGTCATCGAGATGGGGCGGCTCGGGGCCGAGCGCCTCGTGACGCTGCTGGGTGACCTCCTGCCTCGGCTGGCCTGATGCTCTTCGGCGACATCTCGCTCGAACGGCTCATCGCCGGCATCATCGCGCTGGTCGTTGGTCTGACCTTCCACGAGTTCAGCCACGCGCTCCTCGCCGATCAGCTCGGTGATCACCGCCCGCGTGCGATGGGGCGGCTCACGTTGAACCCGATCCCGCACATCGATCCCATCGGCGCGCTGATGCTGGTGGTGGCCGGCTTCGGCTGGGCGAAGCCGGTGATGGTCAATCCGGCGGCGCTGCGCGACGGCGCACGCGGGATGGCGCTGGTGGCCTTCGCCGGACCCATCGCGAACGTGATCGTGGCCGTCGCTTTCGCGGTCATCTACCGCGTGATGGGGGTCGCGGGGGTCGACGACGGCTTCTTCCTGCGCCTCGTCGAGCTCATCGTGCGGCTCAACATCCTGCTCGCCATCTTCAACCTGATCCCGATCCCGCCGCTGGACGGCTACAACGTGCTGCTGGCATTCCTGCCACCGCGCCAGGCGATGGTCGTCCGCCAGTACGCGCCGTACGGGGTGATCATCCTGCTGCTGCTCGTCTTCCTGCCGGGCAGCCCGCTGCGCCAGCTTCTCAGCCTGGCGGTCCCCGTGTCGCGGGCGCTGATCGGTGCATAGGGTCGGGCAGTTCGTCGCGCACGTGCGTGCCAGGGTCGAGCCCGAGGAAGAGGCGCTCGTCGGCCGGATCCTGCCGCCGGGCGGGTTGCCGCTCTTCGCGTCGATGCCGGTCGCAGACCGACGCCACGGGCTGGACGTGGCCGGAAAGCTGCTGCGGGCTGGGCATGACGACCCCGATCTGCTCGGAGCGGCGCTCCTCCACGATGCGGCAAAGGGGCGACGCATGCGGCTCTGGCACCGGGTCTCCGGCGTACTGCTCGAGACGCTTGCGCCATCGGTGCTGCGCCGGCTCGCGAACCCCGACCCGACGTCGTGGCGGCACGCATTCCACCTGTACCTCCACCACGAGCCGATGTCCGCCGCGCTGGCGACGAAGGCCGGCTGCCCGCCCCGACTCGGCGCGTTCATCCGCGGTGAGTCGACGAGCGACCACGATGCGCGGCTTCTCGTCGCGTTGAAGGCCGCCGATGACGCAAGCTGACCCGATGCAGCCGATCGCGATCGAGGCCGATCCGAGCGTGGCGGTCCCCGTGGGAGAGGCCGAGTTCACGCTCGCGCTGCCGGACTTCGAGGGTCCGCTCCAGCTGCTGCTGCATCTGATCGAGTCGCGCCAGCTCGACGTGCTGACGGTCCCCCTGGCCGAGGTGGCCGATGCGTATGTCGAGCACCTCGTTCGCACCCCGGTCGACGCACAGAGCCTCTCGGAGTTCGTTGCGATCGCCGCACAGCTCATCCTCCTCAAGTCGAGGCGAATGCTGCCCGCGGAGCCGATGCCGCCGGTCCCGGACGCGAGCGACGAGGTCGACGAGGAGGAGCTTCGCCGGCGCCTGATCGAGTACCGCGCTCTGCGTGATGCCGCCGTCCTCCTCGGCGCCCGGGACGGAACGGCCCCGGTCATGCGTCGCGAGCCGCGGGAGTCGGACCTGCCCGAGGCTCCCTCGGAGCCGATGCCGGCCGCCATCCTCGTGGCCGCCCTCGAGACGCTGGCCGCCATCCCCGAGCCGGTGGCGCCGCCACCGGAGATCATGGCTCGCGAGATCACGATCGGGCAGCAGATCGACGTCCTGCGCCGGGCGCTGTCGCGCGGTGGCCGCATCGTCCTGCAGTCGATCCTCGCTCGCTGCCGGTCACGCACCGAGGCAGCCGTCACCTTCCTCGCCACGCTGGAGCTCGTCCGGCGAAAGCAGGTCACCGTGCAGCAGGACGACGTCTTCGGCCCCATCATGATCGAGTCGGCGGAGCCGGTGCCGTGACCGACGTGGACGGCAGCGGCGACCTCGGGCCATACCTCGAGGCACTCCTGTTCATCGCCGAGCGACCGCTCGCCACGGCGGAGATGGCCGAGCTGGCCGGCGTGCCGCGCGTCCAGGCGGAGGCGGCGCTCGCGCAGCTGGTCGAGCGGCTCGAGCAGGGAGCGCGCGGCATCCGGCTCCAGCGCCAGGACGACTCGTGGCAGCTCGTCACCGCGCCGGAGGTCGGCGCGCGGCTGGCTGCCTACGCCGCCCGCGAGGAGGCACGCTTGTCGACCGCCGCGCTCGAGGCGCTGGCGGTGGTCGCCTATCGGCAGCCATGCACGCGTGGCGACGTCGAGCGTGTCCGGGGAGTCGACTCCGACTACGTGATTCGATCCCTCATGCATCGGCGTCTCGTGGTCGAGATCGGCCGCCGCGACACGCCCGGCCGTCCGGTCCTGTTCGGAACCACCTTCACCTTCCTCGAGCGCTTCGGCCTCACATCGCTCGAGGACCTGCCGCCGCTCTCCAGCGATGCCGCGCAGCTGACGGCCCTGACCTCGATGACGGGTGCGCCGTCCGACGGGGCCGATCTCGCCGATGGCGAGTGAGCGGCTTCAGAAGCTCATCGCCCGCGCCGGGCTCGCTTCACGAAGGGCAGCCGAGGGCCTCATCGCCGATGGACGGGTCCGGGTCAACGGGCGTGTCGCGGAGCTCGGCGCGTCCGCCGATCCTGCGGTCGACCGGATCGAGGTCGACGGCCGGCCGCTCCCGTCAGCGTCGCGCTCCGTGCACCTCGCCGTGCACAAGCCGCCCGGATATCTGTCCTCGGCCCACGACGAGCGGGGGAGACGCTCGGTCGTGGGCCTGGTCGACGCCGGCGGCGAGCGCCTCTGGCCGGCCGGCCGGCTCGACGTGGAGTCGGAGGGCCTGATGATCCTGACGAACGACGGCGACTGGGCGAACCGCGTGGTCCACCCGCGCTACGGCAACGAGCGCGAGTACTCGGCGCTCATCGCGCCGCCGCCGACGCGCGCGATCCTGCAGCAGCTGCGTGACGGCGTCACCCTGGAGGACGGCCCGGCGCGCCTGCTCGCCGCTCGCTTCGCCCTGCCACCGCCCGAGGTCGAGCGGGAACGGACCGAGGAGGGCGCCTGGCTGGCGGTCCGTATCGGCGAGGGGCGCAAGCGGGAGGTGCGGCGATTGTTCGCGGCCCTCGACGCGCGGGTGGAGCGCCTCGTCCGGACCCGGATTGGCCCGCTGCGCCTCACCGGGCTGCGCTCCGGGCAATGGAGGTTTCTGCGACCCGCTGAGGTGTCGGCGCTCGCCGGCGAGAAGCGCAGGTGACCGCGAACACGACCGTCGCCATTGACGGGCCGTCCGGGGCGGGGAAGAGCACCGTCGGACATGCGCTTGCCCAGCGGATGGATGCGACGTTCGTCGACACCGGGCTCATGTATCGCGCCCTCACCCTGGCCGCGCTGGAGCGGCGGATCGACGTCGAGGATGGAGACGCCCTCGGCGCGCTGGTGGGAGCGTGCAGGATCGAGGTCGAGCGGCCGCGTCCGGACCAGACGGACCGGCTCGAGACGGTGCTGCTTGACGATCGCGACGTCACGATCGAGGTCCGCACCCCGTGGGTCGACCGGGCCGTGAGCGCCGTCAGCCGTCACCGGCAGGTGCGCGACGCCATGGTGGAGGTGCAGCGCGCGGCGGCGCGTCGCCACGCGCGGGTGGTGATGGTCGGGCGGGACATCGGTACCGTCGTCGTCCCGGATGCCACGCTCAAGGTGTATCTCACGGCCGAGGCCGAGGTGCGGGCGGCCCGTCGCGCGGCGGAGATGGGCCGCCCGGATCGGGTCCAGGAGTACCTGGACGAGATCCGGAAGCGGGACGCGGCCGATACCGGGCGTGCGGTGGCTCCCCTTCGCATTCCCGATGGAGCCCTCGTGCTCGACACGGGCGCGCTGGACGTGGAGGCATGCGTCCGCGCCATCGTCGACGGCCTCGAGGCCGATCGATGCGTAGCTGGTTCCACCATCCCGGCTGCGCGATTGCCGGGTTCCTTGCTCGCCTGCTCTTTCGCGCGCGTCTCGAGGGCGTGGAGCACATTCCGCACGAAGGCGCCTTCATCGTCGTGTCGAACCACTGCTCGAACCTGGACCCGCCGATCCTGGGCTGGGCGACAGGGCACCAGGTCGGCCGCGTGGTGCATTTCATGGCCAAGAGCGAGATGCGCCGATGGCCGGTCGTGGGCTGGCTTGCCACCCAATCGGGCGTCTACTTCGTCCGTCGAGGTGAGGGAGATCGTGCTGCGCAGCGGTTCTCGCTCGAGGCCCTCGCCGACGGCCGGCCGATCGCCCTCTTCGTGGAGGGCACCCGGTCGCGCGACGGTCGGCTGAAGCCCGCCAAGCCCGGCGCCGCGCTCCTGGCCATGCGCTCCGGAGCGCCGCTGATCCCGGTCGGCATCGCCGGCACGCACCGGATCTTCCCCGGCCGGTCACGATGGCCGCACCCGACCCGCATCGTCGTGCGCATCGGCGCGCCATTCTCACTGCCCCACGTGTCCGATGGTCGGCTCGATCGGTCCGCGCTCACCGAGGGGACCGATCGGATCATGGAGGAGATCGCCGCGCTGCTGCCGCCGGAGCAGCGACCCTCGGCCTGAGACGAACGGGGTTGCTCAGCCGTATCCCTTCTAGAATGAATGCGATGACAACGACCATGCGCCCAGACGTCCGCATCGCCGAGCGCGCCGGCTTCTGCTACGGCGTACGCCTGGCGATCGACAAGGCCAAGCACGCCCGCTCCGAGGGCAAGGAGGTCACCACCCTCGGCCAGCTCGTGCACAACCCCGGCATCAAGGCCGATCTCTCCGACCGTGGCATCCGCACCGCCGATCTGGCCGACCAGGTTGAGGGCGGCACGCTCGTCATCCGCGCCCACGGCGTGCCGAAGGGCGAGTTCGAGGCGGTCAAGGGCAAGGAGGACCTCGAGGTCATCGATGCGACGTGCACGTGGGTGCTCCAGTCGCAGAAGGCGGCTCGCGAGCTGGCGGAGGCCGGCTACACGGTCTGCATCATCGGCCACGAGGAGCACCCGGAGGTCAAGGGCGTGCGCTCGTACGCGGGCGAGAAGCACGTCGTGGTCGACGACATGGACCGATCCACCTGGGAGCGCGTCCCGCGCACGAAGAAGATCGGCGTCCTGAGCCAGTCGACGATCCTGCCGAGCAAGCTCGAGGAGTTCGCGGCCTTCTGCCTGCGACGAGCCCACGACCTGCGGGTCGTCAACACGGTCTGCCCGGTCACCCTGACGCGACAGGACGACAGCGTCGTGCTGGCACGCGAGGTCGACGCGATGATCGTGGTCGGTGGCAAGAACAGCTCGAACACGAAGGAGCTCGCCGTGAAGTGCAGCGAGATCCTGTCCGAGACGGTCCACGTCGCCGATGCCGACGAGCTCGCAGCCGAGCATGCGAACTGGCTGCGCGGAAAGGCACGGATCGGGATCACCGGCGGGACGTCCACGCCGGAGGTCGACCTCGAGGAGGTCCGCGATCGCATCTACGCACTCACCGCCTGAAGTGGGCGCCCAGCTCGTCATCGAGCAGCCGGTGCTCGCTGCGCCGGCGCGCGTCTACGCGGGCTGGACCTCGGCCGACGCGCTCGCCAGGTGGTGGTGGCCGCACATCCCCGACACGGCGTACGAGGTGGATGCCCGAGTGGGCGGTCGGTACGACATCCGCTCGAGCGAGGTCGGGATCGGCGCCCGCGGAGAGTTCCTGGAGCTCGACGAGCCGCGGCTGATTCGGATGACCTGGAGCTGGATGAACGACGGCGTCAGCGCGGTCGTCGAGGAGGTGCGCATAGCCTTCACGTCGACGCCGGAGGGCACGCTGGTGACGCTGACCCACGACCTCGACGAAGCTGCCGGCGATGGCAAGGACCTGCGCCAGGGCTGGCACGACGTGCTTGCGCGGCTGGCCGAGACGTCACGCCCATGAGCTTCGACGTGGCCGCCGATGCGTATGACCGGTTCATGGGCCGCTACTCGCTGCAACTGTCTGCGCAGCTCGCGGAGTACGCCTCGGTTCAGCCTGGCCAGCGGGTACTGGACGTGGGTTGTGGCCCGGGAGCCCTGACGGCCGAGCTGGTGACGCGCCTTGGCGCCGGCAGCGTCTCGGCCGTCGATCCCTCCGAGCCCTTCGTCGCGGCGGCCCGGGACAGGAACCCCGGGGTCGACGTGCGGCGATCATCGGCAGAGGACCTGCCCTTCCCCGACGGAGCGTTCGATGCCGCCCTGGCACAGCTCGTCGTCCACTTCATGTCGGACCCCGTCGCCGGCCTCGGCGAGATGGCACGGGTTACGCGACCGGACGGCGTCGTCGCGGCCTGCGTGTGGGATCACGGCGGGGGAGGGGGACCGCTGACCGCGTTCTGGAATGCGGCTCGCGAGCTCGACCCGGCCGTGGGCGACGAATCCGCGATGGCGGGCACCCACGCCGGCGACCTGACGGCCCTCTTCGAGGCTGCCGGCCTGCGCGAGGTCGAGGAGACGTCCCTGCCGGTCAGCCTTCGGCACGCCAGCTTCGAGGATTGGTGGCAGCCCTACACGCTCGGCGTGGGCCCGGCCGGGGCGTACGTTGCCGGCCTCGACGAAGCCGGACGGGCCGCACTTCGCGAGCATGCTCGGAAGCTCCTCCCCGCTGCGCCGTTCGACCTCGAGGCCCGCGCGTGGGCCGCTCGCGGGCGGCGCTAGCGCGCGTCGATCGCGGCGTAGACTCTGCGGCGATGGCCGCCTGTCCGAGCTGCAGCCGCGACGTCGCAGAGGGCTTCGCCTTCTGCCCGCACTGCGGTGCCTCGATCGGCCCCGAGGAAGCGCCCGCTGAGGAGCGCAAGCTCGTCACGCTCCTGTTCGCGGATGTCACTGGGTCGACCCGGCTTGCGGAGGATCTCGACGCAGAGGTCGTCCGCGATGTCATGGGGGCCTACTTCGCCCTGGCCAGGGAGGAGATCGAGGCGCGAGGCGGCACGGTCGAGAAGTTCATCGGTGACGCAGTCATGGCGGTCTTCGGCGTCCCGGTCGCACACGAGGACGATCCGGCCCGCGCGCTCCGAGCGGCGCTCGCCATCAGGAAACGTCTCGTCGAGCTGAACCGGAGGCTGCAATCCGAGGGCGGGCCAGTGCTCGAGGTCCGCATCGGCATCAACAGTGGTGACGTGGTCTCGACGACCGCCCCGCGGCGGGGGGAAGTGATGGTCACGGGCGACGCCGTCAACGTCGCCGCCCGGATCCAGCAGCTGGCAGAGCCCGGGCAGATCCTGGTTGGTCAGCGGACCGTTGCCGCGACGCCGGCGTTCCGGTATCGGAGCATGGGTGCCGTGGGCGTTCGCGGGAAGAGCGTGGACGTGGACGTGAGCGAGCTGATCGGCGAGCCGATCGGGTCCGCCGATCCGGGCAGCGCGCTGCTTCGGGCGCCACTCGTCGGCCGCCAGGAGGAGCTCGCTCTCCTCGTGTCGATCTACGACCGCGTGGCCGCGGACCGTCGGCCGCACCTCGTCACGCTCTACGGCCAGCCGGGCGTCGGCAAGAGCCGGCTCACTGTCGAGTTCCTTGCGACGCTCGGCCGCCGCGAGCCAGCGCCGCGCATCGTCCGCGGGCGGTGCCTCTCGTACGGATCGGGCGTCACGTTCTGGCCGCTGGCCGAGATCCTGAAGTCGGAGGCGGAGATCCTCGACAGCGACGATCCGGCCCGCGCCGCCGAGAAGCTCGACGGCCTTCGCAATCGGCTGTTCGGCGCCCACCTCGCCACCGATCCATCGCGCACGGCCGCACTGCTCGGCTTCACCGTCGGGATCGCCGTGCCCGGCTTCGACTTCGGTCGCATCGACCCGGAGCAGCTCCGCATCGAGCTGGTGGAGGCGTGGCGAACGTTCTTCTCGGCCCTCGCAACGGACGGCCCGCTCATCGCGGTCATCGAGGACATCCACTGGGCCGACACGGCCCTCCTCGACGTCCTCGACGACCTCGGGGCGCGCGTCCAGGGCGGCGTCCTGTTCCTCTGTCCGGCGCGCCCCGACCTGACGGATCGTCGACCCGGCTGGGGGGGCGGGCGGCGAAGCTTCTCGGGCGTCTTCCTCGATCCGCTCGAGCCGGACGACACGAGCCGCCTGGTCAGCCTGCTGCTCGAGGTCGAGGACCTTCCATCGGACCTCCACGCGCGGATCGTCGACCGCACGGGAGGAAACCCGTTCTTTGTCGAGGAGATCCTGCGCCAGCTCATCGATGAGGGGCGGATCGCACGGGTGGGGGACGGCTGGCGCGCCGAGGCAGGCCTCACGGCGGTCCAGATCCCCGATACGGTGCAGGCCGTTCTGGCGGCGCGCATCGACCTCCTCGGACCCGATGAGAAGCGAGCGCTGCAGGCCGCCTCGGTCGTCGGTCGGATCTTCTGGCCGGCGCCGGTCGGCCGGTCGCTGGACGCCGGGCCGGCTCGGGTCGACGAGCTGTTGCGCGGCCTGGAGTCCCGGGACCTCGTGCTCGCGCGGCTGGGCTCATCAATGGCCGGGCAGCCGGAGTTCATCTTCAAGCACGCGCTCGTCCGGGACGTTGCCTACGAGAGCATCCCGAAGCGCGATCGGGCGATGGCTCACCTGCAGGTCGCGCGCTGGATCGAGGAGACGGTCGGCGAACGACGGCTGGAGGTGGTCGAGCTCCTGGCACATCACTACACCGCGGCTCAACGGGCCTCGTCGTGGGGGCACGTCGAGCCCGACCGACGCGAGGAGATTCGCTCGCGGGCGGTCGAGCTGCTCTTCGAGGCCGCCGAGGAGGCCGGCAGGCTGTTCGCGCTGGACCGCGCGCGTGAGCGCCTGGACACGGGCCTCGAGCTGGCGAGGGGCCCAACCGAGCGAGCTCGGGGCATGGAGGGCAATGCGCGCCTGCTCCTCTGGCAGGACGACGGCGATGCGGCGTGGCGGGCGGCCCGGGAAGCGATCGACCTGCGGGTGGGAAGCTCGGAAGCGCCAGTCGACCGCCGAGCGATCGCGCGCCTGTGCGGCCTGATGCTCTCGATCCCGACGCGGTGGCCGGGCCTGATGCGCCAGCTGCCGACGAGAGAGGAAGCGAAGCCGTATCTGGACCTCGGGCTCTCGATGCTCGACGACGGCGACAGCGAGGAGCGACTGGGCATGCTCATGGTCCTGGCCGCGTGGGGATGGGGATTTGGCGAGGCCGATTCGGATCCCGCCAGGTCCGCCGAGTACGCCGCGGCGGGAACCAGCGCGATCGAGCTTGCCCGACGGCTTGGACGGCCGGATCTCATCTCCGCTGCGCTCGACACCGCCGGTGCGAACGCCGGGAACGAGATGGGCGGCTACGGTGCCTCACAGCCGTACCAGGAGGAGCGGCTGCTCCTCGTTCCCCAGCTGGACGATCCCGCCGAGATCGCCGACATCTACGGCACCGTTGCGTGGCAGCTCTTCCACATGGGCGACTTCCGTCGGGCGGTCGAGCTGCCGATGGGTGGCGAGCCCGGCAGCTCGACGACGGGCCTACCACCGATGAGCCATCGCACCAAGTACGTGTTCCATGCGGCCGCCCAGTTCCGCCTGGCGAACTGGGATCGGTTCTGGCGGGTGTACGACGTCCTCGACGGGGCCGTCGAGCATGATCGGCCGCTCTCGTATCACACCATGCGCCTGTACGGGATCGCCGCCTACCTGAAGGAAGTGGCGGGCGACCAGGCGTCCGCGGATGCGCTCATCGAGAAGCTCGACCAGTCCCAGGCGAGCCGCGGCCGCGTCGGGGTGTCCGGCGCGCGTCTCTGGATCGTGCAGGTCCTCGTGCGCCGGGGGAGGTTCGCGGAGGCTCGGGAGCGCCTGGCGGTGGTCGACCCGGTCCGCGACGGGCAGAACCGGGATCTGACCTACGAGGCGTGGGCAGACCTCGTCGCCGTGGAAGGCACGTGGGATGAAGCGGGCAACATCGTGGCCAAGGCTCGTGAATGGGCCGCGAGGACCAAATTGAGCGTGCTGCCGGCCTTTGCCGACCGGCTCGAGGGCGGTTCGGCGCTGGCGGCCGGGGATGCCGAGATGGGCCTCGATCTGCTTCGTCGTGCACGGGAGACCTTCGCCAGCGTCGCGGCGGCCTGGGAGCGGGCACGCACCGAGATCCTGCTGGCGGATGCGCTCGCCGGGGCTGGTCGCATGGACGAGGCGGCCGAATCCGCCGGTGCCGCGCTGGCCACGCTGTCGGCGCTCGATGCGCCGATCGAGACCGAACGGGCGAGGGACCTGCTGTCCAGGGCTACCGGCTAGGAGATCGCCTCGGTCGCCGTCACCTCGTTCATGAGACGTCGCAGCTGGCGGCGCAGAACGCGGAAGGACAGGTGCTTCTTGGCGACCTCGAAGTTGTGGAGGGCATTCTCGCGGATCTTGCGTGGATTGGCGAGGAGCGCGCGGACATCCCTGACGGCGTCGTCGGTGATCGCGCCGTCGATCTCGATGAGCCGCAGGCCGAGTGGCGCGATGTCGGCGACGTATACCGGGTACCGATTCACCACCACCGGGACGCCGTAGAAGATCGCCTCGAGCAGGGCGTTGCCGAAGCCCTCGTACAGGCTGGGATACGTGATGAGGTCCGCAGCCAGGTAGGCGTCGTGGAGCGAGTGCGCGGGGCGGATCGGCTTGCCGTCGTGATCGGGCGCGAAGCGGTCGGCGGCATACGCCAGCCGCACCCTGTGACGTTCCGCGAGCCGCTCGAGCTCGACGAGATAGTCCAGCCCCTCGTCGCCGGCGGGCGAGGTGATGAGGAGAACGGCGTCCGGGTCCTTCAGCCGCCCGACCAGCTCGATCGCGAGCTCGATGCCCTTCCGCGGCACCACGCGCGTCGGCTGGACGACGAGGAGCCCGTTCTCGCCCATGCCGAGCTCGGCGCGCAGTCGTCGGCGCACGGCCGGAGCGCGGCGTGGCCGCGGTCGTTCGAAGTCGAACACGTTGGGGACGACGGTGGAACGGATCCCGCGCCGCTCCCGCAGCTGCCCCGCGGCGATGCTGTTGATGCTGACATGGCGTACCCACGGCAGGTCGGGCGGGAAGGCCATCTCCAGCACCTCCGGCACGACGCAGCTCGCGAATCGCTCTCGCTCCCACCAGTAGTCGTGGTGATGGCCGATCGCCGGCAGCCGGAGCTCCTCGACCATCCGCCGCAGCGCGACGCCGAGCGGGAGATGCATCGGGATGGCCCAGGCATTCTCGACGATGAGCAGGTCCAGCTCGCTCCCGCTGGCCCAATCGTTGAGCACCGGCACGAGCAGGTCGGCGAGCCGATCGATCTCGTTGCGAACGGCCACCGGGTCGCTGTTCGGATCGAAGGCGGCGGCGGTGACGCGCTCGGCGGGGGGCCAGGTGAAGTGCATCGGGGGCACGAGGCGCGCCTGGTAGCGCAGCGCGTCGACCTCGCCGGCGCACAGCCGCAGCTCGTGGCCCATGGCATCGAGCACCGATTCCCACTTCGCCGTCTCGAACGTCACGCCGTCGACGCCCGCCAGGCGAGTTGCCGCAATTCCGATCTTCACAGGATCGATCCTATCGGCTCTGCGGGGTGATGGGCGGCCCGGCGTGCACCCGAGAATGACCCGGGGTTGCGGGTCGATGACCCCCGGAGCCGGAGCTCGGGCGAGAGTTCACCGGTGGGGCGGGTCGCCGCCGAAACCGGTGATCGACCGCAACGCGGCTACACTCGGGGGCATGTCATCACTCCCCGTGGTCGCGATCGTCGGCCGCCCGAACGTCGGGAAGAGCACGCTCTTCAACCGGCTCATCGGCGAGCGGCTGGCCATCATCTCCGACGTCTCGGGGACGACCCGCGACCGCGTCTACGGCACGGCCGAGTGGAACGGCCGCACCTTCACCGTGGTCGACACCGGTGGGCTGGAGCTCGACCCGGGCACCGACATCGAGGAGCGGGTGCAGGACCAGGCACGCGTCGCCGTCGAGGAAGCGGACCTGATCCTGTTCACGGTCGACGCCCATGCCGGACTTGCGCCGCTCGACTACGAGGTCGCCGATCGGCTGCGTCGAGCCGAGGCCCCCGTGATCCTCGTCATCAACAAGGGCGACAACCCCGCCCGCGAGGCCGATGCGGTCGAGTTCTACGCTCTCGGCTTCGATCCGGCCATCACGATCAGCGCGCAGCACGGCCGCAACACCGGTGACCTGGCCGACCTCATCGTCGATAACCTCCCGCCGCCGACGGAGGCGGAGGCGGCGGTATCGGTCCAGCCCGAGGACCTCACCGAGGAGGAGATGGCCGAGCTGGCGGAGACGGAGCTCGGCGCCCCGCGCGTCGCGATCGTCGGCCGCCCGAACACCGGGAAGAGCACCTTCGTGAACCGCGTCTTCGGGTCCGAACGCATGATCGTGTCGGAGGTGCCCGGCACCACCCGGGATCCGATCGATACGGCGATCGAGCTCGACGGCCAGGCACTGGTCCTGGTCGACACCGCGGGAATCCGGCGCCGCGGCTCGATCGAGCGTGGGATCGAGCGCTACAGCGTGCTGCGCTCGATGAAGGCCATCGACTCCGCCGACGTTGCGGTCGTGATGACCGATGCGACCGAGGGCTACACGGCCCAGGACGCCCACGTCGTCGGATACGTGCTCGAGGCGCACAAGGGGATCGTTCTGGTCCTCAACAAGTGGGACGCGGTCGAGAAGGACGAGTTCACCGCCGACAAGTGGCTGAAGCGGCTGCGCCGCGAGGCGCCGTACCTCGTCTGGGCCGATATCGTGTTTGCCTCCGCGCTCACCGGCCAGCGGGTCGAGCGGATCCTGCGCGAGGCGCTGCGCGTCGCCGAGGAACGCTACCGGCGCGTGTCGACCGGTGAGCTGAACCGTGTCGTCATGGATGCCGTGCGCGCGCATCCGCCATCACACGTGCGGAATCGGCTGCCGAAGGTCCTGTACGCCACCCAGGTCGGCGTGGCGCCGCCGACGTTCGTCATCTTCGTGAACGACCCGGAGATCATCCACTTCAGCTACAAGCGCTACCTGGAGAACCAGATCCGCGAGAAGTTCGGCTTCCTGGGGACGCCGATCAGGCTGATCCTGCGCAAGCGCGAGTCGGAGGAGGCGGCGCGCAAGGCGTCGCGACCGCGCCGGCGGACCGCCCGGAGCCGATGAGGAAGGCGCTCCTCGTCGATATCGACGACACCATCGTCGACTGGATCGGGCCCGCACGCGACGCGGTGATTTCGGCCGTCGCCACGCATCGCTCGCTCGTCGGATCGGATCCGGGTCGGCTTGCCGACCGCTTCCTGGAGATCGTGGAGGAGACGCATGCCCTCTGGATGTCCGGCGAGCTCGGCGTGGACGGGCTTCGGGCCGAGCGCATCAGGCGCCTCGTCGCCGAGTCGGGCAGCGCGGATCTCGACGTCGGCGAGGCCGAGGAGCTCGCGGCTGCCTACCGCGAGGCGTATCTGGCGGCCTGCCGGCCCGTGATCGGGGCCGCGGAGCTCCTGGCCGAGGTGCGAGATCGGGGCGCGCGAATCGTGGCGGTGACGAACAACACCGTTACGGAGCAGGAGGGCAAGTTGCGGAACCTCGCCATGCGGCACCTCTTCGACGACCTCGTCATCTCGGAGGCGGCCGGCGTGAGCAAGCCCGATCCGGCGATCTTCGACCTGGCGCTGGAGCGCGCGGGCGTCCAGCCTGACGAGGCGATCATGCTCGGTGACTCCTGGACGAACGATGTGATGGGCGCGATCGGCTCGGGGATCGCGGCGGCCTGGCTGGATCGTGCCGGCACGGGTGCGCCGGATGCAGCGGTCGAGGTCCTCGTCCTGACCGACCTGCAGCCGGCACGGGACGTGGCCGCGTCGCTCCTCGACGGCGCGTGACGGTCCCCTGATGGCCGCGGACTCGCTGGTATTCTCGGCAGCGTGACGGACCAGATCGGCGTCATCGGCGCGGGTGCCTGGGGCACCACCCTGGCGGTCCTCCTCGCCGATGCGCAACGCCCGGTCGGCCTCTGGACCCACACGACCGAGGCCGCCCAGCGCCTGGCGCACGCCCGCACGAACGAAAAGTACCTGCCGGGCGTCACCTTCCCCCCAAACGTCCGCGTCATGACGGACGACGCCTATCTCGCCGAGCCGCACCGCTTCTTCGTCCTCGCGGTTCCATCGGAACACGTTCGATCGACCCTGCGTGCCGTGGCCGAGCAACTCGATCCCGACGCGCCGATCCTGTCGGTGGTGAAGGGGATCGAGGAAGGATCCCATCTGCGCATGACCGAGGTCATCGGGCAGGAGCTCCCGGGCAGGCGGTTGGCCGCACTGTCGGGACCGAACCTGGCGCGCGAGATTGCCGCGGGCAAGCCGGCCGGATCGGTCGTTGCATCCGACGACGCGGAGCTGGCCGCGGAGCTGGCATCGGTTCTGACGTCGGATCGGTTCCGTGTCTACACGAACCCCGACGTGATCGGTGTCGAGCTGGCCGGCGCCCTCAAGAACGTCGTGGCACTGGCCGCGGGCATGGTCGACGGGCTCGGGTTCGGCGACTCGGCCAAGGCCGGCATCATCACCCGCGGCCTTGCCGAGATGACGCGTCTGGGAGTCGCCGCCGGCGCGCATCCGCTCACCTTTGCCGGTTTGGCCGGCGTCGGGGATCTCATCGCGACGTGCATGTCGCCGCTCTCGCGCAACCGGCGTGCGGGCGAGCTGATCGCCTCCGGCGTGCCGTGGCCCGAGGCGGGGGAGCGGCTCACGGGAATCGCCGAGGGCGTCCCCACCGTCACCGGCGCGCTCGAGCTTGCATCGGCTCACGGCGTCGAGATGCCGATCGCGGAACAGGTTCGCGCGGTCGTGTTCGAGCAGCGCTCGCCGCTGGTGGCCGTGGCTGAGCTGATGGCACGCTCGACGAAAGACGAGATCAAGCGCGCGGACGGCGACTGAATCGCCCGCCGCTATACTGGCGCCCTCGGTCGGGGCGTAGCGCAGTCTGGTAGCGCACTTGAATGGGGTTCAAGAGGTCGGAGGTTCGAATCCTCTCGCCCCGACCATGCCGACCCTTCGAGCCGGGCAGGTTACGGCGGCCGCCATCGCATCACGGCCGCGACCAATGCGCCGCCCAGGATCCCGATGAAGATCGCGATCGCATCGCCGAGCCGGGCGTGAAGGTTGCTCCTCCTGCTCACCTGCGGATCGTAGCGTGAATGAACACCTTGCCCGCGCGCGGTGTCTATTCCGCTGATGGCAGAGTTGAGCGCGTGAACACCGGAATGGACGAAGTCGTCCGCCAGGCCCGAGATGGCCGTGCGGACGCGTTCGAGTCGCTCGTTCAGCACCACGGACCCGCGATGTATCGGCTGGCAGCCGCCATCGTGGGTCCCGAGGACGCTCGTGATGTCGCGCAGGAGTCCTTCGTGGCCGCCTGGCGCGATCTTCCGAACCTGCGACAGGTGGACCGATTCGAGGTCTGGGTGCGCCGCATCGTCATCAACCGATCGCGCAACGCGCTGCGATCGCGTGGTCGCCGCCCAGCCCAGCGACTGGAGGGGATGACGGTCGGCGAGACCGCCTCGCCGCATCCGGACTTCCGCGACGCCATCCATGCGCGAGATGCGCTCGACGTCGGCGTTCGAGGAACTGAGCGCCGACCACCGCGCCGCGGTGGTTCTCCACTACGGCGCCGAGCTCTCGATCCGCGAGACCGCCGAAGCAATGGGCGTGGCCGTCGGTACCGCCAAATCACGATTGAACGCGGCACTTGGCCGCATGAGAGCGGTCATGGAGGGCGACCGATGAACGAGAACGACGTACAGGACCGGGAGGTTCTTGACTACGTGCGCAATCGCATGGCGGCAGACATGCCGCCGGAATTCACAAGGGATGTCATGAACGACGTACAACGAACTACCCAACGGGCCGGCGCGGATTCGCGTGGCCACATCTTCACCGGCCTCGCCACCGTCGCCGCGGCCGCTGCCGTGGTGGTCATCGGTCTGGGCCTCATCAACCAGCCGAATGACGTGGGCTCCGGGCCGTCTCCGTCGGCTTCGACATCGGCGTCGCTCTCGCCGTCGGAGAGCATCTCGCCCGAGGCGACACCCAGCCCGACCACCGAGACGTCTGCGTCAGAGCAGCCAGCACCGTCCACGACGGTCGCGCCGACGACCGGCGAGGGCGAATTCGGACCGATCCACTCGATGGCACCCGAGGATGCGTTCGCGAACCATCAGACCTGCCAGGTCACAGGAGCGATCGTGAACGGCGAGCCGACGGATTTCGGCTGGACCGTTGCCTACCCCGAGGATTGGTCAACCAACGAGGAAGGCAGCGAGTTCCGCTCGGCATGCACGCTGTTCGCATTCGGAACCCTTCGATGCGTCCGGACGACCAGTCCACAGTCGCGATCGCCACGGAGATACCGCCGGGCGGCGAATTCACCACCGACGGTTCGACGGTCACGACCGAGGAATACACAGTCGACGGCGTCGCTGCGGTGCGCTACGACATCCAGGCGGGCGACGGGGGCTTCGCTACCGAGCCGACGGTCGTGTGGGTCATCGCCATCAGCGGCAACGCTGCCCGCCGAGGGAAACGACCAGCCCTACCTGATCTTCCAGACGTATTCGGGTGACCCGGACGAGCTGGCGGCGTGGACCGACGTGCTCGACCGGATGGTGGCGACACTCGATATCAGCGAGTAGGTCCAACCCTCGGATCCAACCTGGAGGCGGAGCCCGCAGAAGCCGGCTCCGCCTCCCGTTGTGCCCTCCGCTCTGGCGTTGCGACTGCAAGAGACTTCGCAGTCGACGCTAGCTCACGTTGTCCTCACAGCCCCATCCCATCTCGGGCTGCGGTCGCACGTGATCCCTCAGTGCGCGCCGATGTTGTAGCGCTCGGAGGTCCGCCCGAGCCGACCTTCCTCGGCATGGATGATCTCGATGCATCCGCAGGCCCGCGCCAGCAGCCCTTCGCGATCGGCGACCATGACCTGCCCGCGTGAGTAGGTGATCAGCCCGTCGTCGCGGAACTGCTGGACCGCCAGCGATACGGACGGCCGCTGTACGCCGATCATCTCGGCCAGGAACTCCTGGGTGACTTCGAATGGTGCCCGCTCCACGCGTTCGTCGACCTGCAGGAGCCATCGCGCGGCACGCTGGTCGAGGCGATGCACCCGGTTGCACAGGATGAGCTGAGCCATGCTGACCATGACCATCTGGGTGTAGCGCTGCAGCAGGTTCACCAGGAGCCCGCCTCGCTCGAGCTCGGCGCGCAGCTTCGGCGCCGGGAGCCGGACGCCGGTCATCTGGACCTGCACCATGGTTCGGACCGGCATCTGGCTGGTGCCGAGGAACACCGCGAGCCCGGTCATGCCCTCGCGCCCGATCATGGTCGTGTCGACCGCCTCGCCATCTCCGCCGACGGCGACGATCGAGGCGATGCCGCTGGTCGGGAAGTAGACGAACTCGATCTCGGTGTACGGCGCGTCGAGCACGGTGGGTCGCGGCAGGATCACTGCCTCGAGATCGGGCTCGATGCGAGCGTACTGGTCGTCGGGCATCGCTCCCAGAAGCACGTTGCGCCGCGGGCTGAGGGTCGCTGGGATGCCTGGTACGGCGCTGCTCTTCACTGCGTCAGTCTACATTTGCAGTTCTGTCAGATCGCATACAGACGACGTTACAGCGAGAGACCTAGCCTCGTGTCCCGTACTGGTTGACGGAATCCGATGGAAGGAGGGACCGATGGCTGGAGCAGTCGAACGACGCAGGCGGATCACCGTCATCGACGACCATCCTGAGTTCCTGGAAGTGATCCAGGAGGTCCTGTCGGACAAGTACGACGTCAGCGTCTTCTCGGGGCACAGGATCTTTCCGGAGCACATCGTGGAGAGCCGTCCCGATCTGTTGATCGCCGACCTGCGCCTCGATCACGGGGAATTGCAGGGCTGGGACATCGTGGAGCTCGTGCGGGCGCACCGACACCTGCGTGTGATTCCCATCGTCGTCTGCTCGGCGGATCCTCACGCGCTCGCTGGACGCGCAGCTGCCATCCTCGGCGCCGGCAACACGGCCTTGCTTGCCAAGCCGTTCGATCTCGCCCATCTCGAGCAGGTCGTGCGGCACGGGTTGAACGCCGGGTTCCCCGGTGCGCGGCTCGTCGCGGGAAGCGTCGACGACTACGACTCGTTCTTCGCGGGCAGCACCGACGCGATCATCGTCACGGACCGCAGCGGTCGCTACCTGGATGCGAACGACGTGGCCCTCGACCTCATCGGACTCACTCGAGAGGAGCTGCGCCGACGCTCCATCGGGGATCTCGACACCACCGAACGAGCGTGGTCGGACGCAGAGTGGGGGCGGCTGCAACACGATGGTTGGTGGCACGGGTCCGTACGGCTCTCGCTGCCTAACGATCGAACGCTGTTGATGCTGGCGACTGCGCAGACCGTCCCGAACGGGGACGGCTCTGCCTTCGTATCGTGGCTGCAGCCGATGGAGGAAGCCGGCGCGGGCGCCTAGCCCCGCCATGAAGACCGGCATGGCGTGCAAAAGGCGGCTGGCAAGCGTCCAGGTCGGACGCCGGCAGCCGCCTCACCGCAAGGAAACCGGGTGAGTTACTCGGAAGCCTTGATGTTCGAAGCGCGCGGACCGCGCGGGTTTGACTCGACGTCGAAGGTCACTGCCTCGCCGCCGACGAGTCGATCGAAGTCGATCGACTCACTGAGCCCGTCGCGGTGGAAGAAATAGTCCTTGCCATCCTCGCCGGTAATGAAGCCGAAGCCGCGATCGGCCACGATCTTCTTGATGGAACCATTGGCCATGAGAGGCCTCCTAACTGTAGAAGCGATAGGGTAGCGCACCTCGGCATGTAGCATCGGCGCCGATGACGACCTTCCCGTCGCAGCCACCCTTCGCGCTCCGGGCCAGGCTTCTGTCGCCACTCGCAGGCGGAACGTGGCTCGACCAGCTCGACGGCCTGCTCGAAGTCGATGCGGCGGGCCGAATCACGCGGGCCGGCGCGTGGCCATCAGGCGCGGAGGCGCCGGCATCGGTCCTGGACCTGCGGCCCCACGTGCTCATGCCTGGTCTTGTCGACCTGCACGCTCATCTCCCGCAGATCCCCAATGCCGGGCTCGGCAGCGGTCTCGACCTGATGACCTGGCTCGACCGCTACATCTTCCCGCTCGAGCGCGACTACGACCGCTCGGTGGCCGAGCGCCAGGCGCCGCTGGCCTTTCGCGCCTTCGCCGCCGCGGGCACGACCACGGTGGTCGCCTACGCGGCGCTGTGGGAGGACTCGACCGATGCGGCCTTTGCCGCCGCGGAGGCCCACGGCATCCGGGCGGTCATCGGCAAGGTGATGATGGATCGCCTCAGCTACGACACCGACATCGACCCGGGCCAGATCCTCGAGACCAGCCTGCGACCAGTCGGATGCGCTCGCGTCGCGCTGGCACGGCGCCGATGACGGCCGCCTGTCGTACGCGTTCACGCCGCGCTTCGCGGTCAGCTGCTCGGCCGAGATGCTGCGCGAGTCCGCCCGCCTCGCGGCGCGTCACGGCGCGTACTGGCAGACCCACCTGAGCGAGGACCACGGTGAGATCGGCGAGGTCGCGCGCCTCTTTCCCGATGCTCGCGACTACCTCGACGTCTACGACCGGGCCGGCGCACTCGGCGCGCGCACGATCCTGGCGCACGCCGATCCACCTGTCCCCGCGACGAGATCGGGCGCCTCGTCGAGAGCGACGCGCGCGTGGCGCACTGCCCGGCATCGAACCTGTTCCTGTCCAGCGGCATGATGCCGCTCGGCGCGTATCGGGCCGCGGGCATGACGGTCGGACTGGGGAGCGACGTCGCCGCAGGGCCGGAGCTCTCGATCTTCAGCGTCATGCGCGCCGGGGCCGTGACGCAGCGCGTGCTGCAGCTCACGGGCCGCGGTCACCCGGACGGTCCGATCCGGCCGCTCGACTGGCTCCGCCTCGGGACGCTCGACGGGGCCCGCGCACTCGGCCTCGACGGAACGATCGGCTCGCTCGAGCCGGGTCTCGAGGCGGACCTCATCGCGATCGACCCGCGCCTCACGAGCCCGCTGCCGAGCGACGATCCACCTGAGCCGCGGAGGACCTCGCCAGCCGGCTGGTGTTCCGGCCGCACCCCAACATGGTGCGCGGCTGCATGGGTGCGCGGGCGCCTGCTCGCCGGGCCGCCGGGTCGAGCGGTGATCGGCTAGGCTAGGCGCGTGGATCGCATCGTCCAGCTCCTGATCACCGCGGCGGCGCTCTTCGTTGCCGTGTACGTCGTCCCCGGCCTCGACTTCGCGTTCGAGCCTGAGCTCGCCTGGCTGAAAGTTCCTGGTCGTGGCGCTCATCTTCGGCCTGGTGAACACGTTCGTGCGGCCCATCCTGCGCATCCTCACGCTGCCCGATCACGATCATGACGCTCGGCCTGTTCCTGCTCGTCATCAACGCGCTGATGCTGCTGCTGGCCGGCGCGATCTCGAGCGAGCTGAGCCTCGGGCTGACGGTCGCCGACTTCATCGCGGCGCTGCTCGGCGCGATCGTGATCAGCATCGTCGGCCTGCTGCTCTCGATGGTCGTCGGCACCGGCCGGCTGGTCACCTGAGCGACTCCTCGCCCCCGGCTGCCGATCGATCCGCGCGCGCCTGCGCCGGTCGGCTTCCTCTTCGGCGTCTCAGCCTGGCCGTGGTGATCACGCTCGCCGGGCCGCTGCTGCTCTTCAACCCGATCTTCACCATCGCTCCTCCAGGCGCGCCACGAGGTGCCCGATGCCTTCGGTACGTCGCAGGCCGAGGTCGACCGCGTCACCGGCGAAATCCTGGGCGACCTGTTCGTTGGCGGCGCCTTCGACGCGGCATTCGAGGGAGATGCCCCGCTTCTGAACGATCGTGAGCGCTCCCACATGAGTGACGTCTCGCGCCTCGTCCAGCTGCTGCTGGGTATCACCGTCGCCGCGCTGCTCGTCGCGGTCGTGACCGGGCTCATGCTGCGCCGCGAGCCGCGGCGCCAGGGTCGGATCATGCTCGTCGCGGCGGGCTCATCGGCGCCGTCGCCCTCGGGTTGGCGATCGTCTTCGCGGTGGCGTTCGATGCCGCCTTCCTTGCCTTCCACGAGATCTTCTTCCCGCCCGGCACCTACCTGTTCGAGCCCGGCTCGAAGCTCATCACCCTCTTCCCGAGCGGCTTCTGGTTCGACGCCTCGCTGGTCGCCGGCGCCGCGATCGTCGTGAGCGCGCTGATCGTGGCCTTCATCGGCCTCCGCCGCTGGAGAGGTGGGCCACGGACGCCCACCTGACCCTGATCTAGACTCGCGACCCATGGGCCCCGGATGGAGGGTCGGCCGGATTGCCGGCATCGACCTCGCGATTCACCCGAGCTGGCTGGTGATCGCCTTCCTGCTCACCTATCGCTGGCCGATGCGTTCAGTTCCCGCGCCTCAGTTCCCCGGGTGGTCGGTCGGGCAGTACTGGCTCGTCGGCGGCGGCCACGGCGTTCCTCTTCTTCGCCTCCGTCCTGGCGCACGAGCTCTCCCACGCGCTCGTCGCGCGGCGGTTCGGCCTGAAGGTCGCCGGCATCACGCTGTTCATCTTCGGCGGCGCGACGACCATCGAGGCCGACTCACGTTCCCCGCGCGAGGAGGCGCTCATCGCGCTCGCCGGGCCCGCGTCGAGCCTCGTCATCGGCGCGGCGCTGCTGGCGATCGGCGCCGTCGTGCAGCCGCAGGACGCGCGGGCGCTGCTCGGCTGGCTGGGCGTCATCAATCTCGTGCTCGGGGCCTTCAACCTCGTGCCCGGCTTCCCGATGGACGGCGGCCGGATCCTGCGCGCCATCCTGTGGCGGGTCCGCGGCGATCCGCAAGGCCGCGACGCGCAGGCCGCGATGGTCGGACGGTCGTTCGGGCTACCTCATGGTCGCCGGCGGCGTCTTCTTGGCGCTTCGCACCGGGGACATCGTCAGCGGCATCTGGCTGGCGCTCATCGGCTGGTTCCTCGTCACCGCGGCCGAGGCGACCATGCAGCAGGCCGGCGTGGAGCGGCGCTCTCCGGCGTGCGGGTGCGCGACGCGATGGACGCGGCGCCGGCCGCCGTCTCGCCGAACGAGCCGGTCGCCGACCTCGTCAGCGAGCGCATGCTGCGCGGCGAGGACCGCTCGTTCCTGGTGCGCCACGACGACGGCGGCCTGGCCGGCATGGTCACCCTCTGCGACGTGCGGCGCCTGCCGCGCGAGCAGTGGGCCGACGCGCGCGTGACCGACATCATGACCCGCTTCGCCGACCTCGCCACCATCGGCCCGGACGAGCCGCTGGCCGATGCGCTGCGACTGCTCCAGGAGCGCGAGGTGGGCCAGCTGCCGGTGGTCGAGCTCGGACGACCGCACGCCGGTCGGCCTGGTCACGCGACGCGGGCATCCTGCGCCTCATCGACGCCCGCATGAAGCTCGGCGTCTGAGCCCGATGCTCTCGGTTGACGAGGCGCTCGAGCGCCTGCTGGCCGGCATCGGATTGACCGATGTCGAGCGATGCCACTGGCTCACGCGTTCGGGCGCGTTCCCGTCGACGCGCCACGTCACCGCCGAGCATGACGTTCCGCCCTTCGCGAACTCGGCAATGGACGGCTACGCGTTGCGCTCGGCGGACGCCGGCAGCTTTCGCGGCCCGTGATCGGCGAGGTCGCGAGCCGGGGGTCCGCCCGCTGCCGGAGGTCGCCGCGGGGGCAGCGGTCCGCATCATGACCGGCGCCCCGATGCCGCGCCGGCGCCGACGCCGTCGTCCCGATCGAGGAGGCGGACGAGCGCCGACGGCGTGGTGAACCTCGCGTCTTCGCCGCTCCGCCGGCGCTCACGTGCGCGCGGCCGGCCACGACATGCGAGCCGGGCGAGCCGGTCCACCTTCCGCGCGCCCCGCTTACGCCGGCGGTGATCGGCGGTGCTGGCGTCGCTTGGCCATTGGCGAGGTCGACGTCCGGCGACGCCCACGGGTCGCGATCCTGTCGACCGGCGACGAGCTGCGGCCGCCGGGCGAGTCGCTCGGGCCGGGCCAGATCCACGACGCCAACGGTCCGGCGCTCGCCGCGGCCGTCGACTGAGGCCGGCGGCGGAGCCGCTCATGCTCGACCGCGTGCGCCGGACGACTCCGCGGCGCATCGAAGGGCGGATGCCGGGATGGCCTGCGCGGCCGGCCGACCTGGTCGTCGCCTCGCGGCGGGGTGAGCGTCGGCGAGCACGACCATGTCCGCGGCGTCCTCGAGCGGCTCGGCACGCCTCGACTTCTGGCGCATCGCGGTCCAGCCCGGCAAGCCGCTGGCGTTCGGGCGAGCGTTCGGACGACGGTGATCGGCCTGCCCGGCAACCCGGTCAGCGCGCTCGTCACCTTCGAGCTGTTCGTGCGGCCGATGCTCCGCGCCATGCTCGGACTGGCCGGCGACGGCACGGCTGCGCGTGCCGCGCTCGCGTCGACGAGGCGCGATCGGCAAGGACCCGGCCGTCGCGCCTACCTGCGCGTGCGGCGTCGAGCAGGAGCCGCCGGCTACCGGGCACGCTCGGCGGGCGGCCAGGGCTCGTCGCAGCTGCGGCCGCTGGCGGCGGCCAACGCGCTGCTGGTGGTGCCCGAGGGGCCGGCCGCGACCGAGCCCGGCGCGACGTACGAGGCGATCATGCTGGAGCCAGTGGCGATGACACGGCCCAGCCACCTCGATCGCCGACGGCGCGCCGCGCATGGTCGACGTCGGCGCCAAGCCGGTGACCGCGCGCCGCGCCGTGGCGCGGGCGATGGTCCGCATGCGCCCGGAGTGCTGGCCACGCTGCTCGACGCCGGCGGGCCGAAGGGCGATGCGCTCGTCACCGCGCGCCTGGCCGGCATCGGCGGCGCGAAGCGCACGCCGAGCTCATCCCGCTCTGCCATCCGCTGCCGCTCGACAGGGTGGAGGTCGAGCTCACTCCGGACCGCGGACGCGGGGACGGTCACGATCCGGGCCGAGGCCAGCGCAACGGCGCGCACCGGCGTCGAGATGGAGGCGCTCACCGCCGCCAGCGGTCGCCGCGCTGACCCTGTACGACATGGCCAAGGCGCTCCAGCGCGACATCGTCATCGAGCGCGTCGAGCTGCTCGAGAAGTCCGGCGGGCGATCCGGCGACTATCGAGCAGGACGAACCAGCTACCGGCAGCGGAGCACGAGGCGGTCGTCGTCACCTGCTCGAACCGTTCGGCGGCGGGGGAGCGGGAGGACGCCTCCGGGCCGGCGCTCGTGGCGGCGCTGCGCGACGCCGGCTTCGACGTCGCGCCCGGAGCCACTCGTGGTCCCCGACGACGAGTCTGAGATCGCCACGCTCCTGGCGCGCCTGGCGGATGCGGGCCATCGGCTCATCCTGACCACCGGCGGGACCGGCCTGACCCCGACCGACGTGACGCCCGCGGCCACGCGGCGCGTGATCGAGCGCGAGGCGCCCGGGCTCGCGGAGCTCATGCGCGCCGCCGGCATGGCCTCCACGCCGATGGCGGCGCTCTCGCGCGGCGTCGTCGGCACGCGGGGCGGGGCCTGATCGCCAACCTGCCCGGGTCGCCGAAGGGCGCGCCGAATCGCTCGAGGCGCTGCTGCCGGTGCTGCGCCACGCCCTGGACCAGCTGGCGGGGGGCGACCACTGAGGCGGGTTGACCCGTGGGAGAGTCAACCGGGAGGCTGAACCGAGCGTCGCGAGCGCGGTCCAGCGTTCCATGATTCGGCTCGGGTGCATCGCGACAGAGCTCGGCGACGTACGGCGCGATTGACCCGTCGCGCGGGTGAACAGGGGGCTGAGGGGCTGAGAGTGGGCCGCTCCACCGTCAAATGACCCGCCCGTACGGGTGGATGACAGCTGAGCTCGGTCTCCACCGTGAGTTCACCCGTGGTGCGGGTCGCCGCCCGGGGCCGACGCGCAACGACCGGCTTGGCAGCGCGAACGGCATCAGCCGTCCGACCGTCGCGGCTACCATGGCGGGCGCATGGAAGCCACCATCCCGTTCTATCCGCTCGTCGTCATCCCGGTGGCGGCGGCGATCGTCCTGTTCTGGCGCCGCGGCGGGCGGCACATGGCCGTGCTGCGCACCGGGCGACCGCTCGACCGCTACGACCGCGTCCTGGAGCGGATCAAGGCGCTCGGCGTCTTCGTCTTCGGCCAGCAGCGCCTGCTCCAGGACCTCGGTCCCGGGCTGACCCACGCGTTCGTCTTCTGGGGCTTCATGGTCCTGCTGGCGACGACCGGCAACTACATCACCAACGGCCTGGTGGAGACGATCGTCGGCTGGCCGCTCGGCGGGTTCTTCTGGAACCGTGCCGTCTTCTTCGCCAACCTCTTCGTCGGGCTGGTGCTGCGCATCGGTCCTCTACTACGTGTCGGCGCACGATCACGCGACCGGCGCGGCTGGCGCTGACCCGCGACGCGTTCATCATCCTGGGCCTCATCTTCGTCATCGTCGTCACCGAGCTGGTCGGCGACGCCTGCGCTACGTGGTCGAGCCGGACGACGGCGACCCGCGCGTGGGCGGTCCTTGCCGGACCGCTGAGCGTGGCGCTGGAGCGCATCGGTCCGGAGGCGGCGCTGACCGGCTACGGCGTCGGCGGCCTGGGCGCACATCCTCCTGGTGCTCGGCTTCGGGGCGTACCTGCCGTACAGCAAGCACCTGCACATCATCAGCAGCGAGCCGAACGTCTACTTCCGCAACCTCGAGCCGCGCGGCGCGCTGCGCAAGATGGACCTGGAGGCGGAGCCGGAGGAGGGCGAGCGAGAGCCGGTCTTCGGCGCCAAGGGCCTCAAGGACCTCACCTGGCGCCACCTGCTCGACGGGCTGGCCTGCACCGAGTGCGGCCGCTGCATGGAGTTCTGCCCGGCATCGATGACCGGCAAGACGCTGTCGCCGAAGCACCTCATGGAGGGCCTGCGCGACCAGATCGCTGGTGGCCGAGACGGCGCTCGCGGCGGCGGCATCCGCGCAGCGGGCGTCGAAGGGCGGCGCGAGCGGGGGAGCGGCGGCCTCCGAGGACGCGCTGGGGCTCGCGCAGCGAGCGCGCCGTCGAGGCGCTGAGCCTGCCGCTCGTCGACAACGCCATCCCGGAGGAGGCGGTCTGGCAGTGCACGACCTGCGGCTGGTGCGTGGAGGGCTGCCCGGTGCTCATCGAGCACGTCGACACGATCGTCGAGATCCGGCGCAATGCCGTGCTCGAGGAGAGCCGCTTCCCGAAGGAGCTCAACGCCGCGTTCCGCAACATGGAGAACGCCGGCAACCCGTGGGGCCAGCCGAAGTCGGCGCGGATGGACTGGGCGAAGGGCCTCGACGTGCCGGTCCTGGCCGAGGCCGACCGGCGCCTGCGAACCGTGCGCCGAGCGCGCCGAAGACCGCCCGTGGCGCACGATCGTCACGCCGAGCCAGCCGTCCGGCGAGCTCGCGGGCGCACGGTCCTGTACTGGGTCGGCTGCGCCGGCGCGTACGACGACCGCAACCGCAAGGTGGTGCGCGCCATGGCCCAGCTGCTGCGCCAGGCCGAGGTGCCGTTCGCGGTGCTCGGCAGCGGCGAGACCTGCACCGGCGATCCCGCCCGGCGGGCCGGCAACGAGTACCTCTTCCAGATGCTGGCCGAGGAGAACGTGGCCACCCTGACCGCGGCGCACGCGAGCATGGCATCTCGACCATCGTGGCGACCTGCCCGCATTGCTTCAACACGATCCGCAACGAGTACCCGCAGTTCGGCCTGACGGGGGTCGAGGTCATCCACCACACGCAGCTGCTGGACCGCCTGGTGGCCGAGGGCCGCCTGGTGCCGACCGAGCACCACGAGGCGGTGGTCGCCTACCACGACGCCTGCTACCTGGGCCGCTACAACGAGGTCTACGACGAGGGTCGCCGGGTCGTCGAGTCGGTGCCGGGGCAGAGCGTGGTCGAGATGGAGCTCCACCATCGCAAGGGCATGTGCTGCGGCGCCGGCGGCGCGCGGATGTGGATGGAGGAGCGCGAGGGGCAGCGCATCAACCACCAGCGCATGGAGCAGGCGCTCGAGAATCGCCGGACGCGATCGCCACCGCCTGCCCCTTCTGCCTGATCATGCTCCGCGACGGCACCACCGACCTCGAGCGGACCGATGTCGCCGTCCGCGACGTGGCCGAGCTGCTCGCCGATGCCACCGGCGCGTGGCAGCGGACGTCGCGGCCGCCCCGGACCCCGAAGCGAGCGCGTGACCGATCCGATCCTGCGGGACGTCCCCGAGCAATTCGAATCGGACCGCCTCCTGATCCGCGCGCCGCTCCCCGGCGACGGGGCCGAGCTTCACGCGGCGATCGCTGAATCGCGCGAGGAGCTGCTGCCGTGGATGCCGTGGGCGCACCTGAACGAGACGGTCGAGGACGTCGAGGCCAACGTCCGCCACTCCCGCGCCGAATACCTGGCCCGCCGCGACCTGCGTCTGCACCTCTACGCGCTCGATGGCGGCGGGCTCGTCGGTTCGAGCGGGCTGCACCGCATCGACTGGACGGTGCCCCGATTCGAGATCGGCTACTGGATACGCACGAGCATGACCGGGCGCGGCTTCGCTACGGAGGCCACTCGCCGGATTGCCGACTTCGCCTTCGCCGACCTCGGTGCCGAACGCGTCGAGATCTGGTGTGACGCCGCCAACGAGCGGAGCGCCGCCGTCGCGCAGCGGGCGGGCTTCACTTCGAGGGGCGGCTGGCTCGCAACCGCCGCAACCCGGCCGGGGAGCTCATCGACTCGCTCTGCTTCGCGAGGCTGCGCTAGCCACGGCGCGTCGTGCGCCCTGAGCCAGCGGAATCCGCGTGAGCGTGCGGAATCCGCAGCGCGGACCGGTCATATTTGCGGAAACTTGACCGCATCAGGCGCCATCGCTACGATTCACGCATGGCCATGCGCTCATCCTGCCCGCGGGACGCCGTCCGGTGCTCGACGACCTCGACAAGGCGATCATCAAGTGCCTCCAGCTGGACGGGCGCCGGCCGTACGCGCAGATCGGGCGCGAGCTCAAGGTCCCGGAGGCCACGGTGCGCCAGCGCGCGGAGCGGCTCATCAGCCGCGGCGTCGTGCAGGTGGTGGGCGTCACCGATCCGCTGGCGATGGGGTTCCAGCAGCCGGCCTTCATCGGCCTGCACGTCGACTGCCAGCCGGCTCGAGGAGATCGCGGAGCAGATCGCCGACGCTCGAGGAGGTGACCTACGTGGTGGTCACCGCGGGCCGCTTCGACATGATCTGCGAGGTGGTCTGCGAGGACAACGAGCACCTGCTGCGCGTGCTCACCGACCGATCGCTGCCAGATCGATGGCATCCGCTCGACCGAGACGATGGTCGAGCTGCGGTTCGTGAAGGAAAGCTACCGATGGGGGACGAGGTGGTCGACCGTGACGGTCTCCGGGCAGCGAGGTCGACCGGGCGCGCATCGCGGAGATCGGCGCGCGCGAGGAGCAGGCCTACCGGGAGCGGACCCCGCAAGAGCGAGGCGCTCTTCGAGCGCGCGCGGCAGTCGCTGCCGCTCGGGCGTGGCCAGCTCGTTCCAGGCCTACGACCCGTACCCGCTGTTCATGACCGATGCGCGCGGCAGCCGCATCTGGGACGTCGACGGCAACGAGTACATCGACTTCGACATGGCGTTCGGCGTGCTCGCCGCCGGCCATTCGCACCCGCTCCTGGCCGAGGCGCTCCAGCACCGGGTCGCGAACGGGACGTGCTACACGTTCCCGGTCGAGGACGGCATCGCGCTGGCGGAGGAGATCAAGGCGCGCTTCGGCGCGACCTCGTCCGCTTCAGCAACTCCGGCACCGAGGCGACCATGGACGCCATTCGCGTCGCGCGCGGCTACACCGGCCGCGAGAAGATCATCAAGTTCGAGGGCGGCTATCACGGCCATCACGACGACGTGCTGGTGAGCATCCAGCCGCCGCGCGACATGATGGGCCCGACCGAGTCGCCGACCACCGTGCCGGCCAGTGCCGGCATCCCGCGAGCCGCGCTCGCCGAGACGATCATCGCGCCGTTCAACGAGCCCGACGATCCTGGCCGACATCCTGGAGGCGCACCGCGGCGAGATCGCCGCGATCATCGTCGAGCCGGTGCAGTTCAACATCGGCGTCGTGCCCGCCGAATCGCCGGCTTCCTGGAGCGGCTCCGCGAGCTGGCCGACCGAGCACGGTGCGGTCCTCATCTTCGACGAGGTGAAGACCGGCGTCGTGCTTGCCTACGGCGGCGCGTACGAGTACTTCGGCGTTCAGCCCGACCTGTTCTGCCTGGCCAAGAGCATCGGCGGCGGCATCCCGATCGGCGCGTTCGGCGGCACGCGCGAGGTGATGGGCGCCATCGAGACCCTCGAGGGCACGCCAGCAGTTCGCCGGCATGCGGCGTGCCGTGGGGATCGGGCATCGAGCACTCGACGATCCCGGGCGGCGCGACCCGCGTCGCGCACCTGGGCACGTTCAACGGCAACCCGCTGTCGATGGCCGCCGGGCTGGTGACGCTGACCAGCAGATCCTGACCCGCGACGCCTATCCGCGCCTGCACGCGATGGCCGACCGCCTGACCGCAGGCAGCCAGGCGGTGATCGACGAGTACGGGCTGCCCGGCTACGCCATCAACGTCGGGCCAAAGGGATGCGTCATGTTCACGCCCGGGCGGGTGACGAACTACCGCGACTTCATCGGCCTCGACGCCGAGCTGTGGGCCGCGAGCTTCTTCTACCTCGCCAATCGCGGCATCCTGCTGCCGCCCGGGCCGGACGACCAGTGGACGCTGTCCGTGCAGCACACCGAGGCGGAGATCGACCGCTACATCGCCGTCTTCCGCGAGTTCGCCGTCGAGCTGACTGGCCTGAACCGCCGAGACCGATGGCGCCGGTGGAACCGCCGGCGTATGGTGAGCACGCAGGAGGAGCGGATGCTGGAGCGGATGGCTCGGCCGCTGCGCGGACTGTCGGGAACGGCATCGCGTCCGTCACGGACGCGGTCTATCGGGTCGCTCGGCGGCGCCCGGCAGGCTGCTCCAGGACTTCCTGAACGGCGCGTGGCTCGGCCACTCGCTGCACGCCGTGCTGGTCGACGTGGTGATCGGCGGGGCGACGGCGGCGCTGCTGCTCGACGTTCTGCGCGTCTTCTTCAGCGTCGACGGCCTCGAGACTGCGACCACCTGGGTGCTCGGGCTCGCCTGTGCTGGCCGCCGTCGGCGCCATCCTCACCGGGCTGACCGACTTCAAGGACACCGCACCCAACAGCCGCGAGCGCGACGTCGCCGTGCTCCACGGGCTCATCAACATCGTCGCCACCGGCTTCTTCGCGCATCTCGTTCTTCACGCGCGCTGGGCGGCAGCCACGACGCGGGCGTTCTGGTGGCTGCTGGCCGGCTACCTGCTCGTGAGCGTCGGCGGCTACATCGGCGGCCACGTCGTCTTCAAGTACGGCTACATGGTGAACCACAACGCCTTCTCGAAGGGCAAGCGGGCGAAGGAGTTCACACCGGTCATGGCCGTCGCCGATCTTCCGGAGGAGACGCCGACCAAGGCGGCGTTCGGCACGACAGCGGTGATGCTGGTGCGCCGCGGCGACGTGGTCCACGCCCTCAAGGACACCTGCTCGCACGCGGGTGGGCCGCTGTCGAAGGGCGAGCTCAAGGGCGACGCCATCGAGTGCCCGTGGCACTTCTCCACGTTTCGCATGGCCGATGGATCGGTCGTGCACGGGCCGGCCGGCTCGCGCCAGGTGTGCTATCGGGCACGCGTGAACGAGGGCCAGGTCGAGGTGCAGGGGCCGCTCGACTGAGGTGCCCTGACTTCCGGGGGCCTGGGCGCGCGGGCACCCTGGGGCCGCGCATCGGCTAGACTCGCCTTCCCGAGCCTGACCGCCGCCGCCGCGTGCCCGAGGAGCCGCGTGACCTACCGCCGACCGATGAGCACCTCGAGCTGCGCGCCTTCGTGCGCGAGCTCGGCGGAGGAGCGCATCGCGCCGCGCGCCGCGCAGATCGACGAGACGGCCGAGTTCCCGTGGGACCTCAAGGAGCTGCTCGCCAAGCAGGACCTGCTGGGCACCGGCTTCGCCGAGGAGCACGGCGGCACGGAGCTCGACACCATCGCGCAGTCGATCCTGGTCGAGGAGCTCGCCCGCGCCGACGCCACCACCAGCCTCATCCCGATCGTCCAGAAGCTCGGCGCGCTGCCGATCATCATCGCCGGCACCGACGAGCAGCAGGACCGATACTTCCCGCGCCTCGCCTCCGGGGAGTGGCTGATCGCCTTCGCGCTGACCGAGGCGGCGGCCGGCAGCGACGTCGCCTCGAACCGGATGCGCGCCACGCGCGACGGGCGACGACTACGTGCTCAACGGCAGCAAGCGCTTCATCACCCACGGCTCGGTCGCCAACGTGCTCACCGTCTTCGCCCTGACCGATCCCGCCGCGGGCGGACGCAAGGGGATGAGCGCCTTCATCGTCGAGACGGACACGCCCGGCTTCGCCGCCCCGCGCGTCGAGCACAAGATGGGCATCCGCGGCTCACCGACCGCCGAGCTGACGTTCGACGACGTGCGCGTGCCGGCGGCGAACCTGCTCGGCGCCGAGGGCGACGGCTTCAAGATCGCGATGGCCACCCTCGACCGTCGCGGCTCGCGATCGCCGCGCAGGCGGTGGGCATCGCGCAGGGCGCGCTCGACGCGGCGGTCGCCTACGCCGCCGACCGCCAGCAGTTCGGCCAGCGCGTCGCCGACTTCCAGGGCATCCAGTTCATGCTGGCCGACATGGCCAGCCAGACCGAGGCCGCCCGCCAGCTGACCTACGCGGCCGCCGCGCGCGGTCGATGCGAATGCCGCCGACCTGCCGTACTGGACCAGCTGCGCCAAGCTGGTCGCCGGCGACACCGCCATGCGGGTCACCACCGACGCCGTCCAGGTGCTGGGCGGCTACGGCTATATCACCGAGTACCCGGTCGAGCGCATGATGCGCGACGCGAAGATCACGCAGCTCTACGAGGGGACCCAGCAGATCCAGCGCCTCATCGTCGCGCGCCAGCTCCTCTCAGCGGGCCGGCGTCGGCGAAGCGGCAGGCTGAGCCATCAGCAGCGAGCACGAAGCACAGCACGTGAAGATCGTCGTCTGCATCAAGCAGGTCCCGGCCACCGCCGCCGAGAAGCGGTATACCGATGACCTGCGCCTCGACCGCGCCGCGACCGAGGCCATCATCAACCCCCTCGACGAGTACGCCATCGAGCAGGCCCTGCGCCTGCTCGACGCGGGTGCCGTCGAGATCGGTCAGGCTACCTGTCGATGGGACCCGAGCAGGCCGCCGAGGCGCTCCGCCGCGCGCTGGCCATGGGCGGCGACGACGCCGTCCTGGTCACCGACCCGGCGCTCGCCGGCGCCGACGAGTGGGCCACCGCCCAGGTCCTGGCCGCGGCGCTCGACAAGCTCGCCCCGGACGTCGCGCTGATGGGCATGGCCTCCGACGACGCGCGCGGCTCGCTCGTGCCCGGCGCCGTGGCGGCGATGCGTGAGCGCTGCCGCTGCTCTCGTACGGCGCCGAGCTCAAGCGTCGCCGATGGCGAGGCCCGCGTCCGGCGCCTGTCGGCGACCGGCTTCGACTGGATCGCGGCGCCGCTGCCGGTGGTGGCCAGCGTCACCGACCAGGTCGGCGAGCCGCGCTACGCCAGCCTGAAGGGCATCATGGCCGCCAAGCGCAAGCCGATGGAGACGTGGTCGCTGGCCGACCTGGGCATCGCCGCGGACGAGCTGAAGCGGCGGCGCGCTGACCCGGGTCACCGACGCGCGCGCCGCCGGAGGCGAAGCCGCCGACCGAGCGCATCGAGAACCTCCCCGCCGGCCGAGGCCGCGGCGAAGATCGCCGACTGGCTCGCCGCACGGAAGCTGATCTGAGACCGATGAGCAACGACATCCTCTTCCTCGCCGAGTTCGCCGGCGGCGCGCCGGCGCGCTCGGCGCTCGAGCTCGCCACCGGCGCCGCCGAGCTGGCGCCGCAGGCCGGCGGGTCGCGCCGTCGCGCTGGCCTACGGCCCCGGCGCGGCCGACGGCGCCGCCGCGCTCGGCGCCCACGGCGCGGCGCGCGCCATCGTCCTCGGCGACGAGGACCGGCCGGCCATCACCTATGCCCCGGCCGCCGTGGCCGCCGCCACGGGACGCGCGGCGCTCGCGCTGCTTGCGCCCGCCACGCCGAACGGCCGCGACCTGGCCGCGGCGCTCGTCGGCAGCGCTGCACCTGCCGGCCTTCGGCCCGGTGCGCGCCGTGCGCATCGCCGACGGCGTCGTCGAGACCGAGCAGGCGACGCTCCAGGGCAGCGTCATCACCACCTCGCGCCCGGCCGACGGCGCGCCCACGCCGTCGGTCGTGCTGGTGCTGGCCAACACCTTCACGCCGGCCGAGGGCGGGACCGGCAGCGCCGAGGTGACCCAGGCGCCGCGGCCGACGAGTCGGCGTTCACGCAAGGCGACGGTCGCGGAGAGCCACGAGGCGGAGGCCAAGGTGGTCAACCTCGAGGAGGCGACCGTCATCGTGGCCGGCGGCCGCGGGGTGGGCGGCGAGGAGGGCTTCGGCCCGCTGCGCGAGCTGGCGGCGGCGCTCGGCGGCGCGGTGGGCGCCTCGCGCGCCGCGGCGGACGCGGGCTGGATCCCGTACCAGCTCCAGATCGGCCAGACCGGCAAGGTCGTCAAGCCGGCGCTCTACATCGGTGCCGGCATCAGCGGCGCCATCCAGCACCGCGTCGGCATGCAGACTGCGGAGCACGTCATCGCCATCAACAAGGACCCCGACGCGCCGATCGGCGAGTTCGCGGACCTGTTCGTGGTCGGGGACCTGTTCCAGATCGTTCCGGCGCTCACCGACGAGATCCGTCGGCGCAAGGGCTCGTAGGGGTAGGGTCGCGCCGATGCGCGCACTCTTCGGCGGCCGGCGACGGAGCGTCTTCGGGCACGGCAAGGAGCTCGCGCAGTACCGAACGAGCTGCTCGAGCGGACGCCAGCGCATCGACGCGCGTGCTGGGCGACGTGGCCGACGAGATCGAGGCGCTGCGGCGGCGCGACCTCGACCCGGACGTCGCGGTCGAGCGGCTCGACGGCGCACGAGGAGCGCGCTCGACGCCGAGGCCGAGGCGTTCCAGGAGATGATGGCCCCCGAGGAGCTCCACGGCTGCACATGGAGTACGAGGCGAACCTGGAGCGCGCGCTGCGCGGCATCGTGACCGTCGAGCGTGGCTGCGCGATCACGCGACTGCCGCACCGACCGCCGGAGGACGAGGAGCCGTACACCTACTACAAGCGCGGGCACGCGAACGTGACGCACGCCCGGATGCGGATGGCCGAGATCGTCGAGGTGCTGCTCACACTGGGAGCCCGGGCAGGCCCGCCGAGGCAACGGTCGCGGCGCGCCTGGAGCGCACGCGCGAGAGCTGGCCCGAGTCAGCGCGTCAGCGTCACCTTGCCGAGACCGATCGGCGCGTCAGGGCTGAGGCCACGTCGCTGCGCGGTCGGCCTCGACCAGCAGCTGGCCCGGCACGATGAACAGCAGCGGCGTGAGCGCCTCCGGAAGGACCGATGGCAGCGCGAGCGCGTCGTCGCTGGCGGCCGCAGCCTCGCGCGCCGCCGATGAGCGTGACCCGCCCACCGCGCTGGTGCCACGCCGGCCAGCGTGGCGTCGACGCAGGTCGCCCATCGGGCCATCGGGCCGGATCGCCACGATCGGCACGTCGCTGCTGGGCGAGGACGAGCGGCCCGTGCGCGAAGTCGGCGGTCGAGTACGCCTCGGCAAAGAGGCCGCACCGTCTCCTTGAGCTTCGAGCGCCAGCTCCATCGCCGTTGCCAGGTTGTAGCCGCGCGACACCACCAGCGTGCGGTCGGCAGCGGCAAGGTCCTCCACGGCGGCTCGGCCCGACCCCTTCAGCCACTCGGCGGTCCTGGCGAGCGTGGTGCGCAGCGCGGCGGGCAGCTGCACGAGGCCATCGGACAGGTCACTCGACGGCCTGACTGCCGCGACGAGCGCCGCGACGACCGCCAGCTCGGCGACGTACGTCTTGGTGGCCGGCACGGCCAGCTCGCGCCCCGCGTGGCAGCGCAGCTGCCAGTCTGCCGCGACCGCCAGCGGCGAGCGGGCATCGTTCGTGATCGCGACGGTCAGCGCGCCCGCCGCGCCGCGCGGCGCGGACGACGGCCACGATGTCCGGGCTCTGGCCGGACTGCGAGATGGCGAGGACGCAGGCCGCCGCGCCAGGCTACCGGCGCCTCGTAGACGGTGGTGACCGACGGCTTGACGAGACCGGTCGGCAGGCCCAGGTGGGTCTCGAGCAGGTACTGCGCGTACACGGCCGCGTGATCGGACGTTCCGCGGCCGGCGATCATGACCCAGCGCGGCTTGGCTGCCCGGATGGCAGCCGCGACGTCACGCAGCTCCACGTCGGCGCTGGCGAGGATGCGGTCGACGGCGGCCGGAATCTGCCCGATCTCGCGCCGCATCTGCGAGCTCGGTGGCGCCTTTGCGATCACGGGACGGCGGCGAACCGCGGCAGGTGCTGCCGGTTGGCCTCGAGGAGCGCGTCGAGAAGCGGCCGGACGTCGCCGATGCGCCGGCCGACGAGGGGATGCGCCTCGAGCGCGGCCTGCACGTCGGCCGGGTCGCCGCGACAGTGCCGCCCGGATGGCGAGGCGCTCGAAGGCCTTCACGGCGCGCACGAGCTCGAGCATCGGCCGGGTCCATCGGTCGCTGCGGGAGCGGGTGCGCCCCGTCCCGGTCGATCCGTGACGGGCACCTCGACCACGTCGTCGGCGCCGAGCTCGGGCGATCGCACCACCGTTGCGGACGTCGACCACCTGGACGTCGCCGGCGCCGTCGTGGAGCGAGGCGAGCAGCTGCGCCGCGGCCTCGCTGTAGAAGGCGCCGCCGCGATCGTCGAGAAGTTCCGGCTTCGTGTCGAGCGCTCGGATCGGCGTACATCTCGCAGCAGCCGGCGCTCGAGGTCCATGACCTCCTCGGCGCGGGAGTGGCCGCCGCGCTGCTCGGCGAGCACCTCGTCGAACGCGTAGTAGTAGCGCAGGTAGTACGAGGGCACCGCAGCCGAGCTCGCGCAGAGCGTCCGGCGGCAGGCTGCAGCTCGTCGGCGATCGTTCGCCGTGCGCGTCGAGGAGCTCCGGGCAGCCGTCGTCCACCCGTCGGCCCGCGCGCCGGTGATCCAGCTCAGGTGGTTGAGCCCGACATGCTCAGCTCGAGCGCATCGGGGTCGACGCCGATGCGGGCGCGCCAGGCGCGCTGGAGCGTGATCGCCACGTTGCACAGCCCGATGGCCCGGTGGCCCGCGTCGATGAGCGCCTGGGTGACGATCCCGACCGGGTTCGTGAAGTCGACGATCCAGGCGCCCGGCGCGGCGCGGCGCCGCCGCCAGCTCGGCGAGCTCGAGCACGACCGGGACGGTCCGCAGCGCCTTTGCCAGCCCGCCGGCGCCGGTCGTCTCCTGGCCGATGGTCCCGAAGCGGAGGGGGAGCGTCTCGTCGACGCAGGCGCGCCCGCTGCCCGCCGACGCGCAGCTGGAAGAGGACGAAGTCGGCGCCGTCGACGGCCGCCGCCGGCGTCCGCGGTCAGGTCGAGCCGCCCGCCCCAATCCATGCGGCGCAGCATCCGACCGGCGAGGCCGCCGACGATCTCGCGCCGCTCGGCGTCGATGTCATGGAGGACGAGCTCGTCGATCGGCAGGCGATCGCGGCGCGTGGCAGAGGCCCTCGACCAGCTCCGGGGTGTAGGTGCTGCCGCCGCCGATGACCGCGACCTTGATGCCCACCACGATCAACCTCAGCGGGGTATTGACAAATTGCTTATAACGTTATGAGCAGATGCGGTCAAGGCCGACCGTCGCCGAGCACGAGGGCACGGATGGCGCGGTTCCAACTCGAGCGCGGACCGATCCCGCTGCACCACCAGGTCTTTCGCGACCTGCGCGCGGCGCTGGATGCGCAGCGAGTGGGCGGCGGGCGAGCGGATGCCGACCGAGCGCGAGCTCGCCGAGCGCTACGGCTGCAGCCTGATCACCGTGCGTCACGCGCTCGGTGAGCTCGTCCGCGAGGGACGGATCGAGCGGACGCGCGGCCGCGGCACCTTCGTCATCCAGCCGCGGATCGATCGCGACATCGGCGGGCACGATGAGCTTCGCCGAGGAGATGCGGCGCCGCGGGCTCGATCCGGCGACGCCGCGTCGTCACCGGCGCGCATCGAGCCGGCCGGCGAGGCGGTGGCCGGCCTCGCTCGGCATCGCCGCGGATGCGCCGGTGGTCTACCTCGAGCGCGTTCGCCTCGGCGGCGGCGAGCCGCTGCATCCTCGAGCAGGCGCGGCTGCCCGGCCGAGCGATTCCCGGGGCTGCTGGCGTTCGACTTCGAGCGCCGGTCGCTGTACGACATCCTCTCCGAACGCTACGACGACGCCGGATCGTTCGCGCCCGCGAGTCGGTCGAGCCGGTCATGCTCCGCCAGCGCGAGGCGAAGCTGCTCGGCGCTCCGCCGCGATCGCTCGCACTGCAGGATCGATGGCATCGCCTACGCAGTCGACGGGATCGCCGTCGAGGCGGCGCGCAGCTTCGTCCGCGGCGATCGAACCCGCTACTACCTCGAGCGCGACGTCGATCCGCGCTCACTGGCTTCAGCGACACGGAGCGCATGCGGGCGGCGGTCGCCGGCGTCGGACGCAGGGAGCCAGGCCGCCCGGCCGAGGGAGAGGAGGGGCGCGCCTGAACGACGAATCCACGGCGACGTGGAGGTCATCCGGGTTTGGAGGAAAGACATGCGAAGCACCGTCCTTACGCTTCGGCTCGCTGCTCGCGATCCTGGCGCTGGTTCTCGCGGCGTGCGGGACGCAGGCGTGCGTCCCAGGAGCCGGGCGAGAGCACGGCCGCGACTCCGGAGAGCCTGCCGCCAGCGAGGCCGCGAGCGGCGAGGCCGTCGAGATCCGTTGGTTCTGCTGCCTGGGCGCCGGCGACGACCCGGCCCAGGTCGAGGCGAGCAAGCGCAGTCGTCGATGAGTTCAACGAGTCCCACGACGACATCAGGTGGTGCTCGAGGTCGTCGAGTACGAGGAGGCGTACGACGTCCTGGCAACCCAGCTCGCGCCGGCAACGCGCCCGATATCGTCGGGCCGGTCGGCATCACGCGGCGCCGCGGCCTTCCAGGGCCAGTGGCTCGACCTCAGCCGACTCATCGACTCGACCGGCTACGACCTGACGCAGTTCGCGGAGGGCTCCGTCGAGTTCTACCGGAGTCGATGAGCCGGGCCTCGAGGGCCTGCCCTTCGCCATCTTCCCCTCGATGCTGTACTACCAGCGCGACATGTTCGACGAGGCCGATCTCGAGTACCCGCCGCACGCGTACGGCGATCCGTATGTCCTCGACGGCGAGGAGGTCGACGTGGGACTTCGACACGCTGCGCGAGCTCGCGAAGCGGTTGACCGTCGACGAGAACGGCAACGACGCCACCAGCGCCGACTTCGACCCGGAGGCGATCGTGCAGTGGGGCTACGAACCGCATACCAGGATCTCCGAGCGCAGGGCTCCTACTTCGGGGCCGGCAGGCTGGTCGCCGACGATGGCGACCACTGCCGAGGTTCCCGGATCACTGTGGCGGGATGCATGGAAGTGGCTCTACGACGGCGTCTGGACCGACCACTTCATCATGAACGAGGCCCAGCGTCAGGACCCGAGATCGGGCGATCGGCAATCCGTTCCAGTCGGGCAACGTCGCCATGGCGCTCTCGCACCTCTGGTACACATGCTGCGCCACGCGGTCGACGAGGACGGAAACTTCGTCGATGACCCGATTGGGACATCGCCGCCGTCCCGGAGAACGACGGCACGGTGACGTCGAACTTCAACGCGGACACGTTCCGCATCTGGAGGCGAGCGAGCATCCCGAGGAGGCGTTCGAGTTCCTCACCTACCTGATCGGTGAGGCGTCCGACGAGCTGCTCAGCTCTACGGCGGGCATGCCCGGCCGGACCGAGGACCAGGATGCCTTCTTCGCCGGTCTTGACGAGCGATGGACGCAGGGTGTCGACTGGCAGGTGGCGCAGCGACGGCGATCCCGTTCGCCGACAACCCGAGCTTCGAGGCCTGGATGCCCAACTACCAGGAGGCGTTCGCGGCGATCAAGGCAGAGCTGATCGGCGACCTGCGAGGCACACCGATGAGCCTCGACATCGACGCCGACATCGAAGACTTCGTGGAGGAGCTGCAGGGGATCTTCGACAGGGCCGAGTAGGCCAGATCCCGGTCCGGCCGTCGTCCGCGGACGGCCGGACCAACTCAGTTCAGCGGAGGGCGAGATGGCGATCGTCGAGCTGGAGTCGCGGAGCCCCGAAGGAGGGCCGTCGCGCGACTGACGCTCGCGCAGCGGGAGGCGGTGCTGGGGCTTCCTGTTCATCCGCCCTGGATCCTCGGCTTCCTCGTGCTGACCCGGCACCGATGGTCGCGACGTTCGTCTTCACGTTCCTCAACCTGCGGCTCAACCAGCAGGAGCCGCGTCCGCTTCGTCGGCCTGGACAACTACGCCGACCATGCTCAGCGATCCCAGGGCCTGGGAGGCGCTGCGCGTCACGTTGCGGTTCGCCGCGATCGCGCTCCCCGTCGGACTCATCCTTCCCTTCGCGCTGGCCATGCTGCTCAACAGCAGGTCGCTGCGCGGGTCGCGCTACTTCCAGGCGCTCTTCTTCATGCCCTACATCATCCCGTTCGTGGCGGCGCTGTTCGCGTGGGGCAGCATGCTCAACCCGCGAGCGGGTTGGCTGAACGGCATCCTCGAGCTGGTTCGGCATCAACGGCCCCGACTGGCTCAACGATCCGAGCTGGATCTACCCGGCGCTGGTGTCATCGGGCTGTGGGGCATCGGCAGCGCGGTGATCATCAACCTTGCCGGGCTGCAGAACGTCCCGACCGAGCTGTACGACGCGGCCCGGGTCGACGGAGCGGGCTTCTGGGGCCAGCTGCGCCACGTGACGCTGCCGATGATGTCGCCGGTGATCTTCTACAGCATCACGCTGGGCATGGTCGGCGTGATGCAGTACTTCCTCGTGCCGCTCGTGCTCAACAGCGGCGACAGGTCGCCCGGCGGGCACGACGTTCTTCTTCAACATCTACATCTACAAGACGTTCTTCAGCTTCCGGGAACATGTCGTACGGAGCGACGCTGGCATGGTTCCTGTTCGTCGTCATCCTCGCGATGACGCTGGTCCTGTTCTGGAGCGCGCGGTACTGGGTGTACTACGCGGGGGAGACAAGTAGATGGCGCGCGAGGCCGAGCTCGTCGGGGCCCCGACCTCCCGGCCATCGAGGCTCGAGCCGAGCCGCAGGCGCCGACGCCGGCCGTCATCCTCGACGGCCGCTCGCTGCTGCTCACCTCCTTCACGGTCGATCGTGCTGGCCGCGTTCCTGTCGCCGCTGCTGCGCACCGTCACGCTCGTCGCTGAAGTCCGCCGGACCAGATCACGCGGATCGGCGCGCCGATCTGGCCGGCCGATCCCGGGCACGTTCGAGTACGAGGGCGAGGACGCTCGACGTCTACCTCGTGCCGCATGCCCGACGGGACGACGCGGGAGCTGGCGCTGGTCGACCCGGGCCGCCAGGAGAGCGGCTTCATCGACCCGGCCGACCCGGAGGCGCCGGCCCATCACCTGGCAGGGCTCGTGGCGGGCGCTGGAGCAGTCCGTGGGAGTTCGCGCCGCAGTGGGGGAACTTCGCCGAGGTCTGGGACGAGCATCAACTTCCCGCGCCTGCTGTTCAACACCGCTGCTCTGGCGCGTCATCGGCAGGGATCGGGACGATCGTGTCGTGCATGCTCGTGGCGTACGGATTCGCGCGATTCCGGTTCCCGGGCCGCGGGCTCCTGTTCCTCCTGCTGCTGTCGACGATCTTCCTGCCGGCGGCAGTCACCCTCATCCCGACCTACACGATCTTCGTGAACCTCGGCTGGGTCGGGCACGTGGCTGCCGCTGCTGGTCCCGGCATTCTTCGCGAACGCGTACGACGTGTTCCTGCTGCGCCAGTACTTCCTGACGCTGCCCGCGCGAGCTGGACGACGCGGCCAAGATCGACGGCGCCGGGCCGATCCGTATCCTTCTCTCGATCATCGTCCCCCAGGCATGGCCGGTGATCATCGCGGTGGCCGTCTTCCACCTCGTGTACTCCTGGAACCTGTACTTCGAGCCGCTGCTGTACCTCTCGACGACGCCGGACCTGCAGCCGATCATCGCTCGGCCTGTCGAAGTTCAACGACATCTACGGCTCCGAGCCGCAGTACATCCAGGCCGCCACGCTCATGACGATCGTGATCCCGATGGTCGATCTTCTTCTTCGCCCAGCGCGCGTTCATGCGCGGCATCGTGATCACCGGTGTCGAGAAGTGACCGATGAGCCCCGCGTCGCGCTGACCTTCGATGCCGAGCATCCCGATCGCCCCATCATGGCGACCATGCGGGCTGGGTGCTCGACGAGCTCGCCCGGCTCGGCGTACGGGCCACGTTCTTCCTCCAGGGCCGATGGGTCGAGGCCTATCCGGACGTGGCCCGCCGAGTGGCCGCGGAGGGCCATCTGGTCGGCAATCACTCCTTCTACCACGCGCGCATGCCGCTTCTCAGCCACGCCGGATTCGACGGAGGACGTCGGCGAGGCGGGGCGCGTCATCCAGGAGGTGACCGGCGTCGACTCGCGCCCCTGGCTGCGCTTCCCGTTCGGCGCCGGGCGCCGACTCCGCGGAGCTCGTCGAGCGGCTTCGAGCGCTTGGCTACCGCCACGTGGGCTGGGACGTGGAGGTCTACGAGTGGGAGCCTGGCCGGTCGTCGCGCAGAGATCGCCGACTCGGGCTGTCGAGGGCGTGACCGCGCGCGGCGACGGCGCCATCGTCCTGCTCCACACCTGGCCCGATCCGGTCGCCCCGGCTCTGGCCGAGATCGTCGAGCGGCTGCGCGAGCGGGGCGCGCGATTCGTGCGCGTAGACGAGCTCGATCTTGCTCCCGACCTTACCCCGGTCGCGCTCCCGCAGCCCGCGGTACCGACGCCGGCCGGGTGAGCGGCGCGCGCGCGGCCGTACTCGCCGTCGACGGCGGAAACTCAAAGACCGACCTCGCGCTCGTCTCGCGGTCGGGCGCCCTCCTGGCGCTCGTCAACGGCCAGACCATCTCCCATCAGCAGGTGCCGATCGAGACCGGCATGGGGCGATTGCGCGCATTCGTCGACGAAGCCCGCCACGCCGGTGGAGTGACGGGACCGATCGAGATCGGCAGCTTCTGCCTGGCCGGCGCGGACTTCCCGCCCGACGTTCGCCTCCTGCGCGACGCGATCGGCGCCCAAGGCGTCGGCGAGCCGGATCGAGGTCCGCAACGACGCCTTCGCCGCGCTGCGCGCGGGCTCGCCGTCGGGATGGGGCGTAGTGGTCATCTGCGGCGCCGGCGTCAACGCCGTCGGGGTCGGCCCGGATGGCCGCGAGGAGCGCCTCGCCGGAGTCGGCGACCTGTCCGGTGACTGGGGTGGGGGACAGGGGATCGGCACGGAGGCGCTCGGCGCCGCGGTGCGCGCCCGGGACGGCCGTGGGGCGCCCACGTCCCTCTCCACGCTCGTGCCCCGGGCGCTTGGCAAGCGGCGCCCGATCGACGTCACGCGCGCGATGTACGACGGGGAGATGAGCCAGCGACGCGCCTCGAGGAGCTGGCCCCGGTGGTCTTCGCTGCCGCCGCGGACGGCGACGCGGTCGCGCGCGCCATCGTCGATCGGCTGGCCGACGAGCTGGCCGTCATGGCAGCCGCGATCGCCCGACGCCTTCGCGTCGCCAGCCGCGAGGTGGACGTCGTGCTGACCGGCGGCGTGTTCAGGACCGAGGAGCCGGGCTTCTACGCCCGGCTGGAGGAGCGGCTGCACGCCGCCCTTCCGCGCGCCCGGACGCACCGACTCACGGAACGCCCGGTGATGGGCGCGGCCCTGATCGGCCTCGACAGTCTCGGGATCGCACGTGGGGGCAACGTCGAGCGCAGGCTCCGTTCCGAGTTCGCCGCCAGCGCAGGTTGACCCTGGCGCCTTGACAGGAATGGCCACGCCGGCAATACTGAACCGAATGGTTCACTATGCACCAGTCGATCGGACCTTCGCCGCACTGGCCGACCCCACCCGTCGAGGCGTGCTCGAACGGCTGGGGCGGGGGAGCGCGACGATCAGCGAGCTCGCCCACCCGTTCGGCATGTCGCTGACCGGGATGAAGAAGCACGTCCGCGTTCTCGAGGAAGCCCGGCTCGTCTCCACCGTCAAGGTGGGTCGGGCGCGGCTGTGCCACCTGGGGCCGCGCCGGCTCGACGATGTCCGCGACTGGGTCGAGATCTATCGACACATGGTGAACGACCAGATGGATCGGTTCGGGGATCTCCTCGACCGCACGAGCACGAAAGGAGACTGACAGTGACCCTCGACCGGCAGGGCCCCCGCGCCGTGACGCTGACCAAGCCCAGCGACCTCGAGTTCCGAGTGGAGCGCGTGTTCGACCATCCCATCGAGCGGGTGTGGGCCGCCTACACGGAACCGGACCTGATCTCGCAATGGTGGGGCGAGGGCACGACCGTGGATCGCATCGACGTCCGGGCGGGCGGGACGTATCGCTTCGTCCAGAACCAGGGAACCGACAAGGAGAGCGCATTCAGCGGCGAGTTCCTCGAGGTCAGCCCGCCGGACCGCATCGTCCAGACCTTCGGGATGGAGGGTCCGTACGGCAATCCCATGACCCAGACGATCGAGCTCGAGCGGGTCGGCGAGGGGACGCGTCTGGCCATCACCTCGCGACTGGACACCACAGAGGAGCGCGATGAGCTCATGAAGTACGCGCCTTCCGGCGCGACCTGGGGATGGGCACGGCTCGACGAGCTGCTCGAGCGCCTCGCGGCCTGACCGTTCAGCGCAGCCGATGGGTCTGCAACCCATCACATCGATCGAACCATCACATCGATCGGAAAAGAGGAGACCTCGGAATGCAGGCCACCAAGAAGACCACCAAGAGCCCCACCGGCCGCGACACCTCGTCCAAGGGATGGACGGACCAGGAGAAGGGCGCGATGAAGGAGCGTGCCAAGGAGCTGAAGGCCGAAGAGCGGCGCGGCAAGGACCGAGCGGACGGGGAACGCGACCTCCTGTCGAAGATCGCCCAGATGCCGGCATCGGATCGCGACATGGCCACGCGGATTCATGCGGTCATCTCCTCCAGCGCCCCGGATCTCTCCCCGAAGACCTGGTACGGGATGCCCGCCTACGCCAACGCGGACGGCAAGATCGTCTGCTTCTTCCAGGCCGCGGACAAGTTCAAGGCGCGGTATGCGACGTTCGGCTTCAACGACGACGCGAATCTCGACGAGGGCTCCATGTGGCCCACGGCCTGGGCGCTGACAAAGCTGACGCCTGCCGACGAGAAGAAGATCGGCGCGCTCGTGAAGAAGGCGGTGAGCTGAGGGCCGTGATCTCCCGGTCCCACATCTTGTGGTATGGTTCGACGCGGTACCACCACTGGTATAGGAGCGATCAAGCCGATGCGATGCCCACGCTGCGAGAACACGAGCACCCGTGTCATCGACTCGCGCGACCTCGAGGGCGGCAGCAGCATCCGCCGCCGGCGCGAATGCGAGGCATGCGAGTACCGGTTCACCACCTACGAGCGGCCTGAGGGCGCGCGGCTGGTGGTCGTCAAGCGCGACGGCAGCCGGCAGGACTTCGACCGCGAGAAGCTGCGCACCGGACTGCTGAAGGCGCTCCAGAAGCGTCCGGTCACGCTCGACAGGGTCGAGACGGCGCTCGACGACATCGAGAGCCACCTGCGCAGCCGCGGAGACGCCGAGCTTCCCTCCACCGAGATCGGCCGGCTGGCCACCGATGCGCTGCGCGAGCTCGACCAGCTCGCCTACATCCGGTTCGCATCGGTCTATCACGCCTACGACGACATCGAGACCCTCCAGCGCGAGGTGGATCGGCTCATCCGGCAGCGCTCGGAGACGTAAGATCAGCGCCGAATGATCCTGTCCGACCGCGACATCCGGGCCGAGCTGGCGGCGGGCCGGATCGTGATTGACCCATACACGCCCGAGGCGGTGCAGCCGTCGAGCGTCGACATCCACCTCGGCAACCGGTTTCGCGTGTTCCGCAACAACCGCACGGCGGTGATCGACCCGCGCGAGGAGCAGCCGGAGCTGACCGAGCTGGTCGAGATCGCCGGCGACGAGCCGTTCATCCTGCACCCCGGCGAGTTCGTCCTGGGCGCGACGTTCGAGCGCGTCGCATTGCCCGACGACCTCGTCGCGCGGCTCGAGGGCAAGTCCAGCCTGGGCCGGCTGGGACTGCTGATCCACTCGACCGCGGGCTACGTCGATCCCGGGTGGGAGGGCACCCTGACGCTGGAGCTCAGCAACGTCGCGAACCTGCCCATCAAGCTGTACGACGGCATGAAGATCGGCCAGATCAGCTTCCAGCGCCTCTCGTCGCCGGTCGAGGTCGGCTATGGCGACGCGCGCATCGGCAGCAAGTACCGCGGGCAGACCGATCCGACCGCCAGCCGCTACCACGCCGATTTCGATCGCGGGCGCGTGACGCGTTCGTGAGCGAGCCGCTCCACGAGCTCGGCGAGGCGCGGCGCTTCGCGGGCGGCATCAGCATCCGCGTCCTGCGCGCCGGCTGGTTCCGGCCCGATGCGGGCGGCTTCTTCGGGGTCGTGCCGAAGCCCCTGTGGAGCCGCTCACGTCGACACCGATGCCCGCGGCCGCATGCTGTGCCGCCTGAACCTCCTGCTCATCGAGGCCGGGGGCAAGCGCATCCTGGTCGAGACCGGCACGGGCGTGCGCATGACCGATCGGGACCGGGAGATCAAGGGAATCGAGGGCGGCGACCCGGTCGAGGCGATGCGGGCGGTGGGGGAGGATCCCGACACGATCGACTTCGTGGTGCTTTCGCACCTCCATTACGACCACGCCGGCGGGATGCTCGATGCCTCGGGCCGGCCGGCATTCCCCAACGCACGCTACGTGGTGCAGCGCGACGAGGTGGAGGCGGCGCATGGCGACGAGCTGCGGCTGGCAGGGCATCATGGAGGTCGAGCAGCTCGACGCGGTGCGAGCGGCCGGGATCCTGGCCGAGGTCAACGGCGAGGTCGAGCTGGTGCCGGGCGTCAGCGTGCTGCGCACCGGCGGCCATACGCGCGGGTCGCAGGCGGTGCTCATCGGGGTCGACCGTCCCGGCGGCCGCGCCGGCGACCCGACCGATCGCGCCATCTTCTGGGGCGACCTGATCCCGACCCGCTGGCAGCTCCCGGTCCGCTGGACAAGCGCCTACGACGACTACCCGATCGACGCGATCGAGATCCGCAACGAGCTCGTCACTCGCGCCGCGGCAGAGGGCTGGTGGTGCTATTTCACCCACGACCCCGGCGTTGATGCCGGTCAGGATCGAGGCGACCGACAAGGGCAGGTTCCGCGCTGCCGAGTGACGTCCTGCAGCGACGGGCAATCTGCCCGACAATAGGGGAGCCACGTCCAGAGCCCCATCAGACTTCCGAGAGGACGCGAGTATCCAGATGACTGCTTTCCGAACCATGCTGCGCCCCGGCGCGGCGCTCTTCCTGGCCATCGCGCTCGCGGCGTGCAGCGCCGGCACCGATGCGAGCGATGGCGACAACGCCGGCGGCGGCACGATCGCCGTCGTCGACGGGGTTGCCGAGCTCACCGCCGACGATCTCGAGTTCGACGCCGCGACCATCACGGCACCGGCCGGCCAGCCGATCACGGTCGCCTTCACGAACCTGGAAGGCGTGCCGCACAACTTCGCCGTCTACACCGAGGAGGGCGGCGAGGAGATTGCCGTCGGCGACGTCATCGACGAGGGCGAGACCAGCGAGGTCGAGATCGAGGGCCCTCGAGCGGGCGAGTACTTCTTCGTCTGCGACATCCACTCCGGCGAGATGACCGGAACGCTCGTCGTCGAGGGCTGACCACCTCACGCCACGGATCGCGGGTGGGCTCACCCGCCCGCGGTCCTCAGCCGGCCGCAAGCAGCTCGTCGAGGATCTCCACCATCCGGACCGGGTCGAGCGGACCGATGACCTCGCGCAGCACGGTCCCCTCGGCGCCGACGAAGTAGTGCCGCGGCAGCCCATCGGTGCCCGGCCCAGCGGTAGTAGTTCGCAGGCGTCGGGTCGAGCAGGATCGGGTAGGTGACGCCGTAACGGTCGGCGAAGTCCGGCGACCGACTCGCGCGCCTCGCCCCAGTCCAGGCCGAGGATGAGCAGCTCGTCGCCGTACGCCTCGGCCAGTCGCTGCATGGCCGGCATCTCGGTTCGGCACGGCTCGCAGCTGGTGGCCCAGAAGTTGACCCACATGAGCCGGCCATCGGCATCGGCCAGCGATCCAGGTCCGGCCGTCGAGGTCCGTCACCGTCAGCTCGGGGCCGGCTGGCCCGACAGTGAGCCGATGCGCCGTCCGGCGCTCCGCGCAGCAGCGGGAAGGCCAGCACGCCGAGCAGGACGCGCCAGCGCCGACGATGCCGACCAGCCAGGCGAGGCTGCCATCGGCGGCGGCGCGGAGCCGGGTCATCGGTGCCGAGGGCTCGCACGTCGGGGCGCGGTGATGGGCGCCTCGAGCCGGTCGACGCCGTCGACGGCGAGCACCGGGATGCGGTACGCGTAGGCGACCAGCAGGTCGTCATCGGTGTCGATGTCGACGCGTCGCTATCGGTCGGTCCGAGCATGTCGTCGAGCAGGACGCGCGCCTCCTCGCAGAGGTGGCATCCGTCGCGCTCGTAGAGCACGATTTCGGGCTGCGGCATGCGGCGGATGATACGGTAGGATGCGCTGGCGCCGCCCCCGTAGCTCAGTGGATAGAGCGCCGCCGTCCTAAGGCGGGCGTCGGGGGTTCGAATCCCTCCGGGGGCGCCACACCGCCGTCTCGATTGTTCTCACCGGGGATCCCCTGGCTGGGAGGCGCATCGGGGAGATCGGCAGATCGGGCGAATTCCGGGCGTGCTTCGTGGTCGATTGCCTGCGGGTGACGAGGGAGCAGCAGTGCGAAGACGCCGAGCGCCATCGCCGCGCCGGGCACCGCCAGCAGGCGCCAGTTGGATTCGAGCGGCCAGCCGGTCAGGATCGCCCCGAGAGCCAGGATCGCGATGCTGAGGTACGCGAACGCCAAACGAGTCCGGACGGGCAACGGGGCGGCGGACATCAGGGCCGCCACCAGCAGCATCACCAGGACGTAGTCGATCCCGATCGAGAACCCGGGCGGGCGGCGCTCGCCCGACAGCAGGAGCGCGAGCTGGGCGACGACCCCGACGGCGAGCGCAAGCCCTCGCCGGTCGCGGAAGACCGGCAGGACGATGCATGGAGCGACCCCCGTGAATCCGGCCACGAGGAGCGTCGGAAAGTGCCACGTTCGGGGCCGTGCCAGCGCGATGCCGAGGACGCCGAGGGCGATCCACCACTGCGAGTTCAGGGGACCGACGTAGGGGCCGGGGTACGGGATCGGCAGCATGGGCAGTGATATCGCGAGGCCGATGCGTATCGCCCGACTCGGGATGGCATCGGCGAGGGCGTCCGAGGCGAAGTAGACCGCCACCAGCCCGATCACTGCCGACGCCAGCAACCGGGTGACCAGCGGCCCGAGGTCGTCGAGCGGATGGGCCACCAGGAACGAGAGGCGGGCGAAGACGTTGAAGTAGCCCGCCCACGGCTCGAACAGGTACTCGAGGAAGCCCATCGTCGGGACGACGTCCCAGAACGCGAACGGCTCTTCGTACTCCAGGCGTGGCGGAGCCATGCGCGCCAGCGCCAGCGCCGTGGCGACGATGAACAGCAGCCCCGACTGCCACCGGGCGTCGAGGACGCTCTCGCCTGTCCCTGGAGCGACGGTCCTGCGTATCACTTCGACCTGGGCGGATTCCGGCTCAGCGGCAACGCGCGCGTATCGTAATGCGCCGGATCTGGACATCTTGCGCCACTGCGCGATGATGGCCGCCTAACCGGTCGTGGCACGTTGAGGAGAACTGCATGGAGATCCAGCTGGCGGATGAGCACGTCTTCGTACTCGACGAACGCCTGACGGTCGACGAGATCCGCCAGCGGGCGATGGACCGCCGTGTCGGGGCGTTCGGCTCGGGCCTCGGGAACCTGCTTCAGCGCCCGAAGCCCGACGACATCGAGCTGCTCGCCAGCCAGCGTCGGCTGGAGCCGTTCTGGCACGTCGCCGCACAGGCGCGCTACGTCTACGACCGCCGCCGCGACTACACGGTCCCCGCCAGCAGCCCCGAGGTGCGCGAGGTGACCGTCCTCGGCCAGGACTACCCGATCAACGAGGCCGCTGGCCGCGGATTCGTGATGCCTGTCCTCGAGCATTGTCGCGAGGAGTTCAGCGCGCAGCAGTTCGTCGACGGGGTCTCGGGCGCGCCGATGGCCGACGGGGCCGCGATCATCGGAGGCCCGCGCCAGGAGGTCACCGACCTCGAGGGTCTGAGTGCCAACGACACGATCGTCCTGCCGCCGGAGCAGCGAGCGTCGTTCGTCGTTCGCCAGCTCCTGGGCACCATGATGAAGCCGGTCCAGGCCGACTCGATGTCCGAGGAGTCGATCACGGTCCAGAACATCGATCTCTACTACCGCCCGTGGTGGGCGTTCGAGTTCCTCTGGAAGCCCAAGGACAAGAAGGCGATCGTGGAGCTCGATGCCGTGACCGGGTTGATGCGACCGGGCCAGGCGCTGGCGGCGCGGGTCACCAAGATGATGAACCGCGACGCCCTGTTCGATATCGGCGCCGACACCGTCGGCCTTCTCGTCCCGGGCGGCAGCATCGCCGTCAAGGTTGCCAAGCTCGCCATCGACCAGAGCCACAAGACCCAGTCCTGACCTGCCAGGCGGGTCAACTCGGGCCCGAGCGGCCCAAAGCCGATGGCTCCGCCGTCACATGACCCGGTGATACGGGTGGATGACAGCGGAGCCGGGCCTCAGCCGATCGTTCATCCGTGGTGCGGGTCACCCCCGGCGCCAGCGGGCTACGAGATCGCGCTCCCGCTCGTCACCCGACGCCGAACGTGGGTGCCCTCGGCGAACTCCTCGACCATCTTGGCGTTGAAGGCCGGGAGGTCCTGCGGCGTCCGGCTGGTGACGAGGCCGGCATCGGTCACGACCTCTTCGTCCACCCAGTGGGCGCCCGCGTTTCGAAGGTCCGTCCGCAGCGACGGATAGCTCGTCACGCGGCGGCCCTGCACGACATCCGCCTCGACGAGCAGCCATGGCGCATGGCAGATGGCCGCGATGGGCTTGCCGGCATCGGCGAACGAGCGAACGAACGCCACGCCGAGCTCGTTCTGGCGCATCGTGTCGGGGTTCTTGACGCCGCCGGGCAGGAGGAGAGCCCCGTAGTCGCCGGCGCTGGCGCCCTCCAGGGTGACGTCCACCTTTGCCGTATCGGCCTCGCTCTTTCCGCGAATCGTGCCGTCGTGGTCCGAAACGATGGTGACGTCGGCGCCCGCCTCGCGCAGGGCGGCCACGGGCTCGGTCAGCTCGCTCGGCTCATAGCCATCGGTGACCAGGACGGCGACCTTGAGTCCATCCAGTTGCATGGTGCTGTAGCTCCTTTCGGTGATGCGGACAGGTGCCGCACGGAGCGTGCCAAGTGTCAGATCGCGAACGTGAACAGGGTCGCCAGGCGAGCGAAGGTGTTGAGGAAGATCATCACTCCGATGACGATGATGAACAGGCCGGACACCACCTGGACCAGGCGATGGTGCCGCCGCAGCACCTCGAGCAGCGGGCGCAGGCGGGGGAGGGCGACGGCGGCAGCCAGGAACGGCACCGCCAGCCCGATCGAGTAGGCGAGCAGGAGCACGACGACCGCCGGTGCGGAGCCCGACGATGCGCCCATCGTGAAGATCGCCCCCAGCACGGGTCCGATGCACGGCGTCCAGCCAACGGCAACGAGCGCGCCGAGGGCCAACGAACGGGCGGATCGCGCCGCGGGCAGGTGCGACGGATCCAGCCCGATGCTGAACCGATCGAGGATCGGCCCGAAGGCGCCCGTCGTGAGCACGCCCAGCGCGATCACCGCGATGCCAGTCGCCTGACGGATCTCGGGGATCCGGAAGATGGGCCCCCCGAGCAGGCCGATCGAGGTCCCGAGGACCACGAACACCGCGGTGAATCCGGCGACGAACAGGAGCGCGTGCGTGAAGACGTCGGTACGGCGCGCCGCAACGGCCCCATCTGAATCGTGCCACCGCCGGCGGCGGCATCGCCCAGGAAGGCCACGTAGACCGGCACCAGCGCGAGCACGCAGGGCGACACGAACGACAGCACCCCTGCGGCGAAGGCGAGCGCGATGCTTACCTCGGTCATATCGGGACTCAGGGTGCCAGGGCGGCCGGGACGGCGCCGGGTTCGAGCACGATCGGCTGCGCGATGATCCAGAGCGAGAGGACGGTGTAGCCGATCATGAGTGCAACCATCGGCAGGCCCGCCACGGTCGCGCGGCCGGGGGCATCCGCAAGGGCCAGCCGATGCGCCAGCAGGATGCCGGCGACGTGGCCGCCGACGATGGCGGCGACGCTGAGGTACCAGACGAGCACGATCGGGATCGCGTCGAGCTGAGGGGCGATGCCCATCAGCGGGTCCGCCAGCAGTGACGGAAGCCAGACGGCGCCCTGGATCACCAGGGTCAGGTAGTGCGCGATGACGTAGCCGCCGGCGATCGGGAGGAGAGTGGTCGCGTAGCGGCCGGCAATCGTGCCGAGCGGGGTCGAGCCGGCTCCGAGCGCGCGGGTGAGGTACGCGACGGACACGAACGCGCCCAGGAATCCGGCGACCACGGCGGCCAGCTGCAGGGTATCGGTGAGCAGGAAGGTCGTTGCGCTCGTCGGGCCGAGGACTGCCGACACAGGCCCGTAGATGGCGCTGAACAGCCAGGCGCCGACGGCGGTCTCGTGCAGGCCGTCGTACGTCACGCCGGCAAGGGCAAGCACGATGAAAGCAACGTCCGACCAGCCCGCTCGCCCGACCTCGGTCAGGCCCACGATCCACGGCCGGAGGCTCGGGCCGGCGCTCGTCGTCGTCGGCGGCCACCGCGCACTCCGGACAGTCGACGCACCGCTCGGGATCGCAGCCCTCCTCGCACCCGGCGCACACGCTGCCGTTCCGCGCGCGGCGCCCGAGTGGCCCAAGGCGACCGAACCAGCCGAGCTCGACCTCGAAGAGCTCCGCGTGCTGCAGCCACGTGACGGGTCCGAAGGCGAGCATGCCGGCCAGGGTGAAGAGGGTGTAGCCGATCATGAGGACCGCCACCGTGCCGGCGACATCGCCACCGGGGAGGATCAGCTCTGCCCAGATGCCGGCCGCCAGGAGCACGACCGCGGGCCAGCGGGCGAGGCCGTGGGCGTAGCGGAAGCCGAGGTCCAGCCGGTCGGCGCCGGCGCGCCCCGCGATCCACGCCAGCCCGGCGTACGTCGTCCGGAACGGGCTGAGTGACGGCCATGGATTCCCGAGCAGCACCGCCGCGATCGGGAGGCCGACCCAGATCCCGATCCAGAACAGGACCGCCGGCAGGGGAGAGATGTCGCCGACGAGGATCCCGACCGCGATGGCCCCATACCACCAGGCCATTCCGAGGGCGCGGAGGGCGGTTCGCGTGGCGCTCGCCACACCGGTTGGCACGGGCCTCGTCGGATACGCGGCTTCGGACGGGGCGCCGCGTGACGCAAGCGTGATAACCACGAACGAGGCGGCGACCGCCGCCCCGGCGCCGATGAGGTAGAGCCAGAGCGGTACCGGCAGCTGGAACGTGCCGCCGATCGCGTGTGCGGCGGCCGGACCTGCCCCGCCCACGGCAAGCAGCAGCGCCACGGCGGCCGCGAGCGCCGCCCTACGGCTCATTGACGGTCAGCAGGCCGATATTGACGCCCTGGGTGTTCTCGTCGGTGTGAAGCTCGATCGGGAACTGGCCGGAGCGCTCGGCCGTGAACGTCAGATCGAGCACCTCCCCGGATGAGACCTCCGCCGCCGGCACCTCGGCGTCGTAGCCGTGGATGTGGAACACGCCATCGACCTCGGGATGGATGCTGAGCGTGACGTCGCTGCCGCGGCAGACCTGGGGGCTGGACGGCGTGAGCGTCTCCACTGTCAGGGTCATGACAATCTCAACCGGCCCCGCCTCGCAGGCGGGCGGGCCTCCGATGCAACCGACCATGAGCGCCGCACAGGCGGCCCCCACGGCTGCCGACCGGAGACTGATGCTGCGAGCGAGGAACCGATGCACGTGACCTCCGGGCGCATCGAACGAGGAACGTTCGGCGGATGGGGCACGCTGAGTATAGGTCTCGCGCGGCCTTGACTCGCGGTTCCGACCAAGTGATACTGCATCTCATATGACTCGATCGTGCCCGGTGCTCGCCATCGCGTTCCTCCTCCTCGCGCTGGCCGGCTGCGGGACGGCGCCGGAGGGCTCCCGCGGCGAGGCGACGCTCTCGGTGGTGGCGACCACGACGCAGGTGGGCTCGATCGCATCGGAGATCGGCGGCGACGACATCGATCTGACGATCCTGCTCCAGCCGGGGGTCGAGGCACACGACTTCGAGATCACACCCGCGGCCGGAGCCGCGATCGAAGGGGCCGACCTGATCCTCGAGAGTGGCGCCGGGCTCGAGCTCTGGCTCGACGAGGCCATCGGGACCATCGGCGGCGTCGACCGCGTGCACGACCTGAGCAGCGGCGCCGAGCTGCGTGGGGACGACCCGCATTACTGGCTCAGCGCTCCGAACGCGGTCGTGATGGTCGAGAACGCGCGGGACGCGCTGGCCGTGGCGGCGCCGAACGCAGCAACCGAATTCAGCGCTCGGGCCGACGCACTCATCGAGCGGCTCGAGACGGCGGATGCGGAGATCCGCCTCCTGATGGGGGAGATTCCGCAGAATCGCCGAAGCGTCGTGACCGACCACGACGCGCTCGGCTATTTCATCGATGGTTACGGTCTGGAGTTCGGCGGATCGGTGTTTCCCAGCCTGGATGTCACTGCAGAGCCGAGCGCCCGCGACATCGAAGCGCTGGTCTCCACCATCCGCGAGCGCGACATCCGCGCGATCTTCACCGAGTCCGCCGTCGATCCGAGGCTGGCGCGGGCCGTGGCGGAAGAGACGAACGCCGAGCTCGTCGACCAGCCGCTCTATACCGACTCGCTCGGGCCATCCGGCTCAGGTGCCGAGACGATCGATGGAATGCTCCTGCACAACGCCACGGTCCTTCACGACGCCCTGACCCGCGACTGAGCACGGCCGGGGGCGAGGGTCAGTCATCCTTGCGTTTCGACTTCGTCTCGCCCTTCTCGCTCCGCTCCTTGTTCACGGTTCGCGCGGCTCGCTCCTCGGCTTCATCGGTCTTCACTCCGCGCTCGGTGTACGAATCCTTGATGTGCTCGTACTGGCGTTCGCGCTTGTCGCTCCATTCCTTGGGCATGATTCATCTCCCGATGCGGTGTGTCTGCCCCCATCTGCATCGGCCGTGCCGCACGTCTGGCGCGACCCTTGCAGAGCACTGGGAGGACAACCCCAGACAGCATGCATTGAGGACCGATCGCCATGGCTTCCGTGGTCGAAAGCATCGACGTGAAGGTGCCGGTGAGCACCGCCTACAACCAGTGGACCCAGTTCGAGGAATTCCCGCGCTTCATGGAGGGAGTGAAATCGGTCACCCAGATCGACGACACGCACCTTCACTGGGTGGCCGAGGTCGGGGGCAAAGAGAAGGAGTGGGACGCCGAGATCTCCGAGCAGCATGCGGACGAGCGCATCGCATGGAACGCGACGTCGGGCGCCGAGAATGCAGGCGTGGTCACGTTCCATCGCATCGATGACGAGACGACGCGCGTCACGCTGCAGCTCGACGCCGACCCCGAGGGCCTGGTCGAGAACGTCGGCACCGCCCTGGGCTTCCTGGATCGCCGCGTGAAGGGAGACCTCGAGCGATTCAAGGAGTACATTGAGAGCAAGGGCGCCGAGAGTGGCGCATGGCGCGGCGACGTGGAGGCTCCCGCCCAGAAGTGACCAGGCCGAATGAGTCCGGTGGTGGCGGCATGACCGGCGCCACCGGCGATCTCACGCCGGACGACGACCGGGAGGCATTCGTGCCCGCGGAGCTGCGCGAGATCAGCGATCCCGAGCACCAGGGCGACGTGACCACGGCCCATGGGCGTGCCGCTCCAGCCCAGCGCGGCGACATCGGGTCGACCGGCGAGTCACACGGCGGCGGCGCACCCAGGGATGGCGGCTCCGGCTCCGCACACGGGCTGTCCGGCGCCGACCCCGCGTATCGAATGGAGTCGCGGCCCCACGGGTCTGACGATGAACGGCACCGCCGCCACGAGGCGGACGAGCACCGCGGCGACAAGGACGGCGACGAATTCGCCGACCACGAGGACCACTTCTAGCTCGCTCAGCGCACCGGCTCGCGAACGTTGCTGTCCTCGTCGACCTCGATCCCATGGCGTTCGGCGGCCGCGAGGATCTTCTTCCGCGCTCGATCCTTCGCCGCGTCGCTCTCGAAATCGGTCTGGTTGAATCGAGCGATCGCGTTGCGCACGTGCGACTCGTCGTGGATGGGCAGATGCTCGCCGCCCTCTCGGTCGACGTATGCGAACTGGTCCTTGCGGAGCGCATCGCGCTCCTTCGTGCTCAGGTCGCTCATGTGAGCCTCCTAAAGTGCGGGTTTCGCTTTCCCGTATGGCATACCGCATGCCGAATCGGCGCCGATGGATGCGACGATCCGGATCGGCACCTCCGGCTGGGAATATGCCCACTGGGTGGGGTCGTTCTACCCTCGCGACCTTCCCCGTGACAGGCGGCTCGAGTTCTACGCGGCCCGCTTCGACACGGTCGAGCTCAACAACAGCTTCTACCGGCTTCCTGAGGCGGAGACGTTTGGCGCCTGGGCGCGGCGCGTCCCGCCCGAGTTTTCGTTCGCGGTCAAGGCAAGCCGGTACCTGACGCACCTCCGGCGCTTGCGGGAGCCGGCCGAGCCGCTCCATCGGCTATGGACCCGGGCGGGCCGGCTCGAGGGGCACCTGGGTCCGATGCTCTACCAGCTCCCCCCGCGCTGGCGCCCGAACCACGACCGCATGGCCGCGTTCCTTGCCGCGATTCCGCCGCGGCAGCCGCAGGCAATCGAGGTGCGCGATCGTCGCTGGTACGGGAAGCGGCTCAAGGCGCTCCTCGACGAGGCGGGTGTCGCGCTCTGCCTCCACGACATGACAGGATCCGCCCCGCCCCCGGTGCCAGTCGGCCCGTTCGTCTACGTCCGTTTCCATGGGGCGGGGGAGAAGTACGGCGGCGCGTACAGTCCGCAGCGGCTGACTGCCTGGGCAGAGCGAATGGTCGCGTGGGCGCAGCGGGGCTGGCCGGTGTGGGCATACTTCAACAACGACATCGGCGGACACGCCGTCCGGGATGCCGACAGGCTGCGGTCATACGTGGAGCGGCGCGGCTCTGGATGACCTCGCGGCAAGCGCTTGCTCGGCCGGCGGCACGCGGCTTGCATTTTGACCGGCATGACCACCTCGACCGAGCCGATCATCAGCGCGCGCGACGTCTCGCGCGCGTTCGACGGACGGCTGGTCGTGGACAACCTCAGCTTCGATGTTGCGCCGGGGACGATCCTGGGCGTCATCGGCCCGAGCGGGTCGGGCAAGACGACCACGGTGCGCATGCTCACCGGCACCCTGGGGCGCAACGAGGGCGAGATCCGCGTCCTCGGCGAGGACCCGCGGCGGTTCAGCCGGAGAACGCGCGGGCGAATCGCCTACATGCCGCAGCTCTTCAGCCTGTACGAGGATCTCTCCGCACAGGAGAACGTCGGGTTCGTCGCGGCGCTGTACGGTATCGGCCCCTTCAAGCGCCGACCGCTCATCCGTCGCGCGCTCGAGGTGGTGGAGCTTTACGACGCGCGTCACCGCCTCGCTCGCGACCTGTCCGGTGGCATGCAGCGCCGTCTCGAGCTGGCGTGCGCGCTGGTCCACAGTCCGGACGTCCTGTTCGTCGACGAGCCGACCGCAGGCATCGACCCGGTCCTTCGCAAGGCGATCTGGGACGAGCTCCGCGTGCTGCGGGACGAGGGACGCACGCTCCTCGTCACGACCCAGTACGTTGCCGAGGCCGAATACTGCGACAGCGTCGCGATGATCGTCGACGGCAGGCTGGTGGCCCTCGACACGCCCGAGCGGCTCCGCAAGGCAGTGTTCGGCGGCGAGGTGATCGAGGTGAACGCGCAGCGAGCCGTCGATCCCGAGATGCTGACCAACGTGCCGGGCGTGCTGGCCGTGCGACAGACGGCCCCTCGGCAGCTGATGGTCACGACCGCTGACGCGGCGACCGTTGGCCCGGTCATCATCGAGGCCTTTCGGGGCGCGGGCGTCGCAGTCGCGGGGCTCGAGGAGCACCAGCCGAGCTTCGACGAGGTGTTCACCGGGCTGGTCGAACAGCAGCGCGGCCTGAAGGATGCAGATGGCGCCGCACCGGATCCGACCCCCAATGGGTAGCGCCGTCGCCGGGATCGGCCAGTCGATCATCCGGATGGCGTCGTTCACCGGCAAGGAGCTTCGGGAGCTGATCCGCCGGCCCGGCGTCGTGCTCAGCCTGATCCTGGGGCCGTTCCTGGTGATGTTCCTGTTCGGGCTTGGATACAGCGGCTACCGCGCGCCCTTCCTGACCGAGATCGTCGTCCCGGCCGACGCGGACTTCTCCCGCACGCCGGAGGACTACGCGGAGCTGGCGCCAGGACGCCTGGACGTGCGCAACGTGAGCGAGGACCTTGCCGGGGCCGAGCAGCGCCTGCGCGACAACGAGATCGACCTGCTGGTCGTGGTTCCGGCGAACGCGGCCGGTGAGCTGCGCGAGGGCCGGCAGACGACGATCCGCGTCGAGTGGAACCAGATCGATCCGGTCTACGATCAGCTCGCCACGCCTGGCGACCTCCATCCTGGTCAGCTGCGCTGAACGCGGAGATCATCGAGCGGGCGGCGGCCGAGGGCATCAGCATCGCCGAGGATGAGCTCGGCCCGCAGCCGAGAACATTCCACCCGAGGTCATCGCGCGCCCGACCACGGCCGAGACGGCGAACGTCGCGCCGACTACGCCCGACGTGCTCAACTTCTTCGGGCCGGCGGTCTTCGCGCTCGTCATCCAGCATCTCGCGGTCACGCTGACCGCGCTCTCGATGGTGCGCGAGCGCTCAGCGGGCAGATGGACCGGTTCCGCGTGGCGCCCGTGTCGTCGATGGAGCTGCTCGTCGGCAAGTACGTCGCGTACGCCGCGCTCAGCCTGGCGGTGAGCGCCATCGTGGGCGTGCTGCTCGTCGGCGTGCTGGGCGTTCCGCTGCTGGGCGGTATGTGCCGCTGTTCGTCGGCATCGTGCTGCTGCTGACGTTCGCCTCGCTCGGCGTCGGCCTCCTCATCTCGCTCGTCGCCGACTCGGAGCGGCAGGCGGTGCAGCTGTCCATGCTGGTGCTGCTGGCCAGCGTCTTCTTCTCCGGCTTCGTGCTGCCGGTGACCGACTTCGCGGCGTGGACGCAGTACATCGCGTACGCGCTGCCGGTGACCCACGGCATCGCGACGCTCCAGGAGCTGATGCTGCGCGGCGAGGTCAGCGACACCTGGATGCTGGGCGTGCTGCTCGCGATCGGCCTGGTGCTCTACGTCGATCTCGCTGCTCCGGCTGCGGCGCGTGATCCGCACCGCGGACTGACTAGGGCGTCGCCACCGGCGCGCGGGCCACGGAGCACGGCCAGGCCGCCGAGAACGCCGCCGGCGGCCGGCACCAGCAGCCACGCCAGCAGGAGGAGGATGAAGGCACGGATCGGTGGCGGATCAGCGCCGGTGCCGGTCGACTCCTGCGAGCACCTCGAGCTCGCTGCCGAGAAGGTCGAGCTCGAGGCCGATGCGCCGCGACGTCGGCGCGCGTGTCCTCGAGCGAGGCGCGCGACTCGGTCCAGCGTCTCGGCCAGGCGCCGAGGCCTGCTCGGCGCTCGCCGCGAACTCGCCGGCCAGCGGCAGGAGCGGCTGGGCGCCGAAGCACCGACAGCTCCATGCGCCGGCGAGAGGGACCCGAGGGTGACCGATGCCTCGCGCGCTAGCTCGGCGGCTCCGTCGGCGGACGCCTGCGCCTCCGCGAGGCTGCCGTCCACGTTGACGAAGGCGTCGGCGGCTGCCTGCGTGCCGCGCGCGGCGGCGTCCAACGTGCCGCTCGCGGCCGCAGTGAGCTGCTCGACGCGCGTGGCCACGTCGAGGCCGATCACCGCGCTCGCCGAGCGACGAGCGCGAGGCCGAGCCAGGCCGTAGAGGATCAGGGCCCAGCCCAGCGACGGCGTCGCGCATCGCTCGCTCAGTCCTCGCCGAAGAAGGGGTCGTCGCCGTACAGCTCGAGCCAGCGGCGGCGCATCTGGCGGATGGTGGCCGCGACGGCAGCGTCCGGCGTACCCGGCGGCAGGAGGCTGGCGATCGCCGCCCGCACGCGGTCGCTGGTCTCCATGCCGAGCAGCGCAAGGTAGTCGGCGACGCGCTGCGCGGGCGTCTTGCCGTGGGCGCGCTGCCGGACCAGGACGTCCGCCTCGTGCTCCAGCGCGCCGGCGTAGTCGGCATCGGTGCGCTCGAGCTCGGCGAGCAGCAGCGGGATGTCCTCGAGGCGCGGGTCGGAGTACGCCCAGCGCATGAAGCTGTCGAGCGGCCCGGGCTGGCGCTCGTGGTGGCCGGCATGGAACTGCTGGAGGTACTGCCGGCGTTCTGCCTCCGTCCGGGTCAGCGCGATCTGGACGATGTGGCGCATCTCCGGCGTCCATCGCCGGAGCGACTCGACGAACTGGCGCAGGGTGAGGCTGCCGGCCGGCTGAGGTCGAAATTGGTGTTCATGGACGTGCTGCACGGCGACCGTATACTAGCCGCCGTGCGCCGCAGCCCTCACCCCGGCCGCCCCGTGCGACGGAGCGCGCATGCGACGCCTGACACGGGTTGCCGCGTTCGTCGCGGCGGCGTCGATCGCGCTGTCGTCCGGCGCATCGGCCGGGCACCGATCCTGGCGCGCCGGTCCGCCGCTGCGCTACCTCGGCGGCCCGCCGGGCACGCTCGACCCGGCCTTCATCGCCGATGCCGCCGACGTCCAGCTCCTGCTCCAGCTGTACGCCGGCCTCACGCGCCTCGACGAGACCGGCGAGCCGTACCCGTCGCTGGCGTCCGGCTGGGAGATCAGCGACGACGGGCTGACGTACGACGTTCACGATTCGCGAGGATCTCGACGTTCAGCGACGGCTCGCCGCTCGTCGCCGAGGACGTGCGCCGCTCGTGGCTGCGCCTGCTCGACCCGGCGACCGGCGCGACCGCGCCGGACGTGCTGAGCGTCGTCGCGGGGGCCGCGCGAGCGCCTGGCCGGCGACCTCGACGAGGACGAGGTCGGGATCGACGCGCCCGACGACCGAGACGCTCGTCGTGACGCTGCGCGCATCCGGCCTCGTACTTCCTCGACATCGTCGCCACGCCCGCGACGTTCGTCGTGCCCCCGACGGCCGATGCGACCGACGACGTGGCAGACGCCGGACGACTTCGTCGGCAGCGGCCCGTACGTCGTCGAGGGCATCGACGGCGCCGACCTCGTGCTGCGCGCGAACGAGCGCTACGTCGCCGGTGCGCCGCCGATCGACGAGATCCGCTGGATGGCCGCGATCGAGCCGGGACGGTGCGACGGCCTTCGCGGCCGGCGAGGTCGACCTCGTCCAGGTCGCCCGGCTGGGACGCGACATGGATCGCGTACGACCGCGACCTCGGGCCGCAGCTCCATGCCGCGCGAGCCGCTCACCATCAGCTACTTCGGGTTCGACACGACGCGGCCGCCATTCGACGACGCGCGGGTGCGGCGCGCCTTCGCCCTCGCGCTCGACCGTGAGCGGCTGGTCCCGCTCTCCGAGGGCGCCTCCGCGCAGCGCGGCCGGCGAGCCTCGTGCCGCCCGCCATCTGGCCGGAAGGCTTCGCGCCGGAGCTCGAGGCCGACCCCGACGAGGCGCGCGAGCTGCTCGACGACGGCCGGCTACGCGGACCGGGCCGACCTGGGCACGATCGTCGTCAACGGCAGCGGGCTCGACGTCGAGCCGGCGGTGGCCGTGTGGCGCGAGGAGCTCGGCGTCGAGATCGAGCGTCGAGACGATGGACTTCGGCGACTTCCTCGGCTGCTCGACACGCGACCGCCGCAGCCTGTTCACCGTCAACTGGATCGCCGACTACGCGTCGCCGCACGCGCTCTACGGCCTGCTCCTCGAGCCGGGCGCGCGCGAGCAACTACGGCGGCTGGGCGCGACGACGACGTTCGTCGAAGCTGCTCGAGGCGGCGGCCGCAGCGCCGGAGGACGCGGTCGGCGCCGCGTACGCGGCGGTCGAGGACTACGTGCGCGCAGCAGGCGCCGGTCATCCCGTGGTCGTACGGCGAGACGTGGTGGCTCGTCGCCGACGGCCTGCGCGGGCTCGGGAACCTCACCATCGGCCTGCTCGACTTCGGGCGGGTGTCATGGGACGGCTGACCCGCTGGCTGGCGCCGCCGGTGTCGTGGCGACGTGCGCTCGGCTCGTGATGGCCGATCGAGGCCGTCGGCGCGTTCGACGGCTTCGGCGAGCGCGACGCCGACTCGACCTACGGCGCGGAGATCGACGTTCGAGCGTCGACCTGCGCGGGGGCGCGCCGGACCGGCTCGAGCTGCTGCTCCGCACGCCCGGGCGGCGAGGGCGCGTTCGTCGTCGCCGGTCGAGCCGATCGGCGACATCGCGCGCACGTACGTGCTGGGACACGTCGGTCGACTACGTGACCCCGAACACGCTCATCACCTACCGGTGGCGCGCCACCGATGGGCGACGCGGTGACGCTGAGCGCCGGAGCGAGCTGATCCGCTACGACGACGACCGCGCCGGGCTCGACTGGCAGAGCGCGCAGCTCGGCGAGGCCACCGTCCACTGGTACGGCGACGCCGAGGCCCAGGCGCGCCGCTTCGGCGAGCTCACCGCGGTCGGCGTCGAGCGCGCGGAGGCAGCTGCTGGGCAACGAGCTGGCCGGGCCGGTCGACGTCTTCGTGTACGACACGCAGGAGGACTTCTTCGGGGCCCTCGGGTCCGGGCGCGCGCGAGTGGACCGGTGCCGCGGCGTACTCCGAGCTGCGCACGATCTTCATGTGGCTCGGCGGCGGATCGCCGCGACGTACCTCGAGGTCGGCGATGGTCCACGAGGTGACCCACATCGTCTTCCGCGATGCCACCGACAACCCGTTCCACGAGCCGGCGCGCTGGCTGAACGAGGGGATCGCCACCTGGTCGGAGACAGCGACGCCGAGCGGCGAGCGCTCGATCGTCGAGGTCGAGGCCGCCGACGGCGGGCTGTTCGCGTTCGAGGCCATCACCGAGCAGTTCCCGATCGGCGAGCGCGGCGGCGCGGCTCTCGTACGCGCAGGGCACGACGATGGTCGACCTGATCATCGACCGCTACGGCGCCGAGGCGATCGCGCGGATCGCGGCCGCCTACCGCGACGGCGCCTCCGATGCCGAGGCGCTCGAGGCCGGCACCGGCATCCCGGCCGACGAGCTGTACGCCGACTACTTCGCCGCGTTCGGCGTCGACGCGCCGCAGCCGATCGAGCCCGGAGCCGATCGCCGCCTCGAACGTCGACCGCCCGGCGGTCGGCCGCGTCGACCCCGGCGGCGTCGACCCGGGCGCCCGAGCCGCCGCCGGCGACCCGGCGCCGGCCGGGGCGAGCGCGGGACGACATAGGCAGCCGGTCGGCTGCTGGTCGCTGCTCGTCGGCCTGGCCGCTCGCCGTGGGTCGTGCCGGCGCCGTCCGCGTGTCGCGGCGGGCCGGCGCAGGCAGCGCGCGATGACCCGCCGTCTGCCGGCCCGCTCGCGCTTCTCGCGCGCCGCAATGGGCGGTCAGCATCGCGACGGCGCTCGGCCGCCATCGGCTTCGTGGGCGCCGCGCAGTGGAACAGCTCCCTGGCGCGGCAGGAGTTCATCACCTCCGCGCAGCGGGTGCTCGTCATCGAGGCCGAGCAGGAGCAGCGCGCAGCAGGAGCCGCTGCGCGCCGCAGATCGAGGACGGCCGAGGCCCGCGTTCGGACGTTCCAGGAGGCCGACGCCGGGCTCGCAGGCCGCCCTCGAGGCGCTGAACCAGGAGCTGGCCGCGGCGCGCGCTCGCAGCCGGCCTCGAGGCGGTCCGCGGGCCCGGGGGTCGGTCATCGAGATCGCCGACTCGCGAGCGCGAGGTCCCGCCCGGCGAGAGCGCCGACCAACTACATCGTCCTCGTCGACGACCTGCGCGACATCGTCACCGCGCTGTGGGCATCGGGCGCGGAGGCGATCACCATCGCCGGCGGCGCGGTCGACGGCGGCCCGCCGCGAGCGGCTCGTGTCCACCACGTCGATCTACGGCGGCGGGCGCCGCGATCCTCGTCAACGACGTGCCGGCTGTCAGCCGCCGTTCCGGATCGAGGCGATCGGGCCGCGGACGGGCTCGCACGACGATTCCTGACCCATCCGAGCTACCTCGGCGCGCGTCGGCGCGCCGGATCGAGTCATACGGGCTCCAGTTCGCAAGCGAGCGCCCGCGACGAGCTCGAGCCTGCCCGAGTTCATCGGCGCACACCCGCTGCGCTGGGGCGCCCCGGTTGCGGAGGCGCGACTGATGGCAGCCCGCATCGCGCAGTTCAGCCTCTTCGCGGTGGCGCTCATCATCGGCATCCTGCTCGTCGGGCAGCTTCGCTCGCAGGCGCGCCCGATCGAGCTGTCGAGCCTGTCGGCGCAGGAGCTCTCGACGCTGATCGAGGCGCTCGGCGCCCGCAACGTCGAGCTCAGGACGGCCTCGCCGACGTCCGCGAGCAGATTCGGGAGCTACGAGCGCGCCGCAGGTCCAGGGCCAGTCCGACCTCGAGCTGAGCGAGGAGGATCTCGACCGGATCGCCGCGTTCGGCGGATTGCGCGCCGTCGAGGGGCAGGGAATCGTGGTCATTCGACGTCGACGGCTCGTTCGACCCGATCGCGGTCAACGACCTCATCCACGAGCTGCGAAACGCCGGGCGCCGAGGCGATCGCCATCGACGACATCCGCATCACCGCCAGCTCGGTCGCGGTCCACGGCACGGGGACTCGGCCATCGAGATCGACGGCGTCGCCATCGGCCGCTCGTTCTCGGTCCGCGCCATCGGCTCGCCGCGACGGGCCTGCAGCGCGGCGATCGAGCGCCCGGGTGGCATCCTGACGCTGCTCGCAGCAGTCGGTCGACGCGGTGCTTCACCATCGAGCGAGGCGACGACCCTCGAGATCCCGGCGACCGGGCGCGACCTCACCCCACGGGCGGCGCGTCCCTCCGAGTGAATCGGGTAGCCTGTAGCGCCTCACTCCATAGAGAACCTGATGACGCCGTGAACGACCTGATCGCACGCGCACTGGACGCCGCCGACCGGCGGCGGCGCCGATTACGCCGACGTCCGCGTCGTGGAACGCGAGCAACGAGGAGCTGACCGTCAAGAACGGCGCAGCTCGAGGCCGCCACCTCGAACCAGAGCGCCGGATTCGGCATCCGCGTCCTGCGTCAACGGCGCGTGGGGCTTCAGCTCGAGCGCCGTCCTTGAGCCGGCCGAGGCGGACCGGATCGCTCGCGAGGCACTCGAGATCGCCAGCGGCCTCGGGCGTCGCCCAGAAGGCGAGCCGGTCGAGCTCGACGACACGCCGCCCGTGACCGATACGTACCGCACGCCGTACCGCGAGGATCCCGTTCGCGGTCAGCCTGGACGACAAGCTGCGCATCCTGATGGAGGCCGACGCTGCGATGGCGCGGCGTGCCCGGCGTCGCCATCCGCGAGGGCAGCATCGGTCGCGGGGCGCGAGCGCAAGACCTTCGCCTCCACGACCGGCGCCCGGATCGAGCAGGAGATCGTCGAGGCCGGCGGCGGGATCGAGGCCACCGCGGTCAACGAGAGCGAGATGCAGCAGCGCAGCTACCCCAACTCCTCCGGCGGACAGGTCGTGACCGGCGGCTTCGAGGCCGTCCGCGCACTGGACCTCGCCGAGCACGCGCAGGAGACCGCGGAGCTGGCGGTCGCGCTGCTCGACGCGCCGCAGTGCCCGACCGGCGAGATGGACCTCATCCTCGGATTCGACCCAGGTCGCGCTCCAGATCCACGAGTCGTGCGGCCATCCGACCGAGCTCGACCGCGTGCTTCGGCACGGAGGCGCAGCTTCGCCGGCACCAGCTTCCTGACGACCGACAAGCTCGACAGCCTGCGCTACGGGAGCGAGCACGTCAACATCGACGCCGATGCCACCGCGCCGGGCGGGCTCGGCACGTTCGGCTACGACGACGAGGGCGTGCCGGCCCAGAACGTGCCGCTCGTCGAGAACGGCGTGCTCGTCGGCTACCTCACCAGCCGCGAGACCGCGCCGCAGCATCGGCCGCCGCAGCATGGGCAGCGCGCGAGCCTGGACCTGGAGCCAGATCCCGCTGATCCGGATGACGAACATCAACCTGCGCCCGGGGAACGCCGGGAGCCTGGAGGACCTCATCGCCGACACGCGCGACGGGATCTTCATGAGCATCAACAAGAGCTGGTCGATCGACGACCGGCGCCTGAACTTCCAGTTCGGCGACCAGGCCGGCTGGCTGATCAAGAACGGCAAGCGCACGCAGCTGGTGAAGAACCCGACCTACACCGGCATCACGCCGCAGTTCTGGGGCAGCTGCGACGCCATCTGCGGGCCGGACGAGTGGACCCTGTGGGGCCTGCCGAACTGCGGCAAGGGCGAGCCGATGCAGATCGGCCACGTCGGCCATGGCGCCGCGCCCGCGCGCTTCCGCGGCGTGAAGGTGGGGGTGGGACGATGGTAGCCACGCTCAGCGACGATCGACGAGCTGCTCGACCGCGCGCTGGCTCACTCGACCGCCGAGCGACGCCGAAGCGCTCGTCATGGCGCAGGACCTTGCCCTGACGCGCTTCGCCACGAACCGCATCCACCAGAACGTTCGCGAGCACGACGCCACCCTCCAGGTGCGGGTCATCGACAAGCACGCATCGGCGTGGCGAGCACGAACAAGCTGGACGAGGCGGGCATCCGCGACGTCGTCCAGCGCGCGAACGCCATCGCCGAGCGCTCCGCCCCGAACGAGCGCGCCGCGATCCTGCCTGAGCCGGACGGCCGCTCGTACGACCCCGACCTCGGATACGTCTCCCGCACCGCCGACGCCGACCCGGAGCTGCGCGCCATCGGGGCGCGCGCCGTCATCGCCGCCGGCGAGGCGAAGGGCCTTCAGTCGTCGGGCTCATTCTCGACGTCGGTCATGACGATCGCCGTCGCCAACTCGCTTGGCGTGCGGGCAAAGCACCGGAGCACCCAGGCGGCGCTGCTGACGGTGATGATGGATGGGTTCGCGTCGGGCGCCGCCTCCGGCTACGCGCACGCCGGTTCCACCGACGTCGAGGAGCTCGACGCGGAGGCGCTCGGCGTCGAGGCGGCCACCAAGGGGGACCGGATGCGAGGCGCCGGCGACCTGGAGCCCGGCGAGTACGAGGTCATCCTGGAGGAGTACGCGGTCGCGGGACTGCTCGAGTACCTGTCCTACATCGGCTTCAGCGGACTGGCGCACGAGGAGGGTCGCTCGTTCATGGACCTGGGCAAGCGGGTGATGGGCGAGAACGTCAGCATCTGGGACGACGGGCAGGACCCGTCCGGAATGCCGGCCCCGATCGACTTCGAGGGCGTCGTGCGCACGCCGCGTCGACCTCATCGACGGCCGGCGTCGCGAAGGCCGTGGTGCACGACGCCGCCACCGGGTCGCGCGCCGGAACCGGCTCGACCGGCCACGCCCTGCCGGCGCCGAACCTCTTCGGGCCGATGGCGCTGAACCTGTTCATGGCGCCCGGCTCGACGCCACGCGAGGAGCTCGTGTCCGGCGTGAAGCGCGGCGTCTGGGTCACGCGCTTCCACTACATCAACCCCGTGCATCCGAAGAAGGCGATCCTGACCGGGATGACGAAGGACGGCACCTTCCTCATCGAGGATGGCCGGGTCAGCCGCCCGCTGCTGAACTTCCGCTTCACGCAGTCGATCCCCGAGGCGTTCAGCGACGTGCGGGCGGCAGGCGACGAGACGAGGGTGCTGCCCGGCGAGTTCTTCGGCGCCGCTCGGGTGCCGGCGCTCCATCTCGGGTCGTTCAACTTCACCGGGGCCACCGCCGCGGAGGGCGGCGGCGTGACGGTGGCGGCGCCGCTCGAGCTCCGCATCGGCGACCGGCTCGCGTCTCCGCAAGGAGCACCCGTGCGGCAGCCGCGACTGGGCGGTCGTGCGGCTCGGCGCCGACATCGGCCTGGTGTGCGACGGCTGCGCCCATCGCATCCTCATGGACCGCCTGGACGTCGAGCGGCGCTTCACCGAGTACCTGGAACGGGGACCCGAGGCGCCGTACGGAAATGGCTCACGTCGAGATGCCTGGCGAGCCGGGGCCATGACCGACCTGTCCGGGGCCGGATCGGTCTTCGCCAACCGGAGCTTCGTCTATCTGTGGTCCGCGCAGACGCTGAGCCAGCTGGCGAGCAACATGGTGCTCGCCGCCCTGATGGCGACCGTGCACGACACCACCGAGTCCGACACGGCCGACGCGGTGCTGATCCTCACCTTCCTCGTGCCGGCGGTGCTCTTCAGCACCATCGGCGGGGTCCTGGTCGAGCGGAGCAACGCGAAGGCGATCATGCTCGCCACGAACGTGGTGCGGGCGGTCGGCATCATCGCGTTCATCTTCGTGGCGCCGAACACCGACACCGCCAACGTCCCGCTCGTCTACCTCATCAACTTCGGGATCGCGACCGCCACCGCCGTCTTCGCTCCGGCCGAGCTGACGGCCATCCCACGCATCGTCGAGCGGCGCCAGCTCATGGCGGCGAACTCGATCTTCGTCCTGACCATCAACGCGACGTTCGCCATCGGCTTCGGCTTCCTCGGCCCGCTCGTGCTCATCGCGCTCGGGCCGATCGCGGTCTACGTGATCGTCGCGGTCATGTTCGCCCTCAGCGCGCTCGCCATCCTGCCGCTGCCCGCCGTCCGGCCAGACCACGAGGTCGCCCGGGCGACCGACGCCGCGGGCCGCGCGCTCCACGAGCTGGTCAGCCAGCTCGTGGAGGGGATGGCCTTCGTGCGGCGCCACCGGTCGATCGCGTGGAGCCTGGCGTACCTGGGCATCTCGTCGAGCCTCATCGGCGTGCTCGGAGCCATCGGTCCCGGCTTCGCCGTCGACATCCTCGGGCTCACGTCGGAGAACTTCTTCTTCATCATGGGTCCCGCCGGGCTCGGCGCCGTCGTCGGGATCCTCTTCCTCAACTCGTACGGCAAGTCCATCCCGAAGCGGCTCGTCATCGACATCGGCCTGGTCGCGATGGGCATCACGCTCGTGATGCTGGCGGTCGTGAAGCCCGTCACCGTCCTGCTCGGCGGCGCGGCGGCGCCGATCGAGGAGGCGGTGCCCGCCATCGCGCCGCTGGTCAGCCTGCTCGCGGTCGTCGTCGTCATCGCCGTCCTGGCGGGGCTCGAGTACGCGTTCGTGGCCATCCCATCGCAGACCGCATTCCAGGAGGAGCTGCCGGCGGACGTGCGCGGCCGAATCTTCGGCATTCTCAACACGCTTCTCTCCGTCGCCTCGTTCCTGCCGGTCATCGCGGCGCCGGCCGCCGCCGACATCCTGAACATCTTCTTCGACGGGTCCGGCATTCCGATCGTGATGGCGTTCCTCGGCGCCGTGACGCTCTGGGCTGGCGTGGCGTCGTGGCGGCGCAACGCGCGCGCGGGGCTTCACCGGGAGGATCACGGTCCCGGATCACCGGCGAGCGCCGTCGACGAGTCAACGGCGCCTGGCATCCCCGATCACCCCGACCCGCCGGAGGCGCCGCACCGTCGAAGGCGCCGTCGCCGGCCGACGCCCGATGGCGACTAGGGTCTCCGCCGCCGCCTTCCTGCTCGCCTCCGCCCTCGTTGCGTGGCTGACGATCACCGTCCCGATCGCGGCCCGAACCCTCCAGCTCGGCATCGGCGTCTCGATGGCCTACGTCGCGTGGCTCGCCTGGCACGGTAGCCGGGTCCTCCGACGCGTCCTCGACGATGCGCGAAGTGGCGCGGGCGAGCCGACTGGCCTGGCCGGCGACCTTCCCTTCGTCTCGATCGTGGTGCCGGCGCGCAACGAGGCGAGCGTGATCGACGACACGGTTCGGGCGGTGGCGGCACTGCGCTACCACCGCGCCGGCGCGCCGGCCTTCGAGGTGCTGGTCGTGGACGACGGCTCGGATGACGGCACCGGCGATGCAGCGCGAGCGGCGGTGGGCGATGCGCCCATCAGCATTCGCCGCCGGGAGCCGGGGAGCGGGCCCGGGACGAAGGGAGCCGTGCTCGCCTTCGCCGTGCCATTCCTCCGGGGTGACGTCATCGGTGCCATCGATGCCGACACACGCGTCGACCCCGCGTTCCTCGAGCGCGCCATGCGTGCCTGGAATCGCGACCCTCTCGCCGATGCCGTCCAGGTCGCACGCCGCCCCCGGAACCGGAGCGTCTCCTGGCTGACGCGCGCCCAGGCCGAGGAGCAGCTGATGGACATGGCCAGCCAGTGCGGCCGATGGGCGACCGAGGGAACCGCTGAGCTGCGCGGAAACGGGATGTTCGTGCGGCGTGCCGCCCTTGAGGCTGCCGGTGGATGGTCCGAGACCGCACTGACCGAGGACCTCGAGCTCTCGACCAGGCTCTCCGTGCATGGCCGCCACGTGACTCTCGCGCCCGAGGCCGAGGTCCTCGAGGAGGCGGTCGAAACCCTCGGAGACCTGTGGCGCCAGCGGCTTCGCTGGGCCGAGGGCAGCCTGCGGCGACTGCTGGAGCACGGCCCGAGGCTGTTGGCGGGCTCGCAGCCGCTGGGGCGCAAGGCCGATTTTCTGGCGTTCGCCGGCGAGTTCCTCGTTCCGCCGCTCTTCGTCGCAACGATCGTCGCATCGCTGATCACGGTGGCCCTCCCGCGGCCGGCCGACTGGACGGTGCCCTTCTCGCTCTTCGTGGGCTACGGGCTGGGCGTCTTCCTCCTCGCCATCGGCGGGCTGGCCGCGAGCGGCGAGCGCGGGCTGCGCCTCGTCGGGCGCGCGACTCGTGGAGCCCTCTTCCTGTCCCACTGGCTGCTGGTGGTGCCGGTGGCGCTGGTCCGCATCGCGTTCGCGCGAAGCCCGGCCGGCTTCGTCCGGACGCCTCGCTCCGCGCGTCGGGAGGAGCTGTGACCGCTCCTCCTCAGCTGGTGATCCGCGGGAGCGTCGTGGTTGCGGCCGGGGCGGCAGGGCTGGAGACGGCCGAGGCCATCGGGATCGCGGACGGGCGAGTGGTGCTCGCCGGCCGCTGGGAGGATGCACGACGTGCCGCCGGGCCGAACACGCGCGTCGTCGACGCCGGCGAGGCGGCCGTCATTCCCGGGCTTCACGACTCGCACATCCACCTCGTCGGCCTCGCACGGGCCCGCCGCGCGGTGCTGCTCGACGACGCGGTGGACGGCGCGGAGGTCGCTCGCCGACTCGCCCGGGCGGCCGCGGTCGCGCCACCGGATGGCTGGATCAGCGGCCGAGGATGGAACGAGGCGCAGCTGGCACGCGGCACAGATGCGCTGGAGGCGGCAGTGGGGGAGCGGCCGGCCTTCCTGAGCAGCCACGACGGCCACTCGGCCTGGGCCTCGGCGGCCGCCCGCCGCCTGGCCGGGATCGGGTCCGCGACGCCCGGTCCCGCCGGTGGCCGCATCGAGCGGCACGAGGATGGTGAGCCGACGGGGATCCTGCGTGAGACGGCGCTCGATCTCGTGGCGCCGCACGTCACGCGCCTCCAGGGCGACGCGCTCAGCCGGCCGCTCGAGGAGACGCTGGACGAGCTTGCCGCCCTCGGCATCACCGGTGCGACCGAGGCGGGCGACTACACCGACGAGAACGGGATCGGTGTGGATGCCCGGTTCGGCGATTCGTACTCGTCACTGAGCGACCTCGCGAGCCTCCTCGATGGCCGGCTGCGCCTGAACCTCGGCATTCCGGCGGACGCCATCGCCGCGGCGACCGAGCGGGGGATGCGGACCGGGATGCCCGTCCCCGAGCGGCACACCATGCGCTTCGGCTGGGCGAAGGAATACGCCGATGGCGCGCTGGGGTCCGGCACCGCCGCCCTGGTTGCGCCGCGGACCTGCGGCGACCAGGACACCGGCATCCTGCGTGTCTCGCCGGACGAGCTCGACGAGGTCCTTGCCGCGTCACGTCGAGCGGGCATCGCCATGGCGATCCACGCCATCGGCGATCGAGCCTGCCGCGAGGTGCTCGACGCGGTCGAGCGGGCCGGCGCGCGAGGAGCGGGCGTCGCGAGCGATCGCATCGAGCATGCCCAGCTCCTGCAGCCCTCGGACGCGCGACGCTTCGCCCGGCTGGGCGTCACCGCCAGCATCCAGCCGATCCACGCCGCGGCGGACCGCGACCTCGTGGAGGCATGCTGGGGCGGCCGCGAGGACAACGCGTACGCATGGCGGGCCCTGGCCGATGGCGGCGCGCTCTTGACCGCAGGCTCGGACGCGCCGGTCGAGTCCGCCAACCCCTGGACCGGCATGTTCGCGGCGGTTCATCGGCGACTCCCGACGGACGCACGCGATGACTGGCGGCCGGCCCAGGCGCTGACGGTGGCCGAGGCACTGGCCGCCTACACGCTCGGGCCGGCGCGGGCGATCGGTGCGGCGGACGAGGGCCACCTGCGGATCGGCGCCCGCGCCGACCTTGCCGTCCTCTCGATCAGCCTCGAGACGCTGCTGCAGGCCGGCGAGGCCCTTGCGGGGGCGCGCTCGGACCTGACCATCGTCGATGGCCGGGAGGTGTCTCGGGCCTGACGCTCGTTCGGGGTGTCGAACCCATTGCCGGTCGTCATGACCGAGCGCTACCATGCTCGGCGGACGAGCAAGCATGTGGGAGGGCCCGAGTGGGCGAGCGCGACGACCGGCGGGGGTTCGATATCGGCTCGGATGGCCGCGTGCCCGTTGGCCCGGGCGGGCAGACCAGCTTCGACCCGACGACCATCGACTTCGGACACTATGCCGGCCGCACCGTCGCCGAGCTGGTCACCGAAGACCCCGACTACCTGCGCTGGCTCGCGAGGCACCCGTCAGGGGTCCGCTACCGGGTCGAGATCGAGCGTGTCTTCCGGGCCGCGGTCCCGCGCGCCGGCGACTGGGAGCGCTGACGGCGGTCGCCACGGATGCCGCTCGGTCGGCCCGGCGCGTACACTCGGCGCATGGCAGAGGAGCTTCGCCCGGAGTCGCCGTTCGGCTTGCAGGGTGCGTACGAGAACATCTGGCACATCGCGGCGGCAGAGCGCTGGAGCGACGGCCAGCTGATCGGCCATCGCACGTTCTGCGGCCGCAACTATCCCGAGCCGGTGCAGCGAGGCGACCTCGCCGAGCTCAGCCAGATCTGCTCGGACTGCACGGCCCAGGTGACGCAGAGGCACTGACCGATGGCCTCGTACAGGGTCAACCGGCGCGCGGTGGCACGCGCACGTCGGATGATCGAAGCCCGCCACTACGTGCTCGACAGCGACTGGGGCGAAGCTCAGCCCTCAGCCGACGACGAGAACGCGTACCTCGACTCTCACACGTGGGACGAGTACGCCGAGTGGCATCTCGGGCTGACGGATGGTGCCACGGACGAGACAAAGGCCAGGTACGGCTTCGTCTACGGCGACTTTCGCCGGATCCATCGGACCGGCCTGATCGCGTGCCAGTACCGCGCGGCGGAGTGGCGACACAAGGACGTCGAGCTCGCGGCCCACAGGCTGCTGCAGCTGCTCGACAAGCGAAGCGCCTGATCCGGGATTGGTTGTCATAGCTAACAACCTTCGGCCGCAGTCGCTATGCTGCGAAGCAGGGCCGGAGGGGCAGAGAGCGTAGGGCGCTCGCACCCTCCACGCGGCAGTCTGCGCACCCTCCGGCCTACCACCGCAGATCGCGCGCCGATTCGCGCGGGTCCGTCAGTTCGTGTCGCGGCGTCTCTCGAGACCGTCCAGGATGAGGTCGAGCCCGAACGCGAATTCGCCCTCGTCGTCAGGGCGGCGAGGCTTGAGGTGCTGCTCGATGTGCTCGCCGAGGTACGGGAACTCATCGGCCGGCAGCGTCTGAAGAAACTCGGTGGCGAGGCCCTGCAGATCCTCCCGGCTGCCGAGATTCATCCCGACCTCCCAGAGCGTGAAGCCCATGATGTGGCTCTCGATGGCGTGATAGCCGTGATCGGTCATCTCGGCCGAGAACCCGGCCCGTCGGAGCGTCCCGAGGATGGCCTCCATGTACCGCAACCTGGCCTGGCTGACGCCCGGCGAGGAGAGCACGAGGCCGGCGGCCCATCGGTGCCGGACGAGGACCTCGTAGGCAGACAACGCGATCCTCCGGAGCGCCGCCTTCCAATCGCCTCCCGGTGAAGGGAGGTCGAACTCGCCAACGACCATGTCGACGATGCCGCTCAGGATGTCGTCCTTGTTGGCCACGTGGTTGTAGAGCGACATCGCCTCGACGCCGAGCGCCTGGCCGAGCTTGCGCATGCTGAGCGAGTCGATACCACCCTCATCGGCGAGGTCGATGGCGGCGTTGAGCACCCGGTCCCTGCTGAGGGGGAGCCGAGCTTCCGCGGACGGAACCGAGGTTGTCGCCATCTGGCCTCCGATTGCCGAGTGCTTGACAAACTTACGGTGTATGTCTAACCTCACCGAGTCGAGCTTACAGTGTACGTCAAGAAGCGTCCATCGACTCGACGATCAGGAAGAGAGAGAGAGGAGCCATGACGTGCAGAACATGCACAACGTCCACGTCCTGCGCGTACTGGTGATGGATCGCGAGGCGAGCCTGCGCCGCATCCTCGTCGCGAGCGGCAACCGTTCGGAGCGTCGCCTGCGCCGATGGATCGGCCGACGCCTGGTCGCACTGGGAGCATGGGTTGCGGCGGAGCAGACCGCGCAGCCGGCCTGGGCCCGATGAAGGCCATTGTCTACCGCACATACGGCTCGCCCGACATCCTGCGGCTCGAGGAGGTCGACAAGCCGGTGCCGAAGGACGGCGACGTTCTGGTTCGCGTCCACGCCGCGTCGGTCAACCCGCTGGACTGGCACCTCCTCCGCGGAAAGCCCTACATCGTTCGGCCGACGTCGGGCTGGCGCAAGCCGAAGCGGAACATCCCCGGTGTCGACGTGGCCGGCGTGGTCGAGGCGGTTGGGAAGGACGTCACGCTCGTCAAGCCCGGCGACGAGGTATTCGGAGAGAAGACCAGGGCATGCGCCGAGTACGTGTGCGGACCCGAGAAGCTATTCGTCCACAAGCCGGTGAACCTGACCCTCGAGCAGGCGGCGGCTCTGCCTGTCGGCGCGGTGACCGCGCTGCAGGCCCTGCGCGAGAAGGGCGGCATCCTGTCCGGCCAGAGCGTCCTGATCAACGGTGCCTCGGGCGGCGTTGGGACGTTCGCCGTCCAGCTGGCGAAGCACTTCGGGGCGGAGGTCACCGGCGTGACGAGCACGCCAAACCTGGAGCTCGTGCGTTCCATCGGTGCCGATCACGTGATCGACTACACGAGGGAGGACTTCACTCGCGGACGGCAACAGTACGACCTGGTCGTCGACAACGCAGGGAGCCGTTCCTTGATGGCGATGAGGCGGGCTCTCGCCCCAGGCGGGACGGCGGTCATGGTGGGAGCGTCGAAGGGGAACTGGATTGGACCCATCGCCCGCATGCTGGCGGGGCAGCAGCTGTCACGATTCGGTGACAGGACGTTCAAGTCCATGCTCACCGACATCGAGCGAGCGGACCTTCTCTTCCTCAAGGAGCTGGCCGAGGCCGGCACGATCACCCCGGTCATCGACCGCCGTTATCCTCTCGGCGAGGTCGCGGATGCCATCCGCTACCTCGAGACGATGCGCGCTCGGGGAAAGGTGATCATCACCGTCTGAACGTCGCGGCGCAGAGGCCACGGCTGAACCTCCGATTCGGGTCGTTCGACATGGCCAGACGACGGGTGGCTTACGTCGTCCTGTTGCTCAGGAACCCTGCTCATACTCCTGAGCGTGCTCGCCACGGTCTTTGGCGACCGTCCGATTAAGGATGTCGAGTGTCTCTGGGACGGTTTGGCCGTTCTCGTCAGCGGCAGCCTTGACATCCTCGTAGGTGATGTTGGACGAGCCCATTTCAAGATGAGCATCCATGCATCCGCAGGTAAGACACATGAGGGGCCTCCGGCTAGATTGAGCTTGAGCGTCCTCGCCGATCACCGACCTGACGGAGGTGGCGCGACGAACGCTTCCATCGCAGCCGAGGTTGACTGCATCACGGGTGCCACGACCCTGCCCCATTCCGCCACGCGGACCGTCGCTCCGCAGCGCAACGAAATCGCCGGGCCGTGCGCCGCTTTGGCGTCAGCGAATGCGAGGCTGCCGCGGCAGTCGAGTCATGCCATCTGGCGTGACCAAGGGCTCTGCGCTCTACGCCGCCGCTGCCTCGGGCGTCACCGGCTCGTCGACAACGACAAGCCCGTCCCGCATCCGGATGATCCGGTCGCAGAACGCACCAACCTCGGCGTCGTGCGTGACGAGCACCACGGTCTGGCCGCGCTCCCGGTTGAATCGGCGCAGCAGTTCGAGCACCTCGTGGGAATGACCCGAGTCGAGGTTGCCCGTGGGTTCATCGGCCAGCACCAGCGCCGGCTCGTTCACCAGGCTGCGGGCGATGGCAACGCGCTGCTGCTCGCCGCCCGACAGCTCCATCGGCCGATGGTCCGCGCGCTCCGCCAGGCCGACCCAGGCGAGCGCCTCGCGGGCTGCCGCCGTCGCGCGGCTACGGGACGCGCCCGCGTACTCGCCGGCCAGGGCGACGTTCTCGAGCGCGGTCAGCGTGGGGATGAGATTGAACGATTGGAACACGAAGCCCATCGTGTTTGCCCGCATCTGGGTGCGTGCTCGGTCGGATAGGTTCGCGACGGATTGACCTTCGATGAGGACCTCTGGCGCCGGTCCGTGGTTACGGTCCGGGGAGTGCAGGAGGCCAAGGAGGTGCATGAGAGTGCTCTTGCCTGAGCCCGATGGTCCCATGATCGCCACCATCTCACCGGCCTCGATGCTGATGTCGACCCCGCGAAGCGCCTCCACCGTGTTCCGCCGTCCGAGACGGTAGGTCTTGCGCAGGTTACGGCCTTCAAGAAGTGCCATGTCGTAGTTGCTCCTACTCGTAGCGCAGCGCGGCGACCGGGTCGAGCCGGGCGGCGCTCCAGGCGGGGATCACCCCGGCGAGCATGCCGAGGATGGTTGAGAAGCCGACGGCGAAGAGCGCCGTCTCGAGGGTGAGATCGAAGAGGACCGTGCCGCCGGCGCGTCCGGCCTCGTTGGCCAGCACGACGACCAGGGCGCCAAGGCCGAGGCCGATGAGCCCACCGATGAGCCCGATGAGCCCTGCCTCCGCGACCAGGGCGCGGATGATCCGCCCCCGCGAGCCGCCGATGGCTCGTCTGATCCCGATCTCCCGGGTGCGCTCGGCGACGCTCATGGCCATCGTGTTGATGACCGACAGGCCACCGACCACGAGGCTGATGACGGCGACGCCGATGATGATCGCGTTGAAAATTGCCGTCGAGGCGCCGATCTGCTCGTCGAACTCGGCACCGGTCAGGGTCGCACTGTTTGCGACGGCACCCTCGATCTGTGCCGCCACCTCGTCGACGTCAGCTCCAGCCTCCGGATAGACGACGACCTGGTTGACAAGCTCTCCCGGCTCGACCGAGTCGGTGATCAGCGGGGGAAGGGACTCGATGAACATCTCCTGCGCTGCGCTGAGCGGAACGAGAGCGGTGCTATCGGGCGCGGTCAGCGTCGGCTGCAGCGTCCCGACCACCTCGAACTCACGCCCTCGTATCTCGATCGTGTCGCCAGCCGCGACATCGCGGGCCGTTGCCATCGTGGAGCCGAGAACGACGAGGTTGCCGTCATCCTCTGGCGTGAGCATTCGCCCCGTCGCCAGCTCCAGCTGGAACTCCTCGAGGCCTTCATCGGCTCCGGGGATGGCGCCGATGATCAGGTCCGGGATGCCGAACGACATTCCGCCTTCTTCGTCGAAGAGCAGCTGGATCTGTGCGTCGACGGCGGCGACGCCGTCGAGCTCGTGGATCGCGTTCGCCGACTCGAGGCTCATCGGTGCCGTGCCGAACGCAGATCCGTCGGTTACGAGAATCTTGTTGGCGTAGTACTCGCTGCCGCCTTCCACCAGGGCGTTGATCTTGTTGGCCATCGAGCTGAAGACGACGAGCGCCCAGATCCCGATGGTGATACCCAGGATCGTGAGTGTCGTCCGCAGCTTGCGGCGGGAGAGCTCGCGCAGCAGGCGCATGGGTTTCCTCAACTAAGGTAAGGGAAGGGGATGATCGTCCGTCGACCGGAGCTGCCTGTCATTGGTCAAATGACCCGGCGCGGGGACATGTGAGGTTGACGCTGCAGGCCGGATCGGCAACCATACCGCTCCGGGCCTCGTGGCTTGGCTATGGCTCCGATGAACTCCGCGTGGTCATGGGAAACCGCCACCATCAAAATGTTCATCGAGACGCCAGTCAATCCCCCAACCGGGTACACGGCGGGCGGCTAGCTCAGCTGGTTAGAGCACTTGCTTGACATGCAAGAGGTCACTGGTTCGAGTCCAGTGTCGCCCACCAAACACCACTTCTAAGCACGAGATGACCGCTCGTGCGGCCCGGTGCCACGACCCTCGAGCCGCTCACCCTTTGGACCGCGTGCCCAGGCGCACCACTCGCCTGCAGTGAGGATAGACGGGTCGGCCTCGTGCGGACCGCGCGCCACTCCCATGAGAGTCCAGGTGGACGGCTTTGCGGCCTCGGCTCCGCGCCAACACTCGGTGAGCCCTTTCGATGCCATCGGGCGCGATGCCAGCCGGACTAGGACGGCGCCGGCGCTACCGATACTCGAGCAGCACGTCGGGCCCCGGCACCTCGATCACCATCGGGACTGGTGCTTGCAGCCCGAGCGCCGGTCCGGCCGTCAACGTCCAGCGGCCAGGCTCGACGGGAAGGATCTGAAAGCGCCCATCTGGTCCGGTGGTCGAGCCTCGACGGCCCTCCCGCTCTGACACGAGGTCGATCGAGACTCCTTCCAGCGGTCGTCCATCCGGACCGACTGCCAGCCCCGCGACGGCGCTATCCGCAGCCGGTCGCGGGACGCACGCGGCCAATCCGATGCATACCAGAATCCCAAGGACTGCGCGAACCATGCCCACTAGACGAAGGCCGCGCAGATGTTGTGCCGGACTAGATGGTCGGACGGGTGCGTGAGGATACCGGCGGCTTCCGTATTCGCGTGAAGCCCGAGGATCGCAAGATCGAGCGGGGATAGCGACGGCGCCGGTCCTATGCTGTCCCGCATGGGCGGCTCTTGGAAGATGGACCACCACGAGCAGGGCCAGCTCGTCGCCACGCACCGCGTCGAGTACGGGGGGCGAGCGACTTTGGCTTCTACTTCACGCCTCGCGAGTTCTACCAGCGTGCCCATGTCGCTTTTCTGGCGGCGACTCGCGATGAGGTCGACCGGTCCTACGCCGCCGCGATGTCGCATGGCGGTACATCGCTAGACGCTCCCAGGGAGCGGCCAGAGTTCGGACTGTATTCGGCCTACTCCACGGATCCGGAGGGCATGGCATGGAGGTCGCATTTCCACTCCGTGGGACGATGCTAAGACGACTCGTTCCGTGGTTCGGCATCCTGCTAGCCATCGTCTTAGCGCTGATCGTGCTCCGCTTGCTAGAGGCAGCCGGATCGTCAGCGCGTGGAGCGAGCCGCACGTTATGACGGGGCTCGGCTACCGTCCTATCCTCCTGGAGATGACAACTCCGCCTGTCGACACCACGCCCACCCGATGGCAGTTCGTCGAAGAGGTCATCCGCGCCGTCTTCGTCCTGGCGGCTGTAGGGCTCGCCGCTCTGTTCGTCTCCCTTACCGGCTGGGCGTTCGTGACCGCTTCCGACCCCCCTCCAACACCTCCAGGTGTGGATCCGAGGATCGGGTTCGACGATGCAGTGACCTACGGCATCGCGGCGATGTTTGCTTGTGCGGGAGCTTTGTGGAGCGTGCGCCTTTGGCTCAGAGGTAGCTGGCATGTGATCTCGCTGGCCGTGGGCACGGGGATCCTGATGCTCGGGTTCGTCATTTACCTCGCGGTGAACAACTGGTCGCAGCACTGACCAGCGGCTGCCGGTTTGGCTCGCCCTCGATGACCATGTCTCGCCTTTGCACAGAGCCGGCGGATGGCGGGTGACTTCTCGGCCTTCGGTGTCACTCGCCCGCAGAACATGCGTGCATCCGTCACGGGCGAACGCGAGATCGGTCCCGGGCTGAACATGCGCACTCTGGCGGCCCCTCGGGCCCCGATGGGAGCAGCCCACAGCCCGCAACGCTGGCCAAAACCACCGCGAGCAGCGTCACCTCGCGGATGTGACACACGAGCCCAGTTCCTTGAGCTTCACGGTGAGTGGAGCAACGCGGCCCGCGGCCCGGTGCCGCTGCCGGGTGGACGCTCATGGCCATCGCGTCGCCCCAGCACTCCGTCAATCTCTGGCCGCCATTGGCGGAAGTCCGGCGGGTCTACGGAACGCCGAGCCGCGCTGCGCCCCAATCGGGCGGCCAATCGTCGTCATCAACCCAGGGGATGAGGTTCGACTCCTCGTCGAGCCAGTCACCCTCATCGGCGGCCCGGATTGGCGCCGACGAGGGACTGGCTGTGCCATCCACGCCACTCAATGGTCGGGATCCGCCCTTGGTTCCTTCCATCGTTCCCCCTCGGCGTTCGGTCTGGCGTGGGCGCAAATGCAATCCGAGTGCCAGATGACGATTCCGTCATCACCGTTTGGCTGCGCTGCGCCACAGTGCCTCCATGTCGACCCACCGGCGCATCACGCTGCAGATCCGCGCCATCGTCGAGCCCTATCGAGATCCGTGGTTGCAAGGCGATGCACCGAACCTTGCCCGTTACATGGACCGCGCGACCAGGCTCCTGGACGACCTTGACGACGCGGTGCGTCCGTTCCCCGATCTGCAGGTCAGGCTGGCTGACGCACGGACGGAGCTGGGACTGGGCTGACGACGGCCTCAGGCACGGCCGCTCTGCCGAGGGCCTTGGTGCAGCGATGGCACGCGTTGTGGCCGCCCGGAATGGCGCCCTCGGGCAGTGGCCGGCGCGCCCACAGTGCGTCCGCGTCGAGCGAGATCACTTCTGGAGAAGACGGGTGATGAGATCGCACATGTCGTCCACCTCGAACGGTTTGGTCCGAACGTGCACGTTGGCGATCTGCTCCAGGTCCTTGGGCGCACACCGCGACCGTCAGCCACTGCGAGGGCTGATACCCAGCCTCCAGCTCACGTCCGAGAGTCTGGAGGGGCGGGGAGAGTCGAACGCTCCCGCCCTCCACGTCACAGGGTCAGGGAGCGGCTGAGGAGCTTGGGGAGGGAGTCGGGGTCGGCTCGGGAGAGATCGTTGGTTCCGGAGTGGCAGTCTCCTGCACCACCGCCGGCGGGGAAGAGGTCGTCCCCGGCGTCGCGCCGGTCGAGCTATCCGCGGACGGCGTGGCGTCGGGAGTCGGCGCGGGCGAGGTGGTCGGAGACCCGGATGGCGTGGGCGTGGACGACGGGAGGGCGAGGGGCGCGACCCCGAGGATGGTCACGATCTGCTCCTTGTAGTCCTCGATCTGGGCGATGACGTCGGCGAGTGACATCGAAGGGATGGAGACGGCGAAGGCCGCAACGTCCTCCCACACGTCGGCGAGCGCGATCTGCTGCTCGACGCCGGGCAGCGAGTCGACCGTGACCACGAGCTGGCTGGCGATCGCCGTGGTGATGCACTCGAAGCATTCGTAGTTCACCGCGGCGCTGAGGTTCTGCGGCACCACCACGTTCGCGCTGCCGACGATGACGACGACCTGGAACGCGACCGAGACGGTGACGCAGTCGGAGCAGCTCGCGAAGGCGTATGCCTCGTTCACGTTCAGGACAGGATCGTCGTCGGTGACCCAGACCATCGCGATCGCGACGTCGTACGAGGCGCTGTCGTCGGTGGTGTTGACTGCCAGGGACTGGTTGTCGCCGGGTTGCGGCGGGAGCGGCTCGTTGAACGGGAACACCCACGACGGCTCGATCGCTTCCGCGGACTCGCCGCTCGGAACGAGAACGAGAGCGAGCTGCGGCTCCGCCTCGGAGGGCAGCTGCCCGGAGCTCGGCAACACGGTGAGGATCTCGCCGCCATCGGCCGAGGGCGCGACGCTGGCCTGGTAGCCCGCAGCGGCGAGCGGCGCCGAGACGGCGTTGAGGAGCGTTCCGCCCTCATAGGGCCGGATCGGCTGGTAATTCTCGGAGTTCGGCCACCAGGCGAACGCGAGCGCGCCGCACAGCGCCAGCATCAATGCGCTCGCGCCCGCGCGGCGGACGGGGCTGCCCTCGGTCCGGCGCCAGAGGCCGATGACGGACCTGACGGCGAGCCCCACGACGACGATGCCCATCGCGAGGATCGGCAGCGTGATGGCACCCATCGCGAGGACGGCGCCGATGCCGTCCAGGTACTCTCCCGCACCCCAGTGATTCCATGCCTGGGCCCACTCCCGCCCGAGGCTCTCCCACGCCGTGGCGATGACGCGCGGTGCTGCGAGCAGGAGCGCGATCAGGGTGACGAGGAGGACGGGCACCACGACGAGGACCCATAGTGTCACCACGACCCGCGTCCACCACTTGAGCTGGGCGACGCGCGGATCGCCCCACCGCGTGGGCCACAACGACCCGAGGATGGGCCCGATCCGCGAGAACAGGTCCGGCACGCCGGTCAGGTCGGCCAGGACGTGGTATCCGTCGAAGCGGACCAGGGGCAGGAGCTGCCTGAGCATCTGGATGATCTGGGCCGCAACGACCAGCAGGAGCGCATCCCAGCCGCTGACCCACCAGATGGCAGTGATCGCCACGGCGACGATCGCATTGAAGTACAGCCCGCCGAGGTCCGTACGCACCCGAGCCGAACGGCCGAGGCGGTACGTGTCGGTCACGTCGGTGTAGAACGCCGGCCAGAGCAGGTACAGGCCGCCGCCCATGACGCCGGGCTGCGCACCGCCACGGCGCGCCGCGGCCGCGTGCCCGAACTCGTGGAACCCGGCCGAAAGGATCGTGACGGCGACCACGAGCAGCAGGAGCTCGGGCTTGGCGAATGCCTGGTAGGTTGCTGATGCCAGGCCGCGTTCCATCAGCAGCCACCACGCCACCCACCCGAAGGCGAGCACCATTGGCAGCCAGACCCACCAGTGGAACAGCACCGTGAACGGCGCCGTAAGGCGGCGGGTGAGGGCCGGATCGGTGACGGCGAACTTCAGCCGGAGTCCCGTCAGCGGGTTCGATCGTTTCAGTAGCGGCGCCGTTCCGTCCGGCTGGAGCAGCAGTCCGAGGGGCCGGAGCTGACGGTCGACCAGCGCCTCGACGTCTGACGCCGCGATCGAGCGGCCGGTCCGTCCGGAAACCAGCTGTGCGATTTCGGCGTACCCACGGCGGCCGTCGATCGCTTCGAGGACCGCGTAGAGCAGCGACGTCACCTGCAGGGTCTGGCCATCGTGCCGGCGCACGAGCGATGGCGGGGTGCGGTACCCGGACCCCTCCATCTCGCCGATGAGCTCGAGACCGTCCGGCCGTGCCGGTACGTCAGCAACGATCGCCATGTGGGCTCCTGCAAGCGATGGCCGCGCAGACCCTACCGGCCTGCGCGGCGCCAATCGCCGACTACTGGGTGATCTCGGAGTCCTGGTCGGTTGTCGCGGTGGAATCGCCCTCGATGGACTGATCGATGATCGCGTCCTGGTCCGCGATCGCGGTCGCGCTCGAAGCGACCGACCCGATGTTCGCTGCCGCCGCCGCGTCGATCGGGGCGGCAACGTTCGCGTTCGCCGCAACGGCACCCGCGATCGGCGCGACGACGTCGAGGTCCGCCGCGAGGTTCACGTCGACGTTGAGGACGTCGCCGCTCAGCATGTCGCCGCTCTCGACGCCGGTACCGCCGTTTGTCGGATCCACGGGAGCCGGAGCCGGCTCTCCATCGTCCACGACATCGTTGGCCTGGTCGAGATCGCTGACCTGCGTCGCCGTCGCGGACGCATCGCCGACGATGCCCTGCGTGATCATCACGCCCTGGTCGCTCAACGCCTGGGCGGTGGAGCCTGCCGAGAGGACGTTAGCGCCCACGGCTGCGTCGATCGGCGCCGCAACGTTCGCGTTCGCGGCCACGGCCAGGTCGATCGGTGCTGCGAGATCGAGCCCGATATCGGCGTCGACCTGCAGATCGAGGATCGACACGACTTCCTTGTCGGGCAGGGCGGTAACTTCCTCCGCCTCCAGCTCTTCCGGCGTCAGGCCGCCGGTGACCTTGTCAGTCCCGCTGATCGTGTTCTTGCTCATCTCATCCCCTTGTTGCCTTGCTCGGGCAGCCGCGCTCGGGCCCCTCGCCACGCTTCGCAGGATGCGTGCCGGGGGAGCGCTAACACGCGCCCTGCTGGCCTCATCGGCGGGGGAGTATCTGCACCGTACTATCGAGAACGCTCGATCTCGATCACTTGGCGCAATTCCACGGCGAGGCGTTAGTGTTTACCGCCGTCAACAGGGGCAAGCAATCCTCGGACCGCTGCCGTGGAGACCTTCAGACTTCGCGGGGAAAGCCCTCGATTGCCTCGCGCCGCGGCATGCCCTCACGCGCGCCCGGCGCGCCGACCGAGAGCGCACCGGCCACGTTGGCGGCCACGATCGCCTCGTCGAGGGGGCGACCCTCGGCCAGCCAGGCCGCGAGGACGCCGCAAAAGGCGTCACCCGCGCCGGTGGTGTCGACCACCTGCGGGGCCAGGACGCCAGCGAACCGCTCGCGACGCTCTCCGTCGACCAGGAGCGCACCGGCGGGACCCTGGGTCACGATGATCGGCCCCGCATGACGGGCCTGGAGCTCGTCGAGCGCCGCGCTGGTGACGTCGTTGCCGATGGCGACGATCAGCTCGTGCTCGTTCGGGGTGATGATCGGCCCCAGCGCCAGGATCTCGGCCGGCAGCGCGCGCGCGGGCGCCGGGTTAAGGATGGCGATGACCCCGGCCTCGCGCGCCGCGCGCAGCGCCTCGAGGGCCGCACCGGCGGGGACCTCGTGGTTTGTCAGCACCGCCTGGGCGGACGCGATGAGCTCGCGGTCGGCGTCGTCCAGAACCAGGGTCGCGTTGGCGCCCGGGGCGACGACGATCTGGTTCTCGCCTCGCGGCCCGACGGCGACGATAGCGACGCCGGTCTGCTCTCCCTCGACATGGCGGACGCGCGATACGTCAATGCCCTCTCCCTCGAGCGCGGCGATCGAACGCGCGCCGTACGCGTCGGTGCCCACCGCTCCGATCATCGTTACGCGTGCGCCCGCGCGGGAGGCCGCGACGGCCTGGTTGGCCCCCTTTCCTCCGTCATGGACGCTGAATCGGCCCCCGAGGACGGTCTCGCCCGGCGCCGGCAGCCGGTCAGCGGCGACCACCAGATCGACGTTGAGGGAGCCGATGACGATGACGTGCGCGGTCACCCGATGAGTATGCCCGACTGCACGGGCCGATGAGCGCTGCCATCATTGGTCGCGATGCGACATGCGCTGCTCGTGCTCGGCCTCGTTGGCGCCTCGCTCGTCGGGTGTGTCCCCGCCGTCGACGCGGGAACGCTTGCCCCCACGCTTGCGATCGTGGAGCTCGGCGGCCTCGAGGTGGCGATGCAGAACGGCGCACCGGTGCCCACCTTCGACTGGCAGCCACGGCCGCGGCTCGACCTCGGCGGGCCGTGGCGCGTCGAGCGCGCCGCGCTGGACCCGGAGCTGACGATGACCGCGCGGGACACGTCACTGGCCGCCATAGAGGATGAGGCGGGGGAGCGACAGCTGCCGGCGTTCGACGACGGCGCCTGGGAATCGGTCGCCGTTCCTGGAAGCGTCAACCCGCCCCCCGACGGGGAGGAGGGTGGCGCGTGGTACCGGCGCCACTTCGACGTTCCACGTGCGTGGGTCGGCCGGTCCGTGACGGTCCGATTCGGATCCGCCAACTATGTTGCCGACGTGTGGCTGAACGGGACGTGGCTGGGCTATCACGAGGGGGGTGCCACGCCGTTTGCGTTCCAGGCCGGTGAGGCGCTCCTGCCGGGGCGGGCGAACCTGCTCGCCGTACGCGTCCACACCATCCCGCGCGGCACTCGCAGCGACGTCGTGCCGTGGGGAACCGCGGACTGGTGGAACTACGGTGGGCTGACGGGGCCTGTCTGGCTCGAGGCCGCGCCGCCGGTCCACGTCGCGCGTGCCGACGTCGTACCGCATCTGGATGCCGTGGAGGTCGAGGTGCTGCTGAGCCACGCGTCGCAGCTCGGCGGCCTGCCCGCGCCGGCGCCCGCCGAAGCGGATGACGGCACTGCCGGCGTGCCGGCGACGATGCGCGCGACGATCCATGCCGCAACGGTCGACCCCGCCAACGTCCTGGACCCGGATCCCCGTGGCCTGGTCACCGACGTCGATGACCCGCTCCTCGTCGTCGACACCGAGGTCACCCTGCCCGCCACCGGTGACGTTACCCGCACGACCGTGGCGTTGCAGTTCGGCGATGCCGACACGTGGAGCCCCGCCGTCCCGTCCCTCTACGTCCTGCGCGTGCAGCTCCTTCGCAACGAACCCTCGCCCGACCCGCGCGAGGGTCGTGTCCGTGACGAGCTGTGGACGACGTTCGGGATCCGCCATCTGGCGGTGGACCCGGCCGGACCCAGCGTGCTGCTCAACGGCGAGCGATCGTTCTTCCGCGGCGTTGGGCTCCATGGTGAGACGCTCACCTTCGAACCCGAGGCAGGACTCGTGGGCGGAACGCCGGCGCAGCGACCGGAGGAGATTCTCGCCGACCTTCGCGATGCGGCCGCAGTCGGCGCAGATCTGCTCCGTACGGGTCACCAGCCCGCCGACCCGATGGTCCTGTTGCTGGCCGACCGGCTGGGATTCGCGGTGTGGGAGGAGATTCCCCTGTATCACACGACCCCCCTGGTCTTCGAGCGATCCATGCGCCGCGGCATTCCGCAGCAGATGCTGCGCGAGATGGCGCTCCGTGACATGAATCGCCCGTCGGTCCTCTTCCACGGCTTCGCCAACGAGTCGACCGGCGATGAGGAGCGGACCGATGCGTTGGCCGAGCTGCACGACATCGATCGCGCCATCGACGGCACGCGGCTGACGGGACAGGCGGCCTACGGGTGGCGGCCCGACGACCCCACCCACGCTCCACTGGACGTGGCGGGAATGACGTCGTATCACGGCGTCTTCTATGGCGACGACGCCGCGGCCGATACGCGCCGCGCGATCATCGAGGCGCACGAAACGCACCCCGACAAGCCGATCCTCGTCCTCGAGTTCGGCCGCTGGGCCGACATTCCTGCCGACGAGCGGCTGCAAGGCAGGATCTTCGAGGAGACGTACGGCGTGCTCGAGGCGTATCGCGGCGACGAGGTTGGAGGCTTCGTTGCCGCCGCGACATGGTGGGCATTGCACGACTTTGCAACGCCGCTTGCCGGGATCGGCCTCGAGCAGTTCGGCCTGTATCGGCCGGACGGGACGCTCCGGCCGGCAGGGGAGCTGGTCACCGACACGTTCGCGGCCCCGGCCGGGCGTGGCGACGCCCTCGCCCTCGATCCGGGGCTGGTGCGCCCGCGCGTGCGACCGGAGCCGCTCCTCGACGATTGGGCGCTGCTGGCGTTCGTCGGCTACGGCCTTGGCCTCTCCATCGGCGCGCTTGGCCTGCTGCTCTTCGTCCTGACACGCCGAGGCGGCCGCGCGACGGCGCGGGCGCGATGAGGCTCGTGCGCGGCCGTCTGGCGGCCGTCTCCGTCCGTGCCGCCTTCGTGGCCGGGGCCTGGGTGGGCGCGGCCCTGGGGCTGGTCGTCGGAGCCGTGCTGGGCGCCATCCTGGCCTGGGCGGCGGGCAGTGTCCTGGAGTGGCAGCGTGACCTCGGCTTCACGCTCGGCGTGGCGCGCAGCCTGCTGCCGCTCGGCGACCAGGTCAACGCGCTGCGCTGGGTCTCGAGCACGTGGTGGCTGGTCATCCCGGCGGTGGCCCTGGTGGTCGCCATCGTGGCCGGCTTGACGGGCGGGCTGATCGGTGCCCTGCTTGCCGCGGCCTACAACCGGTCGCCGCGGCATGCCGCCGTCGTGGTGGAGCTGCCGGAGGCCGATGAGGAAGCCGGTTAGGGCTGCAGCCGTCGTGCGTTCCAGGAGCCGTCCCCGCCGCGGCGGTACTCGATCCGGTCGTGCAGCCGATCCGGACGGCTCTCCCAGAACTCGACCACCCTCGGAACGATCAGGTAGCCGCCCCACATTGGCGCGAGCGGCACCTCGTCGGAGAAGCGTGCCGCAACCTCGGCGACCTTCGCCTCGAGCTCCTCGCGCGAGCCGATCTCCTGTCCCTGTGCCGATGCGCTCGCCGACAGCTGGCTGCCACGGGGTCGCGTGCGCCAGTAGGCGAGCGACTCCTCCTCCGACAACAGCCGGATGGATCCGCTGACGCGAGCCTGTCGATCGAGCGCCGGCCACCAGAACGCGGCGGACGCCCACGGGTTGATGGCCACGTCGCGACCCTTCCGGCTGCCGCGGTAGGTGTAGTAACGCAGCCCCTCGGCGTCGAGCCCGCGGAGCAGCACGAACCGCACCGACGGCGCCCCGGTCTCGTCGGCCGTCGCCAAAGCGAACGAGTTCGGCAGCGCGATGCCGGCCCGAGCGGCGTCGTCGACCCACGCGCCGAGCTGGCGGATCGGGTCCGGATTCAGCGTGCTGGCATCGATGGGCATGGCGGCCAATCCTACCGGCCGGCCGTCGCGAGGATGCCGGGAAGGACCCGGGCGAGGAGCTCGACGTCGGCGCGGTCGACGTACGGTGCGGCGCTGATGCGCACGATGCGGCGCCACTGCTCACCGCTCGGCTGCTGGGGCCAGGAACCGACCGAGGCCTGGATGCCGTGACGCTGAAGTCCGGCGTGGACCCGGTCGTCGTACTGCGCTGGACCGGGCAGGGGAGTGCCGCGAGCCTCGAGTGGCAGTGGCACCGCGGCCATGCTCCCTATCATGCCGTCGGGCGCCGGCGGCTCGATTCCGAGGGCGGCGCAGAGGACGTCGCGCCCGTGCAGGGTCAGGTCGCGATTCCGTTCGAACATCGCCGGCCATCCCCCGGGAATCAGCGACGCGCCGAAGTCGATCGCCGCCGGGACGCTCAGGTACGCCGATGGGTCCCAGGTCCCGGTCCAGTCGTGCTCCAGCCGAAACCGAGTCCGGTCGAGCCGCGGTGAGTTGGCCCCGTGGCTGATCGCAAGCGGGCGGACGCGCTCCTGGAGGTCGCGGCGAACGTGGAGGAAGCCGGCGCCCTTCGGCGCGGAGAGCCACTTGTGGCAGTTGCCCGCGTAATAGGCGGCGCCGATCGCATCCAGGTCGAGCTCGAACATGCCCGGAGCGTGAGCGCCGTCGACCAGCACATCGACCCCCCGTTTGGCGAGCGGCCGACGATCTCGGCGACCGGAAGCACCAGCGCCGTCGCGCTCGTGACGTGGTCGAGCATCACCAGTCGCGTACGCGGCGTGATTGCCTCGAGGATGGCACCACGGACGAGTTCCGGCGTCGTGCCGGGGAACGGGACCCGAGCGAGGACCAGGCGCGCGCCGGCCCCCGCGGCGACGTGCTCCAGCGCATTGGTGGCCGCGTTGTAGGCATGATCGAGCGCGACGACCTCGTCGCCGTCCCGAAGCTCGAGCGACCTGGCGACCGTGTTGATGCCGACCGTCGCATTCGGCACGAACGCGAGGTCGTCCGGCGCCGCGCCGACGAAGCTCCCCAGCGCGCTCCGCGCCTCATCCATCGCCGGCTCGAGGTCGCGCGTGAAGAAGGCGACGGGCTCTCGCTCCATGCGCGCGCGCCAGGCGGATTGCGCCTCGAGCACCGGCCGCGGCGTGGCGCCGAACGAGCCATGGTTCAGGAAGACGGTCGCCGGGTCGAGCGTCCAGTGCGAGGCGAACTCGGATGGCATCCGGCCGGTATCGTACGACCGATGCCGCCGCCACGCCGACCCGCCGCGATCCTCTTCGACCTCGACGGCACGCTCGTCGACACGGTGCCCGCCAGGATCGATGCCTGGATCGCGGCGCTCGACGAGAACGGCATCCCGGCGACGCGGGAGCAGCTCGCGCCGCTGATCGGCATGGACGGGCGTCGCCTGGCACGGGAGGTTGCGGGCGCCGTGGGCCGGCCGCTGACCGACGAGGAGGCGGAGGCGATCGACTCTCGCAGCGGCGAGCACTTCGACGAGCGGAACCGCGATCCACGGCCGCTGCCGGGTGCGCGCGAGCTGCTGCGTGGCCTCGACGCGCGCGGGCTGACCTGGGCCATCGCCACGTCCTCGCGGCGCGAGCAGGTCGCGGCATCGATCCGCGGCGCTCGATCTGTCGGATGAGCCGCGCATCGTCGACGGCAGCCACGTCGAGCATGCCAAGCCGGCGCCGGACCTCCTGCTGCTCGGCGCCCGTGAGCTCGGCGCCGTCCCCGATGCGTGCTGGTACGTCGGCGACTCGACCTGGGACATGCGGGCCGCGGTGGCGGCCGGCATGGAGCCGATCGGCGTCCTGGCCGGTGCGGCGGTGGGCGCAGAAGCGCTGCTCGACGCGGGCGCATCGGTCGTGCTGCCCACGCTCGGCGACCTCGAGCTCCCGGCCTGATCGCCCGATGCCGCTCGAGGAATATCGGCGCAAGCGCGACTTCGGGGCTACCCCGGAACCGCCTCCCGGCGACCTCGTCGAGCGCAGCGGGAGGTTCACGATCCAGCGCCATCGGGCGACGGCGCTCCATTACGACTTCCGCCTCGAGATCGGCGGCGTGCTGGTCAGCTGGGCCGTGCCGAAAGGGCCGACGCTCGACCCGCCGGCCGGCGCCTGGCGATGCGCACCGAGGATCACCCGATCGAATACCTCGACTTCGAGGGCGTCATCCCGGACAAGCAGTACGGGGCCGGCGACGTCATCGTCTGGGACTGGGGCTACTTCGAGCCGGAGTCGGAGACCCCCGATCCAGCCAAGGCGCTGCGGAAGGGGGAGGTCAAGTTCGTCATGCATGGTGAGAAGGCTGCGAGGGAGCTTCACCATCGTTCGGACCGATGGCCGTGGGGGCGATCGACGGGCGCGAGAAGTGGCTGCTGATCCACAAGCGCGACGAGTACGCGGTCGAAGGCTGGGATGCCGAGGATCATCCGACGGCGTGAAGACGGGGCGCACGAACGACGAGGTGCGCGAGGGCGTCGCCCCGCGCTTCGAGAAGGAGCCACCGCAGGCGGTCGGCGGAGATCGACCTCTCCGCTGCGCGCGAGAGCGCCGATGCCCGACTTCATTCCGCCGATGCGCGCGACGCTCGCCGACCAGCCGTTCGGCGATCCAGACTGGCTCTTCGAGATCAAGTGGGACGGCTACCGGGTGGAGGCGGTGATCCGCGACGGCGCGCGCGGCTCTGGACGCGCAACCGCTAGGACGCGGCGCGCTACTTCCCCGAGCTCGCGGGGCCCGCCGAGTGGATCGAGGCGCGGGACGCGATCGTCGACGGCGAGGTGGTCGCGCTCGACGAGGCCGGGCGGCCGAGCTTCAGCCTCCTCCAGGATCGGACCGGCGTCCGCACGGGTCGCGCGCCCGGCACGAAGCGCCCGGGTCCGCCGGCGCCGGCCATCTACCAGGCCTTCGACCTGCTTCACCTCGACGGGAGGTCGTTGCTCGAGGTCCCGCTCGAGGAGCGGAAGCGCCTCCTCCGCTCGCGACTCCGTCCGCATCCGATCGGGTCAGGTACGCCGGCCACGTCGAGGGCGAGGGTCGGGCGTTCATCGAAGCGGCGCGTGCCCAGGAGCTGGAGGGCATCGTCGCCAAGCTGCGTCGCTCACCGTACGAGCCCGGCCGTCGTACGAAGAGCTGGCTCAAGATCAAGCTGCGCCGCGAGCAGGAGGTCGTCGTCGTCGGATGGCTGGACGGCCAGGGGACGCACCGCGACCTCGGATCGCTGATCGTGGCGGTGCGCAGCGGCGACCGTTGGGCGCACGCAGGCCAGGTCGGCAGCGGCATCGACACTCGCACCAGGCGCGAGCTGCGCAGCGAAGCTCGACGAGCTGGAGCGTGACACGTCCGCGCTGGACCCGGTGCCGCAGGCTGAAGGGCGCGCACTGGGTCGAGCCGAAGCTCGTCATCCGCGTCGAGTTCGCCGACTGGACGGCCGATGACCTGCTGCGGCAGGCCGCGTTCAAGGGCGTCGAGATCGGCAAGGCGCCGACGTCGGTCCGCCGCGAGCGGAAGATCGACGTCGCCGCAGCAACCGCGGCCGCCGAGCGCGAGGTGCAGCCAGAGGCGATGCACACGACCGATGACGCTGACGCCGCCGCGGGCCTCGACGCGATCGAGCGCGAGGGCATCTGGGCCGTGGCCGGCCGCGAGGTGAGGGTGACCAACCTGGACAAGGTCCTCTTCCCGGGCCGTGATGGGGGAGACCCTGTCACCAAGCGCGACCTGCTGAAGTACCACCTC
>CAWIVT010000002.1:0-180570 GCA_963839635.1 uncultured Chloroflexia bacterium
GGCGAGGAGACGCGGCTTGCGGTCGCCGAGGCCAGGCTCGCCAACGTCGGGGAGCTCGCCGAGTCGCCGGACGGCGCGACGTTCACGTTCGCGATGGACACGGTGCAGGGTGACCGGCCGCAGCGTCGTGTGTTCACCGTGAGCACGGACGGTGCTGATGATCCACACGTGGTGGCGTGGCAAGCCGCTGGTGAGGCGAACGGCGGCAGCTCCAACCGGCCTGGAGCCCGGCTGTCCCTGCTCGCGTACGTCCTCGAGGAGAACGACGAGGGTCAAGAGCTGTCGTCGATCCGCGTGCTCGACCCCATCCGGCAACGAGCGGGTGGTGCTGCAGGCTCAGCCGGTCCGCTTGTTCGATCTCACATGGCTCCCGGACGGCGCCTGCTCGTCACGAAGACCAAGTCCGGCGGGATGCTGCCGTCCGCCGTGGTCCGGATCGACCGAGACACGGGCATGGAGACCATCATGGCCGACGGCGCGGGAGTGGCCGCCGGCCGGCCTCGGGGGACGCCACCACCGTCGCGGAGATCGGCTACCCGTGGAGGTTCTCGACGACCCGGACCGCGTCCCGGTGCTGCGGATCTGGACCGATGGCGCGCGGACAGACCACGCTCTTCCAGGCCGGTTAGCGTTCGCCACCGACCTGTCCATCGCGCAGTGCGCATCCGCGGGGTGACACCGCTCTCGTCTCTCGCGCTCGCCGCGGTAGTGCCGCAATCGGGGGAGCCGGAGGCTGACAGGATGAGTGGCATGGTCGAAACACGGCAAACCTCGGCGCCCAGGGGCCGATCGAGCCCTCGCGCACGACGTACGAACGAGCGCGGAAGGTGCTGCTGACGACCACCTCGACGGCGGGCTTCGACCGGCCAGCATCCTCGAGCTGGCCGAGCGGACGGGGTACAACGGGCTCCGGCGACTGATCCGGAGGATGCCCGGGCGGGCGCTTGATCCAGATGACCCGGATGACGGCGTCGGTGAGCTGCTGGCAGCCGCACCCACTGGCCAGCACCGCCGCGAGCAGCACCAGCCCCGACCACGCGCCAGGACCGGTGACGGCCCAGGGCCTGGCTGAGGCTGATCATGGTTTCTCCTTTGGCTACGGGGGGCAGACGCAGCCGCGGCTGCCGCCGCCCGTAGCTAAGGGCACAGAATTTGCGATCTGGGTCGAGGCAGGCTCCGGGCTTGCTGGCCGCCGCCCCGCAGCTGACCGCCTGCTCAGGCAACCGTGAGCTAGCGTTCGGCGGCCGCCGAGTATGGCGTTCAGGCGAATAAAGGGGGAGCTGGACGTGGAACGTCGCGCCCTGGCCAGGCTGGCTGTCTAGGCCGATGGTGCCGCCGTGCGCGGCGGCCAGCGTGGCCGCGATGGCCAGGCCGAGGCCGGTACCGCCCCGGGACCGGCTGCGGGCGCGGTAGGTGCGGTAGAACCGCTCGAACACCCGCGACGCCTGCTCCGGTGACATGCCCGGGCCGTTGTCGGCCACGGTGAGCAGGCCGGAAGGCGGCGAACTGGTCACCGTCACGGTGACGGCCGACCCGGCCGGGGTGTGCTGCACGGCGTTGCTGATCAGGTTGTCCACGATCTGGCGCAGCCGGCCGTGGTCGCCCTGGACAATAACCGGCTCGGCGGCCCGCACGGTGATCACGTGGTCCCGGTTTCGCCAGGCCCGGCCGCCACCGCGGCCTCGACGGCGATGCTGGCCAGGTCAACCGGGCGGGAAGTCCAGCGGGCGGTGCTCATCGAACTGGGCCAGCAGCAGCAGGTCATCCACGAGGCGGCCCATCCGGCCGGCTTCGGCCTGGATGAGGGCCATCGCCCGGAGCAGCTGCCGTGTGGCTGGCCGCCTCGCCCTGCTGCAGGGAGAACTCGGCCAGGCCGCGCACCGAGGTCAGCGGCGTGCCGGAGCTCGTGGCTGGCGTCGGCGACGAACCGCCGCATCCGGTCCTCGGAGTCCACCGCCCGCGCCTCCCCTTCGGCGCGCGCCCGGTACGCCGCCTCGATCCGGCCCAGCATCGTGTTGAGCGCTCCGCCAGCCGGCCCACCTCGGTTCGCCGGGACGGATGGTCGATGCGCTGGGACAGGTCGCCGGCCGCGATCGCGGCGGCGCTGCGCTCAATCCTGGCCAGCGGGGCCAGGCCGACCCGGACCAGCGGGATGCCCAGGATGACCAGCATGACCAGCGCGACGGCCCCGGCCGCGGCGTCGGCGATCTCCAGGCGGGTGACCGTGCTGTCCAGGCCGTCGAGGCTGTACCCGATGACCACGTCCGGCCACCGGGCAGCGCGCGGACTATTACCCGCCAGTCATCGCCGGCCCCGCCCGCGGCGGCCACGGTGAACGGGCCGGACGAGCCGCGCTGCTGCGCGGCTGACAGCTGCGGCGGGTGGGCCACGTGCACGGAATCCGCGGCCACCCGGCTGTGCCCATCGGCGCTGACCACCCGCACGAGAACTGGGTGGGCAGGCCCTGGCCCTGGCCCGCGGGCGGGCGGCCCGGCGGCCGGGGGTGGGCCAGGATGTGGCTGGCCACCGACGCGAAGCCGCGCAGCTGTGCGTCGCCGCGGCCGAGCAGGTAACGGACAGCAGCGCGGTGCCCAGCCACCCGGTGACCACCGAGGTGACGGTGACCAGGATGGCCGCCACGGCCAGCACCCGCACCCGCAGCGGGGCGCTGGCCAGTACTGCCCGCATCCGTGTCACGGCGGCGGGACCCGCAGGACGTATCCGACGCCGCGCAGGGTGTGGATCAGTCGCGGCTGGCACGTTGTCCACCTTGCGCCGCAGGTAGGAGATGTACGACTCGACGATGTGTCGTCGCCGCGGAAGTCGTACTTCCAGACGTGGTCGAGGATCTGCGCCTTGGAGAGCACCCGGTTGGCGTTGAGCATCAGGTAGCGCAGCAGCTTGAACTCGGTCGGCGAGAGCTGCACCCGCTGCGCCGGCCCGGTAGACCTCGTGCGTCTCCTCGTCGAGCTCCAGGTCGGCGAAGGCGAGCCGGGACGGCGCCCGTCGCCGGCCGTGGTGCGGCGCAGCACGGCCCGGATCCGGGCGGTGAGCTCCTCCAGGCTGAACGGCTTGGTGACGTAGTCGTCGCCGCCGAGGGTGAGGCCGCGGATCTTGTCGGTGGCCGTCCCGGGCGGTCAGGAAGACCACCGGCGTACGGGCGCCGCCCTCGCGCATCAGCCGGATCACCTCGAAGCCGTCCAGGTCGGGCAGCATCACGTCGAGCACGACCAGATCCGGCTGGCGCGCCGCCGCGGCCCGCGGCGCGCCCGCTGCTCGCGGTGCTCACGTCGAACCCGGCGAAACGCAGGCTGGCGGAGAGCAGCTCCAGGATGTTGGCTCGTCCTCGACGACGAGGAGCCGGGCCTCGTCACCCGCCGCGGCCAGCGTGCCCGCTTCCGGTCCCTCTGCAGGTCCCATGCTCCCGACGATCCCGCAGCAATCTTGCAGTCCGCTGCACGCGAACCCCAATCCGGCTGAACGCCAGCTCGTGGCCGGTCGCCCGCCCGGCCGCGCGGCCGCTGGTGCTAAGGGTGCACGGCACTGCTGACCCGCCGTCAGCCAGGTGAGCGACGTCACCTGATCCTGGCGATGAGCGTTCACCTGCCTGCCACCGACGATGGCGGCATGGATCCGGCTCCTGCCCGGTACGCGATCCGGATCAAGGGTCAGCTCGGCGCGACGACGCTGTCCGCGTTCCCGGCGATGGCCCCGCGGCCGGAAGGCACCGAAACCGAGCTGACCGGGCTGCTCGACCGGTCGGCGCTGTACGGGGTGCTGGCCGAGATCGAGGCGCTCGGCCTGGACCTGCTCGAGGTCCGCCGCCTTGAGGCCGGAAATCGAGATGGTCTCTGAGCCCTGCCGCTCCCACACACTGTCGCGCTGACCATCTGGCACATAGTCTTGACCGGAGCGAAGAGGCGGAGAGCGCCGGGCTGGCGCGCTGGAAGTCGAGTTCAGGCGTGGTAATCAGAGCAGATCACCAAAAGCCGGGTCCGGCAGCTCCGCGGCTGATTCAGCGCGGAGAGCTTCTCGCGTCCCTCGATCGCGCGGCCGAAGCGAAGGTAACGCTCGTCTCGGCGCCCGCGGGCAGCGGCAAGACCTCGCTGCTGCGGGCCTGGGCGGACGGTCCGGGCCAGCCGTACCGGCTGGCAGTCGTCCAGGTGCGGCGCGATCAGCAGGACGCCCAGCAGTTCTGGCTCGCCGTGCTCGGCGCGATCCGGCAGGCCTCGGGCACCGGCCGAGGGCGAGCAGCTGGCCGCGACACCCGACTTCAACGAGGCGGCCATCGGTCGACCGGGTTCTGGCGGAGCTCGCCGAGCATCGCGACCGCACCTTCCTGGTCATCGATGATCTGCACGAGCTGGCCTCGCCGGAAGCGCTCGACCCAGCTGACCCGGCTGCTGGAGAAGCTTCCCCCGCAGGTGCACGCGATCCTCGCGACGCGGCGTGACCTGCCGCTGCGGCTGCACAAGCTGCGCCTGGCCGGCGAGCTGGCCGAGATCCGCGCCGGCAGACTGCGTTTCACCCAGCGCGAGACCCGCGAGTTCCTGGCGGCTTCGGGCATCGCGCTGTCGGAGGCCGGGGCCGCGAAGCTGCACCAGCGCACCGAAGGCTGGGCCGCGGGCCTGCGGCTGGCGGCGATCTCCCTGGCCGGCAGCCCTGACCCGGAGCGGTTCGTCGCGGAGTTCTCCGGCAGCAGCCGGACGGTCGCCGAGTACCTGCTGGCCGAGATGCTGGAGTGCCAGCCGCCCGAGGTCCAGCAGCTGCTGCTGCGCACCTCCCTGCTCGACCGGGTCAACGGCGAGCTGGCGGATCTGCTGACTGGTCGCCCGGGCTCGGAACGGATCCTGCTGGACCTCGAGGACGCCAACGCGTTCGTCGTATCGCTCGATCCCGGCCCGGACCTGGTTCCGCTATCACCACCTCTTCGCTGACCTGCTCCGGCTGGAGCTGCGCCGCACGACTGCCCGAGGACAGCTGCCGGCCCTGCACCGGCTGGCCGCCGGCTGGCTCGCGAGCACGGCGAGATCGTCGACGCCATCCGGCACACCCAGGCCGCGGGTGACTGGTCCGACGCGGCCCGGCTGCTCGCCGACCACTCGTTCAGCCTGACCCTGGACGGGCAGGCGCAGACGATCCAGACGCTGCTGCGGGCCTTCCCGCCGGGTGCCGTCACCGAGGGCCCGGATCTGCCGCTCGCCCGGGCCACCGGCGACCTTGCCCGGGGACGCCTGGACGAGGCGGCCGCCCACCTGACCGTGGCCGAAGCCGTCGCTCGCGGCCACGCCGCCGGACCGCCGGCACCGCCTCGAGGTGGCGATCGCGGCGCTGGAGCTGTCGCTGGCGCGGCAAGCGCGGCCACCTCGGCGGCGTCGTCGAGCAGGTCGGGTTCCTGGCCTCGCCGGTCACCGGCCAGTCCGACGAGGACATCGCGCTCGACAGCGACCTGCGCGCGGTGGCGCTGATGAACCTCGGCATCGTCGAAGCGTGGTCGCTGGGCAACCCGGACAGCGAGCGGCACCTGCAGCGAGGGCGCCGACCTGGCCCGGCGGATCGGCCGGCCGTACCTCGAAGTGGCCTGCCTGGCCGAGCTCGCCTTCGCCTCGAAGATCGAGCCCTTCGCCACGTACCCGGCAGCGGTGCCGGGAGGCGATCGCCCTGGCCGAGCAGCACGGCTGGGGCGCGGAGCCGGTGATCGCGCCGGCGCTGGTGAACCTGGCCGGCGCGCTGATCTGGACGGGCGAGTTCGACGAGGGCGAGCACTGGCTGCGGCGGGCCGCCCGGGCCCTGGAGACAGACACCGGGCCGCGGCATCAGGCTGCTGCTGCACCTGGCCACCGGCATGCTGCAGGCCGGCCGCCGGCGGCAGCCGCGAGGCGCTGGCGGAGTACAGCGCGGCCGAGCACCTGCAGGCGCAGATGGCCGGCTCGCACGCGCTGGCGACGCCAGCTGACCAGCTGGACGGCTGGCCACCCAGGCCCGGCTCGGGCAGATCGGCGAGGCCCGGGCCGCGCTGGCCGCACTCGACGACGACCTGGCCGGCGCGCGGCGAGATCGGCAACGCCCGCGCGGTGATCTGCCTCGCCGAGGGCGACCCGGCCGCGGCCCTGGCCGCGGTGCAGGATGTCCTGGACGGGACAGCTCCGGCCATCGGCTACGTCACGGTCGTCGAGGCACACCTGCTGGCCGCGCTCGCCCACCGCGAACTCGGCGACCAGCGCGCCGCCTGCACAGGCCGCCGAGCAGGCGCTGGCCCTGGCCGAAGCGGACCGGCTGGTCCTGCCGTTCGCGATGACCGGCTCGCGTGAGCTGCTCGAGGCCATGCCGCGGCATGAGACGGCGCACGCGGCCCTGCTGGCCGACATCCTCGACGTCCTGCGCGGCTCATCCGATGTCGCCGCGGCAGGAGCCTGCGCTGGCCGAGATCGAGCAGCTCAGCCCGAGCGAGCTGCGGGTGCTGCGTTATCTGCCGACGAACCTCTCCCGGCCGGAGATCGCCAGCGAGCTGTCGGTCTCGGTGAACACCGTCAACACCCACATCCGCAGCATCTACGCCAAGCTCAGGCTCAGGATCGTTCCTCGGCAGTGCAGCGCGCCCGGGAGATGCGGCTGCTGTCCGGCTGGCGGCGCGTCAGCAGCTGCCGGACAGCAGCCTGCGCTAGCGGCGCGGTCACCAGATCCTGGCGATGGGGGGCTCACCTGCCCTGGCTCTAGGCTGCCCGCATGGAGCCGCGTCACCATGTGCTGGGACCTGCCACCGTGTACCGCCTCGGCTTTGGCGCGATGCAGTCTACCAGCCGGGGTGTTCGGCCCGCCAGCCGACCGCGACGAGGCGCTGGCGGTGCTGCGCCGCGCGGCGACGCCGGCGTCGACCACATCGACACCGCGCAGTACTACGGGCCGGACGTCGGCCAACGAGCTGATCCGCGAGGCGCTGCACCCCTACCCGGACGGCCTGGCCCTGGTCAGCAAGGTCGGGGCCGCCGCGACGACGAGGGCGGCTGGCTGCCGTGGAACCGGCCGGACAGCTGCGGCGGGCATCGAGGACAACCTGCGCAGCCTCGGCACCGGCCAGCTCGCTGTGGTCAACTTGCGCCTGATCGACGGCGCGCCGCCGGACCAGCTGTTCGACGAGCAGCTCGCCGCCATGGTGCAGGCGCGCGAGGACGGGCTGATCGGCGGCGTCGGGCTGAGCAACGTCACGCTCGGCCAGCTGCGGCACGCGCTCGCCGCACCGGGATCGCCTGCGTGCAGAACCCGCTGAACCTGCGTCGACCGCGCGCCCTGCCGGTGCTGCGAGGAGTGCCAGCGCGAGCGGCATCGCGTTCGTGCCGTTCTTCCCGCTTGGCTCCGGGTTCGGCCAGCAGACCCGGTGCTGGCCAACCGCCGGTGCAGCCGACCGCGGCGCGGCTCGGCTGCACCCGGCTCAGGTCGCGCTGGCCTGGCTCCTGGCGCGTCGCGGCCCGAGGTGCTGCTGATCCCCGGCACGTCCTCGATCCGGCACCTGGAGGAGAACATGGCCGCCCGCGAACGTCAACCTGGACGCGCAGGCCCGCGACGTGCTCGGCTGACCCCGGCACCGGGACCGGCACGCACCTGACGGCGATCAGGGTTACCGGGTTGTCATGGCAGTGGCTGTTTTGCCTGGCTGGCCAGTTCACGGCGGGCTGCCTCGGCGATATCGGCGCCGGTGTTGGCGTGCCCGCTGATGCCCCACCCGCCGTCCGGGGATTCGGTGATCAGAACCCAGGTCCGCGCGGCCAGCGTGGCGTCGCGGGCCGCGGCGGCCACGATGTCGGTGAGTTCCCGGACCACGCCCAGCTGCTTGTCGCGGTCCAGCACGCCCGCCGGGGTGAGGACCTGGACGCGCACGTAGTTGCTGTCCCCTGCGACGTTGGAGATCGCGTCGGCGGGCAGGTCGTGGACGAAGGCGGCGGTGTTGTTCTGGAACAGCGCGATGGGTGGCACCTGCTCCCAGCGCATCACCGCCGCGGCCAGTTGCTGGGCCAGGTCGTGCTTGCTGGCAAAGGTTCCTTCGGCGGCGTACACGTCGATCATCGGCATGGCTGTCTCCTGTCCGGCCGGGCCGGCGACTGCCCCAGGACGGCCACCGGCGGCCTTGGCTGCTGCCATGCTCAGCCCTCGGCGGGGCGCCCGGCATCACGTGCGGCACGTGGTCCGCGGTGCTGCCTACGTGGCGGCGCCTCCCCCCGGTTGCCCGGTGGGCAGTAGATTTGCCCCGTGCAGGGGCTGCTCGGGCGGGACGCAGAGCTGCGGCAGCTTGATCAGATCGTGGCCGCGCCGGCCAGCAGGTGAGCGGGGTTCTGGTGCTCCGGGGCGAGCCCGGCGTGGGCAAGACGGCCCTGCTGGATTACGCCCAGGCGGTGGCCGCGCCGGCCATGCAGGTCATCCGGATCGACTGCGTCGAGAGCGAGATGGAGCTCAGCTTCGCCGCGGCGCACCAGTTGCTCCGCCCGTTGCTGCCCGGACTCGACGGGCTGCCGCCGCGCCGCAGCGCACCGCGCTGCGGGTGGCGTTCGGCATGGCGGAAGGCGGCCCGCCGGACCGCTTTCTCGCCGGGCTGGCCGCGCTGGGGCTGCTCACCGGGCAGGCCGCCGGCCAGCCGCTGCTGTGCCTGGTCGACGACGCACATTGCCTGGATCAGGAATCCGCTGACACGCTCGCGTTCGTGGCCCGGCGGCTGCACGCCGACGCGATCGCCATCGTCTTCGCCGTCCGCGAGCCCGCGCGGCTCCCGGGCCGCCTGACGCGGGCTGCCAGAGCTCCGCCTGGCCGGGCTGGCCGACCGACGACGCCCGCGCCGTGCTCGCGACGGCGGCCGGGCCGGGGCTGCGCCCCCGGTCGCGGACCGGATCATCGCGGAGACGGGCGGCAACCCGCTGGCACTCATCGAGATTGGCCAGCGAGCTGCCGGCGGCGAACTGGACGGCGACCCGTTCCTGCCCGAACCACTGCCGCTCGGCCGCCGGCTCGAACAGCGTTACCTGCGCGAGATCCGGCGAACTGCCCGCCGCCACGCAATCCCTGCTGCTGGCGGCGGCCGCGGACCCCACCGGCGATCCCGGCCTGCTGGCCAGGCCAGCCGCAGCTGGGCTTCACCCTGGCGGCGGCCGCCGCGGCCGAGGCCCAGCAGCTCATCACCATCCGGCACTCCGTCCGCTTCCGTCACCCGCTGATCCGCTCGGCGGTGTACTACGGGGCGACCTTCGCCGAGCGGCAGCGGGTCCACGCCAGCCTGGCCGAGGCCATCGGTTCCGCCCGTCCTGACCAGCGGGCCTGGCACCTGGCCCAGGCCAGCAGCGGGCCGGACGAGGACACCGCGGCCGAACTGGAGCGAGCCGGGGACCGGGCCCGCCGCCGCGGCGGCTGGAGCGAGGCGGCGGCGCTGTTCCACCGCGCGGCCACCCTGAGCACCAGCCAGGCCGCCCGGGCCCGCCGGATGCTGGCCGCCGCCGAGGCGAGCACTGGGGCCGGTGCCCTCGGCCGTGCCCGACACCGAACTCGACGCGGCCGCCAGCTACCACGACGATCCACGCCATGCCGGTCTCACCCGGCGGGCCGCAGGCCGCCTCCATCACGCGCAGCGCCAGCCCGCGGAGGCCACCCGCGATCTGCTCGCCGCGGCGGCGGTACTCGGTCCCGTCAACCTCCGGCTGGCCCGCGACGTGCTGGTCGAGGCGGCGGTGGCAGCACAGATCAACGATCAGCTCGCGCCGGACGGGGTCACCCAGGCCGACGTGGCCCGGGCCGCGCGGGGCTGCCACTGGCCCCCGGGATGACCCCGACGGTCGGCGATCTGCTGCTCGACGCGGACACCACGCTGCTGCTGCATGGCCTGGCCGCCGCCCGCCCGGCCCTGCGCCACGCGATCGACGCCGTGCGGCAGGGCCGCCCAGATGCTCCCGAGATGCTGCACTGGCTGGCCGCCGCCTGCGAAGACGCCACCATCCTCGGTGATGAGCCCACGCTGCACGAGCTGAGCCACCAGATGGAGACCGCGGCCCGGCAGCACGGGACCCTGCTGACGCTGGCGCTGGCGCTCAGCCACGCCGGCGTCTGGGGCCTGCTGGCCGGGGACCTGGCGGAAGCGCGGCGATGCTTCACCGAGATGACCGCCCTGGCCCAGGCGCGGGATCAGCCGTGGAGCCTCGGCATGGCGCTCCTGGCCGCCTGGCGCGGGCAGCCGCAGCAGGCCTGCGCCCTGCTCGATGACGTCACTGCCGAGGCCACCCGCCAGGGCCAGGGCTACCAGCTGCGGTTCGCCGAGCTACGCGCGCTGCGTCCTGGAGCTCGGCCAGGGTCGCTACGACGCGGCCTACGCCTCCTTCCCAGCCGGCATCGATGACACCTCACAGCTCAAGTTCGCGCTGCCCGATCTCGCCGAGGCAGCGCAGCGCTCCGGCCACCGTGGTGCCGCCCAGGCCATCGCCCGCCAGCTCGGCGAACTGGCCGAGGCCAGCCCCAGCCCAGTGCTGGCCGGGTTCTGGCCCGGGCCCGCGCGCTCGCCGCCGGCGACCGGCCGGACGCTGAAGACTCGTATCAGGAAGCCCTGGCCCAGCACGGCCGCTCCCCCGGACCGGCCCACCTGGCCCGCAGCCACCTTGTCTACGGCGAATGGCTCCGGCGGATGCGGCGGCCGCGGGACGCCCGCGCCGCTCTCCGCGAGGCCCACCAGCTGCTGACCGACATCGGTGCGGACGGTTTCGCCGAGCGTGCCCGCGCCGAACTGGCCGCCGCCGGGGAGACCCGCGGCCAAGGCCGCCGCCCGCCACGGCCGTGACCTGACCCCGCAGGAAGCCCAGGTGGCCCGGCTCGCCGCCGCGGGCGCCACCAACGCGGAGATCGCCGCCCAGCTCTATCTCAGCCCGAACACCGTGGACTACCACCTCCGGAAGGTGTTCCGGAAGCTCGGCGTCACCTCCCGCCGCCAGCTGGCCCGCGCGCAGCCCGACCTCGCTGTCTAGCGCCGCGCCGCGGACAACCGCGCGCCTGCGGGCGGCGCTGACGCCGGTGTGGCGTTCAGAAAAATGGGTCCCCCGCCGGAGCGGCGGTAGCTGTCCCGGCGGGGGGTGCGGAGAACCTCGCTGCGGTTTGCCTGGCTACTTTCCGGCCGCGGCCGCCGCCTGGGTGATGAGGGCGGCTACCGCGGCGGGCTGGGACACGTAGATGGAGTGGCTACCGGGGACCTCGGTCACGGTCGAGCCGGTCCGTTCGGACATGTTCCGCTGGGCCGACAGGGGGATCATGGTGTCGCTGGTGGCATCGTAGGGCTGCGGCTGCATCTCGATCGCGCCGACGAGCAGCCGGTGCGCGGTGTCGATATCACCGTCCCCGCTGAGCAGCAGGTGGTGCGCGGCCGCGACCGCCGCGACGAGCGACCCGGCCCGGCCGGCGTCGGCCTTCCGCGCGTCGTCGAGCAGGCGCGGCACGTCACGCAGCCCGCCGGTCACCACCGAGCCCAGATAGGCCGCCTCGGCCAGCCGGCGGCTCCGCTCCGCGCCCGGCGGGGTCAGGTCGGCGGCCCGCAGCAGCGTGGTGACCGCCCCGACCGCGTCACCGCGCTGCCTGATCCGGTGGGCTGTCTGCTCCAGCAGGCCGGGCGACCCGCTCATCGGGCCCGGCGGCGGCCTGGGCGAGATGCCACGCGGCGCGCTCCGGCTCACCGCTGAGCGCCCGGGCCAGCGCCTGATGAGCCCGGCGGCGCTCCGCGCTGGTCGAGAGCGCTACCACCGCCGATCGGGTCAGCGGGTGGCGGAACACCAGCTGGCTGGCATCGTCGCTGACCCGGACCAGCCCGGCCCGCTCGGCCGTGGCCAGCTCGTCCACCCCATCCGGTCCCGGCCCGGCCGATTGCAGGGTCCGCAGCCGCCCGGTGCCGTCCAGCGCCGCCAGCAACAGCAGCTGCCGGGCAGGCCCGGGCAACGCGGTGATCCGTGACTCAAACGTCGCCTGCAGGCGCCCGGCTCAGCGGCAGCAATGCCGGAAGCGGGCAGGCGCGGGCGCGCTGCTGGCCGGTGAGCGCCACCGGCAGCTCCAGCAGGGCCAGCGGGTTACCCCGCGCGTCGGCCAGCAGCCGCCGCCGGACCCGCGGGGCCAGCGCGGGAAAGCGGTCGCCGACCAGCTCGGCGGCGGCGGCCTGGCTGAGCGGGAGCACCTCGTGCACGGTCAGCCCGCCCCGGTCGAAGAAGCCGTCCTCCCCGGAGCGGGACACAGCCAGGAACCCGGCCCGGGTGCCAGCCAGGCGGCGCGCCAGCACACCCAGCACCACGGCGCTGGCCCGGTCCAGCCAGGGCAGGTCATCCACCACGGCCAGCACCGGGCCTGCCGCCGCGGTCTGGACGAGCAGCGCCAGGGCCGCGTTGCACAGCATCAGCTGATCCGGCGACGAGCCCGTCCGCACTCCCAGCGCAACGGGCAGTGCCCTGCGGTAGGCCGCGCTCAGCCCCCGCGCTCGCTGCAGCACCGGGCTGAGCAGCTGGTTCAGGCCAGGCGAAGCTGACCGTGCGCTCAAATTCCGCGCCGGCCGCTCGCAGTACCCGGCTGCCCGCGGCCTGGGCGTGCGCGGCCGCCGCGTCCAGCAGCACGGTCTTGCCAACGCCTGCCTCTCCGGACAGCAGCAGCGCGCCGCCGGAGACGGCGGCTTGATCTACAAAGGCGGTGAGGTACTCAAGATCGTCAGCACGCCCGATCAGCGGGCCGGGCGCGTAGACTAGATCACCCCCGCCCATGCGCCCCCTCCGGCCGGGAACCCGCAGCCCGTCTGGTGCCGACGCAGCTCACGCCTGGTCGGCAGCGTCGCCGCCCGCACCGGGCGGATCGGCCGGCATTCAACAACCAGGCTGGCCGTGGTTGCCACAGCAGTTCTGGTGCGTGCGCAGCTTGATCAGGGTGTTGACGGCAGCCATCCGTGCCTTGGCCAGGAACGAGGCGTCGCAGGAAGCCCAGTTGGCGAAGAAGGCCGCCCGGCCTGGCTGCGGCTCATGATCATGGCCCTGGCACATGACACGACCATATCCGCAGGCAGCCGCCGGTGGCATCACCCGGCCGGCGGGCCAGCCGGGCTGGCCCTGGCTGGGCCGACACCCCGGCGGCCAGAAAACCTGTCGCGGCGCGAGGCTCCCGGTCAGGCAGCATTACCAGGCTGCTTGCTCGGGATGGGAATCATGACGGCACCTGCACCCAGTCGCGGCTCACCGGTCCGGAAACGGGCCGTGCTGCTCGCGCTCCGCTACTACGGCACTCAACTCTTCCGCCTCCGGCGCTTCACCGTGCCCGGGATGTTGCTTCCGGCGCTGGGCAACACCTGCATCTTCTACGTCGCGCCGCTGGTCGTCGCCGAGCTCGCCGGCCGCCTGGTCGGCGCGCATGCCGATCGGCATCGGCGCAGCCGCTGCCGTACGTGCTCGCCTTCGCCGGGGTGCTGCTGTTCGCCGAGGTCGCTGTGGCGCATCGGCTGCCACTGCCTGAACCGGCTCGGACGGTCGCGGCATCGAGAACCTCTACGTGCTCGGCATGGACGAGCTGCTGGCCAAGGACGCGGCGTTCTTCCACGACAACTTCGCCGGCTCGCTGACCAAGCGGGTACTGAGCTTCGCCTCCCGGTTCGAGGAGTTCGTCGACACGCTGGTGTTCAACGTGGTGGCCAGCCTCGTGCCGCTGGTCTTCGCTTCGGTGGTGCTGTGGCAGTACGACCCGCTGCTCGTGGCCGGTGCTGATCGGCCTGATCGTCGGTCACCGGCGCTCGGTCGTCGCGCCGCTGATCCGGCGCCGGCAGGAGCTGGTCGACCAGCGGGAGGACGCGATCGCCCGGGTGTCCGGGCACGTCGCCGACAGCCTGATGAACATGGACACGATCCGCGCGTTCGCCGCCGAGGACCGCGAGGCGGCCGAGCACCGGTCGCGCGTCGCCGACCAGCGGCGGAAGTCGCGTGCGGTCGTGGGACTACGCGAACCTGCGCATCGACACGGTGGTCGCGCCGATGTCGGTGCTGACCAACGTGCTCGGCCTCGTGCTCGCGGTCACCCTCGGCGGCGGGCGGCTCGGCATCGAGGCGATCATCGTGGCGTTCACCTACTTCTCCAACGCGACCCAGATCATGTTCGAGTTCAACCAGATCTACCGCGCGATGGAGAGCTCGCTGACCGAAGCCGCGCAGTTCACCGAGCTGCTGCTGACCCCGCCGACCGTGGTCGACCCGGTCGCGCCCGAGCCGCTGCGGCCGGCCGCCAGCGACGTCCGCTTCGAGCGCGTGAGGTTCGCCCACGCGGGCGCGCTGCCGTTGTTCACCGGTCTGGACCTTGCGGTGCCCAGCGGCACCAAGGTCGGCCTGGTCGGCCGGTCCGGCGGCGGCAAGAGCACGCTGCTCCCGCCTGCTGCTGCGGATGATGGACATCGACGACGGCCGGATCCTGATCGGCGGCCAGGACATCGCCCAGCTGCGGCAGTCCGACCTGCGCAGCCTGATCGCCTACGTGCCGCAGGAGCCGGCGATGTTCCACCGGAGCCTGCGCGACAACATCGCGTTCGCCCGCCCGGACGCGACCGAGGCCGAGATCCGCCGCGGCGGCCGAGGTGGCCTACGTGACCGAGTTCGCCGACGCCCTGCCGGACGGGTTCGACACGATGGTCGGCGAGCGCGGGGTGAAGCTGTCCGGCGGGCAGCGGCAGCGGGTCGCGCTGGCCCGGGCGATCCTGCGGGACGCGCCGATCCTGCTGCTGGACGAGGCGACCAGCGCGCTGGACTCGGAGAGCGAGATCCTCATCCAGCAGGCCCTGTGGCGGCTCATGGAGGGCCGCACCGCGCTCGTGGTCGCGCACCGGCTGAGCACGGTCGCCCGCATGGACCAGCTGGTCGTCCTGGACCGCGGCCAGATCGTCGAGCAGGGCACGCACTAGGAACTGCTCGCCCTGGGCGGCACCTACGCCAGACTCTGGCACCACCAGTCCGGCGGCTTCCTGCACCAGGGCAGGACGGCGATGCGTGACGAGCCGAAGCTGAGCGCCTGAACCCCTCCGCGTCAGGGAACCGAGACGAGAATGTGACCGCATATGCGAAGGACCACGGAAGAGGGTGCGGACGAGGGTCCTCATGGCCATGCCCAGCTGCGATCCTGTTCAACATTTACTCGGAATCGCGCCTGTACTGAGGCCCATCCCGCGAGCGAGGAAGAGCAATGACCGCAGCTACCGGCAAGACCGCTCTGATCATCGGCGCGTCACGCGGGCTGGGCTACGCGCTGGCGGCCGAGTACCTGGCCCGGGGCTGGCAGGTTACCGCGACCGTGCGGGGAACCGGCGGACCCGGCTGCACGACCTGGCCGAATCCTCGGCGGGCCGGCTGGTCGTGGAGACGGTCGACATCACCGTTCCCGAGCAGGTCGCGGCACTCCACGAGCGTCTGGCCCAGGCAACGTTCGACCTGCTGTTCGTCAATGCCGGGGTGACCAACGGCCCCGAGGAGACCATGGCCGACGTGTCCACCGACACCTTCGTCCGGCTGATGGTGACCAACGCCCTGAGCCCGGTACGCGTGGTTGAGGCGCTGCAGGATCTCGTCGCCCCGAAGGGCACGATCGCGGTAATGTCCTCCGGCCAGGGCAGCGTCGCCAACAACAACAAGGGCGGCTTCGAGATCTACCGGGCCAGCAAGTCCGCGCTGAACCAGCTGATGCGCAGCTTCGCCGCCCGGCACGCCGGCGACCCGCACACGCTGCTGCTGATCGCGCCCGGCTGGGTGCAGACCGAGCTGGGCGGCCCCGGCGCGCCGCTGACGATCGACCAGAGCATCCCCGGGGTGGCCGACACGATCGAGGCCCAGGCCGGCCAGGGCGGGCTGCAGTACCTGGACTACCGGGGCCAGACCGTTCGCTGGTAGCGCCCTTCCGTCTCTGCGGGGCGGGCCGGATTTCATTGCCGTCGCGTGGCCGGCTGCGCAGCCAGACGGCACCGTCGGCGGGAAGCAGTTCACCGTCCAGCGGGCCAGTGGCCAGGAGCACGCCACTGTGCTCGGGCAGCCGGGCCGGCTCGGCCGACAAGTTGACCACGCACCGCACGCTGCTCCCCCGCTCGAAGGCGAGCACCCCGGCAGGGGACGGCAGCCAGGTCAGTGGCCCGTCGCCCAATTCGGGCTCGTGCCGCGGCGGATGCGCAGCGCGGCCCGGTACAGCTTCAGCATCGAGCCAGGGTCGCTGGTCTCCGCCTGGACGGTGAAGTCGCGCCACGCCGCGGGCTGGGGCGGCCAGGTTCGGCGCCCGCGCCGGCTGGCGAGAAACCAAATGATGGCTCGGAGCCGGCCCAGGGCAGTGGCACCCGGCTGCCGTCGCGGCCTGGGTCGGCGCCGCCGGCCGATACCAGATCGGATCCTGCCGCTGCGCGTCCGGGATGTCCTGCACCTCCCAGAGGCCGAGCTCCTCGCCCTGGTACCGTACGACCCACCCGGGCAGGGCCGTGGTCAGCAGTGCGGCCGCCCTGGCCCGCCGGGTGCCGAGGCTGAGATCGGCCGGCTGGGCGTGGAAGTACGGACGGCGATGCAGGCTGAACCCGGTGTCCGGGCGGCCGAGCCGGGAGACGATCCGGTCCACGTCGTGGTTGGACAGCACCCAGGTGGCCGGGGCGCTCACCGGGGCATGCAGCGCCAGCGTGTTGTCGATGACCTCGCGCAGCTGGGCGGCGTCCCACGGGCAGCTCAGGTACGGGAAGTTGAACACGGTGTGCAGCTCGCCCGGGCTGACGTAACGGGCCAGCCGCGCCGCGTCGGGAATCCAGATCTCGCCGATCAGTACCCGGCCGCCATACTCGTCGGCCAGTGCCCGCCAGGACCGGTAGATCTCGTGCACGTCGTCCCGGTCGGAATACGGGTGCCGGGGACCGGGCGGCTCATCCGGGCTGACCTCGGGCAGCTCGGCGTCCTTGGTGTGACGCCGATGACGCCACGGTCACCGGCGGGGAAGGTTGCGGTGCCCGATCCATCGTTGCCGGTCGCGGCGACGAGGACGGAACCGGAAGCCCAGGCGTAGTCGATCGCGGCCTGGAGGGCGGGCGAGTAGCCCGGGTTGCTGAAGGACATGAGGATGACGTCGGCGCCCGCATCGGCCGCGTACACGACGCCGGCGATGATGTCGCTGTCCTGTCCGGTGCCATCGGCGCCGAGGACGGTGACGGGCAGCACGGAGACGCCCGCGTAGGCGGTGCCGGCGATGCCGAAGCCGTTATCGGTCTCGGCCGCGACGATGCCGGCCATCCAGGTGCCGTGGCCGTTTGGATCGGTCAGGCCATTCGAGCCATCCAGGACCGAGGTGCCGGGCAGCACGACACCATCGAGGTCCTGATGGGCAGCATCAATACCGGTGTCGAGGATCGCGACGGTGGCAGAGCCCGCGATGCCGACGGTGCCATACAGCTGGTCCCAGCCAACCTGCGGCAGCGACCACTGGTCGGCATATGCGGTGTCGGACGGGGCGGCGTCGACCGCGCGGGTGCGATCGAGGTCCACGCGCACGACGTCCGCGTTGGCGTTGAGGGCGGCCAGCTCGTCGGCGTACTCGCCCTCGTGAAGGAGAACGCTGCGCATGTTGAGCTGCGGGATGGCGCTCTCGTCGGTTGCCCCGGCGTTGCCGAGGATCTCGAGCTGACGGGCCTCGTCGGTGCCGGCCGCAAAGGTGATCAGGTAGGGACGCGTGCCGGGTGCCGGGTCAGGCTCAGGTGCGGGAGTCGGATCGGGCTCGGTCGGGGGTGTGCTCGGCTCGGGCTCGGGCTCGGACGGCGCAGGGGTGGGCGCCGGAGGCTCGGTCGGGTCGGGCTCGGGTGAAGGCGTTGGCTCAGTCGAAGGGCTCGGCTCGCTCGACGGTTCGGTCGACGGTTCCGGAGAGGCCGACTCGATCGGGCTCGGCTCCGGGGACGGATCCTCGGCAAAGGCGGAGGTCGGTCCAAACACATACGTGACGAAAACCAGGAGCTGGAGCACGACGAGAGAGGTACGCCTCACTCGCCGGTGGGCAACCGGCGACTGCATGATGTTGTTCACCCCTATACGAACCTGATCCGGGCACAAAGCGCCAGACAATCAATGAATGCCCGGGAACTGTGCCGGTCCGCGCCGCCGTGCACCATCCGTAGACGTACGGACCGGTGTACGGATCAGTGACTCCGTACCCTGAGAATCACGGATACGTGTACGCACGCCACTTCCGGATACGGAATCTCCGGTACGTATGCCCTTCCGTACTTCTCCGGATACGCACGGGCGGGTTCCGCCGCTACCGTGCCGAAATGCACCTGGCAGAGCGGGACCGAGATCGTTCAACCGACGAGGTCGAAGGATCTACGGAGGAAGGTCCCGCGCTGCGAGATGCAGCCCTCGTCGCGGAACGGGTCGCGGCAGATGAAGCCGATGCGACCCTCGCGCGAGAGCGAGTCAAGGACGGCCCGCTGCCCGCCATCGAGCCCGATGAGCACGTTGTCGCCCACCTGACACCGGGTGAGTCTGTACATGACTTGCGCAAGCGTGCGATCCTGAGCGGACCGGGTGGCGAAAGCGCGCTCGGGTATGGGGGCTCCCTGTACCTCACGTCGCGACGGCTCGTCCATTTGGGACAGGTGAATGTGACTGTGAGTCTGACCGATATCGTCGAGACATCCCTCGCCGGCGAGCGGCTCCTGTTGACCCTGCCGGAAGGCGAAGGCATGACCCTGGATGTCGAACGGCCACGCCACTTCAGAGCACAGATGGCTGCCGCCCAGCGGCTGCTCCGCCAATGACCACGCGACACACCTCCCGCCGCGACGCAAAGACCGATGAGGGCGCCGACCCGGCCGCGATCGCAACTCCCCCGTCACGCCGCCGCGCTCCGAAGCCCGTAGCGGAGCCATCGCCGCCGGCGCCGCGCTCCGTCGATGAGGCCGAGGCCCAGTACGTCGCCGCCCGCGATGCCTGGACCAGCGCCATGCGCACCGCTTCGAGCGGGCGCTCCGCGGACCTCGCCTCGCTTGCCATCGCGCAGGAGGCATACGAGAAGGCTTACGCCGAGCGTGAGGCATGGCTGTCGGGCGCGCGCGTCGCCATCCCGATCGGGGACGCCGAGCCGCGCAGGGCGCTGGAGGTCTTCGTGGATCAGGACCTGGCCTGGCGCCGCGTGCACGAGGCCGGACAGAGGGTTCCCGGTCGGCTCCAGCGGCTGGTACGACGGCTCACCGGTCGGGACTGAGTCGAGTCCGCTCCCAGTCACCCGTGGGGCGGGTGAACTCGGGGCTGAGAGGCTGAAAGCGCCGAGCTCCGCCGTCGGATGACCCGCGGCACGGGCAATCGATCACGGAGCGCGGGTTCAGCCCTCCGTTGACCCGTGGGACGGGTCGCCGCCCGACCTAGTCCGACCGATACCGCTGGGCGGCCTCCGCCCGGTTTCGCACGCCCAGCTTGCGCAGCACGCTGCTCACGTGACTCTCGACCGTCCGCGGTGAGATGGCCAGCGCCGCGGCGATCTCCCGGTCCGTCATCCCCTCGGCCAGCAGCCGCAGCACGTCGCCCTCGCGCGCGCTGAGCATCCCGTCGATCTCGTCTGTCGGCGATGGCCGGGACCGCGAGCCACGAGCGAGGTACTCGACGACGGTCGCCGCGTGACCTCGGGACATGGCGAGGTCGCCCTGCCGCAGCCCGCGGATCGCACGCAGCAGCGCGTCGCCGGTCAGATCCTTGTTGAGAAAGCCCGTCGCTCCGTGACGTATGGCCTCGAGCAGGTCGCGACGATCGGTCGAGGCGGTGAGCATGATGATCCGCGTATCTGGCAGTCGCGGCGCAATCTCCCGCACGGCCTCGATCCCGCTCAGCCCGGGAAGGTCGATGTCGAGCAGCAGCACGTCGGGACGCAGCTGGGGAGCCAGCTCCATCGCCTCCTCGGCACTGGCCGCCTCGCCGACCATGACGATGTCCGGGGCCTCGAGTGCCTGGCGGATCGCGGATCGGACGAGGGCATGATCGTCCACGAGCATGACCCGCAGAGGGTGCTCAGGCTCCATCGGTCTCCTCCCGTCCCGTCAGCGGTATCACGAGCTCGATCCGTGTCCCATCCTGCGGCTCGGAGGAGACCGTGAGCTTCGCGCCGATCAGCTCGGCGCGCTGACGCATGCTCTCGAGCCCGAAGCCGCCGGTCGGGACGTCCGGCTGGAATCCACGCCCATTGTCGGCGATCGTCAGGCGCAGGTCGGCCCCAGAGTCGAAACCGACCCGCACGACCGTGGCGTCGGCATGCTTGCGCACGTTGTTGAGTGCCTCCTGCACGATGCGGAGCACCTCGGCCTGCGTGCGCGGCTCCATGGCCGGCACCGCGCCGCGGGTCGTGATCTCGGCTCGCACCGCGAAGCGGTCGGAGAAGTCCTCCACCTGGCGGCCGATCTGGTCGAGCAGGTGCCCGACCTCCGCGTTGGGTCGCATGGCCACCACGGCGCGGCGGGCCTCGGCAAGCGCGGCATCGATCGCATCCGATACCTCGTCGCTCAGGACGCGGGACTCGCCGTCGCCGACGAGCAGCTGTGCCAGCCGGCTCTGCTTGAGCTTGGCGTACCAGAGGTCCTGCGCCAGGCCGTCGTGGATCTCGCGCGCGATCCGTGCACGCTCCTCGAGCTGCGCGCCGGCCGCCTGCGCCTCAGCGAGGCGCTGCACCTCGTCGTGGGCCTCCACCAGCTCACGCAGGTCATCGCGGCTGTCGGTCACGGCGCCGGCGACCAGCATCCCGTAGAAGGCCAGCCGGAGGAGGTCGGCGGTGGTGACCAGGGATGCGTAGCTTCCGGGGTGGATGGCGCCGTGCGCCTGGCTCGCGGCCGCGATGAGGAGCCCCGCGGCAAGGAGCGCATCGCCGGCCCGGCCGCTGCGCCGGTAGGACCGATGCGCGAGCACCGCCGCCACCAGGAACGCGAGGCCGATGGCGACCTGGATGACCACCAGCACCGGGGCGGAGCCGGGGGTGAGCGGCATCGGCGGGATCTGCACCAGCTCATCGAGCGCGACCGCACCGGCCAGTGCCGGCAGCCGATCCTGGGAGAGCGCTGCCAGGGCGATGGCCACGCCGACGAGGGCGGCGGGCGCGATGAGCATGACCGCGGGTCGCGTCGCGCGTCCCACGCGCATGAGGGCCAGCGCGCCGGCCAGGACGAACAGGACGGCGCTCGTCCAGCGCGCGATGACCCCCGCGACGAGGGGCAGCTGGCCCGGTGCGTCGAGCGAGCCGCCGAAGGTCGCTTCCACCCCGATGAGCTGGATCGCCAGGGTGAGCCCGTTCAGCAGGCCAAGCACCGCGAAGGCGGACCCGCGGAGGAGCGCGGCCGCGTCGCCGGAGACCCGCCCGCGCGCCCAGTTCAGGGAGGCCATGGCGACGGCGACGAGCGTCGCCGTGGTCAGGATCGCGATGTCGAGGCGGTCGTTGATGGTTGCCGGCGCGACGGTCGGAACGGCGACCACCACAGCCGTGACGAGGACGAGCAGGAGCGTCAGCCCCACGAGCAACGCGTCCACCCACGGATGGCGGCCCCGCACCGGTTCCGCGTCGTGGGTCATCGGTCCTCCAGGAGCTCCAGGATCGTGTCGTGCAGCAGGCCGTTCGTGGTCAGGATCCGTGGCCCCGACCACGATGATCGGCCCGCGAGGTCGGTCATGCGCCCGCCGGCCTCGCTGATGATCACATGCGGGGCGGCCATGTCCCACGGCTTGACCCCGTACTCGAGCATCGCCTCACCCGATCCCTGCGCCACGAGCATGTGGCCCCAGAAGTCCCCGAACCCGCGGTCGCGCCAGGCAAGCGCGGTGAGCCGGTGCAGCGCCTGGCCGAGGCCGGCAGCGTCGAGGCCGCGCAGGGTGCTGAACACGATCTGCGCCTGGTCCAGCGCGTCCACCGTCGAGACCCGAACCGGCCGATCCACCCCGTCCTCGCGAACGTGCGCTCCCCCGCCGCGGACGGCCCACCAGCGGCGACGCATCGCCGGTGCGGACACGACGCCGAGCTCCAGCACGCCATCTCGCTCGAAGGCCAGGAGCGTGGCGAAGACCTCGATACCCCGCACGAAGTTGTGCGTCGCGTCGATGGGTCGATGATCCATCGGCCGTCACCCGCGTCGTCCGCGGACCCGTACTCCTCGCCGAGGACGGAGTGGCCCGGGTAGGCACGCTCGATTCGCTCGCGGAGAAGTGTCTCGATCTGGGTATCGGCCTGGGTGACGAGGGACTGGTCGTGCTTCGCGGTGATCGTCAGCTCGCCGGCAAAGTGGGTGAGCGCGATTCGATCCGTCTCGTCGAGCCATTCCGAAGCGGCCCGCAGCAGCCCTGACGGATCGAGGTCGCCGATCACTTGAGGGTGATGACCTCGACGTTCCCGCGGCGTCCCAGGATGTTGATGCCGACGCCCGTCCTCTGGCGCTCCACGCGCAGGTCGATGCGGGCATCGCCGACGGGCAGGTTCTCGATGGTGAGGTGATCCAGGAAGTCCGGCAGGCGGGCGTGGCTGAAGCGCACCGTGCGCTCCAGCGCCACGACCTCCAGTCCGAGGCACGCCTGGAGCAGCATGAACGGCGCGCCCGATGCCCATGCCTGCGGCGAGCAGGCGACCGGGTAGAGCGTGGGCGCCTCCCCGTCTCGCCGGGTGAACCCGCAGAACAGCTCCGGAAGCCGCATCAGCTCGAAGTGACGGCTGGCCTCGAACAGTCCGGACATGATCCGCGCGGCGTGATCGTGCTTGCCGTACCGGCCGAGGCCCATCGCCACCATGGCGCTGTCGTGCGGCCAGATCGACCCGTTGTGATAGGACATCGGGTTGTATCGCCGCTCGCCCGCCGCGACGGTGCGGACGCCCCAGCCCGAGAAGGAGGCCTCGTCCATGAGGGTCTCCGCCAGCCGGTCGACGTGCCCAGGCTCCACGATGCCGCTGGCCAGGCAATGGCCCGCGTTCGAGGTGCGCACGCGCGTGCGGCTTCTTGTCGCCATCCAGCGCGAGCGCGTAGGTGCCGAGGTCGTCGAGCCAGAACTTCTCGTCGAACTGGCGCCGCAGCTTCTCCCCCTGCGCCCGGAGCTCCGTGGCCCGTTCCGGCATCTCCAGCGCCTCGGCCAGGTCGGCCGCACCGCAGCGGGCGGCATACGCGTACGCCTGGATCTCGGACGGCGCGATCGGTCCATCGGCCAGCGTGCCATCCGCGTGGAAGATCGAGTCGTGCGAGTCCTTCCATCCCTGGTGGATCGAGCCCGCTCGAGGTGCGGCGCTCGTATTCCAGGAAGCCGTCGCCGTCGGGGTCGCCGGGACCGTCCATCCACCCCAGCGCGCGCTCGACGTTGGGCCAGATGCTGCGCGCGAAGGCCAGGTCACCGGTCTGGCGGTAGTGGTCGGCGGCAAGGCCGACGAAGAGCGGCGTGGCGTCGTGGCTGCCGTAGTAGCGGCCGAACGGGATCTCACCGGTGCCGGCCATCTCGCCGCGCCGCATCTCGTGCAGGATCTTGCCCGGCTGGGCGTCGTTGGCGGGATCCTCCCGGTCGGCCTGCTCGGCCGCCAGGTACGAGAGGACGCCCTTGGCCAGGTCGGGATTCACCCACAGCGTCTGGCGCCCGACGATCAGCGCGTCGCGCCCGAACACCGTCGAGAACCACGGAACGCCGGCGTACGGGTAGGGCCCGTGCTCGGTCTGGGTCGTCATCATCACGAGGTCGGCCATCGAGCGGCCGAGCCACTCGTTGCACAGCTCGTTGGAGCTCCCGAACCGCGTCCCGGCCGCGTGAGCATCGCGGCCCAGATCCCTCGAGCGCCGCAGGGCGGGCTCGAAGCCGATCGACCTCGTCCGACGCCGCTCGTTGTCGCAGCCGACGGTGACGTCCAGGCTCGTCGCCCGTCCCGGCTGGAGCCGCAGCTCGTAGACGGCGCTCGTGCCGTCCAGCTCGCTGGGGACCGGGTCGAAGCTGATCCGGGTCCGACGCTTCACGTCGTCCAGGCCCTCGTACTCGAGCGTCACGCGATCCGACTTGACCTGCGGCGGCAGGCGGGTGCCGCGCTCCCGGCGCCGCATGCCGCGCACCTCGAAGATGTCGGCGAAGTCGGCACCGAACGTCATCACCAGCTGAAGTCGCGTGGTGCCCAGGCCGAAGTTGCGGACCGTGATGCGCTCGTAGCAGGTGCCGTCCCACAGCACCTTGGTCCGCGCGATGTGCACGGTGCCGTGGCCCAGCGGCTTGCCGCCCAGGATCATGTCGGGGTTGGTGAGGTCGATCGAGAGCCGCGAGTTGTCGCGTTTCGCAGTGGACCCGAGCAGCAGCGGCCGCTCCTCGCCGATGCGCAGCATCAGGCTCGACAGGTGGCGGGTGCCCTCGTGGTAGACCCCCTCCTCGGCGAGGCCGACGGGCTTGATGTCGCCGTAGCGGTCGAACAGCGCGAACGAGTCTTGGTGCTTGAGGACCTGGTTCTGGTCATCGGCCAGCGCGGAGCTTGCCAGAACATAGAACCTGTTCCCGATCTCGACGATGTCCGCCACTCGCCCCAGCTCAGGCAGCCCGGAGTCGCTGCTCCGATCGGCTGGTGCGGCGTCGGTCATGGGCCCTGGCTCTCCACCGGTTGCGGGATGTTCGTCGAGTCTGGCACGTCCGCGGCTCCCACCGCGAACGCGCGCGGCGAATTCGCTCCCTCGCCGATGAGCCGCTGGTAGACGTCGACGTAGTTGCGGCCCATGCGCTCGACCGTGAAGCGGGCCTCGAAGCTGGCGCGGCAGCCCTCGCGGCTGAGCTCGTGGAGGCGACCCACGGCCTCCACCGCCTCGTCGATCGTCTCCACGATGAAGCCGCTCTCCCCATCGGTGATGACCTCCGGGACGGATCCGGACCGATATGCCACAACCGGCGTGCCGCAGGCCATGGCCTCGATCATGACCAGCCCGAAGGGCTCGGCCCAGTCGATCGGGAAGAGGAGCGCGTGGGCGTGCCCCAGGAAGTCTTCCTTGTCGTCGGGCCCGATCTCGCCGATGAAGTCGACGTGGTCGGCGTCCAGCAGGGGCTCGATGTGCTCCTCGAAGTAGGGCCTGTCGACGTCGTCGACCTTGGCGGCGATCTTGCAGCGGGATCCCGGCCCTTCGCGCGACCTCGATCGCACGGTCGGCGCGCTTCTCCGGTGAGATCCGTCCAAGGAAGGCGAGGTACTGGCCGGGCTCGTAGTTCGGTGCTCAGCTCGTCCAGCGGCATGCCGTGATGGATCGTCTCGACCCAGTTCGCGCTCGGCAGCGGAGTTCGCTGGTCGTTCGAGATCGAGATCAGCGGCTCGTCGCTGAACTCGCCGTAGAGCGGCTGGAGGTCCGGCATGTCGAGCCGTCCGTGGAGCGTGGTGAGGCGCGGAACTCCCAGTCGTCGCGACAGCGGGAAGTGGAAGTAGTCGAGGTGCCAGTGGATGATGTCGAATTCGCCGGCCATCTGGCCCACTCGCTCGATCTCCAGGATCTGGTGCGCAATCGGGTCGACCACGGCGGGATCGAGCCGCAGGGCCCCCGGCGCGCCCGGGATCAGCCGCGCCGCGGTGCGAGAGTCGCCGCTGGCGAAGAGCGTCACGTCGTGGCCCTGCCGAACGAGCTCCTCGGTCAGGTACGACACGACGCGTTCGGTCCCGCCGTAGGCGGTGGGCGGCACGCTCTCTATGAGCGGCGCCACCTGCGCGATGCGCATCAGGTGCCCCCTGTCATGCGTGGTGGCCGCCCCGGGACGTCGCACGTCCCGTGCCAGCGCGTCACCCGGGTTCCTCGCCGGCGTCGAGCCGGCGACGGAGCTCCTCGTTGACGAGGCGCGCGTCGGCGCGCCCGGCGGTGCGCTTCATGACCTGCCCCACCAGGAAGCCGAACAGCTGCGGCTTGCCGGACCGATACTCCGCGACCTGCGACGCGAACTCGGCCAGCACCGCATCGATCTCTGCGCCGATGGCGCCGGTGTCGGAGACCTGCCCCAGCCCATCGCGCTCGATCACCGCGCGCGGCGACTCGCCGCTCTCGAAGATGCGTCGCCAGCACCGCCTTGGCGTTCGTGCTCGACACCCGGCCGGCCTCGACCTCGCCGATGAGCTCGGCGAGTCCCGCCGGTCGCAGCGCGACCCGGTCCGCGCGCAGGCCGTCGGCGGCGTGCTGGTTGAGCAGCCGGCTGAACTCGCCGGTGACCCAGTTGGCGGCCGCCTTCGGCGCGATGCCGGCAGCGACCACCGCGTCGAAGTACGCGGCGAGCGCGGTGTCGACGGTCAGGACGCCGGCGTCATAGGCGGAGAGGCCCAGCTGCATCGGTGTAGCGCGCGCGACGCTGTGCCGGGCAGCTCGGGCAGCCGGGCGCGCAGCTCGGCGACCCACGCCTCGGACGGCCGCAGCGGCGGCAGGTCGGGCTCGGGGAAGTAGCGGTAGTCGTTCGCCTCTTCCTTGCTGCGCTGGATGATCGTGCGGCCCGCGCTCCTCGTCCCAGCCGCGCGTCTCCTGGCGCAGCGGCTCCCCGCGCTCGAGCGCCTCGGCGTGGCGCGCGACCTCGTACTCGAGCGCGCGCTCGAGGGAGCGGAAGCTGTTGAGGTTCTTGACCTCGACCTTCGTGCCGAACGCGGTCGGAGCCCATCGGCCTCAGGCTGACGTTGCCCTCGATCCGCATCGACCCCGCCTCCATGTCGGCGTTGGATGGCACCGATGGCGCGCAGCAGCTCGCGCAGCGTCTCGCCGTAGGCGCGCGCCTGCGCCGGGGAGCGCAGGTCGGGCTCGGTCACGATCTCCATCAGCGGGAGCCCGGCGCGGTTGAAGTCGACGACGCTGTAGCCCGCGACCCGGCGTGCTGCATGCGGGCCGTGTCCTCCTCGAGGTGCGCCCGGGTGATGCCGATGCGTGACCTCACGGCCTTCCGACGGCACCGGCACGGCGAGCCGGCCGCCGCTCGTCAGCGGCAGGGCGTACTGGCTGATCTGGTAGCCCTTCGGCAGGTCGGGATAGAAGTAGTTCTTGCGCTCGAAGCGGACCGCCTCGGTCTCGACGTGGCAGTCCAGCGCCAGCCCGGTGAGCATCACCAGCTCCACGGCGCGGCGGTTGATGACCGGCAGCGTGCCCGGCATGCCCATGCAGACGGGGCAGACGCGCGTGTTCGGCTCGTCGGGCGCGCCCTCGGGCGGGCGCCGTCGGGCACGCGCAGAACATCTTGGACTCGGTCCGCAGCTGCGCGTGCACCTCGATCCCGATGACCGTCTCGTAACGCGTCGTCGTGCTCACCGCCATGCTCACGATTGTACCGACGCCCCACATGTGAGTCGCGATGACCCGTCGGGCGGGTGAACTCGGGCCTGAGCGGCTGGACGTCCGTCGCTCCACCGCCAGCTGACCCGTGGATACGGGTGGATGACCGCAGAGCTGACCCGCCGCCGAGAGTTCGCCCGTGGTGCGGGTCACGGCCGCGGCGCTCCCCTCGGGCGCTATGCTGCCGCGCATGAAGATCGGGCAGTGGGACAACCTCGGTCGGGCGCGGTCGCTCCTTCAGACCCAGCTCGGCCAGCTCGGGACGGACGAGTACGCCTCGCATGTCACCGTCAACCAGAACGGGCGCCTCCGCATCCTGGTGGCGGCCGACATCGGCATCATCGACTACAGCTACACGCCGATGAGCGCCGACCCGGGCAGTCCCTGGATCCTGCGCGGCCAGGCGACGAGATGGGGAAACGTGCGCGGTCTGCGCCTCGTCACCGATGCGCAGCTGGACGAGGGCGCCGGCACGACGCGCTCGGTCTGGCGCTTCGTGTCCGAGGAGCCCAAGATCGAGCTGGCGGCGACCAGCGACGAAGGCGACGTCGCGCTCGAGGCGGCGCTCGCCTTTGCCCGGGCCTGCCTACAGCACGCCGGCTGAGTCAGTACTCGTCGGGCTCCGTCGGGGTCGGCGCGGGCGACGGGCTGGCAGTCTCGGCGCTGGGGGATGCACTCGCCTCGACACTCGGACTGGCCGATTCGTCATCGGCGCCCGCATCGGTCGGTGCGCATGCCGCAAGGGTCAGAGCTGCCGCGAGGAGCAGCCCGCCGGTCCATCGGTGCTTCATGTGCATGGATACGCGGCGGGGTTACTCCGCGATCAGGATTCGCGCGAGGTGGCGGTGAGATACAGGGCTCCGAACGGCAGGCGATAGCCGCGGTCGGGCGTGCGCGGCGTTGCCGCCATCAGGTCCCGCGCGAACCGGTCACGACGCTCGGCAGTCCAACCAGACGTGGCGCGACCCCTGGCTCCGACGGTCAGCCAGGTGCGGAAGTGGTCGTCGTCCACCAGGGATATGCCGATGGTCGGGTCCGCCGCCGACTCGACGTCCGACCACCCGGCCGCCTCGGCCCAGCCCGCAACTTCCGCCCGCGTCGGGTAGTCATCGCCCCAGGTGATGCCGTATTCGTCATAGACCGCGTGCAGGACCGTGGCCGGTACGACGTCGCCCGGTCCGGGCACCGAGAGCGAGATGCGACCGCCCGGCGCCACGACCCGCCGCCACTCGCGCAGCGTGGCGACCCGGTCGTCGGCGAACAAGAGCGCGTGCGCCGCCAGGACCACCTGGAAGGATGCGTCCTGCAGCGGCAGGTCGGTGAAGTCTGCCTCGACGAATTCGACACCGGGCACCTCGCGTCGGGCGATCTCGAGCATCCCGTGCGCGGCGTCGAGGCCGGTGACTCGGCGTCCCTCCCCCGTGGCCAGCCCCGCGGCGGTGCCGGTGCCGGTGCCGATGTCGAGCACCGACTCACCCGGACGCAGGGCCGCGCGCCGAACGACCTCCTCGGCCACGGGTCGCAGGGCCGGCGCCATGGTGGCGGCGTAGGCATCGGCAGTCGCGGAGAAGCCGGCGGCACCGCCGGAGCGCTGGAGGGTCACGCGCGGTGGCGCGCGACGAACCGCTCGATGCGATCCATCGCTTCGACGATGTCCTCGTAGGCGGCCGCGTAGCAGACCCTCACGTGCCCGGCCCCGCTGGGCCCGAAGGCCGCCCCGGGCACGACGCCGACCCGCTCCTCCGCCAGCAGCTGCTCGGCGAACGCCGCGTCGTCGAGGCCCGTCGCTTCGGTCACGCGCGGGAAGCAGTAGAAGGCGCCCATCGGCTCGAAGCAGGTGAGGCCGATCTGGTTGAACCGATCCGTCATGTAGCGCCGGCGGCGGTCGTACTCGTCATGCATGGCAACGACGTGTTCCTCGCCACTGCGCAGCGCCTCGATGGCCGCGTACTGGGCGGGCGTCGGCGCGCACATGATGCCGTACTGGTGCACCTTGGCGATCCCGGCCATCAGCTCGGCCGGTGCGGCGACGTAGCCGATGCGCCAGCCGGTCATGGCATAGCTCTTACTGAAGCCGCCCAGCAGCACGGTCCGGTCGCGCATCCCCGGCAGCGCGCTGAAGGCCGTGTGTCGGTGATCGCCATAGACGAGGCGGTCGTAGATCTCGTCGGAGTAGACGATGAGGTCGTGCTCATCGGCGACGCGCGCGATCGCCTCGAGCTCGGAGCGATCGAGCGCCGCACCGGTCGGGTTGTTCGGATAGCCGAGGAAGATGCCCTTCGTGCGCGGGGTGATGGCAGCCTCGATCATCGCGGCGGTCACGCGGAAGTCGGTCGCGTCGGTGGTGCTCACGGCGACGGCGGTGCCGCCCGCGAGCTCGATGCAGGGCGCGTATGCCACGAAGCACGGCTCGTGGTAGATCACCTCGTCTCCGGCGTTCAGGGTGGCGCGCAGCGACGCGTCGACGCCTTCCGATGCGCCGACCGTGACCAGGACCTCGCCGCGTGCGTCGTAGGAGACGCCGTACCGGTCGCTCAGGTTCTGCGCGATCAGCTCGCGCAGCTCGATCATCCCGCCGTTCGCGGTGTAGTGCGTCTCGCCGGCCTCGAGGCTTGCGATGGCGGCGCGCGTGATCGGCTCCGGCGTGGTGAAGTCGGGCTCGCCGATCGTGAGGCTGATGACGTCCTTCATCTCGGCCAGCATGTCGAAGAAGCGCCGAATGCCCGACGGCGGCATCGAGCGCACGCGGTCGTTGAGGAAGTCCGCGGTCGCGCGGCGGGTGGATGAGGCGGGTTGCGTCGTCATGCGACGGACAGTGTACCCAGCCGGGTGGCGCGCGGCGCCGGGCGCGTCAGCCGCCGGTCACCGCGGAGGCGGGGGCGCGGGATGCCGATGTGTCGTCGGAGGCGCGCAGGGCGAGGCGGAAGACGGGGGCCGGCACCGAGTCGTCGATGCGCACGGCTTCGACGACCACCACGTGCAGCCGCCCCGTGATCTCGCGGTTCAGCCACGTCACGCTGGTGAGGTGCTCATCCTGGGCCCTGGCGCAGACCCAGACGGCGGTCTTCGCGCCGCTGGCAACCAGCTGACGCATGAGGAGCCCGAAGGTCTCGTCCGTGCTCGACCCGAGCTCGACGACGACGCGCACCTGCCCGCCGTCGGGGTCGGTCGCGACGACCGTCCCGGGTGACGCGGCGCCCGCGGGCGCGGGCGTGAGACGCACACCGATCAGCGACCCGACCTCCTCGAGGTTGGCGGCAAGCCACGTTGCGAAATCGGACGATCGCCACAGCTCGCTCGGATCGGCATGCCGCAACCGCCCGATCGGGAAGCCGGCGGTGGCTTCGACGGGCGGGGCGGGCGGCACCGGCGCCGGGAGGTTGTCGGGCGGCTCATCCGGCCACGGGAGATCCTCGCGGCGGGTGACCGTCGGATCGGTAGAGAGCGACATCGGACGAATCGCACCTTGCATGAAGCAGGGGTAATTCCCCCTCGGCAAGTGTCCCCGCGGCCACACCTCGCCACCAGCCGTACGATCATCGGACGAGCGTGGCCCATTCGGCCCTTGGATGCCGGCCCGCGGCCACGCGTCACGTCAACGTGTCATACGCTTGCCGCCGATGGAAGCGCTCGAGCTGGTCCTCCTGATGCTGGCCGTGGTGGCTGCGGTCACGCTGCTCGCCGAACGGATCGGCGTGCCGTACCCGATCCTGATGGTCGTGGCCGGCCTCGTCGTCGGGCTTGTTCCCGGCCTCCCGAGCTTCGAGCTCGATCCGGACATCGTGCTGGCAGTCTTTCTGCCGCCGATCCTCTTCCAGGCGTCGTACTTCCTTTCCCCCCGCGAGCTGTGGCGCAACGTCCGACCGATCAGCCTTCTGGCCGTCGGGCTGGTTTTCACCACGACGCTGGCGGTGGCCGCCGTCGTCATGGCACTGGCGCCCCAGCTCGGATGGCCGGCCGCGATCGCGCTGGGCGCCATCGTCTCGCCACCGGACGCCATCGCCGCGACCTCGATCGCTCGCCGGCTGAACCTGCCGCGCCGGCTCGTGCTCGTCTTCGAGGGCGAGAGCCTCGTGAACGACGCAACCGCGCTCACCATCTACCGTCTGGCCGTCGTCGCCGCGCTCGGCACGGGCGCCTTCAGCCTCGGCGGCGCGGCCGTCAGCTTCGTGACGATCGCGGTGGGCGGTGCTGTCGTGGGCCTGGTGGTCGGCTGGCTGGCCGTCTGGCTTCTCTCACTGCTCGACGACCCCCCGGTCGAGGTCCTCGTGAGCCTGCTGGTGCCCTTTGCCGCCTACCTGCCGGCGGAGGAGATCGGCGTGTCCGGCGTGTTGGCCACGGTGACGGCCGGGCTGCTCGTTGGGCTGCGGACGCCGCGAGTGATGGGCTCCAACACCCGCCTGCTCGGCGCCTCCACCTGGAAGATGGTGATCTTCGTGGTGAACGGGCTCGCGTTCCTGCTCATCGGGCTCCAGCTGCCGACGGTCATCGGCGACATGGAGGGCTATGCGGCAGGCGAGCTCGCCATCCTGGCAGCCGCGGTCTGCCTCACCGTCATCGTCGTGCGGCTGCTGTGGGTCTACCCGGCCACCTACCTCCCGCGCTGGCTGTTTCCGTCGATTGCGCGCCGCGATCCCGCTCCCCCGGCTCGGGTCGTGCTCATCCTCGGCTGGGGCGGCATGCGCGGCGCCATCTCACTGGCCGCGGCTCTGGCGCTTCCGCCCGACGTTCCGGAACGTGGCCTCATCGTCTTTCTCACGTTCTCCGTGATCCTCGTCACCCTCATCGGCCAGGGTCTCAGCCTTCCGGCCCTCATCCGCACGCTGAATGTCGTCGACGATGGCGCGACGGAGCACGAGGAGATCCACGCTCGCACAGTGGCCGCCGAGGCAGCCCTGGTGCGACTGGAGGAGCTGCGGAAGGAGGTTCCCGGGCACATTCCGCTGGTGGACCAGCTGCGCGAGCGGTACCAGCACCGGGGCGAACACCTCGTCCACGACCACGGCGAGGTCCCTGAGCCGGCCGATCCCGACGAACTCACTCCCCAGGAGGTGGAGGTGATGGAGCACGACGAGATTCGCCGAGCGGTGATTGCCGCGGAGCGCGAGGCAGTGCTGGCGCTCCTCGACCGCGGCGAGATCAGTGAGGAGGCGCTACGCCGTGTCGAGCGCGACCTGGATCTCGACGAGCTGCGGCGCGAGGCCTGACCCGGCTAACGCGCCGGCTGGTGAAGCTGCTCGATGGCCTCCAGCAAGTGTTCGATGCTGAATGGCTTCGTGAGCGTGCCAACGCGGCGGGTGTCGTCAAGCTGGTCCTGGATCTGCGCCAGCGAGGCCGCGTCTGCGCTGCAAACCAGGATCGGCGTCTCGGACAGCTCCGCGTCGTGGCGGACCTGCTGAGCGATGTCCCAGCCGTACAGCTCGTCGCTTCCCATGCGCAGGTCGATCATGAGAATTTCAGGTCGCGACGCTCGGATGCGCTCCAGGGCATCTGGCTGCTCGCCGTCGATCAGGACGGTGGGAATGCGCTCGTCGGCAAGGATGTCGTGAACAAGCGCCAGGAATTCGGGGTTGTCATTCACAACCGTCACGCGCGGTGCCACAGAATCCTCCGATCCTCCGCCCCGGCTGGACACTACCGGTTCGAGATTCGTGCTCTGCCCCGTCGATGCAAATTGGTGACGTCGAGCATACACCTCCAATTGACCACCACCATGCTCCACGACCGCTGATCTGGCACGGGTGCTGCTTTGGGCCGAGCATGGCAACTGTGCTGGTCGTCAACGACGACGACGACATTCTGGACACGTATGAGTCGATGCTGCTGAGCCTGGGATACGAGCCTGTCGCGAAGAAGATCGTCGCCTCCGGACCCGAGACGGTGAGAGACGTGGGAGCTGAGGCCCTGTTGGTCGATCTCCAGCGGCCGGATGACGACGAGTACGGGATTCGGCTCATCGAGGAGCTCAGGGCGGATGGAGAGCTGCGGAACTTCCCCATCATCCTGTGCAGTGGCGCGCCCGAAGCGCTTCAGTCGCTGCGCCCGCGGCTTGACGCGCTCCGCGTACCGATTGTCATCAAACCCTTCACGATGGACGAGCTGGAGGAGACCCTGGCGTCCGTACTCCGGGCATCGGGCAGCGACTCGGCTGCATCCGGCAACGACGCATCTGCCTGAGGCCCCGCTTCGGAGTGAGGCCTGTGGCTGTGCGTCGTCAGTTGCGGTCCCAGTTGCGCTCGCCCGCCTCGACCCGGATCCGCAGCCGATTCTCGGGCCACGGCAACGGGCAGGTCGCGTACGGGCTGAAGACGCACGGCGGGTTGTATGCGCGGTTGAAGTCGAGCGTGACAGACCGGTCCGCGTCGGGCGGCTCGGTGTACAGGAACCTGCCGCCGCCATAGGTCTCGTCGCCGTTCGTGGCATCGGCGAAGACGAGCCACATCTCACCCCGGTCGCCGCCACGAAGCGCCTGGAGCCGATGGGTCCGGCCGTCGACCTCGAAGGCGAGGTCCCCGGGCGACTCTTCCTCGTCGACGGTGCCGAGCACATCGGGAACCCGCAGCATGCGACCCGGCGTCGGCTCGAAGCGCGCCGTGAGCCGCCACCTCGGATCGACCGGCCAGTGGTCGATGCCCTCGAAGTCGCGCCTGGCGGGCGACTCGGTGTCCCACGTCCTGATGGCGAGGCGCCCGCCGCGCTCGATGACGCATAGCCGCAGCGCACCGAGCTCGAGCACGGTGGGCTCGCCGCCGTCTCGATCGGTCTCGAGCTGGAGCCCGTCTGCCGGCACGCCGCCATGCGAGAAGGAGCCATCCGCGACCACGGATGCCTCGCCGACGGTCACCGTCCCGGCATGGCTCGGGCCGCCGGGGAGGACGATCTCGCCATCGGGATCCGTGCCGACTCGATTCACGCCCGGCCGCAGCCACGAGAGGCCCGCCAGCGTCAGCCAGCCCGCGTCCCGGCGCAGGGCCGCGTAGCGCTGGTTGCGCCACGCCTCAACGACGGCGCGGTGCGATTCGTCGGACGTCATCCTGCCGGCAGGAAGATGAGCGTCGGTGCCGGCCCCGTGCCGAGCCGCACGTACGTGGCGCGACCGTCACCGACCGGATTGGTGCTGGCCACGCGCCCCGCGCTCACCGTGCCGTCGAGGGCCACCGCGATCGGCCCCTCGCCGAACCGCGCGAGGCACGCGGCGGCGTAGCCTTCGGTATTGGGCTCCGCCAGGACCAGCACGCTGCGTCCGAGCTGGGTCCGCCGGCACCGGGCGCCGAGGACCTCGTCGTCACCGGCATCGTGCCAGGCGTCGCCGAACGCCGGCGCAAGGTCGGCGGCCGCGCGATCGAGGTCGACCGTCGCGAGCACCAGGCCGCGGGGTGCCTCGGTCCAGTCGTCCACGGGTCGCGGAAAGATGCCGAATCTGGCGTCGTCCGACTCCGGGACGTCGAGCATCTGCGTCGGCGCGGCCCGCACGCCCCACCACAGGAAGCGGGACTCCTCGCCGGGCTCGGCGTAGAGCCATTGGGGAAAGCTCTGGGCTCCGCCCTCGCGAAGGATCCGATTCAGGATCGCCTGTTCCGGCACCGCGATGCGGACGTGGCTGATCTCAGGCATTCGCGGTGGGTGGCCGCAGCTCCGCGAAGCCGGCGGCGCGCTCGTACGCATCGGCGACGCGGAGGACGGTCGCCTCGTCGAAGGCTCGACCGATGACCTGGAGCCCGACCGGCAGCCCTGCCGACAGCCCGCACGGGACCGATATGCCCGGCAGGCCGGCGATGTTGACCGGCAGCGTGCAGGCGTCGTTCAGATACATGGCCAGCGGGTCGTCGACCTTGGCGCCGATCGTGAACGCGACGTTCGGCGAGGTCGGGGCAAGGATGGCGTCGACGTCGGCCAGGACCTCGTCGAACTCGGCCTTGATCAGGGTCCGGACCTGCTGCGCCTTGACGTAGTACGCGTCGTAGTAGCCGGCGGACAGCGCGTAGGTGCCGAGCATGATCCGCCGCTTGACCTCCGGCCCGAAGCCGGCGCCGCGGCGTGCGGGTGTACGTTCTCCCACAGCTCGTCGGCCGCCGGCGGACTGCCCGTAGCGGACGCCGTCGTAGCGGGCCAGGTTCGCGCTCGCCTCGGCCGGCGCGATGATGTAGTACGTCGCGAGGCCGCGGTCGGTCGACGGCAGCGAGACGTCCACGATCTCGGCGCCCAGGCTCGCGCAGGGTCGTCGATCGCCGCCCGCACGGCCGCCTCGACGCCGGGCTCCATGCCGGCGACGAAGTACTCGCGCGGCACGCCGAGCCGCAGGCCCCTCACGTCGCCGGTCAGGGCCGCCACGTAGTCCGGCACGGGCACGTCGACGCTGGTCGAGTCGCGCGGGATCATGGCCGGCCAGGGCGCCGAGCACCAGTGCGCACGTCGCGCACGCGAGCGTCCGAACGGGCCGCACTGGTCGAGCGAGCGAGGCGAAGGCGACCATCCCGTAGCGGCTCACCCGTCCGTAGGTCGGCTTCATGCCGACCGTGCCGGTCAGGGACGGCGGGCTGGCGGATCAGCCGCCGGTATCGGTGCCGAGGGCGAAGAAGGCCTGGCCCGCCGCCACCGCCGCGGACGGAGCCGCCGCTGACGAGCCGCCCGGGCACCGTCGTCTCGTCCCACGGGTTGTGGACCGGGCCGTAGGCGCTGTTCTCGTTGCTGGAGCCCATGGCGAACTCGTCGCAGTTCGTCTTGCCGAGCAGCACCGCTCCGGCGTCGTCCAGGCGCTCCTGGCGCGACGCAGGCGTACGGCGACCGGTAGCCCTCCAGGATCTGCGAGCCGGCCGTGGTCGGCAGGCCGCCGGGCAGGTCGCTGCCGTCGTCGTCCAGCGCGCGCGTGACGAAGATGTCCTTCAGCGCGTACGGGATCTCCGAGCAGCGGCCGTCCGTCGCCCTCGCCGCGCGCAAGGGCTGCGTCCGCCGCATCGGCCGCGGCAGCGGGCGGCGTCCGGCGCTCGACGGCGAGGAACGTGTTGAGACGCTCGGCGTCGCGCTCGATGCGCGCCAGGCACGCATCGGTCAGCTCGCGGGAGCTCGTCTCGCCGGCTCGCAGCAGCAGGCCGGCGACCTCGGTGATCGTGCGGTCGGCGAGCGGGAGCGGCGTCACCGGCCCTCCTCCAGCACGGTCGGCACGCGCAGGAAGTCGCCCTCGCGCAGCGGCGCGTTGGCCAGCGCCGCCTCGCGGCCGATCGGCGGCCGCGCCACGTCCTCGCGCATGACGTTCTCGAGCTCGATCACGCTGGCCGTGGGGCCGACGTGGCTGGTGTCGACGTCGCGCAGCTGCTCGATCGCCTCCAGGATGTGCGACAGCTGCTCCTGCATGCGGTCGAGCTCCTCGTCGGTCAGCCTGCAGGCGGGCAAGGTGCGGCGACGTGCTCGACGTCGTCGCGGCTGATGGGCCATGCGCCGATGGTAGCGCGTGCGCATGCCGACGGATGTCCGGCACGCCATCTGGCAGCATGGCCCGATGACCACGCATGCGATGCCGATCCGCGGCGGCCGGATCGAGACCTCGACGCTGCCCGGCGGTGCCGGGACTGCCGCTCGTCGTGCTGGGCGGCGTCGAGACCGGCATGCGACCACTGGCCGGCACCGAGCAGCGTGCTCCAGCGCCGATGGGAGGGCCGCACGGCGGCTCGCCCCGTGACCACGTGCTCGGCCGGCCGATCCCCGACGACCCGGCGGATGCGGAGCGGCTCATGCATCCGCGCGTCATGGCCGACGGCGGTGGCGACCGTCCTGCGCGACGCTGAGCGCATCGGTCCGGTGGCGATCGAGGCCGAGTCCGGCGGCGGCCGCATCAGCCTGTGGCTGACCGTCGATCACCCCGACCTCGTCGAGCGCCTGGTGCTGGCCGCCGTGGCCTCGGAGACCCCGCCGGACTCGCCGATGGCCGAGCGCATGCGGCGCGTGGATCGAGCTGGCCGAGGCCGGGCGACTGGGGCACGTTCTTCGCGACGCATGGCGCAGCTGATGAAGGCCCGGCCGCGGAGGGCGGGGCCGAGCTCGTTCGCCGCGGCCGCCCGCCTCCAGCCGCGGCCGGCCACCCCGGAGCGCTTCATCGGCGAGCTGCGGGCAACGCTCGACCCGTAGCTCGTTCGTGACCGATCGGCTGGGGGAGATCGACGTGCCCGACGCTCGTGCTGGCCGGCGAGCCGCGACCAGGTCGTGCCGCTCGCGTCGCACGCGGCTGGTGGCCGAGCGCATCCCCGGCGCGCGGCTCGTGACCGACCCGGAGTGCGGGCACACCGTGCGCAGCTCGTTCCGCGGCTACGACGCGCCTGGTCGAGTCGTTCCTGGCGGAGGGCGACTGACGATGGACGGAGCTCCGCGGGCGCTGGACGCCAGGCGGCCGTGCTGGCCACCTGCGTGCTCCTCGCCCTCGTGCCGTGGTTCAGCGCTGCCGCGGTGGCGCCGTCGATCGCGGCCGAGTGGCGGATCGACGCGCTCGAGACGGCGCTGCTGACGGTGGCGGTGCAGCTCGGCTTCGCGGTCGGGGCCCTCGCGCTGGCGTTCATCGGCGCGGCGGACGTCGTGCCGGCACGCGGTCCTCATGGCGGGCGGGGCGCTGCTCGCCGCCGGCGCCAATGCCGCGTTCGGCGTCCTCGCAACGGACCTGGCGACGGCACTCCCGCTGCGCGTCCTGAGCGGCGCCGGCATCGCGGCCGTCTACCCGGTGGCGATGAAGGTGCTCGCCGGCTGGTTCCGGCGCGATCGGGGCCTGGCCGTCGGCATCCTGATCGGCGCCATCACCATGGGCTCGGCGCTCCCGCACCTCCTCCGCGCGCTCGGGACGGTCGCGGGGCTCGACTGGCGCGCGGTCGTGGTCGCCGCCAGCGGTCCCCTGCCTCCTCGCCGCGGTCGTCGCATGGCGTCGGCGTGCGCGAGGGTCCGCTCAGCACGTTCCAGCGGCCAGGCTGAGCCTGCGGATGGCGCGAGCTGCGCTGCGCGAGCGATCGGTCCGGCTCGCCAACCTCGGCTATCTCGGCCACATGTGGGAGCTCTACGCGATGTGGACGCTGGGTCCCCGCTTTCCTCGCCGCCAGCCTGGCCGCCACGTCGGACGTCGGACCCGAGGGGGCCAGCGCCGTCGCGTTCGGGGTGGTGGCCGCCGGCGCCGTCGGCTGCGTGGCGGCCGGTGCGCTGGCCGACCGCCTCGGGCCGTACCACGCTGACGATCGTCGCAATGGCGCTCTCGGGCTCGAGCGCGGTTGCGGCCGGCCTGCTGTTCGGGGCTCCGACGCTGATCGTCCTCGTCGTGGTCGTGATCTGGGGGATCACCGTCATCGCCGACTCCGCCCAGTTCTCGACCGCCATCAGCGAGCTCGCGCCGCCCGGGCACCGCCGGCTCGGCGCTCGCGCTGCAGACGGCCGCCGGCTTCCTGCTCACCGGCGTCACGATCGTCGGCATCGGCCTCCTGGACCCGGCCGACCGGTCCGCCTGGGCGCTTGCCTTTGCCGTGCTCGCGATCGGCCCGGCCATCGGGATCGTCGCGATGGCCCGGCTGCGAGGGCGGCCCGATGCCGGACGCATGGCCGGCGGGCGGCGCTAGCCTTCGGCGAGCACGCGGCGAAGGGTCAGGTCACAGTCGGGAGTCGAGCCGGCCCCGACCGTCACGAAGCCGTTGCGCTCATAGAAGGCACGGCCGCGCTCGTTGCGCGAGTGGACGTGGAGCACGTAGCCGTCGACGCTGCCCTCGATGCGCCGATGCAGCTCGCCAAGCAGCTCGCTGCCCACCCCGGTGCCGTAGTGGGCCGGATCGGCGTAGATGCGGAACAGCTCCGGGCCGCCGGGCCCCTCACCGAAGTGGAGGTAGCCGACGATCTGGCCGTCACGCTCGGCAACCAGGAAGGCGGCCGTCTCCTGCGATGCGGCGGCCTTTGCCGCTCGCGCCAGCGCGGCCTCGTTGTAGTTGCGCGCCAGGAAGTCCTCGATGAACGACGGCTCGAAGATGTCCCGATACGTGTCGCGCCATGACGCCCGCGCCACACGGCTGATGGCGGCCGCGTCGCCCGGGGCGGCGTCGCGCACCGTCGCGGGTGTCCTCATCCTGTCTCGACCTCGACTGTCAGCGGCACGGCGCGCCGCACGGCGTCGGACACCGGGCAGTGGGCCACGGCCCACTCAGCCACCTCGCGCAGCTGCGCTTGATCCGCCCCCGGCGCGGTGATGCGGAACGCGACGCGCGTCGAGAGCGGACCTGCGGGCACGGCCTCGTCCAGGCCGAGGATGCCGCGGTCGTCCGACTCGCTGTCGACGTCCACCTCGCAGGCGAACCCTTCCACGCCGAGCTGTGCGGCTCGCATGACGGCCAGGGACGTGACGCACGCGGCGATGGCCGCGCGCAGGTACCAGCCCGGGCTCGGAGCGGAGCCGCCGCCGCCGACCGCTCCCGGCATGTCGGTCACCAGCTCCTCCGCATTCGGTCCGCTGATCCGGATCCGCAGACCGCGCTCGACGCGAGCGGTGGCGAGCGAGTCGGTGTAGCGGGCCTCGTCTGGATGTTCCGTCAGATACGCGCTGGCGCCCTCGATGGCGGTTCGGATCGCATCGGTCATTCCTTGGCTCCTCCCTGCAGCACCGCTCGGAATCCGTCCTCGTCGAGCACCGCCACGCCGAGCTGCTCCGCCTTCGCCAGCTTGCTGCCGGCCTTGTCCCCGGCCACCAGGTAATCCGTCTTGGCTGAGACCGATGACGCCGGCGTGGCCGCCTGCGGCCCGGATCGCCTCCTCCGCCTCGCTGCGGCTGAACCCGGGCAGCGTGCCGGTCACGACCAGCGTCTTGCCGCTCAGCGGCCCGTCGGCGGGCTCCGCCGATGGCGCCCGCGCGCAGGTGCCTCGGCGCTGACGCCCGCGTCGATCAGCCGATGGAGCGTGTCGCGGGTGTGCTCGTCGTCGAAGAAGCGAACGATGCCCTCCGCCACGACCTGGCCCATGCCGAAGATGGCGGTCAGCTCCTCGACCGACGCGTCGCGCAGCCGGTCCGCCGCGCGTCGCGTCCATGCGGCCTCGGTCTCGTCCTCCGCCGCGCGGGAGCTCGCTGGCCAGCCAGTTGGCGAGATCGACGCCCGTCGTGCCCGCCGACATGGCGGATGCCGAGCGAGATGATGATGCCGGGCCAGCGACCGGTGCCGCGCGGCGTCGATGGACGCCACGCAGCTTCTCGGCGCTCTTGCGGCCCAGCCGCTCGAGCCCCTCGAGCGTGTCGCCGTCGAGGCGGAAGATGTCGGCCGGCTCCTTGACGCAGCTCGCTTCTCGGCCAGCTGGAGCATGATCTTGTAGCCGAGGCCGTCGATGTCCACGCCGCCGCGACCGCTGAAGTGGAGCAGGCCGCCGATGCGCTGCGCGGGGCAGTACGGGTTCGGACAGCGCTGGACGACCTCGCCCTCCTCGCGCTCAGCCTCCGTGCCGCACACCGGGCAGGCGTCGGCATCTCCCACACCGTCTCGCTCCCGTCGCGGGCGTCGACCACGGCGCTCACGACCTCGGGGATGACGTCGCCGGCGCGCTGGAGCACGACCGTGTCGCCGACGCGCAGGTCCTTGCGCCGGATCTCGTCGATGTTGTGCAGCGTGGCGTTGCGGACGGTCGTGCCGCCCACCAGGACCGGCGTGACGTGCGCCACCGGGGTCATCGCGCCGGTGCGCCCGACGTAGACCTCGATCTCCTCGAGCTTGGTGGTCACCTGCTCGGCCGGGAACTTGTAGGCGGTCGCCCAGCGCGGCGCGCGCGAGACGAAGCCGAGCTCGCTGCTGCTCGGCGAGGGAGTCGACCTTGATGACGATCCCATCGGTCTCGTAGTCGAGCTCCTTGCGCGCGTCGGCCCACTCCTCCGTGAAGGCGATGACCGCGTCGATGCCCTCCACGCGACGGATGTGCGGGTTGACCGGGAAGCCGAGGCGGCCGAGAAGCTCCAGCGACTCGGAATGGGTCTCCAGGCCGTGGGCGCCGACGAGCTGGTAGGTCCAGACGCTCAGTTCGGCGGCTCGCGGTGACCGCCGGGTCCTTCTGGCGCACGGTGCCGGCGGTCGGTGTTGCGCGCGTTGGCATAGAGCGGCTTGCCGTCTTTCTCGAGCTGCTCGTTGAGCGCGGCGAAGGCGCCGCGCGGCATGAACACCTCGCCGCGCACCTCGAGCCGGTCGCCGGGCGGATCCTCGTGCAGGCGCAGCGGGATGGCGCGCACGGTGCGCAGGTTGGCCGTCACGTCCTCGCCGGTGATGCCGTCGCCGCGCGTGGCGCCGCGGACGAAGCGCGCGTCCCTCGTAGCGCAGGCTGATGGCCAGGCCGTCGATCTTCAGCTCGCAGACGTAGGTCACCGGGATCATCGTCCGGCCCGCGTCCGAGGCCGCGTCGCACCCGCGTGTCGAATTCGCGCAGCTCGTCGCGCGCCGAAGGCGTTGCCCAGGCTGAGCATCGGGACGTCGTGGCGCACCGACGGGAAGCCGCCTTCGACCGGTGCGCCGACGCGCTGGGTCGGCGAGTCCTCGGTCAGCAGCTCCGGATGCGCCGCCTCGAGGTCGTCCAGCTCGCGGAAGAGCAGGTCGTACTCGCGATCCGCCATCGTCGGCGCGTCGAGCACGTGGTACCGGTGGTTCGCGTCGTCCAGGATAGTGCGCAGCTCGGCCGCGCGGGTGGCGGCGTCGGCGCTGGTGGTCATCGGCTACTCGGGCTCCTCGTCGTCGGGCTCCTCGCCGAACCATGCCCGAGGTGTTCGGTGTGCTCGCGTAGTGCTCCGGGCCGTCGTAGCACGATGACCTCCTCGACGGTGTCGCCGTTGCCGAGCCGCTCATCGAGCAGCGACTGGTCAAGGCCGTCCACCGCCGCAGCCAGGCGCGTCGAATGCGGCGCTCCTCACGCGCGATCGCCGCGGACGGCGAGATCGAGCGAGCCTGCCTCGAGGAGGCGGGCATTCATGGCATCGGTCTGGCCGGTGTCGTATGCGAACTCGGCGCCCCGCGCCGCGCTCGCCAGCGCGAGCGCCCGGGTGGCCGTGCTCGGCCCAGAACGCGACGTGCACCACGAGGTCGCGGACGCTCCAGTCCTCGACCACGCCGGGCACGGTCACGAGCTCGAGGTCGACCGCTTCGAGCGCATCGACGAAGGCGGCCCGCTCTTCGGCAAGCCGCCGTCCGAGATCCTCGATGCGGCTCATGGAGTCGCCACCTTCGAACGCAAGGCTTCGGCGTGCTCGCGGTAGTGGGACGGTCCATCGGCTCGCACGGCCTCGCGCAAGCGTGTCGCCGTCCGGCAGCTCGACGGAGAGGAGGGCCGGATCGAGAGCGGCAAGCCGCTCGAGGAGCGCGTCGAACGATGCAGCCTCGCGCCGGCGCACCGTCGCGAGATCCGTCGAACGCGGCAACGCGCGCCACGGTCGCGTTCACGGCGTCGGTGTCGGACTCGTCGTGCCTCGACGCGGCCCTGCTCGACCGCGTGGATCGCCTCCGCGGCGTGGCCCGTCCAGTAGCCGAGGTGCGCGATGATCTCGGCCGCGCTCCACTCCCCCACGAGCCCGGGCGCGGTCATCGACTCTGAGGCACGCTCGAAGGGCCGCGAAGAAGCGCGTCGCGCTCTCGCCGCAGCTCGAGAGCCAGCGCGCCACCGTTCGTGGGCTCCCGCATCAGGGAGCGCGCTCCAGGCCGGCGTAGGCCGCGATCAGGCGCTTCACGCCCTCGCCGACGAAGGCCACGGTGACCTCCTCGTCGCCCTTCACGATCCGGCTGCTGACCACGATGCCGTCGCCGAAGCGCCGATGCTTCACGCGGTCGCCGGCCTGCCAGGCGCGGATCCTCCTCGGCGCCCAGCGCATCGCCCGCTCCCGGAGCGGAGAACGTGCCGCTGCCGAGGTCCACGGTGCCGCCGGCGGCGTAGGTGGCCGAGGCGACGCGCTCGCGCGCGGCGTCCAGCTGCCGCCCCACCGGGCGCGGCGCGCACAGGTCGGGCAGCGTGACGGGGCGCAGCGGCTCGTTGACCCGTCGCGGTCGGCGAACGGTAGCCGCCGGGCAGCCAGCCGCCCTCGTCATCGGTCCCGCGCGGCCAGTCCCGCCACCGCGCCGGAACGGCGCGGCCGACCGCTCGGCCGCGCAGCAGGTCCTCCGGCAGCTCGGCCAGGAAGCGGGACGGGTCGGATGGCGCGCCGACGCCGTAGGTCGACCGATGATGCGCGTGCACCAGGTAGAGCCGATCCTTGGCGCGCGTCATCCCCACGTACGCCAGCCGGCGCTCCTCCTCGAGCTCGCGCTCGTCCTCCAGGGCGCGCCGGTGCGGCAGCAGCCCCTCCTCCATGCCGACGATGAAGACGACCGGGAACTCGAGGCCCTTCGCGGCGTGCAGCGTGATGAGCGTGACCCGATCCGGCGCCGTCCTCCAGCTCGTCCTGGTCGCTGACGAGCGCCACCTCCTCCAGGAAGCGGGCCAGGCCCTCGGGCGCGGCGATCTCGTCGAACTCGGCGGCGTGGTTGCGCAGCTCGATGACGTTGGCCCAGCGCTCCTCGCCGTCATCGGTCCCGTCCTGGATAACGGCCTGGAGGCCGGAGCGCTCGAGCGCCGCGTCGAAGATGGCCGATGGCGGCTCGTTCGGAACCATCGCCATCAGCCCGCGCATGATGTCGGCGAAGACGGCGAGCTGCGCCCGCGCGCGCGGCGCCAGGTTCGGGATTCTGGCCGGCGTCCTCGACCGCCGCGCCACAGGCTGACGTCACGCGACTCCGCCCAGGCGCGCAGCTCCTCGACGGTCTTGGCGCCGATGCCGCGGGCCGGGACGTTGATGATCCGCTCGAGCGCCACCCGGTCGGCCGGGTTGCGGGCCAGGCGGACGTAGCCGAGCGCGTCCTTGACCTCGCGGCGCTCGTAGAAGCGGGTGCCGCCGACGAGCTGGTACGGGATGCCGAAGCGCATGAACGACTCTTCCAGCACGCGGCTCTGGGCGTTGATGCGGTAGGCGACGGCGACATCGCCGTAGCGCAGCGCGCCGTCCTCGTCGTCGGCCCGGCTGGTGAGCAGCCGGCCATGCTGCCGCGGCCGGCGCCGCCGACGAGCTTCTCGACCTGGCGCGCGACGAACTCGGCCTCCTCGTACTCGTTGTAGGCGTCGAACAGCGTGATCTGGGTGCCGGTGCCGCGATCGGTCCACAGCTTCTTGTCCTTGCGGCCGGCGTTGCGGCTGACGACGGCATGGGCCGCGTCGAGGATCGTCTGGGTCGATCGGTAGTTCTGCTCGAGCTTCACGACCTTGGCGTCGGGGTAGTCGGTCTCGAAGTCGAGGATGTTGCGCATGTCGGCGCCGCGCCAGGAGTAGATCGATCTGGTCGTCGTCGCCGACCACCGCGAGGTTCTTGTGCTTCGCCGCCAGGTGCCGGCAGATCAGGTACTGCGCCCGGTTCGTGTCCTGGTACTCGTCGACCAGGATCTGCTGCCAGCGGCCCTGGTAGCGGGCCAGCACGTCGGGATGCTGCTCGAACAGGAAGACGGTGCGCATGAGCAGGTCGTCGAAGTCGACCGCGTCGTCCTCGCCGAGCTGGCGCTGGTACGCCTCGTACACGCGAGCGGCGGTCTCGTCGTAGTAGTTCGCCGCCTGCTTGCGTGGCGGTGGCGACGTCCGCCAGCTCGTCCTTGCGCTGGCCGATCCAGGCCAGCATGCCGGCCGGGCTGAAGCGCTTCTCGTCGAGGTCCAGCGCGCCGCAGCACGCTCTTGACCAGCGCGACCTGGTCGGCGCGGTCGTAGATGGTGAAGCTGCGGGTGAGGCCGATGTTGTCGCCGTCGCGCCGCAGGATCCGGGCGCAGATGGCGTGGAAGGTGCCGATCGTCGCCTCGCGCGCCGCCTCCTCGCCGATGAGCCCCGCGATCCGCCCGCGCATCTCGTTGGCCGCCTTGTTCGTGAACGTGACGGCCACGATCTGCCACGGCTTGTAGCTGGTGGCGACGAGGTAGGCGACGCGGTGCGCGAGCACGCGCGTCTTGCCGCTCCCCGCTCCGGCCAGGATGAGGAGCGGGCCCGGTGAGGTGGCTGACCGCCTCGCGCTGCGGCGGGTTCAGGCGCTCGAGGATCTCCTGCGGAGCGAGCCGCGGGCGCGGCGGCGTCTCAGGAGTTGCTTCAGGGGACATCGTTTCGATTCTAGTCCGGGGAGGCCGGAACCGCGGGTCCGGCGCCGGTGTATGAAGAGCATGCAACGCCATCTTGCGCGTGCCCTTGTCCTCGCGTTGGCCGCCGCCCTGCTCCTTGCGATCGGTCCGGCCGCGGCGAAGATGCCCTACTTCTCGGTCGAGGTGTTACCGCCCAATCCGGTCGAAGGCGATGTCGTCTTCGTGAGCGTCGCGATATGGGACGACGCCGGTCACACGCAGCCAGCCACGTGGAGTGAATCTACGATCCCCGGACTGCTCGAGTTCCGGGGGGAGGCCGGCAGCGTTCCCGTTACCCTTCATCGACTCGACCATGCGTCCTACGGCGCGGAGGTCGCCCTGCCGACGGGCACCTGGCGGCTGGTTGCGTTCCCGATGGGAGTCGCCGTCTCAGGTGAGGGGTATCCGACTCCAGTCACGGTGACGGTTTCGGAGCGCCCGGACTTCTCGACGGGTGCGGCGATCGGCGTGGCCGGCGCGCTGGGCATCCTGGGACTGCTCGTCGCCGGGCGGCGCCGAGGCTGGGGCCAACATCGCCTCTGGTCGGCGACGGGCTAGCGTCGTCGGCGAGCGACCGCGCGAACGGACTGCGGATGTCGTCGGTCGCGCTCGAGCATGAGCCCGACGGCGAGCACGATGAGGGCGATTGCCAGTTCCATGTGGGTGTCAGTGCAGCCCGCGTGCCAGCCCCTTCACTCGCGCACGAAAACGGGCTGAAGCTGCACCGTCGCCTTCGGCTGGTTGGCCAGCGACGGCCACTCGGACGCGATGGCGAGCGCCTCGTCCATGTCGGCGGCATCGATGATCACGAAGCCGCCGAGCAGCTCCTTGGTCTCGACGTACGGCCCGTCGATGACGGCGATGCCCTCACCCTGGCGGCCGGGCCGCAGCGTCTTCACGGTGCGCGGCATGTCGAGCTCCTCGCCTCCGGCGATGTGCTCCCGCCACTTGCCGAACCACGCCCGATGGCGCTCGACGTCGGCGGCCTGCTCCTCCGGCGTCCACGCCTCCCACGCGGCCACGTCGTCGGGGTGCACGTAGTTGAACAGCACGTAGCGCATCGGGCCCTCCCTGGGCTTCGGCGGCGCGATCGTCGCGCCGCTCGAACCCTACGACGAGGGGACTGCCCCGGGACTCGACAAACCGCGCCCTACGGGGTGCCGACCAGCTTCTTGATGATCGTCTCGACACCGGCCGAGATCGCGGCGGGCCCGCCCAGCAGGAAGAGCCGGACCGATCCGAGTCGCAGGATCTCCTGCCCGGTCGCCGCCGGCCAGGGTGACCCCTTGACCAGCAGGATGGGCTCGCCGTTCCTTCCCGCCACGGCGCCACCTGCCAGCGCGTCGGGGAAGTTCTGGCCGGTCGCCACGAATCCCGGTCCGCGCGACCAGAAGGTGCGGACGATCGCCGCGGCCGTCCCGTAGCGATCCGCACCCGCCAGCCGGGTCACCGGGCCGGTCGTGTACGCGTCCAGCTGAGCGGCGACGTCCTGGCTGATCACGCCGGTGCCACCCAGGACGTAGATGCGCTGGGGCCCGAGCCGCGACAGCTCCGCCTGCGTGGCAGGGGGAATCTCGTTCGGACGCACGAGCAGGAGCGGCGAGTCGCTCATGGCAGCGGCCGGCCCGCCGGCCAGCGCATCGGCGAACCCGGTCCCGACCGCGATGAATGCTGCAGGGACGTTGGGCGCGTAGAACTCGGCGCTGATCGCCGCCGCGGTGGCGTAGCGGTCCGCTCCGGAGAGGCGCTCGACCACGCCGGTGGCCGCGTACGCCTGGAGCTGGGTCCGCACGCCCTCCGAGACGGCGGCGGGGCCACCCAGCACGAAGATCTTCTGCGGGTTGAGCCGATCGACCTCCGCCAGCGTGGCGGCCGGAATCGAGTCGGCCTCCACGAGCAGGATCGGCATCGCGTTCATGCCAGCGGCAGCGCTGCCGGCAAGAGCGTCCGGGAAGTTGCGGCCGGTGGCCACCATCACGTTCGTGGCCCCACCCGCATATGCGGCCTGGCTCAGGGCAGCCGCCGTGGCGAACCTATTTGCGCCGGAGATGCGCTGCACGCTGGGTGTCGCCGGGCTGATGCGAATGACCTGGTCGCTGTTCCCGCCCTCCGAGGTCGTCACGTACAGCTGGCCACCCGGTCCGGAGACCATGGCCCGCATCCGCCACGGGAACTCGATTGGATCACCGGGGGCGGCCGCCAGGCCGGTCCCGGGCGCGTTGAGGGGGAAGCGGCGAAGATCTCTCTGCTTCAGCTGGCTGATCCACAGGTGCCCGTTGAAGTCCTGCCACTGGGCACCGTTCGCGAACGCCGCCCCCGATGTGGCGATCGTCGATCCTCCCGACGACCAGACCGGATTCGCGAACGTGTTCGCCGGAGTACAGCCAGCGGTGTGATACGGCGATCCAGCGCCCGTGTAACAGGGCCAGCCGTAGTTGCCACCGGCGACGATCAGGTTGATCTCGTCGTTGACATCAGGCCCGTGCTCGGAGATATAGACCTGGTCGGTTCCGGGCCGAAACGCGATGCCCTGCGGGTTGCGATGGCCCATCGAGTACACGGCATTCCGAGTGCCGCCGATCGTCGGGTTATCGCCGGGGATGCCGCCGTCGCGATCGATCCGAAGCACCTTGCCGTTGAAGCTGTTCCGGTTCTGCGCCAGCGACTCGTTACCCGCGTCGCCCATGGTGACCCACAGCCTCGCGAAGCGGTCCATCTCGAGAGCACAGCCGTTGTGGATGTTGTTTGCCGCCATCCCGCCGATCATGACGATGGGATTCAGCCATTGGCCGTTCGAGGTGACCGTGTAGCGCAGCACCTCGTTCTTCGTGCTGCCGCCGTACTGGCGCGTTGCGCAGAGGTATACGAACTGGTTCGAGGCGAAGTCCACGTCAACGGCGATGCCCATGAGGCCGGCCTCGCCCACGGCCCAAACGCTTGGAATCGTCACGGTCTGCACGAGCGTGGCACCGGGGCGCCCGCTGTCGTAGATCCGAACCCGACCGGGACGTTCGGTGACGAGCATCCTGCCGTCAGGAAGGAAGCCGACGTCCCATGGGTATTGCAGGTTCGCTGCGATCGTCGCCGCCACCGTCGGAGGGGCCGCGGCCGATGCGGCATGCGGGTGGAGGCCGGCCACGAGGCCAAGTGTCAGGGTGAGCGCGAGCGTGACGGCCTGGCTTCGACGTCGGAGGTGACGGGGCATGCTGGACTTCCCTCGATGTGCGGTGGCAGCGGACGCAGCGAGTCTACGTGCGCTGCCAGTGCCCCGCATGACGAGATCGGCACTCTTGCTGGGCGAATTTCGGGCGGACACGACGAAGGCCCCGGCCGAAGCCGGGGCCCTGTCGCAGTTGCGAGAGGTGGAGCTAGAAGTCCATCCCGCCGCCGCCGGGCGGCATGCCCATCGCCTTTTCCTTCTCGGGAAGGTCGGTGATGGCCGTCTCGGTGGTGAGGAGCAGGCCGGAGACGCTCGCGGCATTCTCGAGCGCCGAGCGAGTCACCTTGGCCGGGTCGATGACGCCCCACGCGAACAGGTCGCCGTACTCGCCACGCTGCGCGTCGTAGCCGCTGCCTGGCTTGAGCTTGCGGACCGCCTCGACGACGACCGAGCCCTCCTGGCCGGCGTTGATCGCGATCTGGCGGAGCGGCTCCTCCAGCGCGCGACGCAGGATGTTGACGCCGATGAGCTCGTCGCCGAGCACCTCGACCTTGTCGAGCGCCGGCATCGAGTGGATGAGGACCGAGCCGCCACCGGCGACCATGCCCTCCTCGACGCCGGCGCGAGCCGCCGAGAGGGCGTCCTCGATGCGGTGCTTCTTCTCCTTGAGCTCGACCTCGGTGGCCGCGCCAACCTTCAGGACGGCCACGCCGCCGCTGAGCTTGGCAAGTCGCTCCTGGAGCTTCTCGCGGTCGAAGTCACTGGTCGTGTCCTCGATCTGGAGCTTGATCTGGCCGATGCGGGCCTTGATGGCATCCGCGTCGCCCTTGCCCTCGACGATGGTGGTCGTGTCCTTGGTCGCGGTCACGCGACGCGCCTGCCCGAGATCCTCGAGCGTGACGCTGTCGAGCTTGCGGCCGACCTCCTCGCTGATGACGCGGGCCCCGGTCAGGGTCGCGATGTCCTCGAGCATGGCCTTGCGGCGATCGCCGAAGCCCGGCGCCTTCACGGCGAGCACGCTGATGGTGCCCTTCAGCTTGTTGACGACCAGGGTGGCGAGCGCCTCGCCATCGACGTCCTCGGCGATGATGAGCAGCGGCTTGCCGGTGGAGACGGTCTTCTCGAGCGTCGGCAGGATGTCCGCGACGGCGCTGATCTTCTTGTCGGTGACGAGCATGAACGGGCTGTCGAGGGTGGCCTCCATCTTGCCGCCGTCGGTCGAGGTGACCATGTAGGCGGAGAGGTAGCCGCGGTCGAGCTGCATGCCCTCGACGTACTCGTTCTCGAGCTTCAGGCCCTGGCACTCCTCGACGGTGACGACGCCGTCCTTGCCGACCTTGTCCATGACCTCGGCGATCATCTCGCCGATCTCGGTGTCACGCGCGCTGATCGCAGCGATGTGGGCGATGTCGTCGGTCGTCTCGACCGGCTTCGAGAGGCGCTTGATCTCCTCGACGATGGCCGCGACGCCCTTTTCGATGCCGCGCTTCAGGCCCATCGGGCTGGCGCCGGCGGTGACGTTCTTCAGGCCCTCGGTGATGATGGCCTGGGCCAGCACGATGCTCGTGGTGGTGCCGTCGCCGGCCACGTCGTTCGTCTTGGTCGCGACTTCCTCGAGCAGCTGAGCACCCATGTTCTCGTACGGGTCCTCGAGCTCGATGTCGCGTGCGATGGTGACACCGTCATTGGTGATCGTCGGTGCGCCGAATTTCTTGTCGAGCAGGGCGTATCGGCCCTTGGGGCCGAGCGTGACCTTGACGGCATCGGCCATCTTGTCCACGCCGCGCTTCAGTGCGCGTCGCGCCTCTTCCTCGAACAGCAGCTGCTTCGCCACGGTTCTTCTCTTCCTCCTCGGTGTGGACGCCGTGCTGAGCGCGCGGCGGATCGGTCTGTGTCTGTTCCGTCTACTCGATGACGGCCAGGATGTCCGCGTGCTTCAGGATCAGAAGCTCCTCCTCGTCCAGCTTGAACTCGGTGCCGGCATACTTCTGGAACAGGACCTTCTGGCCGACCGCGACCTCCATCGGCTCGCGCGTGCCGTCATCGAGGGTGCGGCCCGGGCCGACTGACAGGACGGTGCCCTCCTGCGGGCGCTCCTTGGCGGTGTCCGGCAGGACGATGCCGCTCTTGGTCATCTCCTCGCGCGGGCGTGGGCTTGATGACGACGTGCGATCGCCCAGGGGCTTGAGCTGGGTGGCCGTACCGCTGACCGTGGTGGTCATGTGTGCGTGGTGCCTCCTTGCGATGCGCAAGCCGATGCGCTCTGGTGCGGATGGGCTTCCTCGCGGGAGCGCCAGCCCTGGCCGATGCGGCCGGTGGACTGGCACTCAACCGACGAGAGTGCCAGCAGCAAGGTAGCACTCAGCGAGCCGAGTGTCAAGAAGTCCGACGCACAAGCCGACGCCCCGGCGCGAGGCCGGGGCGTCGTGTGGATCGGACGTTCCGAGAGGTCAGGCGTAGTCCCGCAGGATCGACGCCGCTCGGCGCCGGGCTCGACGCCACGTTGTCGGTCGGGTCGGTCACCGCCGTTCGAATCCCCACCCGGCGCGAGGACGAAGAAGTACACCAGCACGGCGATCACGATGATCGCGACGATGATGCCGAGGATGAATCCGGCGCCGCTGCTGCCGGCCGGCTCGCCTGCCGTGCCGCCGCCCGGCGTGTTGACGTTGACCTGGCCCATGGGTGGGTCCTCCTGAGCGTGCCTTGATCTGGGTGGCGTCCGCCACGCGACCCTCGAATGAGCAACCGGCGTGCCAGACGCTCGTCTGGAGCTCGAATCGGCCGTCGCTCACTCACCGACCAGGCGGTCGAACGCCGCTCGCACCTCCGCCGCGATCGCATCGGGCTCGGCCCGCGCGCAGCCGTGCGAGCTCGCCCGACGACGCGCAGCACGGTGGTCGGCTCGTTGCGGCCTCCCGCTCCGGGCCGAGATACGGCGCGTCGGTCTCGACCAGGAAGCTGCCGGGCGCAAGGCAGCGGGCCGCCGCGCGCGGGCCCGACGGCCGACCGGAAGGCGAGCGGCAGCGCGAAGCTGACGAGGAATCCGTGCGCCGTGAGCGATGCCGGCCATGGCGGCGTCGCCTGAGAACGCGTGCAGGACGCCGCGTGCCGGTCGCTGCCGTCCGGCCCCTCCCACGCCAGGAGCAGCTGCGGTGACCTCCTCATGCGCGTCGCGGTCGTGGACGAGGACCGGCAGCCCGTGGCTGGCCGCACGGTGCCAGCTGGCGGGCGATGGCGTCGCGCTGCACGTCCGGCGGCGAGAGGTTGCGGAAGAAGTCGAGGCCGATCTCGCCCACCGCGACGCAGCGCGGATCCGCGACCAGACCCTCCAGCTCCTGCCACGCCCGCTCGTCAGTCTGCGCGGCGTGAGTGGGGATGGACGCCGACGGCGGCCTTGACCAGCGGCGCATGGCGCGCGGCGAGCTCGAGCGCGGCCGCCGACGACGCGAGGTCCCAGCCGGGCACGAGGATGCGCTCGATGCCGGCCTCCACGGCGCGCTCGAGCACGCCGTCGCGATCGGCGTCGAAGCGCTCGTGCTGTAGGTGGCAGTGCGAGTCGACGAGCCCCGGCAGCCGCGCGGGTCGAGAGCGTCGGCTCAGACCGGCGCCTCCACCTCGATGCGCGGGAAGATCGGGCTCGCGTGCTCCAGTCGCCATGCCGACTGCCGGACGGCGCCCCACGCCAGGAGGACGCTCGAGGCCGGGTCCGCCCGCTCCGCGCTCGTCGTAGGCGGCCGGCGCGCCGAGCTGCTCGTGCATGGCCCTCGCTCCGGCCGGCGCGACGGGCGCCAGCAGGTGCCCGAGGAGCCGGCAGGCCTCGGCCATGACCGCGAGCACCTGGCCGACGCGCTCCGTCTCCCCCGCCTTGTTGAGGCTCCACGGCGCCTGGCCCTCGGCGTAGCCGTTCGCGGCGCCGCGCGAAGCTGCATCACGGCGGCCAGCGCCTCGTCGAGCTGATGGCGCTCCATCGCGGCGTGGTAGGCCGTCCACCGTCCGCGTCGCGGCGTCGCGGAGCTCGAGGTCGGCCGGCTCGGTGGCATCGGCCACCGGCGGCAGGCGGCCGTCGAGGTAGCGGCCGCTCATGCTCACCGTGCGGTTGAGCAGGTTGCCGAGGTCGTTCGCCAGGTCGGCGTTGTAGCGCCGCACGAAGCCGTCGAAGCGTCACGTCGGCGTCGCGGTCGAACGGCACCTCGCGCAGGACGACGTAGCGAACGCCGTCGACGCCGAACAGGTCGGCCACCTCGTCGGGGTCGAGGACGTTGCCGCGCGTCTTGCTCATGCGCTCGCCGCGGTCGAGCATGAATCCGTGGGCGAAGACCTGCTTCGGCAGCGGGAGCCCGGCGCTCATGAGCATCGCCGGCCAGTACAGGCAATGGAAGCGGGTGATGTTCTTGCCGATGACGTGGACGTCGGCCGGCCACCATCGGTCGATGGCCACCGGGTCGTCCGGGAATCCGGCGCCGGTGAGGTAGTTGGTGAGGGCGTCGAACCAGACGTAGATGCGGTGGTCGGGGTCGCCCGGGAACGGGATCCCCCACGTCGTCCCCGACGCGGCTGATGGAGAAGTCGCGCAGGCCGTCGCGCAGCCAGCCGAGCACCTCGTTGCGGAAGTGCTCGGGCTCGCAGAAGGACGGGTTGTCGGCGTACAGCTGCTCCAGCCGCTCCTGGTAGGCCGAGAGGCGGAAGAAGTAGTTCTGCTCCTCGAGCCACTGCGGCTCGAGGGTCGGGTGATCGGGGCAGCGCCCGTCGACGAGCTGCGGGTCGGTCTTGAACTCGTTGCCGCCCGTGCAGTACCAGCCCGAGTACAGGCCCTTGTAGACGTCGCCGGCGCCTGGGCACGGCGCACCATCTCGGTCGAGGCAACGCGCGTGGTCGGGATCGGTCGTGCGGATGAACCGATCGTAGCTGATGCCGAACCGCTCGAAGGTGGCCCGCCAGGTCTCCGCCCACGGATCGATCAGCTCGCGCGGGTCGACGCCCTGCTCGCGGGCGTCGCGCTCGACGTTGGCCGAGTGCTCGTCCATGCCGGTCAGGAAGCGCGTCTCGTGGCCGAGCAGGCGCTGGTAGCGAGCGATCGCATCGGCGCCGATCGCCTCGAACATCGAGTGCAGCGCCGGGCGCTGCGCTCGGATAGAAGATCGCCGTGGTCAGGTAGTACGGCTCGCGCTCGCTCATCGGTGCTCACGCCCCTTCGGCCAGTACAGCTCCTTCCGCACCTGCTCCGGCGCGAACGCCGCGCTCCGCGGCGAGCTCCTCGACCGCGCTCACCATGTCGGGGTTGCCGCACAGGTACATCGTCGTGTTGTCGGCGGTCAGCCCGTGCTCATCGAGCTGCTCGGCCAGGATCGCCTCGACCCGGCCCGTGAGCCCGGTCCAGTCGGGACTCCCCTGGGTCGCGAGACGGTCCCGACGTAGCGCAGCGGGAAGCCGCCGCCGTCTGGCCAGCTCGGTCAGCTGCTCGCGCCATGCGAGGTCGTGCGTCGTAGCTGACGCCGTGGAGGAGCACGATGTCGCGCTGCTGCCCCCGGCCGCGAAGCGTCTCGATCATGCTGATGAACGGCGCGAGGCCCGTGCCGGACGCGACGAAGAGCGCGCGCCGGCCGTCGTCCTGGAGCAGGAACTTGCCCTTCGGGCCCTTGATGTTGATCGGGTCGCCGACCTTGATCGTTCCAGAGCAGCGGCGTGAGGCCACCGCCGGTCCACGAGGCGGATGAAGAACTCGTACTCGCCGAGGTCATCGGCGGAGGACGAGATGCTCATCGGCCGCTGGATCAGCTTCTCGGGTCCCATCAGGCCGAGCGTGGCGTACTGGCCGGGCTCGAACGGGAACGGCTCCTCGAGCGCCTGGACGCCGACGATCGCCAGGCCGGGAGCGATCTCCTCCCAGCGGCTCAGGCGTCCGTTGTAGGGGTATTCGGCCGTCATCCAACCCTCGGTTGCACGCGCCAGCCTCAGGGGTGCTGCCGCGGTCGGCCAGTATAGATGGCCGCGCTCGGGCCACGGCCATCACGAGTCGTGCCATCCAGGTTTACCAATGCGTACTGGCGCGGACGCCCGCGAGCACGACCCTGCCTTCCATGCAATACGTCACGTGGGCGAAGCCCCTCTGCCGTCCAGCTGATCCGGTGTTCATCCCCACCGGCACGCCGTGTCCGGCGAGAAGGCCGGCGGGTCGGAGGGTGTCGTCCCGGTCGAGCCGAGCGGCAGCGGTCCAGTCGATGGCGGCGCTCCCGGCGAGAGCGGCGCGGCAGGGCTCAACGGCGTCTGACCGGGCGGTGATCGAGTGATGAAGGCGCCGGGTACTCTGGGCGGGTCACCCAGAACACCGGAGGATGCTGCAGCATGGCGAAGCCGCGCTTCACGATGATCGTGCTCCTGATCGAGGACCTGCCGCGGTCGCTCGCGTTCTATCGCCGGCTCGGCATCGAGTTTCCGGCCGATGCCGATGAGAAGACCGACGTCGGGGTCGACATCGGCGACGGGCGCACGATCATCTGGACCAGCACGTTCGAGAAGTACGACCGCGAGCGCGAGGCGCCACAGGGCTCATCGCGGGTCATGCTCGAGTTCTTTGTCGATGGCAATGAGGCCGTCGATGAGCTGTTCGCGGAGCTGACGGCCGCGGGCCACCACGGGCGTCGATCCCCGTTCCGGAGCGACTTCGACGCCTACATGTGCATGGTCGATGATCCGGACGGCAACACCGTGCTGATCACGGCCGGGTGACATGCCCGGCGACGTGCGCCGTGGTCGTTGCCCGCCCACCGGGCAGGCTGGGTTAAGACTTCTTGATTGACGCCGAGCAACCGCTAGGTGCGGGCATAGGGGCTGCATCCTTTTTCCAGCCTGAACGGAGCGCCCCGTGATGTCGGGGCGAAGACACGCGAAGAGGGGAACACTCCCATGAAGCGCTTAACGTCTCTAGTCCTGGTGGCCGTGCTGGCCGCCTTCGCCTTCGCGGCACCCGTCGCGGCGGCACGGCCGGGAACCGGCGACGGTGTCACCCAGGCGGTGACCGGAACAGTCGGTGAGACCGGCAATTTCGTCGGCAGCATCACGGTGACGGACTTCGCCGCCCGGGGCGGCGAGCTCATCGCGACCGGCACGATCACCGGCGCGATCACCGATTCGGTGACCGGAGCGGTGACCCCCGTGAGTGACTCGTTCACGACGGCCATCGACGTCGCGCAGTCGGTTGGATCGTGCGAGATCCTCGAGCTCGTCCTCGGCCCGTTGCACCTGGACCTGCTGGGTCTCGTGGTCGACCTGAACCAGGTCGAGCTGTTGATCACGGCCGTGCCTGGTGCCGGCAACCTGCTGGGCAACCTGCTCTGCGCCGTTGCCGGACTGCTTGACGGCCCCGTCCTCGGAGGTGTCCTGAACGGCATCGCCCGTCTGCTGGACCAGATCCTGAGCATCCTCGGCTAACCGAGGTCTCAGCCAGAAAAGGGGCCCTGCGGCTTGCCGCGGGGCCCTTTCACGTGTCGCTGCCTGCCTAGTGGCGATCCCTCGGCTCGGGCAGGACCGGGAAATCGGGGAGGCGCGCTGGCTAGCGCCCCCGTCGGAGGCGGGTGCCCTCGTCCGTCCAACGACGCGCTGGCGCAGGCTCGACCCGGCCGAGCGACACCAGCGACTCGCGGATCTCCGCCTGCCAACGGAAGGCGTCGCGCCGCTCCTCGCGGTGGCGCATCACCAGGGCGTATTCGAGGGTGGCGGCCACCAAAGCGGCGAGGGTCAACGCTTCGACGAAGTCAGGCATGGCAAGCACGATACTCCTGTCAAACAAGCCGCCCACGGGCCTCGCTTGCGGCTCGCCGATTAGTCTGCGTCCGAACGGTCGTCTAACCATCGACGACCTCATGCACGGAGCGATGACCATGAAGCTGACCGCCTCGATGATGCTGACCGTGGATGGCGTGTACCAAGGCCCTGGTGGCCACGACGAAGACCGGCGCGGAGGGTTCGAGCGTGGCGGCTGGACGGCTGCGCACGCCGACGAGGCGATGTGGCCGTTCCTCACCTCGTGGTTCGAGCGCGCGGATGCGTTGCTGCTTGGGCGCAAGACCTGGGAGATCTGGGAGCCGTACTGGCCGCATCACGACAGCGGCGATCCGGTCTCCCACGGCATCAACGTCCTGCCGAAATACGTGCCCTCGACCACGCTCAAGGACCCGACGTGGCAGAACACCCACGTGATCGACGGCGACGTGGAGGCGGCGATCCGTGACCTCAAGGCGAAGCCCGGACGCGAGCTCCAGCTCCACGGCAGCGGCGTACTGCTCCGCTGGCTGCTCGAGCGCGACCTGGTCGACGAGCTCAACCTGCGGATCTACCCCGTCATCGTGGGCGACGGGTTGCGGCTGTTTCCGGAGCGCGGCCCGACGCACAACCTGGAGCTGGTCGAGACGAGCTCAACGCCGTCCGGCGTGATGCTCCAGACCTACCGACCGAACGGGCGGGCGACGTTCGGCGACGCCGGCTGATCAGGCGACGAGACCGGGGAAGCCCCGCCCGATCGGTCACATTGCGACGACGGCCTCTACGATGAGTTTCGAGCCAGTTCTGGGCCTAAGAGCGTATCCACCCCCGCGCGCGCAGCCCTTGGAGGCACCTTGAAGCGTCTGCCTACTTCAGGTGTCCTAGCCGCTCGGAGTCGATGAATCTTGGCCCAGCAGGTTCGATCGAGATCGGAGCCGGACGACGAGGCCGGGGGAGAAGCCTCGCCGTCCGACTGAGTCACATCGCGACGACGGCCTCGAGGTCGTTGTCGGCCGATGCGCCGTTCGGTGCGGGCTGGCCATCCGGATCCTCGGCGGCAGCCTGGGCTTCCTTGGCGTACTCCTTCTTGGAGCGACCCGAGAGCATCTCCAGCGACGCCACCACGACCTCGGTCTTCCAATGCCGCTTGCCGGCGTCGTCGTCCCACTGGCGTGTCTGGAGCCGGCCCTCGACGTCGACCAGCTGCCCCTTCGACAGGAACTGGCCGCAGATCTCGGCCAGGCGGTCCCATGCCACGCAGGCGTGGTACTCGGTCCGCTCGTTGTTGCCGCCGCGGTACTCGTTGGTGGCGACCGAGAAGGTCGCGACGTGCTTTCCGGACGGCAGCGAGCGCAGCTCCGGGTCCCTTGTAAGCCGGCCGACCAGCATCACCCTGTTCATTCCGATGGCTCCTTCCATCTCGCAGCGCACCGGGGGCGAGGTCGGCCGCTTGCGGGCAACGTAGCCGAACGCTCGTTATCGCCGGGTTACCGGCTCCTTATCAGGACCGACGGGAGCCCGGGCGGCGGCGCGGGTAGAGGTGGTCGATCCCCGGCGTGCGGAGGGAAACCTTGGCCACCGGGGGCAGCTGGCGCTTGAATTCCATCATCGCGACTCGTCGCTTTACCCATTCGACCAGGTCTCGGTCGAGGCCGGCGCGGACGCATCGGTCGACCGTCCAGCGTCGGTCGACCAGGGCGAAGAGGGTGCGGTCGAGCGCGTCGTACGAGCGGCCGAGCTCGCCCTCGTCGGTCTGACCCGGCCACAGGTCGGCGGACGGCGGCTTATCGAGGATCTCGCGCGGCACCCCGAGCTCGGTGGCGACCGCGCGCAGCTGGGTCTTGTACAGGTCGCCGATCGGGCCGAACGCCGCCGCCATGTCGCCGTGCAGGGTGCCGTAGCCGAGCAGCGACTCGGTCTTGTTGCTCGTCCCGGCGACGAGCGCGTCGAACGCTGCCGATCGGTCGTAGAGCACGATCATCCGCTGGCGCGCCATGACGTTGCCACGCCGCACGTTCCCATCGGCCCCGTCGGTATCGATGAGGGTGAGCATCGGATCGACCATGGGCGTGATCTCGACGCGCTCGGTCCGGCAGCCGAGGGCCTCGACCACGCGCAGCGCATCGGTCTCAGACGCTTCCGAGGAGGTCGCGTACGGCATCCGTACCGCGAGCAGGCTGTCCGGCCCGACGGCGCGTGCGCAGAGGAAGGCCACCGTGGCCGAGTCGACCCCGCCGGACAGGCCGAGGACGATACGCTCGAAGCCGGTCTGGACCATCTGCGCCCTGATGAAGCCGACGATCACGTCCACCGCCTGCGCCGGCTCGATCGCGGGCAGCGGCGTCCGGTCGGGATCAGTCATGACGGGTCGTCGGCCGGGACCGGCAGCCCTGCGCGTTCCGCGATGATGCGGTCAAGCTCACGGCGCGTCAGCTCGAGGCGCTCATCGGCGAGGAGGGGCAGGCCGTAGCGCTGCATGCGCAGGTCGTCGGTCTCGAGCGTGCCGACCACCAGCGCCTCCTCCCAGAGCGGCGCCTCGACCACGACGGAGCCATCTGCGGCCAGCAGACGCGAGCCGCCCCAGAAGGTGAGGCCCTCCTCGTTGCCGACCCGGTTGCAGAACGCAATCGGCACCGTGCCGAGGAGGGCGTAGGTGTCCTGCATCTTGTGCCAGCCGGCGATCGCGACGAGCCCGGCCGCGCTGCCCGGCGCCCGCGACGGCCCGGCGGCCACGTTGACGAGCAGGTTCGCCCCGTCGTACGCCTGGAGCATCGGGACCGATGGGTGCCAGAAGTCCTCGCACACCGACAGGCCGATGCGTCCCAGCGGCGGCCCCGCGTCGACGGTGCGGACCCGATCACCCTCGCTCGTGAACCGGCCCTCGTCGAACAGGCCGTACGTCGGCAGGTAGAGCTTGCGATGGACGGCGAGCACGGCCCCGTCGCGCAGCAGCGCGACGCTGTTGCAGTAGCGGTGATCGTCGGTCTCCTCCACGAAGCCGACGGCGACCAGCACACCCGGCGCAGTGCGGCTCAGAGCGGCGAGCCGTAAGTCGTCTGCCCGCATGGCCACCTCGGGAACGAGGTCCTGGAGCAGGTAGCCGGTCAGCGCAAGCTCGGGGAAGACCACCATCTCGGCACCCTCCCCGACCGCGGCGCTCAGGCGCTCGGTGAGAAGCTCGAAGTTTGCGTCGACCTCGCCGAGCCGCGGCGCGACCTGGGCCAGCGCGATGCGGTACTCCATGCCGCGCAGCGTAGCGCAGGCCGATCAGAGGCGGCCGTGCGTCTCCTCGCCCACGTCGCCCATTCCGCGGTCGAAGACACCGCCCGTATCCACCGGCGGCGGCGCGATCGGCCCGGCGGCCTCCTCGTCGCTGACGTCGAAGGCGGAGCTGGTCCGCGCAGCCTCGGCGATGTGGCGCTCCCGGCCCTCCCCCGGCAGGAGTTCCTCGGCGAAGTGGCACGCAACCCCGTGCTCCTCGCCCAGCTGACGCAGCTCGGGACGCTCCGTCACACAGCGCTCCGGGTTGTCGAGCTGCTTGCGGAGCCAGCAGCGGGTGTGGAAGCGACAGCCCGACGGAGGATTGACCGGCGACGGGACGTCGCCCAGCAGGATGATCCGGCGCCGCCGATCGCGTCCGCGCGGTGACGCCGCCGGCACTGCCGAGAGGAGCGCGACGGTGTACGGGTGGAGCGGCAGACGGTAGATCTCGCGCGACTCCGCCAGCTCGGCGATGCCACCGAGATACATCACGGCCACTCGGTCGCTGATGTGCTCGACGACTCCCATGTTGTGCGCGATGAACAGGTACGTCAGCCCGAGCTCGCGCTGAAGGCCACGGAGCAGGTTGAGCACCTGTGCCTGGATCGAGACGTCGAGCGCCGAGACCGGCTCGTCGCACACGATCAGGTCGGGCTCGAGCACCAGCGCGCGCGCGATACCGATGCGCTGACGCTGGCCGCCGCTGAACTCGTGCGGATAGCGGCGCGCGTGGTAGGCCTGGAGGCCGACCATCTCCATGATCTTGGCGACTCGGTTGCGTCGCTCCTCGGCCGAGCCGACGCCGTGAATGCGGAGGCCCTCTCCGATGCTCGCTCCGATCGGGGCTCGCGGATCCAGGCTTGCATACGGGTCCTGGAAGATGACCTGCATGCGGCGCCTGATCGGCTTGAGATCGTTTCCCTTCGTCCGGGTGATATCGGTACCGTCGAAGGTGATCTTCCCGGCAGTGGGCTCCACGAGCCGCAGCAGGGTTCGACCCACGGTCGTCTTGCCGCAGCCCGACTCCCCCACCAGGCCGAGCGTCTCGCCGCGCCTGATGGTGAAGCTGACGTCGTCGACCGCCTTGACGTCTCCCACCTTGCGATGCAGGACGCCTCCAACGATCGGGAAGTAGAGCGCGAGGTGCTCCACCTCAACGAGGTTCCCGTTCCGCTGCACGGCCGTCATGCGTTCGGCTCGGGAGCGTTGAGGGGCCGCTCGCGGAGCGTCCCATCGGCGTCGTGGTAGAGCCAGCAGCGAGCCGCATGCGCCTCGCCGACCGGCAGCAGCTCCGGGTGGAGCTCGTTGGCCAGGTCGTTGTGGAACTCGATGCGCGCCGTGCAGCGTGGCGCGAAGCGGCAGCCGGTGGGAAGGTCGATCAGGTTGGGCACGCTTCCGGGAATGGTTGCCAGCGATTCGCGCTCCTGCCCGAGCAGTGGGACGGAGCTGATGAGTCCCTGCGTGTAGGGGTGCTTCGGGCTCTCGAAGAGCGTCGCGACGTCCGTCTGCTCCACGATCTCGCCCGCGTACATGACGGCCACGCGGTCGCACATCTCGGCGACCACGCCGAGGTCGTGGGTGATCAGGATCATGGCCGTGTTCGTCTCCTTCTGGAGAGCGCGCATCAGGTCCAGGATCTGCGCCTGGATCGTCACGTCCAGCGCGGTCGTCGGCTCGTCGGCGATGAGCAGCTCGGGCTCGCAGGCGAGCGCCATGGCGATCATCACGCGCTGCGCCATGCCGCCCGAGAGCTCGTGCGGGAACGCATCCAGGCGGCGGCGCGGGTCGGGGATGCCCACCATCTGCAGCAGCTCCAGGGCACGTGCGCGAGCGCCACGACGGCCGAGCCCGCGGTGCAGCTCGAGCACCTCCCCCAGCTGGAACCCGACGTCGTAGACCGGGTTGAGGCTGCTCGTCGGTTGCTGGAAGATCATGCTGATGCGCTCGCCGCGCAGCTCGCGCATGCGCTTCTCCGGGTAGCGCAGCAGGTCCTCGCCGTCGAACAGCACCTCGCCATCCTCGATCCGGCCGGGCGGCACGATCAGGCGCATGATCGACAGGCTGGTGACGCTCTTGCCGCAGCCCGACTCACCGACGAGGCCCATCACCTCGCCGCGGTCCACGTGGAAGTCGACACCCGTCACCGCGCGCACGATCCCGTCGCTGGTGTGGAAGCTCGTCCGGAGCCCCTTCACCTCGAGCAGCCGGTCACCGGCACGGCCGACCCGGCGACCGATCTCCTGGACCTCGCCGACGGTCATCGGTTCAGCCTCGGATCGAGCGCGTCACGCAGGCCGTCGCCGAGGAGGTTGAAGCCGAGCACGCTGATGGAGAGGGCGATGCCGGGGAAGAGGACGAGGTGCGGCGCGCTGAACAGGGCGTTGCGCTCGGCGCCGATCATCGATCCCCACTCGGCCGCCGGTGGCTGCGCGGCCAGGCCGACGAACGAGAGTGCCGCGACCTCCAGGATCGCTCCGGCGATCCCGAGCGTTCCCTGCACGATCAACGGCGTCAGCGCGTTCGGCAGGATCCGACGGAACAGGATGCCGCGCCCGGACTCGCCGAGCGCCCGCGAGGCGGTCACGAAATCGCGCTCGCGAATCGACAGGACCGATGCGCGCATGACACGCGCATAGACCGGAATCGCGACGAGGCCGACGGCGAACATGGCGGCCCGCAGCTTGTCGTCCAGGAAGGGAATGTCGGCGTTCGTCACCGCCAGCGTGATCGCGATGGCCAGGATCAGGGCAGGAAAGGCGAGCACCACGTCCATGATCCGCATGAGGATGTTGTCGATCCATCCACCGGCGTAGCCTGAGATGGCGCCGATGAGCGTGCCGATGACGATGGCGAACCCGACCGTGATGATCCCGACCTGCAGCGAGATCCGCGATCCGTGCAGGACGCGGCTGAACTCGTCGCGCGCGTTCGAATCGAGGCCCATCACGAATTGGGGCTGGGTCTCCGGGCAGCCCAGCGCGTGGATGCACGGGCCCGCGAGGCGCGCCGCGCCCGGGACGCTGTAGAGCTGCTCGTCCGGATCGTACGGCGCGATGACGTCGGCGAAGATCGCGGCGAAGACGAGGATCGCGAGCAGTACCAGGCCGACGACCGCGGAGCGCTGGCGGAGGATGACCCGCAGCGTGTCGCGCCATAGCGAGGCCGGCCGTCGCTGTGCCAGCTGGCGGTCCTCGAACTGGGAGGGGGCGACGTCTGCCGCGTTCGTCATCGTCAGTTCAGCCGGATGCGTGGATCGATGTACGCGTAGAGGACGTCGACGATCAGGTTCACGATCAGGTACGTGACCGCCGTCACGAGCGTGAGGGCCTGGACCACGATGTAGTCGCGCCCGAAGATCGCCTCTGTCAGCGTTCGGCCCAGCCCCGCCAGGTTGAAGATCGTCTCGGTCAGCACGGCGCCGGATAGGAGAGCACCCAGCGAGAGGCCGACGACCGTGACCACGGGCAGCAGCGCATTGCGGAGGGCGTGGCGCCGCACGACGAGCGGCTCGCTGGCGCCCTTCGCCCGAGCCGTTCGGATGTAGTCGAGCCCGAGCACGTCGAGCATCGCGGAGCGAGTCATGCGCGCGATGATGGCCATCGGAATGGTGCCCAGCGCGATCATCGGCAGGATCAGGTGCTTCAGGGCGTCACCGAGCGGGCCCCACTGCCCGGTCACGAGCGCGGTTACCACGTACATGTTCGAGATGAAGTCGAGGACCGCGCGCGGGAAGCCCGCCAGCGTGTCCATCCCCCACACCTCGACGAGTGGCAGGACGTTGACGCCGGCGGTCAGGCGGCCGGACGGTGGAAGCGCAAACGGGGTGCCGCGCAAAACCACGGCAAAGAGGAACGCCAGCAGCAGTCCGAGCACGAAGACCGGGATCGAGACGCCGATGTTGGCAATGACCATGGTGCCGACGTCGATCGGCGAGTTCCGGCGTCTGGCCGAGATCAGCCCCAACCCGACACCCGCGACGACGGCAAAGAGCAGTGCGAAGAGCGTCAGCTCCAGGGTGGCCGGCAGACGCTCGACCAGGATCTCGGCCACCGGCCGGCCCTGGCGAATCGAGTCGCCGAGGTCGCCCGACGCGAGGTCTCCGAGATAGTTGACGAACTGGATCGGGATCGGCTCGTTCAGGCCGTACCTGGCGTTGAACTGGTCGCAGATCTGATCGGTTGCACGCTCGCCGAGCGCGGCGACGCACGGATCGCCCGGCAGCAGCCGGGCGAGCGCAAAGACGAGAAAGATGATGCCGAAGAGGACCGGGATGCTCAGGAGCAGCCGGCGCAGGATGAAGCGCAGCATCGAGCTCTCATGCTATCCGGTTGGAGATGTCGAGAGGGGGCGCCGCCGTGGGCGACGCCCCCTCCATCGGTTCTATGCGATTCGGCTGACCTAGCTCGCCGGTTCCGGCAGCGGCGGGTTCAGGAACCCACCCCACAGGGCGCCGAAGTAGGTGAAGCTTCCGTCACGGCCGATGTGAAGCGGATGCTCCGCATCCCACTGGACGGCGTACGAGACGACCACGTCATTCGCGTCGAGCGTCGCGCCGTCGTGGAACGTCACGCCCGAGCGGAGCGTGCAGGTCCACTCATCGAGTGCATCGTTCGGGACGCACTCCTCGGCCAGTGCCGGGATCGCCGCCGTGCCGCCGACCTCGTAGGCGTAGAGCGCCTCCGTGATCTGCTCGCACACGCGGAGTGCCTCGCCGTCCGACTCGTCGGCGCAGTAGAGGCCACCCGGCTCACCGTTCTGGAGCCAGACCAGCTGATCGTCGGCTCCCGGAGCAACGACGGCCATCGCCTCGTTGCCGAGCGGCGACGAGTGCGCGCCTTCGTTGTCGGCCTGCCACGCCGTGCCCGAGCCGCCATGGGCGATCGGGATCATCGGCACGTGCGTGCGGAGAGCGTTGTTCGCCTCCTCGTACGCCGCGGCACGATCGGCATCCTCCACGCTGGAGGCACCGGTCGTCAGGGCTCCGGTGATGTCATCGAACTTCTCGCCGAACTGCGAGGAGGAGCCCGATCCGAAGTGGTAGTCCAGGAAGTTGGTGGCATCCGGATAGTCCGCGCCCCAACCGAGCAGGTGGATCCCCGGCAGGTTGCCGGAGTCAGAGTTATCGATGTAGGTGGTCGACTCCTGGATGTCGATGGTGGCCGTGATCCCGAGGTTCGCCTCGAGCTGCGCCTGCAGGTCGGCCGCGACCTCCTTCGGCAGTGGGAGGTAGCCACGGACCACGTCGCGCAGATGGATCTGCGTCTCGAAGCCGTCGGGGAATCCGGCCTCGGTAAGGAGCTCACGCGCACCCTCCGGGTCGAACTCGTGCCACTCGTCGCCCTCGCAGGCGAACGGAATCGAGCACGGAGTGAAGTGGCTGGCGACCTCGGACCCCGGCGGGTAGAAGTTGTCGACGATCCGCTGCCGATCGATGCCCATGGCGATGGCCTGGCGCACAAGCTCGTTGTCGAACGGCTCGTACGTGTTGTTGAAGCCGACGTAGAAGGTGTTCAGGCCTTCGCGTGGCAGAAGCTGCAGGTTGGCGTCGCCCTCGATGGTCTCGAAGTCATCGGGACCGGGGTTGTCGATTCCGTCAACCTGGCCCGACTGCAGCTCGACAAGTCGCTGGGCCGCCTCGGCGCTCCAGCGGAAGATGACGGTCTGCGACAGCGGCGCGTCGCCCCAGTAATCGGGATTCGCGCTCAGGGCGATGTCCGAGCCGCGGTTCCACGCGTCGAGGACATACGGCCCCGTGCCGTTCGGCGCCTCGACGATCGAGCCGTCCTCGGCGTGGGCCGCCAGGTAGTCCGCGTCATTGATCGCGAACGAGGTGAACGCGACCTTCGACAGGAAGGCGACGTCCGGATTGCAGAGGTCGAAGACGACCGTCAGCTCATCCTCGGCGCGGATCTGCTCGATATTGCCGGTGTAGGCATCGTTCTCGTCGGTCGCCTCGGCGCCGCACTCGGCCGGCCCGTCCTCGGGATAGCTGGTTCCCTCGAACGCCGTGCCCTCGGACTCGCTCGGGGCGGGCTCGCTTGCCTCGGGCTCCTCGCTCGCCTCGTCCGACGCGCTCGGCGCCGCCTGCCCCTGGCACGCCGCCAGGACAAGCACGATCACGGCGAGGACCGAGACCCATCTCCAGGTTCGCATCCACTCTCCTCCACATGTGTTGGGGTCAACGATTGCGGTAGTTCTCATCAGGGCCCGCGACGACGCTCACCGCTTCCGGTCGTCTGCGGGGTACGAGGTCGTCAGACCTCGGATCAGGGTTGGATAGTCTTGCACACTCGCGCTCAGGTTAGTAGGGCTCGCCGGCCGGAACCTCGTTCTCCTCCGCCGGGGCCGGGTCGGCCGCCGGAGCGTCGGTGCTACCGACCGGGTCGACCGGCGACAGCCGGCTGAACGGCGTGCCGAGCGTGACGACCGTCTCGATCGTCGGCTCCTCCGCTGGCGCGTCCGTGATCAAGATCGCCTCGGTCACGACCGGCCGGGCGGCCGTGACGAGGAACGCCGCCTCGGGATCGCTGGGGGCGGCCGCCGGAACGTAGACGACCGGGGTTGCGGCACGCCGTGGCCGCGGAATGAGCGGCTGCATCTCGAACTGGTCTCCGGCGGAGCTCTGCCGGATCTCCGTCTCCGCCGAGCCGCCCTCCGGGTGGCTGATGGCGACCTGGGTCGATGTCGCAATGATCCCCGCCAGTGCCACGGCGGAGATGGCGGTTGCCGTGCGGAGCCGCGACGCCAGGGCGGCGGCGTGCGTGCGCAGGTACTCACCAAAGCCGCGTTCCGGTGCCTGCGCGCGCGCCAGGATCACGCTCCACGCGCCCGCAGATGGCTCCTCGTTCGCGATGCGCTCGGCCAGCGCCACGCGGAGCTGCTCCACCAGCGCGCGGTCGAAGCCGACCTCGTCGCGACAGCCTCGGCAGCTCGACAGGTGCTCGAGGTGCGGCGCGGAGCTGGGACCGAACTCGCCGAACCTGGCCAGCCAGAGCAGCTCGCGGCAGATGCGCCGGCACTTCATCGGATCACCCTGACCGCTGCGGGCGTGCCCACCGGAAGCCGCCGCTCGACCGGCAGCCGTGCCCGGAGCGCTTTGAGCGCGTAGTGGAGCCGCGACTTCATCGTGCCGACGTTGCAGTCGGCGATCTCGGACGCCTCCGCCAGCGAGTACCCGTGCAGGTAGTACAGGATGACGGCCGTCTGCTGCTTCGGCGGCAGGGCGTCGATGCCGCGCTGGAGCACCTCGAGCACCTCGCGCGACTCCACGACCTGGTCGGGCCGTGCGGCGAGGTCGACGACGAGGTTCGTGATCAGGCTGGTGAGCGGCTCGGCAAGCGCCTTCCGGCGGCTGACCCGGCTGTAGCAGAGGTTGATCGTGACCCGTTGCAGCCAGGGCAGCGGCGAGCGGCCCGGATCCAGGCGCTCCCGCACGCGGTAGGCCTTGACGAAGCAGTCCTGCAGGACCTCCTCGGCCAGGAACGGGTCGCGCGTGATCGCAAGCGCCGTCGCGTAGACCGGGCGCTTGAACGTGTTGAAGAACTCCTCGAACGCGTCAAGGTCACCGCCCTGCATGCGCTCAACGAGGTTTTCCGGCTGATTCGCTTCCACTGGCACCTGTGCCGCTCGATCGCCGTTGGGGTTTGTCATAGTACGCCCGGCCGTCCACTTAGGTTCAGACCGATGCAGTGAATACGCTGTCGGTTGCGGTCCGCCCCTCCCTCGTCTACGCGGTCGGTGCGTCCGGAGTTGCGGCGCCGGAGGGGGCTTCGGGAGCATCGGGCGCGCCGGGGAAGGCGTAGCGAAGGTCTGGCCGACGAGCGGCCGCAGCCTCGTCGAGGCGGCCGACCGGCGTCATGGTCGGCGCGGCCTTGATCGACGCGGGATCGGACGCGGCGCGCTCGGCGATCTCGCGCATGACGCCGACGAAGTGGTCGAGCGTTTCGAGGCTCTCGGTCTCGGTCGGCTCGACCATGAGCGCTTCCTCGACGATGAGCGGGAAGTAGATCGTCGGCGGATGGATGCCGTGGTCGAGGATGGCCTTGGCGATGTCGAGTGTCGTCACGCCGTGCTCGCGCTTCTGGCGACGGCCGGAGAAGACGACCTCGTGCTTCGACAGCCGGTCGTAGGGCAGGTCGTACACGTCGTGCAGCTTGACCCGCAGGTAGTTGGCGGCAAGCACCGCGTCCTCGCTGATCGTTCGCAGCCCCGCGTCGCCGTTCGACCGGATGTAGGTGTAGGCGCGCACGAACATGCCGAAGTTGCCGTACAGCGATCGAACCTTGCCGATGCTGTCCGGCCGGTCGTCGTCGAGCGCGAAGCGAGCCCCCGGCGTCGAGCGGCCGGCCCACGCGTTCGCACGGACCTCGCCGGCGTCGCCCTCGACCAGGGTGGGCACTGGCGCCGGCAGGTACGGCTCGATCCGATCGCTGACGCCCACAGGGCCGGCGCCCGGGCCGCCACCGCCGTGCGGCGTGCTGAAGGTCTTGTGCAGGTTGAAGTGCATGATGTCGAAGCCCGCCTCGCCCGGTCGGAAGCGGCCGAGGATGGCATTCAGGTTCGCGCCGTCCATGTAGGCGATGGCGCCGGCCTCCCGCACGGCCGACACGACCTGGTCGATCTGGTCCTCGAAGATCCCGAGCGTCGAAGGGTTCGTGATCATCAGCGCAGCCACGTCCGGTCCGAGCGCCTCGCGCAATGCGCCGAGATCGATGCCGCCGCGCTCGTTCGAGCGGATCGTGACCGCCTGGTATCCGACCATGGTGGCGGTCGCAGGGTTCGTTCCATGGGCGGAGTCGGGCACGAGAACCTTGGTGCGCTGCTCGCCCTCGCCGTTGGCGCGATGGAACGCGCGTGTCATCAGCAGCCCGGTCAGCTCGCCGTGCGCGCCGGCGGCGGGCTGCAGGCTGATGGCGTCGAAGCCGCTGATCTCCTTGAGCAGCTCGGCCAGCAGCCACATCAGCTCGAGGCTTCCCTGGCTCAGCGCCTCGGGATCGAGCGGATGGGACTCCGCCAGCCCGGGCAATCGCGCGGCCCACTCGTTGACCTTCGGGTTGTACTTCATCGTGCACGAGCCGAGCGGATAGAAGTTCAGGTCGATGGCCTGGTTCAGGTGGGCCAGCCGGTTGAAGTGGCGCAGCATGTCGAGCTCGCTCACTTCGGGCAGCCGCGGGGCCTGTCCGCGCAGGACCGACGCGGGCAGCTCCGGCTGCCCTGCCGCCAGGTCGCGCGCACGCTGAGACGCAGTCGCGAAACGAACGGCGCGGCGCTCCGCGCGCGAGCGCTCGAAGATGAGCGGCTCGACCACGGTCAGCTCCTCGCCGCCCTCGGCTCCGGAGAAGGCCGCGCCCCTGCCCGACGCGTCGCTCGGAGCCTCCGCGACGCTCATCGGCTCGCCTCCAGCGCGTCCACCAGGCGCTCGATGTCGTCGTCGGTGGTCAGCTCGGTGGTGGCGAGCAGGAGCGTGTCTGCAAGGGCCGGGTCGGCCGCCTCGAGCGGATACCCGGCGACGATCCCCCGCTCGGCCAGCGCCGCGTGGCGGCGCGCGGCATTCGGGAGCCGCAGCGCGACCTCGTTGAGATAGGTCCCGCCGAATCGTCGCTCGGCGAGGCCCGCGGCCTCGAGCGAGGCGGTCAGGTGCCGTGCCTGCGTCACCGAGAGCTCGGCCACCTCGCGCAGCCCGGCGGGGCCGACGGCGGTGAGGTACGCGGTGGCGGCGAGGGCCATGAGCGCCTGGTTCGTGCAGATGTTGCTGGCCGCCTTCTCGCGCCGGATGTGCTGCTCGCGCGCCTGCAGCGTGAGGACATAGCCCTTGCGTCCGTGCACGTCGCGCGTCGCGCCGACGAGCCTGCCGGGCATCTGGCGCACCGACGCCATCCGAGCGGCCATGAGCCCGACGTAGGGCCCGCCGAAGTTGACCGGGATCCCGAGCGGCTGGCCCTCGGCCGCCACGAGGTCGGCGCCGTACTCGCCGGGCGCCTCGAGGAGCGCCAGGGAGATCGGCTCGACGACGGCGACGAACTGGGCGCCGGCGGCGTGCGCAGCATCGGCGAGCTCCCGCATCGGCTCGAGCTGACCGTAGAAGTTCGGCTGGGCGGCGATGAGGCAGGCGACGTCGTCGCCGAGCGCATCGGACGCAGCCGACGGATCGGTCGTGCCGGATCCGCCCTCGGACAGGTCGATCGGTACCACGACGACCTCGATTCCCGGGCCGGAGCAGTAGGTCTCCAGCACGCGACGGTAATCCGGGTTCACCCCTGCCGAGACCGCCACGCGCGAGCGGCGCGTCAGCCGGCACGCCATGAGCGCGGCCTCGGCCGTCGCCGTGGCCCCGTCGTAATGCGACGCTGTGGCGACCTCCATGCCGGTGAGCTCGCAGATCAGCGACTGGAACTCGTAGATGCTCTGGAGCGTGCCCTGGCTCACCTCGGGTTGGTACGGGGTGTACGAGGTGGCGAACTCGGGCCGGCCGATCACCTCGCCGACCACCGATGGGATCAGATGGCGGTAGACGCCGGCACCGAGGAAGCTGATGTCCGGGACTCGGTTGCGGCCGGCCAGCCGCGCGAGCTCGACGCGGACCTCCTGCTCGACGAGCGGCGGCGGCACGGACCACGGCCCGGCGCGCACGGCGGCCGGGATGTCCTCGAACAAATCGTCCACGGATGCCACGCCGACGGCGTCGAGCATCCGCGCGCGATCGGCGTCGGTGTGCGGGGAGTAGGTCATCTGCGAGCCGCGCTCAGGCGGTCTCGGCGGCGTAGGCGTCTGCGTCCATGAGCGCGTCGACCTCGGCCGCGTCGGACAGCGTGACGCGGGCGATCCAGCCCTCGCCGAACGGGTCCGCGTTGAGCAGCTCGGGCTTGTCGCGCAGGGCCTCGTTGACCTCGACGACCTCGCCGGACACCGGCGCGTACAGGTCGCTCACCGCCTTGACGCTCTCGACCACGCCGAACGTGCCGAACTGGCTGAGCGTGGCCGCGACCTCGGGAAGCTCGATGAAGACGATGTCACCGAGCTCGTCGGCGGCGAAGCTCGTGATGCCGATCGTCGCGCGACCGTCCTCCAGCCGAACCCACTCGTGCTCCTTGGAGTAGCGCAGGTCGTCGGGGTAGGACATCGGCAGGTCGATCCTCTCGTATCGGGTGGGCCTCAGCCACGCTCGTCGCGCGGGCGCTTGTAGAACGGCAACTTTACCTGCTCGGCCCGATACGGGCGGTCGCGGACCACGACCTCGAATGAATTCCCCACCGCGGCCAGCGCGGCAGGAACCATGCCCATCGCGATCTTGGTGCCGAGGGTCGGCGAGAGGGTGCCGCTCGTGACGTGGCCGACCGGCTTGCCATCGGCCCGGACCTCGTAGCCGGCGCGTGGGATGGCGTTGTCGACCATCTGCAGGCCGATGAGCTTGCGCCCGGGGCCCGACTGCTGGACGGCCTGCAGGGCCGCCCGCCCGACGAACTCTCCCTTCTCGAGCTTCACGACCCGACCAAGGTTCGCCTCGAACGGGTTCGTATCGCGGTCGAGCTCGTTGCCGTACAGCGGCATGCCTGCCTCGAGTCGGAGGGTGTCGCGCGCTCCGAGCCCGCACGGCCGCGCCCCCTGGCTCTCGCCCGCCCGCGTCAGGGCGTCCCACAGGTCCCGGGCTCGGCGCGCGTCGCAGAACAGCTCGAAGCCGTCCTCGCCGGTGTAGCCGGTGCGCGCAACCAGGCAATCGATGCCGGCGACGGTTCCTGGCGCGGACCGGTAGTTGCCGATCGTCGTCAGGTCCAGGTCGGTCAGCTCTCCCACCAGACCTGCCGAGCTCGGGCCCTGTGGCGCGAGCAGCGCGATCCGGTCGCTCCGGTCCTCGATGGTGGCACCGAAGTCGCCTCGGTCGAGCAATGCGGTGAGCTGATCCAGCACCGCGGCACGATTCGAGGCGTTGCAGACGACCCAGAACCGGTTCTCGCTCCGCCGATACACGATGAGGTCGTCGATGATCCCGCCATCGGCCTCGCAGGCCATCGAGTACTGCGCCTGGTTGACCTCGAGCGCGCCCGGATCGCTGACGAGCGCGTAGCGCAGGAACGCCACGGCCTCCTCGCCGACCACCTCGATCTCGCCCATATGCGAGAGGTCGAACAGCCCCACCGCGGACCGGACGGTCCGGTGCTCCTCGATGATGGAGGTGTACTGCACCGGCATCTCGTAGCCCGCGAACGGTACGAGCCGGGCTCCGAGCTCGCGATGCACGTCGTGCAGCGGCGTGCGCCGCAGCTCACCGGCCGGCGCCTGGCTCATGCGGTTGCCTCCGCCGCGTTGCGGTCCGCACCGCCGGCAAGCAGCGTCACGGCGCGCTCGACGACGGATCGCTCCGTCGCGTGGTTCATCAGGGCCAGTGCCTCACCCACGGGCGCCCAGCGCACGTCGTCGAACTCGCCGTCGTGAAGCTCGATGTCTCCCCCGATCGGTCGCATCAGAAAGAAGTGGACGGTCTTGTGGAAGCGGGTGGTGCCGCGGACGAAGAAGTAGCGGATCGAGCTCAGCGAGGCCTCGATCTCGACCTCGATCCCCGTCTCCTCGCGCGTCTCGCGAAGGGCGGTCTCCTCGATCGTTTCGCCGGAGTCGGGCGTTCCCTTGGGCAGCGCCCACAGGACCGGGACGCGCCGATGGACCAGGAGGATCTCGGTCTCGCCGTCGACAGTGCGATGGACCACTCCGCCGGCCGAGGTGGCGCGCGCGGTCCGCAGGACAGGCACCCGCGGGACGGCTAGGGACGACGGGAGCGCGGCACTCCGAATGGGAGCGCGAGTCGACGCGATGAAAGGCGCGTCGCGCGACCGACGGCGGGGAACCGGAAGCGGCTCGTCTGCGAGCGTAGCGCGCGGATCGTCGGGCTGGAAGGCACGGCGCTCCGCGGGCGGTGGTACACGGTCCGCATGCGCTCCAGCCCCAGGCGTGGGCGGTGCACAGAGCGGCGGCCGACGCCGAAGTCGATCGTCGGATGTGAGATGAAGCGGGCCACCAGACTCACTCGCATGGCCGGCATTGTACGCCCCTCGAGATGCAGCGCAAGCAAATTGGCGATGGTCACCCGTCGCCGTTGACCCGGTGCAACTCCGCGAGCGCCGCGTCTCGGGCGGCGTCGTCGGCGAAGGTCAGGATCGCGGCCGCTCCGTCGCCGCGCACCCGGATGGCGGGATGCTGCCTGATGCCGAGGTAGGCGTCGGCGGGCTCGACCTGCAGCGCCGCATTCGCCTCGATGGGCCAGATGACGGACCCTGTCGGCCCGTGGAGGACGAGCCGCTCCCCCTCCCGGCCGTGGGCACGAACGGCATCCTCGACCTCGCTGCGGACGTCGCCCAGGCCGGCGCCCCAGTAGCGCCACCGGGTGCGGGCGACGTCCTCCACGTTCATCCACTCCAGTTGCGCCGGCGTGCCATGAAGTCGAACGGCGCCGCGCGGGGTTGGCAGATCGCCGTGGATGGACAGCCGGATCGGCGTCTCGCCTGTTGCCGGCTCGGCTCGCGTCCGCCGCAGGACGGGTTGCCGGACGAGCGAACCGGCAAGGACGAGGGCGCCGATGACCCCCAGGATCACGGCCGGCAGCCACGAGGGCTCCTGCCACGCCACGGAGAACGCGTACGCGATCAGCCGCGAGTCGCTGAACGTGACCTCCGGGTACCGGTCGGCGATTCGCCACTCCTCGATGAGGCCGCGCAAGTTGAATCGGTCCTGCGTGATCGTGCCGTCGAGACGGACGGGACCCGCAGATGCCTCGAGCTCCGCGATCGGCTCGGCGTAGCGCACGATCATCGCCCGGTCCGGCGATGCCGGGTCGGCGACCAGGTAGTGGACCCGCTCGACGGTCGTCGCGGCACCGCCGCCCGCGATCACGTCGCCGCCACCCGCGCTCACTTCGACCGTCGCGCGGTGCGGCCCGTCCAGCAGCTCGGCGTCGAACTCGATCCATACGGCGGATGCGACGCGTCCATCCACCACGTTGGCGATCGTCGACGGCTGCGGCTCCGGGCGTGCGTCATACGCCGCAAGCGTGGCGCTGGCGGTCGACGCGGTCAGCGCAAGCAGAGCGATACCCACGACCAGCGCGCCCGGGACGCGGCCGAGCCCGATCCTGCCCAGCGGACCTGCCAGCGCCCGGTTCAGACCATGAGCCGGGTAGGCGAGGACGGCCACGAGACGATGGAGCATCGGCGCACCTTACCAACCCGTGGCGGCGGCGTCAGATCAACGCAGGCTCTCGTACAGCTCCTCGACCTGGCCAACCCTGCGCTCGAGCGCGAATCGAACCGCATCGGCCCCGGCGCGTTCCGCCATCGCCGCCCGACGTGCCGCGTCGGCCAAACTGACGATTCCGTCCGCCAGGCGTTGCGGCAGCGCCTCGGCCGGCTCGTGCGGCACGACGAGCCCGTCGATTCCGTCGCGCACCGAGTCCCGGACGCCCGGGCCGTCGACCGTCACGGCCGGCAGGCTCGCGGCCAGGGCCTCGGCCAGCACGAGGCCCTGCGTCTCGGTACGAGAGGTGAACAGGAACAGGTCGCTGCCCTTCAGGCGCGCGAGTGCCTCGAGCCGAGGGACGGCGCCGGTCAGGCGGACTCGGCCGGCCAGGTCGGGTCGCTCGGCACGCGCGCGGAGGGCCGCCGCCGATGGGCCGCCGCCGGTGACGATCAGCCGCAGCCGTGGCAGCTGAACCGCGGCGACCGCGACCGCCTCGAGCACGAGCGCGGGGCTCTTCTCCGGGGCAAGGCGCCCGAGCGAGGCGACGACGAGCGCATCCGCGGGCCAACCGGCCTCCGCGCGCGGATCGATCGGCGCCAGGCCCCGAATGCCGGCGACGTCGATCCCGGTGGGGATGACGTGGACCCGATGAGCGAACGGAGCCGCAAGCCGCTCACGGATGTCGCGCCCCAGGTCCTCCGACGGCGCCACGATGGCGGCACAGGCCGTCCAGAAACGACGCAGATACGCGTCGGCCAGGCGCGTGCCGGGACCGGCAAGCGGACCGAGGTAGTGCCCGTAGTCGGCGAAGCGGGTGTGGTGCGTGAAGACGAGCGGCGCATGGAGCCGGGCGGCGAGGCGCCGGGCAATGCGGCCGGTCACGAACGGCGAGTGCGCGTGCACGATGTCGGGCCGAAAGTCCCGCGCTTCGCGCAGGCCAACGGACGCTGGAAGCGGGGCAGGCATGCGATATCCGGGCGGTGCCACGATCGGCGGCTGATAGGAGGGCAGCCAGGCGTGGCGTGGGGCGGGGCCGGGCGAGCCGACGGGCTCGGGCCTGGCCCCACGGGCCGGACGCGGCGCGAGCACCATCACCTCGTGGCCGCGGGCGCCCAGCCCACGAGCGAGCGAGTCCACCGAGACCGTCACGCCGGACAGGTACGGCAGGTACGACTCGGTGGTGAGGAGGACGCGCATCGGCTCAGGCGGGGCGCGGGGACGCGCTCATCCGGGCATGAAAATGGTGGGCGATACTGGATTCGAACCAGTGACCTCACGGATGTGAACCGTGCGCTCTAACCGACTGAGCCAATCGCCCACCGAGGAGGCCGCAGTATAGCCGCCGCCCATCCGGCCCATCAATTCGACGGGGGGCCGGCCATCGGTCAGCCGAAGGTCCTGAGGCCCGCGACGAGGCGAAGGATCACACCCAGCAGGAGCATTGCGACCAGCGGCGACCAGTCCATGCCGCCAGCCGGCGGCAGGAGGCGGCGAATCGGCGCGAGGATCGGCTCCGTGGCCTGGTAGACGAAGGCGGTCAGCCCGCCGCCGCCCATCGGGTTCGTCCAGCTCAGGACGACTCGCGCGATGAGCAGCAGCCACAGAACGAAGGCGAGCAGCTGGACGAAGTTGATCAGGACGGCAGTCATCGCGCGGAGGATAGCAGCGTCTGATCGCGCGGCCCGAAGATGGCGGTGCCGATTCGGATCAGGGTCGCTCCCTCGGCCGCGGCCGCATCTGCGTCGGCAGTCATGCCCATGGACAGCTCGGGCAGACCGATCCCGATCGCCTGCTCCAGCTCGTCGCGCAGCCCTCGGAGCCTGCCGAAGATCGCTCGCGCCCCGTCCTCGGAAGCGCCCATCGGCGCGATCGTCATGAGGCCGGAAAGGCGGACCGTCGTCGGCAGCGCAGCGGCGACCCCGGCCAGGGCATCGGGAGTCATCCCGGCCTTCCCCGACTCGCCGCTGACGTTCACCTGGAGCAGGACGCGGGTTTCCGCTCCCTCCTCGGCGGCCAGCTCGTCCAGGCGGCGGAGAAGGTCGATCGAGTCGACCGAATGGATCACCTCGAAGCCACGCATGGCCCGGCGCGCCTTGTTCGACTGTAGCCGCCCGATGAAATGCCACTCCGCGTCGGGGATTGCCGCGACCTTCGGCTCCGCCTCCTGGATGCGGCTCTCTCCGAGCTGGCGGAGGCCAGCGTCACGCGCCGCGCGCGCGACCTCGACCGGCCATGACTTGGTCACCGCGACGATGCGGAGCCGATCCGGGTCGTGGCCGCCCGCTTCGGCCGTCGCACGCAGGCCCGCCAGGAGCCGGCCGTGACGCTCGCGGATCCGTTCAGTGTTCGGCAACTCGTCGCCCACGATCTGCATCGGCGACATCCTGCCACGCCACTTGGTCCACAGGCCCGAAATCGACGAGCCCGGCGCATCGGCCGGGCTCGTCGGAATGGCGGCGGGCGAACGCCCGCAACGGTCTAGTCGCTCTTACGGCGCAGGAAGCTCGGGATGTCGAGATCGGTGTCGCCGTACGAAGGTCGCTCGAGGCTGCTGGGCCGCACCGGCACCGGCTGGCGCTCGGCGGGCCGAATCTCGGTCGCCTCGCGCTCGGATGGGCGGGCGAAGGGCGATTCGGTGCCCATCTGGTCCTCGAGGCTGGCTCGCTCGGTGCGGTCGCGCTCGATCTCGGCCAGGATCTCGCGGCTGCGCTCGTCCAGGCTGCTCTCGACGCCGCCGGCGCTCTCGGCGCCGTACTTGTTCGGGCCCTTCGCCTTGCGGTTCGAGTCGAAACCGGTGGCGATGACAGTGACCTTCACCTCGTCGCGCATCCGATCGTCGATGACGGTGCCGAAGATGATGTTCGCCTCCGGGTCGGCGGCCTCCTTGATCACCTCGGCGGCCTCGTTGACCTCGAACAGGCCGAGGTCGGAACCACCGGTGACGTTGAAGAGGATGCCGCGCGCGCCCGTGATGTTCACCTCGAGCAGCGGGCTCATGACCGCGGCCTTGGCTGCGTCGACGGCCCTGTTCTCGCCCGTGCCGACGCCGATGCCCATCATCGAGGAGCCGGCCTCGCGCATGATCGTCTTCACGTCGGCGAAGTCGAGGTTGATGAGCCCCGGGACCGTGATGAGATCGGAGATGCCCTGCACGCCCTGCCGCAGGACGTCGTCCACCACGCGGAATGCGTCGACGATCGACGTCTTCTTGTCGACGACCTCGCGCAGTCGGTCGTTCGGGATGGTGATGAGGGTGTCGACCTTCTCCTTGAGGAGCTCGGTGTACTGCTCCGCCACCAGCTTGCGACGCATGCCTTCGAAGCTGAACGGCTTCGTGACGACCGCGACCGTCAGGGAGCCGAGGTCCTTGGCGATCTCCGCGATCACCGGGGCTGCGCCCGAGCCCGTGCCGCCGCCCATGCCCGCCGTGATGAAGATCATGTCGGCGTCCTTGAGCGCCTCGTAGATCTTTTCCGAGTCCTCCTCGGCGGCGCGCTGCCCAACGAGCGGGTCGGCGCCGGCGCCGAGGCCGCGCGTCATCTTGTCGCCGATGCGGATCTTGTGGGGCGCATCGCTCTGGAGGAGCGCCTGGGCATCGGTGTTCACGCTGATGAACTCGACGCCCATCATCTCCGCCCGGATCATGCGGTTGACGGCGTTGCTGCCACCACCGCCGACGCCGATGACCTTGATGAGTGCGAAGTTCTCGGAGTCGGAACGGAGCGGCATCGGGTCGTTCTCCTGCGGCGACTATGGGGCTGGCAAAACCCGGGGCTCGCGGGTTTGATCGATTCTACCGACCCGCCCGAGGCGACGTCGGCTCTTTTCCACAATGCGCCGGAAAGTTATCCACATCGGGCGCTGTCGACGTTGATGAGGCCCTACTCTGTCCACGATGATGCCGTCCGCCGCCCGACTCGGGGCGCTCGCCGTGGCCGCGCTGGTGGCCGCCTGCGCAACAACCGCATCCCTGCCTCTACCGACGCCATCGCCGACGTCAGCTCCGACCACGCCGGCCGCAACCTTCTCTCCGTCCGCTCCCACGCCGGCCGGGACCGTCGCGCCGTCGGGGACGGCGGACATGCCGGGCGTCGAGCTGGTGCGCGCGACCGTCGATCTCGAGCTGCAGCCCACCATAGAACTCCCCGGCTTCCCGCCCATCGTGCCCGCCGGAACGCTGCTCGTTCGCTTTGATGATGCTGGACGGGACGACATGTCACTGGTGGTCCCCGTCCTCGAGGGTTTGATCACGCCGGCCTGGACGGCGATCGATCCGGGCCTGCTGGTGCCGGAGGCGCCGGATTGCCCGGTCGGAGAGCTCACGGTGGCCGCCCTGTACGAGCTCGGCCATTCGGCCGCGCTCTGCTTCGGGTCCCTTCCCTTCACGTTCAGCGGCTTTGTGCCAATGGCCTGCGGCATCGCCGACATGCAAGACTCCGGAGAGCCGGACTGGCTCAACGGCTTCTTCGGGGGGAGGATTGTCTCCGGGCAGCGCATTCGCCAGGACGGGATCTGGCCACCGGCGGGCGGCTGGGTGAGCGCGAAGATCGCACCGGGCGTGTTCTTGGAGCCTTGCGATCCGGACGTAGGCGGTCGGTTCCGCCTCGTCACCGCGCATTTCGACGACCCAGCCTCGACCACCTGCCGGACCGAGTCGCCCGCCGGGGGGATGGAAGAACGGGCGGCGAGCATCGCGAGATGCCGCCTGAGCATGGTGATCACCGCCACCGAGCCGCTGCCCAACCGCTGACGAGGCGAGTGCCGCCGGTCAGCCGGGGAACAGGTTCCGGATCCACTCCCCGATGCGCGACAGCGGGTTGACCCCGTTGCCACCGGCTCCGCCGTAGCCGATCGGCTCCTCGCCGATGTGGTTCGCGCCCCACAGCAGCAGCCCGATGGAGGTGCTGAAGGCCGGATTGCCGATCTGGTCCATGAGCCCGCCGACGCCCTGCGGCGAGCCGATGCGGACCGGCATGTCGAGCGTCTCGCGGCCGAGCACATCCGCGCCCGCGAGGCGGGCCCCACCGCCGGTGAGGACGGCTCCAGCGGGCAGCATGCCGGCGTGGCCCGAGCGCTTCACCTCTTCGCGAATGAGGCTGTAGATCTCGCCCATGCGTGCCTCGATGATCTCGCTCAGCCGCCGCCGCTGGATCGTCTGGCCACCCGACTCGCCGAGGACGGCCACGTTGATCAGGTCCTCGGGGCCGACCTCTGCCATGTTGGCCGTGCCGTGCTTGATCTTGATCTCCTCGGCCAGGTTGAGGCTCGTGCGCAGGCCGATCGCGACGTCATTGGTGACGTTGATGCCCCCGACGGGCAGCACCGCGGTGTGATACACCGCGCCGTCGACGAAGATCGCGATGTCGGTCGTCCCGCCGCCGATGTCGGCGATGAGCACGCCGAGCTCCTTCTCGGTATCGGTCAGGGTCGCCTCCGCCGCCGCCAGCGAGCTGATCACCATCTCGTCGATCTGCACGCCCGTGCTCGTCACGCACTTCGACAGGTTCTGGACCGATGTCGCGGCGCCCGCGACGATGTGGGTCTCGACCTCCAGGCGCACCGCGCTCATGCCGAGCGGGTCCTTGATGCCCTCCTGGCCGTCGACGATGTAGCCGCGCGGCACGACGTGCAGCATCTCGCGGTTCGAGGGCACCTGGACCGCCTTCGCGGCCTCGGTCGCACGCGCCACGTCCTCGCGGCTCACCTCGCGCTTGTGCCCCGAGACCGCCACGACGCCGCGCGAGTTCTGGCTGCTGATGTGGCTGCCGCCTACCGACACGAAGGCCGAGCTGATCTTGTAGCCGGAGAGGCGCTCCGCCTTCTCGACGCTCGACGCGATCGAGTTCACGGTCTGGTCGATGTTGGCGACCATCCCCTTCTTCATCCCGGCGGAGGGCGCGATGCCATAGCCGATGACGTTGACGTCGCCGGTGCGCCCGACCTCGCCGATCAGGGTCGTGACCTTGGTGGTGCCCGCATCGATGCCGACGAGGACCGCTTCGCGTTCCAAGCTACCTCCTGCTCATGGCGCGCTCGGAGAGGGCGCCATCGGTGCCGATCGAGCCTACAGGAAGTGGCGCCTGATGAGAGCGACGTTCTGGAAGATGCGGAGGCCGAACGCGAAGAGCGCGACGAGATACAGGTCGATCCCAAGCCGGTCGCCAACGAACGTGAGCGCCACGGCGACCAGAGCGTTGGTGACGAAGCCAGACAGGAAGATCCGGTTGTCGTAGTGCGCGTCGAGCTCGGCGCGGATGGCGCCGAGGACCGAGTCCAGGCCGGCCAGGATCGCAACAGCAGAGTAGCGCGCGAGGTCCGGGCTCACGTTGACGTTGAGCACGAGCCCCAGCGCGATTCCGAGCGCAAGGCCGACGAGGGGAAGCCACATCTGGGTTCATACCGAAGCGGGCGAGGATTCGCGCCCCGGCATGCGCGTCACCCCTTGGCACGGAAATATACCTTTCCGGGGTTGCGGGCATCCACCCATCCGATCTCTGACTCCTCGCGCGTCGCAAAGAGCGTCCGCACGGCCGTGATCTGGCGCTCGAGCCGCGCAGCGGCCTCCGCCGCGCTCTCCGCCGGATCGGTGCCGTAGACCCCGAGCGCCATCTCCCATGCCGGATCGGACGAGACGAGGCCAAAGCCGAACTCGTCGTCAAGCCGCACGCTGAGCTCCGTGGCCGCCGAGCCGAGCGCGACCGGGTCGAGCCCCGCAAGGCGCAGGGCCGTCCGCAGCAGCGCCTCCGGCACGCGGCCACCGACCGCCATGAGCCGAGCGGCATCCCGCCGGTCCGCGATCAGCGGCAGCCCGGCAGCGTCCGGCGGAAGCTCATCCCCGAGGCGCAGAGCGACGAAGAGCGTGCCGTCTGCCGAGCCGAGGAGGCGAGCCGACCCGGTCTCCCAGATGAAGGCTGCCTCGCGCTCCACGATCGAGACGTCCACGCGTCCGGGCAGGCTCGTCGAGACCGATGCCTCGGCCACCGCAGGAAGGCGTGACAGCCCGTCGCGCAGCGCTGCGGTGTCGAGCGCCAACAGGCTCACGCCACGCTGCCGAGAGAGGAGCCGCTCCAGGTCGCGCGTCGGGGTGAAGTGCTCGCCGGCCCACGTCACCTCGGTGACCCGCAGCCACGGACCCGTCAGGAGCGCCACCAGCGCCGCGGCGCAGGCCACGGCGCCAAGTCCAGCCAGGACGCGGCGGATCGAGGGCAGCCGTCCCGACATGCGCTGGCGGAACGGGACGCCAGGACGTCGCGCTCCCTTTCCGCGCCCGCGGGCGGCGGCGCGCGCACGACTCGCGCGTGTCGGCCGGCGACGGACCGGCTTCGGCTGCGGCTTCAGCTTCATCGGTCCCGCTCGAGCGCGAGCTCGATGAGCCGCGCGATGAGGGCGTCGAACGGAATGCCGGCCAGCTCAGCCTGCTTGGGGTACATGCTCGTCGCGGTGAAGCCGGGCAGGGTGTTCATCTCGCTGATGAAGGCGTCTTCGGCGGTGACCAGGAAGTCGATCCGGGCCAGGCCGGCACCGTCGACTGCGCGATACGCCGCAAGCGACAGCTCCTTCAGGCGCGCCGCCAGGTCGGCATCGACAGTGGCGCGCGCCTCGACGGTCGCCAATCCAGGGATGTACTTGGCCTCGTAATCGTAGAACTCGTGCGACGAGCGCACCTCGCCCGGCTCGAACACGATCGGATCCTCGTTGCCGAGCACCCCGCACTCCAGCTCGCGGGCATTCGCCACGTAGCGCTCGACGATCACCTTGGTGTCATACATGAATGCCTCGTCGAGCGCAGCCGGCAGGGCGTCCAGGTCATGCACCACGCTCATGCCGACGCTGCTGCCAAGGCGAGCGGGCTTCACGACGCTCTCGTCGCCGATCGACTCGGCGACCTCACGCGCCACGTGCTCCGGCTCGCGAGTCCAGTCGCTGCGCCGGAACCACGCGTAGTCGACCACCGGCAGGTCGTGGCCCCGCATCAGGTCCTTGAACACGACCTTGTCCATGGCGACGGCGCTGGCGAGCACTCCGGCACCGACATAGGGGATGCCGGCCAGCTCCAGGAACCCCTGGAGGGTGCCGTCCTCCCCGTACGGCCCGTGCACCACCAGGAAGGCGACGTCGATGGCGTCGGCGAGAGATCCGACCGCCGCTCGCGGGGCCAGACGGTCGGCGTCACGGCGCGCAGGCAGCTGCGGCGAGGTGTGCGAGCGAAGGTGCTCGGCCTCGACCTCGGGGGTCGCCGCGCCCAGCAGGCCGGCGAGTGGCTCGGTCCCGAGCCCGGGGGCCGGACCGGCCGGCAGGAGCCAGCGGCCGTCCCGGTCGATGTAGACGAGGTACGGCTCGAAGCGAGAACGGTCGATGGCGCGGAGCACGGCCTCGGCGGAGGCCACGCTCACCTCGTGCTCGGCCGACCGACCGCCGGCGAAGACGCCGACGCGCAGCAGTCGCTCGCTCACGTTCCGGCCAGCTCGCTGGTCGGCGTCGCCCATCGCCTGTCGCCATCCCAGGCTCCGACGAACTCGATCTCGTACTGGAGCTCGACGCCGAAGCGGTCCGCGACGACGGTCCTGACGTCGTCGCCGACGGCGCGCACGTCCTCGGCGCGGCCGTTCCGGTCCACGACGATGAAGTTCGCGTGCAGCGAGCTGACCTCGGCACTACCAATCCGGTGCCCCTTCAGCCCGGCCGCGTCGATGAGACGCCCCGCGTGATCGCCGGGCGGATTGCGGAAGACGCTTCCAGCGTTCTGATCGGCCAGTGGCTGCGTCGCCCGTCGCTGCGCCTGGTGCGCTGCCACGCGGGCCGCGATCTCCCCCGAATCGCCGGCGCGCAGCTGTATCAGAGCTTCGAGAACGATCTCGGAACCGGCCTTGAAGCGCGACTCGCGGTAGGCGAATGCGCAGTCCGCGTTCGCCAGGGTGACCGGCTCGTCAGGTTCGCCGCTCCAGGCGCCCACCTCGATGACGACGTCCTTCATCTCGCCCTCGTGGGCGCCGGCGTTGGCCCAGACCGCGCCGCCGATGGTTCCAGGAATGCTGATCCCGAACTCGATGCCGGCCAGGCCCGCCGCGGTGCAGCGCTTGACAAGCGCAGCCATGGCGGTGCCCGAGTCGGCGCGGACCGTCGTGCCTTCGATCGCGACGGAATCCGCTCGATTTCGGATCACCAGGCCCCGCACCCCGCCATCGGCAACGACGATGTCGCTGCCCTTGCCGAGCACCCCGGCCCGGACCCCGGCGTCGCGCGCCAGCCTCAGCGCCGCGATCAGCTCGCCGGTCGAGGTCGCGGTCGCCATTCGGTCTGCCGTGCCACCCACTCGCAGCGTCGTCAGCGCGCCGAGCGGAGCGTCTTGCTCGAGGCTGATCCCACGCTCCTCGGCGAGCCGATCAAGCGTGGCGAGGTGGTTCGCTGCCTGGCGCGACTCCGTCGGGGCGGGCATCAGGACGCGTCCGATGGGAGCGGCCGGCCCTCGGCCATGGCCAACAGCTCGGCGGCCAGCGCGCGCGCGGCGTGTGGACGACCGAGGCGTCGCGCCGCGTCGGCCATCTCGCGGCGCCGGCCGTCGTCGAGCGGGGCGGTCGTCTCGGCCAGCAGCCGATCCGGCGTGAGCTCCTCGTCCGCCACCACGACGGCGGCCCCCTGCTCGGCCAGGTATCCCGCGTTGTAGCGCTGATGCGCGCCTGCGTAGGGATATGGCACCAGGATCGAGGGCACGCCGGCTGCGGCAAGCTCGGCACAGGTCGATGAGCCGGCGCGGCCCAGCACGAGATCGGCGGCGACGAGCGCATCGGCCATTCGGTCGGTCAGGAACGGTTCGGCCGTGTAGCGCGAGCGCAGCTCGTCGGGCAGCGCCTGGCGGGCCGCACCGGCATCGGCCATGCCGTCGTCGCCGGCCAGGTGCAGCACGTGCCAATCCGCGAGGAGCCGCGGGAGCGCCCCGAGGACGGCCCCATTCATGCGCGCCACTGCCTGGGAGCCGCCGAAGGCCAGCAGGAGACGATCGTGGGGCCCGAGGCCGAACGCGCGTCGGGCTGCCTCACGGTCGATTCCCTCGAAGGACCGGATCGGCGTGCCGGAGACGAAGCTGTTGCCGGGAAATGCCTCGAGCGTCGGTGGGAAGCTGACGGCCACCCGGGTCGCGAAGCGGCCGATCGCGCGCGTTGCGCGTCCGGGCAGGACGTTGCCCTCCCAGACGAGGGTCGGGATGCCGCGCGCCCGTGCCGCCAGCACAAGGGGCAGAGCCAGATAGCCGCCGGTGGTGAAGAGCGCCGTGGGACGGAGGCGGCCGAGGAGCCACCATGCCTGCGGGACCGATGCGGCGAGGCGTGCGGGATCGAGCAGGGTGTGGATCGAGAGCCCGGCCGAGCGCAACGAGCGCACCACGAGCTCGTGATACGGAAGATCGTCGCGCATCGGGTGGCTCGCAACGAGCCTGCGCTCGAAGCCGCGGACGCCGCCGATGTAGTCGAGCTCAACGCCTGGCCGGGCGTCGCGCAGTTCCCGCGCGACGGCCAGCGCGGGGTAGACGTGCCCGCCTGTCCCGCCGCCCGATACCGAATATCGCATCGCGCAATGATCCTGTCTGGGTGGTCTCGCGACTGATCGACAGCAGGATGCCGACCGCCGCGAGGTTGATGGTCAGCGCCGAGCCGCCGGCGCTGATGAATGGAAGCGGAATGCCGGTCACCGGAAGCAGCGCGGTGACCACCATCATGTTGACGAGGGCCTGGACCGCAAGCCAGGTCGTGATGCCGCACGCCAGCAGCCCGGAGAACGTGTCGGGCGCCGTGATCGCGATCCGATAGCCCTGGTAGGCGATGACCACGAAGAGCGCCACGACCGTCAGGGTGCCGACGAGGCCCCACTCCTCGCCGATGATCGCGAAGATGAAGTCCGTCGACGGTGCCGGCAGATAGAGGAACTTCTGCTTGCTCTCCCCCAGGCCCAGGCCGGTGATTCCGCCGAGCGCCAGCGCGTAGAGCGACTGCACCGTGTTGTAGCCGGCCCCCAGCGGATCCGCGAACGGATTGAGGAACGTCTGGACGCGCTCGAGCTGATAGCTCGTGCTCTGGATCATGATCCAGGCCGCGGCCACCACCCCCGAGCCGATGGCCGCGATGTACACCAGGTTGGCACCGGCCATGAAGAAGACGCTGCCCGCGACGAGGGCGTAGATGCCCGCCGTGCCGAGGTCGGGCTCCATTGCGATGAGCAGGAATCCCGGGGCGATCACCATGGCAAACGGGATGAGGCCGTTCCAGAAGGTGCCAGCCGCCTTGCCGCGGCGGTCGAGCCAGTGGGCCAGGTAGAGCACGACCGCCAGCTTGGCGAACTCGGCCGGCTGCAACGACCCGAAGCCCGGGATCACGATCCAGCGTCGCGAGCCGTTGATCTCCGACCCGATGCCGGGGATGAGCACGGCCACCAGCAGGGCCAGCGTGATGACGAAGATCGGGATGGCGAGGTAGCGCAGGTGCCGGAAGTCGATGCGGCTGGCCACGAGCAGACCAACCAGCCCGATGGCGGCCCACACGATCTGCTCCATCCCCTGCGCCGATGGATCCGCGCTGCTGAAGTACGAGCGAACGCTGGACGCCGAGTAGACCATCACGATGCCGATGGCGCTCAGCGCCATCACGGCAAGCAGGAGCCCGAAGGCGGGATCGTGCCGCTCGCGCCGCACTCCGCCGCGTGCAGCAGTGCGGCGGCCGGTCATCGCGGTGGTGGCGGCGCTCATCGCTCGGCCTCCAGCAACGCGATCGCGGCGCGGAAGGCGGCGCCACGCTCGGCGTAGTCGACGAACATGTCGAAGCTGGCGGCCGCGGGCGAGAGCAGCACCACGTCACCCGGCCTGGCGAGGCCCGCCGCCAGCCTCACCGCGGCCTCCATGTCGGCCGCCCGCTCGATTCGAGCTCGATCACCGATGAGCGCGGCAAGCTCGTCGGCCGTCTCGCCGATGAGCACCGCGGCGCGGGTTCGGGCGGCGATCGCATCGGCGAACGCGTCGTACGTGAGCCCCTTGTCCTTGCCGCCGGCGATCAGCACGACCGGCGCATCGAACGCCTGGAGCGCCGCGATCGCGGCGACCGGGATGGTGGCCTGCGAGTCGTTCACCCAGCGGACGCCACGGCGTTCGGCGACGAGCTCCAGGCGGTGCGGCACGCCCTCGAAGGCCGCGATCGCCTCCCCGATGGCAGCGGCCGGTGCGCCGGCCAGGCTGGCGGCGAGCGAGGCTCCGAGCACGTTGCTGAGCATGTGGCGGCCGGGGAGAGGCACCTCTCGCGAATCGATCAGCCGCTCCCCCGCCACGAGCAGCCAGCCGTCGTCCGCCAGCCAGGCCTCGATCCGGCCGCGCCGCGGCTCCGCGATGCCGTACCACGCCACGCTCGCCGGGGAGAGTCGCTCGCCCAGGTCCCGGCAGCCGGGGTCGTCGTTGTTCAGCACCACCCGGCCAGACGCCTCGCTCAGCTGCGCGAGGCGCGCCTTCACCGTGCGGTACGCCTCCACGCGTGCCGTGCCGATCGAGATGGTCTTCGCCGATGTTTGTATAGAGCGCGACGTCGGCGCCACGCGAGATCGTCGGGAGCTGGAGCTCCGACAGCTCGAGGACGGCCCACGCGTCGGGCTCGAGCTCGGTCGCACGCTCGATCAGCGGCGTCCCGATGTTTCCGCCGAGCACGCTCGGCAGACCGGCGCGATCGAGCATGGCCGCGACGAGCGACGCGGTCGTCGTCTTCCCCTTGGTGCCGGTGACGCCGAGGATCCGCGCCCGAGTCAGGCGCAGGAACAGCTCGACCTCGCTCACGACCTCGGCGCCGCGCGCCTCCGCCGCCAGGAGCGCGTCGCGCAGCCACGGGTCGGTCGTCGGGAACCTCGGCGATACGGACGGGCTCGTGACGAGCAGGTCGGCGTGCGCCAGGAGCGCCTCCGCTGCCCCTGGTCAACTCCGAGTGCCAACCGCACCGGACGTGCGCCGAGCGCGGTGACAGCCTCCGCCAGCTCGGCAGCCGGACGTCGGTCGTAGGCGGCGACCACCGCTCCGACATCGGCGAGGAAGCGGCTCGCGGCGACGCCCGACCGAGCGAGGCCAAGCACGACGGCCCGACGTCCGCGCAGGTCGCCGACCGATCGGATCGGGGCGGTTGGGGCGGTCATCATCGCCTCACCTGAACCCGTTCACGCTGCCGAGGAAGATGCTGAAGCCGAGCAGCCCTGCCAGCGCCGCGACGATCCAGAAGCGGATGGTGATCTTCTCCTCGGCCCAGCCGATGAGCTCGAAGTGATGGTGGAGCGGCGTCATGCGGAAGATGCGACGGCCCCGCAGCTGGAAGCTCGCGACCTGGATGACGACGCTCATGATCGTGGCGAAGAAGACGATGCCCACGATCATCAGCAGCGGCAGCTGGCCGTTGACCGTGGCGACGACGGCCAATGTCGCGCCGAGGCTCAGCGCGCCGGAGTCGCCCATGATGATCGTCGCCGGATGCACGTTGAACCACAGGAAGCCCGCGAGCGCCCCGATGACCAGCGCGCAGAAGATCGCGAGGTTCGGCTGGGCGGCCTTCAGGTCCTCGATCTCGACGAGGCTGATGAGCAGGTACGCGACGAAGCTGAAGATGAGGACGCCGCCGGCCAGGCCGTCCAGCCCATCGGTCAGGTTCACCGCGTTGCTGGTGCCGACGATGACGAAGGCGATGAAGCCGATGAGGAGGATCGGTATGACCTCGAACTGGCCGAGGAACGGGATGTTGATGCCGGTGAGGTCGAAGTGGCGCCAGATGTAGAAGGCCGCCAGGATGGCCACGACCGTCTGCCACACCAGCTTCCAGCGTCCGCGCATCCCGATCCCGGTGCGCACGTTCACGAAGTCGTCGATGGCGCCGAGGATGCCGACGCCGACGAGCGTCAGCATCGGGGTGAGGGTCGCGGCGTCCTCGACCCGCAGCGCCATGGCCAGGAAGAGCACCACGCCGACGATCAGCATTCCGCCCATCGTCGGCGTGCCGGCCTTGCCGTAGTGCGACTCGGGACCCTCGGTGCGGATCTGCTTCCCATACCCGAGACGCTGGAGCAGGCTGATGTAGATCGGCGCCAGCAGCACCATCCCGATGAAGGCGAGCAGCACGGCGACGACGATCTGCAGGAGGCTCACGACGCTCCCTCCCGGAGGAGCTCGACCGTTCGGTCGAGGCCGATGCCACGCGACGCCTTCAGCAGCACGAGGTCGCCCGGCCCGGGCGCCAGCTCGCGCTCCAGAACCGATGCGGCCTCGTCGGCGTCGGCCGCGTGACGACGCGCGTCGCGCCCGCCGAGCGAGCCGCGTCCGCGATCCACCGGCCCCGCTCACCCACCGCCACGATCCCGTCGGCGGCGCCCGCAGCGAGGACGCCGATCTCGCGATGCAGGCGCTCCTCGTCCGGACCCAGCTCGAGCATGTCGCCGAGCACCGCCAGCCGGCGACGGCCGGCGGGAAGCGGCGTCTCCACCAGGAAGTCGAGCGCGCCGGCCATGCTGACCGGCGACGCGTTGTAGGTGTCGTCCACCAGCCGCGCGCCCGATGCAGCCTCGAGCGCCGCCATGCGGTGCTCGGCATGGCTGCCGGCCGCCAGGGCGGCCTCGACCTCGTCGAGGGGCACGCCGAAGCGCTCGCCGACGGCCGCCGCGGCGAGCGCATGTGGTACGAGGTGGCGTCCGGGCATGGCGCTCGTCATCCGTCGCGTTCCCCACGGGGCGTGCAGTGTGAACTCTGTGCCGTCCAGTCCGCGGGGACTGACTTCGGTCGGCGCGCACATCGGCGCCCGCCCTCCAGCCCGAAGGTGCGCACCTCCGCGCGGCGTGACGTCGCGCATCGCGGCAACGCGGGCGTCGTCGGCGTTGAGGACGGCGAGCCCGTCCAGCGGCAGCGCCGCGGGAAGCTCGGACTTGGCGCGCGCGATGGCCTCGATGCTGCCGGCGCGCTCGAGATGCGTCGGATGCACCGCCAGCACCACGCCGACCTCCGGCCGCGCGATCTCGGCCAGCCGCGCAATCTCGCCGACGGTGTACATGCTCATCTCGAGGACCGCCACCTCGTGCTCGGGGCCGAGCTCCAGGAGCGTCATCGGCAGCCCGGTCTCCGAGTTGAGGTTGCCCTCGTTCCGCAGCGTGACGAGCGCGCGTGAGAGCACGTCGGCCGTGATCTCCTTGGCGATCGTCTTGCCGGTGGAGCCGGTGATGCCCACCACTCGCACCGCGATGCCGCGACCGCCACCACGCGGCAAGCTCCTGGAGTGCGGTGAGCGGGTCATCCACGCGAACGATCGCGGCGTCGAGGCCCGGCGGGAGGTCGACCGGCCGCTCGACGAGAGCCGCGGCAGCCCCGGCACGCGATGGCGTCGACCACGAAGCGATGGCCGTCGACCCGCTCGCCACGGAGAGCGACGTAGATGCTGCCCGGGGTCACGCGGCGGGAGTCGACGCTGGCGCCGGCGAGCGGAGGAGACCGAGGTCGGTCCATCGAGGCGGCCGCCCACGGCGGCCAGCAGCTCGTCGAGACGGATCGTGGGAGGCACACGGACCACGCTGCGGACTACGGGCGAGTCTAGCAGTCTCATGGCTGGGCAACCGGTTTCACGGGGCGATCCGGCGGCGATGGCGAGGTAGTCGAGCACCTGCGGCATGAGGTCGGCGTAGGTCCACTCGGGACGCTCCGGCATGCTGGGGACCGCCCGCGCCCGCGGGTCGGTGGATCAGGATCACGGTCGCGAGCTTGAGTGTCGCCGGCGGGCAGGATGCCGACGAAGCTCGAGTCGACCCAGCCGTCGATGTACTGCCAGCGCTCCACCATCACGCCGTTCTCGTCCGGCACCTGCACGGGCCCGGCGATCTGGGCCGTGCCGGTCTTGCCCGCCACGGTATAGCCCGGGATCTGGGCGCCGCTTGGCGATGCCGTTGTCGATCGCGTTCGTGAGCAGATCGACCATCGTCGCAGCGGTCTCCGCACGCATGATCCGCTCGGCGCGGCGGCTGCTCGGAGACGTGGTAGGTGCCGTCCGGATCGGTCCAGCCGGCGACCACGTGCGGCGTGACGAGGGACCCGCCGTTGGCGAACGAGGCATAGCCGGCGATGAGCTGCACGGCCGTCATGCTCAGCCCCTGGCCGAAGGCGTTCTGCGCCGCCGTCAGGTCGCCCGATGCGTTCGGGCCATCCGGATTCCAGATCGACGCCGCTCGCCTCGCCCGTCAGCTCGATGCCGGTCGGGGCGCCGAAGCCGAAGCGGCGGAAGGCCTCGTACAGCTCGGCCCGGCCGAGCGTCAGGCCGATCTTGGCGGCGCCGACGTTGTTCGACAGCGCCAGCACGTCGGACGCCGTGATCGGCCCGTGCCCGTAGGGGATGGTCGAGCCGGTCGGCGTTCTGGATCCGGATGCTGCCGATGCGTCAGGTTGTTGTCGTCGTCGAAGGTGTCTGGCCGTCGTGATGGCGCCGGCATCGAGGGCTGCGGCGATCGTGAACGGCTTCATCACCGATCCCGGCTCGTACTGGCGCGAGACCGCCGGGTTGCTGAACAGCTGGCCATCGGTCGTGGCGAACTGGTTCGCGTCGTATGACGGGTAGCTGGCCATGCCCAGGATCGCGCCCGTCTCGGCGTTCATGATCAGGCCCGTTGCGCCCCGCCGCGCTGTTCGCGACGAAGGTGCTCGTAGATCTCCTGCTCGAGCAGGTGCTGGACGCCGGCATCGATGGTGAGGCGCAGGTCCGCGCCGTCGACCGGCTCGCGCAGCAGGGTGACCGAGTCGGCGATCCGCCGGCCGGCGACGTCCTCCTGGGCGCTCACGGAGCCCGCCGTGCCGGCCAGCATCGCGTCCTCGGCCTGCTCGACGCCGAAGGTGCCGGTGCCGTCGTTGTCGACGAAGCCGATGAGCTGCGCGGCGATCGTCGTCCCGTCGGCGACCCCCTTGACCGGGTAGACGCGCTTCGTCTCGGGCAGCATGCCGATGCCGCGGATGTCGAGCCGCCTGACCTGCGTCCGCCACCTCCGGCGTGACGCGGCGCTTGAGCCAGGCCCAGCGGTCGGTCGTTGTCGAGCCGGGCCCGCACCTCGGATGCCGGCAGGTCGAGTGCCGATGCCAGGAGTGCCGATGCCAGGCCCGGATCCTCGATCGACGGCGGGATCACGAAGACGGACTGGAGCTCGACCGATGTGGCGAGCAGCTCGCCGTTGCGGTCGGTGATCTCACCGCGCTCGGCGGGAAGCGTCTGCTCCTGCGCGAGCTGATGGAGCGCCTCGGCGGCGAGCCACTCGCGCTCGAAGACCTGCCACCAGACGAGCCGTGCGCCGATCGCCGACGCCAGCAGGCTGACGACGATGAGGAGGACCAAGGCGCGGGCACGACTGTCGGTCCTGGCGAGCATGTTTGTCTCCGTACGACGGCCGCGTGCGGCCGCGTGGTTATGTCAATCGGCCGGCTGGCTGGCGGACGGGGCGAAGGTCACCGCCCCGTCCTCGAGTGGTACGAGCCGAAGCTCGGTTCTGGCGCGCTCGGTGATCTCCGCCGGGGATCGGGCCTGGCCGATTGCCCAGATGAGCTGGTGCTGCTCGGCGCGGTGCTCGGCAAGCGTGGCCTCGAGCGCGTCGATCTCGTAGCCGGTCGCCGCGACCCGGGTCGACTGGCTGAGGTAGAAGAGCGCCAGCCCGGCGGCGACGAGGATCATGACGAGCAGAGGCCGGACGTCGATCCGGGTCGCGACGCGCCGGCCGGACGACGCCCGACGCCCACGGCGCGCGGGCTGCGGCCGAGTGCGTGGACGCGGCCTGCTGCGACGCCCCAGGAACCAGGGGTTGGTCGCCGGCCGGGCGCCAATGACTGCCATGACGGTTCGCGGATCCTGCTCAGACGGCCTAGGCCGCGGTCGCGCTTCGACGCGTCGCGATGGCGAAGCTGGTGGGCGCCTCGAAGTCGAGGCCCTCCTCGATCTCGATCGCCGCGACCTGATCGCTCAGCCAGTGCTGCTCCTCGCTGGCGGCATGGATGCGCCGCTCGCGGAGATCGCGCTGCCGTGCCGAGTACATGCGGCGCCGGCTTGCCTGGTGGCGACTACGACCCTTGCTCATCGGTTGACCCTCCTCCTTCGACCGGCTCAGGTGAGCTTCTCGGCGACGCGCAGCTTTGCGCTGCGTGCCCGGCGGTTCCGCCGTACCTCGTCGGGGCCGGCGGTGATGACGCCCTTGGTGACGGCGCGCAGCTGTGCGCGATGTCCGCACATGCAGACCGGTGGCAAGGGATCCTCGATGCAGTCGCGGCTCTCACGCGCGACGAAACGCTTGACGATGCGATCCTCGAGGCTGTGGTAGCTGATGACGGCCATGCGCCCGCCCGGACGGAGTGATGCGAGGGCGCCGACCAGTCCGGCCGTCAGCACCTCGATCTCGCGGTTGACCGCGATCCGCAGCGCCTGAAAGGTCCGCGTCGCCGGGTGGATCCGGCCGGCATCGGCCCCGCCCGGCCTTCGCCGGTGCGGCTGCGGCCACGACGGCGGCAAGGTCGGCGGCGGTCACGATCCGACCCTCCGCACTCGCCGCCACGATCGCCTTCGCGATGCGGCCAGCACGGCGCTCTTCACCAAACGTCGCGAGGATTCCGGCGAGCTCTCGTTCCGAGGAACGTTCGATGAGCTCAAGGGCCGATAGACCACTCGTCTCATCGAATCTCATGTCCGGCGGCGCATCGGCCGCGAAGCTGAATCCCCGGTCGCGATCAGCGAGCTGGTAGCTGCTGAGACCGAGGTCGAAGAGGACGGCGTCGAGCGGGATTGCGCCCGCATCGACGGCAACGTCGTAGATCGATTCGAAGTTCGCCTGGCGAAGGGTGACGCGGTCTCCGAAGCTGTCGAGGACGCGTTTCGCCTCCGCGATGGCCGCCTGATCGGCATCGAGGCCGAGCAGGCGACCATGCGGAGACGTGGTCTCCAGAATCCGCTCGGCGTGCCCACCGCCGCCGACCGTGCAATCTGCCACGGAGCTGCCGGAACCAATGGCCAGCGAGGAGAGAACCTCGTCGACCAGGACCGGCAGGTGCCCTTCTCCCATGTGGCGTTGCACCTCTTGTGTCGAACGGCGGGCCGACCGGCCCGGAGACGCATGAATGGCCCGGGCACCGTCAGATGCCCAGGTCGGCGAGGTGCTCGGCGAGCGCTTCCGGCGCGTCCTCGATCTGGGACCGATACGGCTGCCACCGCGTCGGTGCCCAGATCTCGAGCCGGTTCAACGCGCCGACCACGACCACCTCGCTCTGGGTCAGGCCGGCGTACTCGCGCAGATAGCTCGGGACGAGAACCCGTCCCTGGCGATCGAGCTCCACCTCGATCGCCCCCGAGCTCATGAAGCGGCCGAACTGCCGCGCGGCCGCGTTGGTCGTCGGCAGTGCCTGGATCCTGGCCGCCAGGTCCTCCCAGGTGTCCGCCGGGAAGATCGCAAGGCAGCCGTCCAGCCATCGGGCGAGCGTCGCGCCCTGGGCCAGCCGCCCGCGGAACCGCACCGGGACCGCCACGCGGCCTCGATCGTCCAGCGCGTGCCGGAACTCCCCAGTGAGGAAGGACGCTCGTTCCATTGTGGCTGTTGTTCACCATTACTCCCCACGTGGCCCCATCTGGAACCACCGGGCGCCACTATACAGGGCAAACGCCACCCGTCAAGGGGTTTTTCACATGCGTTGGTCGGAGAGGACCGGTGAGTCCGCCTGGGGCCGATGACCTGCCGCAGGTCAGCGGAGGGTCAGGGAGCGGGCGTCGCCTCGGGGAAGTCGTCGAGCTCGCTCTGGTCGAGGTACTGCGAGCGTCGAGACCCGGCGTCGTTCAGGAAGACCGCCCGAACGCTGAAGTCGCCGGAGTCCGGGAAGAGGTACGCCCAGCCCGTCAGGCCTCCGTCGGAGGTCACCCAGTAGACCTGCCCATCGGCGCCCTGGACGGGCGCGACCTGGGCGAACGAGTAGCCGGCGAAGGTCGCGGTTCGGCTGCCGTTCACCGCGCCGCCGCCGTCGAGGCTGTAGAGGGTAAAGGTGTCGGGGGCCACCGAGACTTCGTAGAAGGCGAACTCATCACCGGCCTCCGGCGTCGGCTCGGGCGTCGGGCTCGGCCCCTGAGATGCCGCGGTGGTCGCGGACGGGACGACCGAGGGCTCAGGCGTGGCGCTCGGCGCGATGGACGGCGTCGGTGCCTCCGAGGGCGTCGCCGTCGCGGTGGGCGTTGGCTCCACGGCGACCTCTCCTCCCCTGCCGAAGAGCAGGTAGGCGCCACCGGCCCCGACACCAAGCAGGAGGAGCAGGGCGAGCAGCGGGAGGAGCGGGACGCGGCGGCGCCTCGCCGGCTGGGCCGGCGGCGGAGCAACGGGAGTGATGACCGGACGGGGCCGGCGAAGGGCCTCGAGCTCCTCGGTCGGGATGACGAGCACCCCGCGCAGGTAGCGCGGACAGTTGCCGTAGCCACGTTCCTGGCAGACGCGGGTCTGCTGCTCGGCGGAGAGCGGAGCCGGATCGCCGAATGCGAAGCAGCGGTGCTCCTGGCTGACCCCCTCGACGTAGCCGGTGCGATCGGCCGCCAGGCCGAGGAACGGACAGATGTGCTCGGGTCGCTCAGCCAGCTTGGCGAACAGTGAGCGGCGCTCGGCCTCGCGCGCCACCTCGGCGGCAGCCTCCTCGCGCTTGCGTCGTCCGAACACAGGCTCTCCTCGCTCGCGCCCGGCGGGCTCCCGGCTACGCGTCGCCGTGAGTCTAACGTGCGGTGGCGAGCATCGGCGACGGCCACCCGAGTGCGTGGGGATGGTACGAAGTGGTCATTGTTCCGCGCTCGGGACGATGGGTAGGCTGAGCACGCTGCCATACCGCAACACAGGAAACGGGGCACATTCCATGGCGCTGAACCCGATCGAGGGAAACGTAGAGCGCCGACCGATCCCGCGATCAGGTCGTATCCGTCGCTGCAGCGTGCGCCATGTCAGCATCGTCCCCGGCAGCCCTCCAACCGTCCAGGTCGATTGCCTGCTGGCCGGCGCCGAGCATCCGCTCCCGCTCGGCACCATGGACGAGGCGCGCCCGATCTGCAACGCCTGCACGGCGCGATCCGTGTGGCGCGAGGACGAAGACTGATCCCTGGAGGCGGCCTGTAAGCCGAGTTCTGTCCCGGGGCCGATTCGCATCGGCTCCATGGACGGCCATCCATCTGTGCGACCTACCCGGGAGCTGAGCGAGCAACCTGCTGCGGCCCGATGGCCGCCTTCCGCTCCCCTATTCGGTCTTGCTCCGGCTAGAGCTTGCCCGTTTCACTCCCGCTCCCGAAGGAGCGGGCATCGTCACTGTGGCGCTGGTCCTCGCCTCGCGGCGGACGGGTGTTACCCGCTAGCCTGCTCTATGGAGCTCGGACTTTCCTCGGACGCGGCCTTTCGACCGATGCGCCCGCGACCGTCCAGCCGCCTCCAGGGACCACGAGTGTACCGCACCGACTGCCTGATTGGAACGCCTGTTCGAGCGCGACGATGGCGACTCCTCCGCCAGACGTTGTCCCGCCGACGTCATTCGCACAAGACGGTCGGGGTCGTGCCTTCGCAGTGGTAGCGGCGATCGGTCGCGACCACCAGCCACGTGCCGCCGTCGTCTCGCATATCGAATCGCAGGTCCACACCCCGAAGGGGATCCTGTGCGTCGAAGGTCGTCCGTGCGAACCCGATGAGCGTTCCGTTCCCGTTCGAGCCGGCGAGCTCGACCGCCACATCCCCGCCTTCCCACATACCGGCCTCCATTTCGGCAATGACCGCGAGCAACTCCCGGGGCGAGGACCTGGCCCCGAACTGAGGCTGGCCCTCGCTGAGCCAGTCGCTCACGCTTTCCGCGCCGTCGACTGGCGCGTCCCACGGCCGGCTGGCGGCGACTCGCGAGGTTCCGCACGCAGTAGCCCCCGAGGCGACGACGACCAGGAGCGCAGCGCTAACGATGCGACGCCGGGCTCGGGTCATCGGGATCCCTCCCGTCGATGGCGACGTTGCTGAGGCGGTCGGCGTCCTTGTTGAGGGCCCTGGGGACGTGGCCGACCGTGTAGCCCTCGAATGAGCGGAGGAGCTTCATCGCCGCGACGTGAATCGGCTTGAGGTCGGGGTGTTTGACGCGGTAGATGCCGCTGATCTGCCGGGCCACCAGCTCGGAGTCCATCCGCATGTCGACGTGGGTCGCGCCCAGCCGCCGCGCCTCCTCGAGCGCCAGGAGCACCGCGGTCCACTCCGCGACATTGTTCGTCGCGTGGCCGAGGGGCTCTGCGATCTCCGCCAGCACCGTGCCCTCGTCGGCATCGCGCAGGATGGCGCCGGCGCCGGCCGGACCCGGATTGCCGCGCGCAGCCCCGTCCGTATGGATCAGCAGCCTCACCCGATGCCGGCCTTGCCGATCTCCTGGGTGACCTCGAGGATGGCGCGCGTGATCTTGATGTCGCGCGGGCATGCCTCGACGCAGTTGAAGGTCGTGCGGCAGCGCCAGACGCCATCAGGGTCGGACATGATCTCGAGCCGCTCCTGCTTCGCGGTGTCGCGCGTGTCGACGATGAACCGGTGCGCGTTGACGATGGCGGCGGGGCCGACGTAGGACTGATCGGCCCAGAAGACGGGGCAGCTGGTGGTGCACGCGGCGCACAGGATGCAGCGGCTCGTGTCCTCGTAGCGCTCGCGATCTGCCTGCGACTGGCGTCGCTCCTTGCCGTCGGCCGGCAGCTCGTCGTTGACCAGGAAGGGCATGACCTGCTTGAAGGAGTCCCAGAACGGCTCCATGTCGACCAGGAGGTCCTTGACGATCGCCATGCCGCGCATGGCCTCGACGCTGATGGTGGTTCCGGCGTCCTTGACCAGGTACTCGCAGGCGAGACGGTTGCGGCCGTTGATGAGCATCGCGTCCGAGCCACAGACCCCGTGCGCGCACGATCGACGGAAGGTGAGCGTCCCGTCCTGGTACCACTTCACCTGGTGCAGCAGGTCCAGCACCCGGTCGCTCGGCTCGGCCGGCACTGTATAGGTCTCCCAGTGGGGAGCCTCGTCGGCCTCCGGGTTGTAGCGGCGAATTCGAAGCGTGACGTCCATCGGTCTCTCAGTAGGTCCGTGCCTTGGGCTCGAATTTCGTGATGGTCACCGGCTTGTAGTTCATTCTCATCATGCCGGACGCCGGGTCTCGAGTCGCGAACGTGTGCTTGAGCCAGTCGGCGTCGTCGCGCTCGGGGAAGTCCTCGCGCGCGTGGCCCCCGCGGCTCTCTTTGCGCGCCAGCGCCGATTCGACCGTGGCCTCCGCGCAGTCGATCAGGTAGCCCAGCTCGATGGCCTCACCAAGGTCGGTGTTGTAGCGACACCCGCGGTCGTCCACCTTGAGACGCTGTGCGCGGGCGCGCAGCGCGGCCACCTCGTCGCGGCACTCGGTCAGCAGCTGCTGCGTGCGGTAGACGCCGCACTTGGAGAACATCACCTCCTGCAGCTCGGTGCGGATCACCGCCGGGCGCTCCCCGTCCGTGCCGGCCAGGAGGCCGGAGACCATGGCCTGCACCGATGCCTCCGCCTCGGCGTCGGCGACGGGCTCGGGAGCCTCGGCGAGGTCGGCAGCCATCCGCTTCCCGGCACGCCTCCCGAAGACGAGGATGTCGAGCAGCGAGTTCGTGCCGAGGCGGTTCGCGCCGTGCACGCTGACGCAGGCGACCTCTCCGGCGGCATAGAAGCCCGGGACGACGGCCCCCTGCGCGTCGGACAGCACGCGGCCGTCGATGTCGGTCGGGACGCCGCCCATGGCGTAATGGGCAGTCGGCTGGATCGGCACCAGGTCGGTGAGCGGCTCCAGGCCGAAGTAGGTGCGGATGAAGCCGCTCATGTCCGGCAGCTTCTTGTCGAGGACCTCCGCCCCCAGATGTCGGACGTCGAGATGGACGTAGTCCTTGCCGCCGATCCCCCGCCCCTCGGCGATCTCCAGGTAGATGGAGCGGCTGACGACGTCGCGGCTGGCGAGGTCCTTCATCGTCGGCGCGTAGCGCTCCATGAAGCGCTCGCCGGAGTCGTTGACCAGGAACCCACCCTCGCCGCGCATCGCCTCCGAGAGCAGGAAGCCGAGCTTGTACATGCCGGTCGGGTGGAACTGGAAGAACTCCATGTCCTCCAGCGGCAGCCCGCGGCGATACGGGATCGCCATGCCGTCGCCGGTCAGCGTGTGAGCGTTGCTCGTGACCTTGAAGATCTTCCCGTAGCCACCCGTCGCGAACAGCACCGCCCTGGCGCGGAAAGCGTGCAGCTCGGTGGTCGCCAGCTGGAGAGCGATCACCCCCGCCACTCGTCCGCCGGGCCCGTCCGGCAGTGCGATGTCGAGCACCTGGTACTCGTCGAAGAACATGACGTCGCGCTTGATGCACTGCTGGTAGAGGGTCTGGAGGATCGAATGGCCCGTCCGGTCGGCACTGAAGCACGAGCGCCGCACCGGCCCCTCGCCGTAGTTGCGGGTGTGGCCGCCGAAGCGCCGCTGATTGATCAGCCCTTCCGGCGTGCGGTCGAAGGGCATGCCGAGGTGCTCAAGGTTGATGATCGTCTCGATCGCGTCGTGGCACATGACCTCCGCCGCGTCCTGGTCCACCAGGTAGTCACCGCCCTTGACCGTGTCGAACCAGTGCCACTCCCAGTGGTCCTCCTCCGTGTTGCCGAGCGCGGCGCACACCCCGCCCTGCGCGGCTCCCGTATGCGAGCGGGAGGGGTACAGCTTGCTGATGACGCCGACACGCGCTTCCGGGCCGAGCTCCTGCTTCAGCTCGAGCGCCGCGTACAGGCCTGCGCCGCCGGCCCCGACCACGACGGCATCCAGCTCGTGGACGCGCGTCGGCGGGATCGTGGCGCGACCAACGGTGGCGAGCGTCACGAGAGCGGCCTCACCGCGGCGGCCGTGGCATCGGGATCGAAGAAGACGATGACCGCCATCCCCAGCACGAGCCAGATCACGCTGATGACGAGCAGGACGCCGACCAGCAGCCTGCGGGCCGTCGGGTGCGCCACGTAGTCGCCGATGACGACCCGGGTGCCGTTCGCGCCGTGCACGAATGCCAGCACCAGGAGGAGCAGGTCGTAGACACGCCAGAACGGCGTCCCCCATCGGCTCTGCACGAAGGCGAAGTTGACCTCCTGGTGGGTCAGCTCGACGAGCACGTGCATGATGAACATGTGGCCGAGGGCAAGGAAGACGAGGGCCAGGCCGGAGAGGCGCATGAAGTACCACCAGAACCGCTCGCGGCCGGATGCCTCCGGCTTCGGGCGGGCGGCGCGCGACGGGTTGGTGTAGATGACGCGCGGTCGTGGCGCAGTGGTCATGGTGCGGTCAGGCCCACGGCGAGAAGGGCCGAATCATGATGAAGGACAGCGGGACCATGGCGACGATGGTGGCGCCGATGACCCCGTATGTGAGCGGCCGGTAGTACACGGTCAACGACGGCCAGAAGTCCATCGCGATCACCCGCAGCCCGTTGAGCGCGTGGTACACCAGCGCGGCCATCAGGACGATCTCGCCGAGCCGCGCCGGCAGGTTCCGGAAGAGGCCGACCGCCGCGTCGTAGACGTCGGGGCCGAGGAGAAGGGTCGACGTCTCGACGATGTGCATGAACAGGTAGAGGAGCACGCCAAGGCCGCTGGCGCGGTGTCCGAACCAGGCCAGCTGCGCCCATGAGACGCGGTAGCCGAACAGGTTGATCACGTCGAAGTGCTTCTCTCCACGGGGCACCACCGAACGGAGGCGGCGCGAATCTAGCGGCTGGTCGATTCTATCGCGTGCGCGGTCCCGGTCAGGCGGCCGCCCGGACAAGCCCCGCGACCGCCTCGCCGAACTCGCGGGTTCCCGCAGAGCCCCCGAGGTCGTAGGTGGTCGTCTCGCCGGCGGCGATGATCTCGCGCACCGCGGTCTCGACCGCATCGGCCGCGGCCAGCTCACCCAGGTGGCGAAGCATGAGGGCCCCCGACAGGATCAGCGCCGTCGGGTTGGCCTTGTTCAAGCCCGCGTACTTGGGTGCGGAGCCGTGCACCGGCTCGAAGACGGCGGCCTTCTCCCCGATGTTGGCGCCCGGCGCGACGCCCAGGCCACCCACGAGGCCCGCGGCCAGATCGCTCACGATGTCGCCGTACAGGTTCGGCAGGACGAGCACGTCGTACAGCTCCGGCTTCTGGACCAGCTGCATGCACATGTTGTCGACGATCCGATCCTCGAACGCGACCCGGCCCTCGTACTCGACCGCGACCTGCTGGCAGCTCTCCAGGAAGAGGCCGTCGGAGAGCTTCATGATGTTGGCCTTGTGGACGGCGGTGACCTTGGACCGCCCGTTCTTCACCGCGTACTCGAAGGCGTACCGCGCGATCCGCTGTGACGCGGCGCGGGTGATGATCTTGATGCTCTCCGCCGCGTCCGGACCGACCCGATGCTCGATGCCGGCGTAGAGGTCCTCGGTGTTCTCCCGGACGATGATGAGGTCGACGTCGTCGAAGCGGGTCTCGACGCCCTTCATCGTGCGGGCCGGACGGACGTTGGCGTACAGCTCGAGCGCCTGGCGCAGCCCGACGTTCACGGACCGGAACCCGGAGCCGACCGGGGTCGTGATCGGTCCCTTGATGGCGATGCCGTTGCGGCGGATCGACTCGATCACGCGATCGGGGAGCGGCGTCCCCTCGCCGGCGATCGTGGCCTCACCGGCCTCCTGGACGTCCCATTCGAACTCGATCCCCGTCGCCTCGAGCACGTGCCGTGCGGCCTCGGCCAGCTCCGGCCCGATCCCATCGCCGGGGATGAGCGTGACGGCGTAGCTCATCGGGTTCACCTCGCGCGCGGCCGGTCAAAGCGCCGGCGTACGGGGATGAAGTCTAGGCCGTCGTCACCGAGACCGCCCGCGCGGCTGGAGCATGATGGCGGGCCGGATCGCTACAATGGACCGCGTCCCCCGCGTCCGAGCGCCGAATCGACGTGCGCCGGTGTCCATGACCGGCAGGAGAGGTGAGTGAAGCTCCAGGAGTATCGGTCCATCGAGATCCTCGCCCGCCATGGCGTGCCGCATCTGGCCGGCGCGATCGCGACGACCCCAGAGCAGGCGCGGGCGGCCGCGGCCGACATCGGCGCGCCGGTTGTCGTGAAGGCGCAGGTCCTCGTCGGCGGTCGCGGAAAGGCCGGCGGCGTCAAGCTGGCGTCGACGCCGGACGAGGCGGCGGACCGTGCTCGCGAGATCATCGGCCTCGACATCAAGGGCACCACGGTCAAGACCGTGCTCATCGCGCCGGCTGCCGACATCGCGCACGAGTACTACCTGGGCCTCATCCTCGACCGGGCATCCCGCGCGATCACGGTGATCGCGTCCGCCGAGGGCGGCGTCGAGATCGAGGAGGTCGCGGAGACGAACCCCGAGGCGATCCTGCGGCTGAGCCTGCATCCGCTCATCGGGCTCCAGGAGCACGAGGTCCGTCGCGTCGCGTTTTTCCTGGGCATCCCGCCCGACCTGCGCAAGGACTTCGCCACCGTGTTACGGGGACTGTTCGCCGCCTTCGTCGAGTCCGATGCGGACCTGGCGGAGGTCAACCCGCTGGTCGTGACGAAGGGCGGCCGGCTGCTGGCCCTCGACGCGAAGATCGTGCTCGACGACTCGGCGCTCCCCCGCCATCCCGACCTCGAGGCGATGCGCGACCTCAACGAGGAGGAGCCGTCCGAGATCGCCGCGCGCGAGGCCGGCATCAGCTTCATCAAGCTCGACGGCACCATCGGCTGCATGGTCAACGGTGCCGGGCTGGCGATGACGACCATGGACCTCGTCAAGCTGGCCGGCGGCGAGCCGGCCAACTTCCTGGACATCGGCGGCGGCGCCAAGGCCGATCGCGTGGCGGCGGCGTTCCGGATCATCCTCGACGACCCGAACGTGAAGGCCATCCTGATCAACATCTTCGGGGGCATCACCCGCGGCGACGAGGTCGCCCGCGGCATCGTCGAGGCCCGCTCCCAGCTGACGCGCGAGGTGCCGATGGTGGTCCGCATCGTCGGCACCAATGCCGAGGAGGCTGAGCCGATCCTGGCCGAGGCGAACCTGATCACGGCCAGCTCGCTCGACGACGCGGCGGCGAAGGCGGTCGCGGCGGCCGGAGGTTCCGCGGCATGAGCATCCTCGTCAACCGTGAGACCCGGCTCCTCGTCCAGGGCATCACCGGGCGCGAGGGAGAGTTCCACTCCACCGCCATGCTCGAGTACGGCACCAACATCGTGGCCGGCGTGACGCCGGGCAAGGGAGGCCAGTCGGCAATCGACGGGCGCGTCCCGGTCTTCGACTCGGTCGCCGATGCGGTCGAGCAGACCGGCGCGAACGCGAGCTGCATCTTCGTGCCCGCCGCCTTCGCGCCCGACGCGATGCTCGAGGCCGCCGCCGGTGGCCTCCCCCTCGTCGTCTGCATCACCGAGGGCGTCCCCGCGCTCGACATGCTTCGCGTCTACCACGTGCTGAAGCAGAAGGGCGTGCGTCTCATCGGCCCCAACTGCCCCGGCATGACCACGGTCGACGAGGCGAAGGTCGGCATCATTCCGGGGAATATCCACGTGCGCGGGCCGGTCGGGCTCGTCTCGCGCTCCGGCACGCTGACCTACGAGGTGGTGCAGGCCATGACCGATGCCGGCATCGGCCAGACCACGACCGTCGGAATCGGCGGTGACCCGATCGTGGGGACGACCTTCATCGACATCCTGGACATGTTCAACCAGGACGACGAGACCGAGGCGATCGTGATGATCGGCGAGATCGGCGGTGACGAGGAGGAGAAGGCGGCCGCCTTCTGCGCGCGCGAGGTGCGGAAGCCGATGGCGGCCTTCATCGCCGGGCGCACCGCCCCGCCGGGTCGTCGCATGGGCCACGCCGGAGCGATCATCTCGGGCGGCGCCGGAACCGCCGAGTCGAAGCGGACCGCGCTCGAGGAGGCCGGAATCCGCGTCGCGGACTCTCCGTCCCACATCCCGCGCCTCCTACGCGACGCCGGCGTCAAGTAGTCGGGCCCGGTGTCGAGCCTGTTCCCGCCCGGCGCCGGTGGTGAAGACACGAAAGGACCCGTCCGCGAGCCCCTGCATCCGGATGAGCGCGACGCCTCCCGATACGCCCCACGACCGCCATCCGAGCGCGGCACGAAGCCCGAGCGCCAGGACGGCGTCGGAGTCTTCCGCCTCGCCGGCTGGGGCTGGGGCTTCACGATCGCCCTCTTCCTGATCGTTGGCGCGCTGATGGTCATCGGGTACCTGCGCGACGATCCGGGCCGCAACCCGGCGCCGGCCGGCTATGGCGACGCCGTGTGCGAGGCGTGGGCAGAGCTGAGCGCCGGGACCGAAGCCCTCGAGCGCGGCGTCGCCAATGGCGCGGGAACAGAGGAGCGAAACGCCGCACGCGCCGAGATCGAGGAGCACGTCGCCAATGCCGTGGCAGCGCTGGACGGCCTCCCCGTGTGGACACCGGGGCGTTCATTGGACGAGCAGCTGGGCGCCCAGATCATCACGCTGAGCAACGGGGCGGCCGCGCTCGAGTCCGGCCCGGCCGAAGAGGATCTGCAGGCAGCCCGGACGGTCGACCTGCAACTCGGCGAACAACTGTCCGACGGCAGCTACGGGTTCGACTGCTCCGGCTGATCGCTCAGGCGCCTCGAAATCGCCGAACTCCGCGAGCGTCGCGACCAGGCGCAGCTCGCCGGCGCGCTCTTCCATCAGGTCGGGGTTGCCGACGATCCGGATGATGGCGATCCCATCCCCCGTTTCGATCGCGTAGACCACGACGCGGGCCGCGCTCGCCTGCCCGGGGTCCACTGTCACATCCACCTCGATCGCGTTACCCGACGGCAGGTCGATCTCGGTCACGGCCTCGGAAGTGATGGCGGCGCGACTCATGTCACCAGCGCGAGGAACCCAACCGGATCCTTCCAGCCATAAGCGGATATCCTCGCCGCTGCCCGGCTGAGGGCCGACATCGGCCGGACCCACGGCGTGCACCTCGAGCTGCAGGGCTCCGTCGATCACTGGCAGCCACGCCATGATGCCGGACGCCGTGAACATGGCGGGGATGTCGGGAGGGAGCGTCAGGCGGACGTCGCCAGCATCGCTCGTGACCTCGTTCCATCCATCCGGAACCGCCGGTGGTCCCGGATCGGTCGCTTGGACGCTGTCAGACGGAGAAGCACAGCCTGTCACGACGCCAAGGACGGCGATGGCCACCGCGACGCTCGTCAGCGATGCACGCATGCAATACCTCGAGGGCTGAGCGGCGGCGGGCGCAGCATCCCGCAGACCGCGCTCGCCGTCGATCCGGCAATTGACGTAGCGAGGGGCTGCCCCTCAGCTACCTCCAGGCTCGAGAAGCTCCCACAGGACCCCGTTGAGCGTACGTGGATGCACGAAGCCCACCGTGCCATGCGCCCCGGGACGCGGCTGCGCGTCGATCAGCTCGGCCTCTCGGGCTGCCAGGTGGGCGAGCTCCCGCGGCAGGTCGTCGGTCACGAAGCAGACGTGGTGGACCCCTTCGCCGCGTGCGGCAAGGAACCGGGCAACGCCGCTCTCCTCGTCGATCGGCTCGACCAGCTCGATCCGCGCTGCCGGCTCGGGGCCGGTCGGCAGGAAGCAGAGGCGCACGCGCTGCATGCTGAAGACGATCGGATCGGCTTCCGGCGTCAGCCCGAAGAGCTCCCGATACCTGGGCAGGGACGCCTCGATCGACCGCACGACGATCGCCACGTGATGCATCGGGCCAACGTGGCCGGCGCCGCTCACGGCCGGTGCTCGCCCCACACCCGACGAAGGGCATGTGCGATCTCGCCGAGCGTGACGTCGGCCTCGACGCTCGCGCGAATGCGTGGGAGGACGTTCTCGGTGCCGGCGGCCGCGGTCTCGAGGGCGCGCACGGCCTCGGTGGCGGCGGCGGGATCCCGGCGAGCGCGAACGTGCTCGATGCGCTGGACCTGGCGCGCCTCGAGCTCGGGATCGATCGCCTGCGGCGCTGGTCGCTGCTCATCGCCCTCGTCGGTGAACGCGTTGAGGCCGACGATGACCCTCTCGCCGGCCTCGATGGCGCGCTGGACCTCGTAGGCGGCGTCGCCGATGGCGTTGGGCTGATAACCCTCGGCCAAAGCGGCGAGGGTGCCGCCGCGATCATCGATCGCCTCGATTTCGGCCAGGGAGCGCTCGACGATCTGATCGGTCAGCGTCTCGACGTAGTACGACCCTGCCAGCGGGTCGACGGTGTCGGCGACGCCCGACTCGTTCTTCAACACTTGTTGTGTGCGAAGGGCGAGGCGCGCCGTGGCCGGCGTCGGCAGCCCGAGTGCCTCGTCCAGCGCGTTGGTGTGGAGCGACTGCGTCCCGCCGAGCACGGCCGCCAGCGCCTGGAGCGTCGTTCGCACGACGTTGACGTCCGGCTGCTGGGCTGTGAGCGTCGATCCCCCGGTCTGGACGTGGAAGCGCATCGCCATGCTGCGCGGGTCGCGCGCCCCGAACCGGTCGCGCGCCACCTCGGCCCAGACTCGGCGAGCCGCGCGGAACTTGGCCACCTCCTCGAACAGGTCGTTGTGCGCGGCAAAGAAGAAGGAGAGGCGGGGGGCGAACTCGTCGAACTCGAGACCGGCGGCGAGGGCCGCGTCGCAGTAGGCGATGGCGTTGGCAACCGTGAAGGCGACCTCCTGCACGGCCGTGGCCCCGGCCTCGCGCATGTGATAGCCGCTGATGCTGATCGTGTTCCACGCCGGCAGCTCGGCGCGGCAATACGCGAAGGTATCGGTGACCAGCCGCATCGACGGCTCGGGCGGGAAGATGTAGGTCCCGCGCGCGATGTACTCCTTGAGGATGTCGTTCTGGACCGTGCCGCGGAGCCGATGAGGGTCGGTCGCCCCGCCGGCGGGCGACGGTCTCGTACAGGGCAAGCAGGATGGCGGCGGTGGCGTTGATGGTCATGGAGGTGGAGACCTCGCCGAGGTCGATGCCGTCGAGCAGGGTCTCCATGTCGTCGATCGTGTCGATCGGGACGCCCACGCGGCCCACCTCGCCGGTCGCCATCGGGTCATCCGAGTCGTAGCCGATCTGGGTCGGCAGGTCGAAGGCGACGCTGATGCCCGTCTGGCCGCGGTCGAGCAGGTAACGGAAGCGGCGGTTCGTCTCCTCCGCGGAGCCGAAGCCGGCGTACTGGCGCATCGTCCATGGACGGCCGCGGTACCCCGTGGCGTGGATGCCCCGGGTGAAGGGATAGGCGCCGGGCTCACCCAGCCGCGCCGCGAGGATCGAAGCCCTCGAGGTCGCCCGGCCCGTAGACCGGCTTGATCTCGATGCCGGACGTGGACCGATACGGGCGAGCCTCCGGCGCTGGGCTGTCACTCATCGGTCACCGATTGTAGCCCCGGCCGACGGTGTCGCCGAGGGTGAGCGCCTACTCGAGACGAAGCAGCGGCGCGCCGGTCGCCACTGCCTGGCCCGGCGCCGCCGCGACCTCGATCACCCTTCCGGCCCGTGGCGCCCGCACCTCGTTCTGCATCTTCATGGCCTCGATGGTGAGCAGCGTCGCACCCGCCTCTACTTCGTCCCCGACAGCGACGGCGACCGCCACCACCAGTCCCGGCAGCGTCGCCTTCACTGGATCGGACCCGCGTGGTCGCGCTTGCGCGGTCTCGGCGTCGGCCAGGACTCGCTCGCGCCACGACCGCACCGTCACCGGCACGCGCCGCCCGCGAAGGGTCACCACCCACTCGCTGCCCGCTCCCTCGACCAGCACCGGGAGCGATGTCGTCCCATCGGTGAGCCGCCGATGCCGCTCGCTGCGTCCGTCCAGCTCGAGCTGCCAGTCCCGCGGCCGGCTCGACCCGCTCGTCGCCGATGCGCACCTCGAAGTCGGTCATCCGCGCAGCGCCTCACGGCGGGCGGCGCGTCCCCAGGCTGACCCTTCATCGACGGCGGTCGGAGGAGGCCCGCCTTGCCTCGGTCGCCGAGGCCGCGCGCCGAGCGCGGCCGCCGCGACCATGCCCTGCGTCCTCGGCGGTGAGAGACCGGCCCGGTGCCCCATCGGTCGGAGATGAGGCCCGTGTCGTAGCGCCGCTGGCAAAGGCCTCGTCGTCGACCACCCAGCGCAGGAAGCCGGCATCGGTCTGGACGCCGCCGATGAGCGTCTCGTCGAGGGCGCGCCGCAGACGAGCGATTGCCGCCGCCCGGTCGTCGGCATGCACCATCAGCTTGGCCAACAGGGGGTCGTACTCGGGGCGAAGGTCCGTATCTGCCTCCACCCGGCGTCGACGCGGATGCCCGGCCCGGCCGGCATGCTCCACGCCGTGATGCGGCCGGCGGCGGGCTGAAATCCGGCGTACGGGTCCTCGGCGTAGAGCGCGGACCTCGATGGCGTGGCCGCGCAGCCCGGGCGCGAGGACCTCCCGGGAAGGCGCTCGCCCGCCGCGACCCGGATCTGCCAGGCCACGAGGTCCAGCCCGGTCACCAGCTCGGTCACCCCATGCTCCACCTGGAGGCGGGTGTTCATCTCGAGGAAGTAGTGGTTGCCGATCGGCGTCGAGCAGGAACTCCACCGTCGCCGCGTTGTGGAATTCGACGCTGCCGGCGACCTTGCGGGCGCTCTCGAGCAGGGCTTCCCGCGTGGGTTCATCGACCGCGGGGGAGGGCGACTCCTCGACCAGCTTCTGGTGCCGGCGCTGGACGCTGCAATCTCGCTCTCCGAGAACGGCCAGGTTGCCGTGCCGGTCGCCGAGCAGCTGCACTTCGACGTGTCGGGCCGGCGAGATCACCCGCTCGGCGTAGATCGTTCCGTCGCCGAACGCGGAGAGCGCCTCGCGACGGGCCGCGGCCAAGGCATCCGGCACGTCATCGACAGACTCCACGCGCCGCATCCCCCGACCCCCGCCACCGGCTGCCGCCTTCAGCATGAGCGGGAATCCGACCGTGGCCGACAGGTCGGCGGTCCCGTCCTCGACCGCCAGCTCCGTGCCTGGCACGATGGGGACGCCGGCCGCCGTCGCGCTTCTCCGCGCCGCGAGCTTGTTGCCGAGCGACGCCAGCGTCTCGGCCGGAGGCCCGACGAAGACGAGCCCGGCATCCTCGACAGCCATGGCGAAGGCCGCGTTCTCGGACAGGAAGCCGTACCCCGGGTGGATCGCCTCCGCCCCGCTCCGACGGGCGGCGTCGATGATGGCTTGGATCGACAGGTATGACTCCGTCGGCGACGGCGGTCCGATCCGCTCGCTCCGATCGGCCAGCTCGGACGTGGAGCGCCTCGGCATCGGCGTCGGAGTGGACGGCGATCGGGGAGATCCCCAGCTCGCGGCAGGCCCGGATGATGCGGATGGCGATCTCACCCCGGTTGGCGATGAGGAGACGGCTGAACGGAGGCATCGGTCTGTCCGTGCGCAAAGACAGCGTCCCGCCTAAAGCGGGATGTTGCCGTGCTTCTTCGCCGGGACGGTCTGCCGCTTGTTCTCGAGCATCCCGAGCGCGCCCGCGACTCGGCCCCGCGTCTCCGCGGGCATGATCACCTCGTCGACGTAGCCGCGCGACGCCGCGATGTACGGGTTAGCGAATCGCTCCTCGTACTCCGCCACCAGCCGCGCCCGCTCGGCCACTGGTTCCTCTGCCTCGGCGATCTGCTCGCGGAAGATGATGTTGACGGCGCCCTCGACTCCCATGACGGCGATCTCCGCCGTCGGCCACGCATAGTTCATGTCGCCGCGCACATGCTTGCTGCTCATGACGTCGTACGCGCCGCCATATGCCTTGCGCGTGATGACGGTGATCTTCGGGACGGTCGCCTCGCAGTATGCATACAGGAGCTTCGCGCCGTGACGGATGATGCCGCGGTGCTCCTGGTCGACACCTGGCAGGAATCCGGGAACGTCGACCAGCGTGATGATCGGGATGTTGAAGCAATCGCAGGTGCGGACGAACCGCGCCGCCTTGTCCGACGCGTCGATGTCGAGGACGCCGGCCAACACCTCAGGCTGCTGCGCGATGATCCCGACGCTGCGACCCTCGACTCGGCCCAGTCCGCAGATGATGTTGCGCGCGAACTCAGCGTGCACCTCGGTGAACGAGTCGGCGTCCACGATGCCGCCGATCACGGTGTGCATGTCGTAGGACTGCTTCGGCGAATCCGGCACGAGCGCGTCGAGGACGTCCCCGTTGATGCCGGGCTCGGACCACTCGGCGCGCCGCGGCGCGAGATCGATGTTGTTCTGCGGCAGGTATCCGATCAGGCGGCGCGCGAGGTCGAGCGCCTGCGGCTCGCCGGGCGCCAGGAACTGCGCCACGCCGCTCAGCTCGTTGTGGATGCGCGCGCCACCGAGGCCCTCGAAGTCGATCTCCTCGTGCGTCACCGTCTTCACGACGTTCGGCCCGGTGACGAACATGTAGCTCGTGCCGTCCACCATGACGACGAAGTCGGTGATCGCGGGCGAGTAGACGGCGCCGCCGGCACACGGTCCCATCACCAGCGAGATCTGCGGCACCACGCCGGATGCCAGCGTGTTGCGGAGAAAGATGTCGGCGTAGCCTCCCAGGCTGGCCACACCTTCCTGGATCCGCGCACCACCCGAATCGGAGAGGCCGATGATCGGCGCACCATTCTCGAGCGCGAGGTCCATCACCTTGCAGATCTTTTCGGCGTGGGCCTCCGACAGCGACCCACCGAACACCGTGAAGTCCTGGCTGTAGACGAAGACGAGCCGCCCATCGACCTTTCCCGAATCCGGTGACGACGCCATCACCGAGGTAGCAGCTCGTCCTCGAGACCGAACTCGCTCGCGCGATGCGTCGACGAACGCGTCGAACTCCGTGAAGGTCCCTTCGTCGAGGAGCAGGTCGAGCCGCTCGCGCGCCGACAGCTTGCCGCGCGCGTGCTGCTGCTCGATCCGTTTCTCTCCCCCACCCAGACGCGACTCATCGCGAAGCGCGCGCAAGTCGCTCGAGCTTGTCGGCGGTCGACACGGAACGCACTCCTTCGGCAGTTCGGTGCTGGTGGGCCCGGCAGGAATCGAACCTGCGACCATCCGGTTATGAGCCGGTTGCTCTGACCATTGAGCTACGGGCCCGCAGCGACGACGGTGGACAACTTCGAGTATAGACCGATGTCTTTGCACAACGACATCGCCGTTTTCTCCACGTTGTGGATAACTCGGATGACCGATCGCAAGTGCCAGCGCCTATCATCGGACGGGTCGCGTACGCGATGCACAACCGCAGCCCGAGCCGCACGAAGGTGGAGCGTTGACCAAGGTAATCTCGATCGCGAACCAGAAGGGTGGCGTCGGCAAGACGACCTGCTCCATCAACCTCGGCGGCGCACTGGCGGAACGCGGATACCGCGTCCTCTGCGTCGACATGGACCCGCAGGCGAACCTCACCGTCGGCCTCGGGATCTCGTTGTCCGATGTGCGCCAGTCGATGGCGGACGTCCTGTCCGAGGATCGCGTCGCGCTCGACGAGATCGTGCGCGAGACGGGCACCCCCGGACTGTGGGTCGCGCCAGCAACGCTCGAGCTCGCCTCGACCGAGGTGGAGCTCTTCACGGCGATTGGTCGCGAGATGGTCCTGCGCGACGCGCTGGCCGGCTGGGCCGAACGCCAGTTCGACGTCATGATCATCGACTGTCCGCCGACGCTCGGATTGCTCACCATCAACTCGCTGGTCGCCAGCAACCGCGTGATCATCCCGGTTCAGACGCAGTACTACGCCATCAAGGGCCTGACCGCGCTGATCAAGGTCATCAACACGATCAAGATCAAGCTGAACCACGATCTCGAGGTGCTCGGCCTGCTTCCCACCTTCTTCGACGGGCGCACGGTGCTCGCGCGCGAGATGCTCGCCAACCTCAGGGAGCTCGGCGACCACCGTGTCTTCAACACCATGATCAAGCAGACGGTGAAGCTCGGGGAGGCGCCGCTGACCGGAAAGCCCGTGACCGAGTACGCGACGAACTCGTCGGCGGCGCGCGCGTTCCGCGACCTGGCGCAGGAGGTTATCGAGCTTGGCTGACAAGCGGCCCGCGTTCAAGGAGAACATCCATCGCCTCTTCGACGAGGCGCAGGCCACCGACCTCGCGCCGGGCATCGTGTCGCTGATCGAGTCGCGTGCAACGCACGCGCAGATCCGCGAGGTGCCGGTCGGCAAGATCCTTCCCAACCCCGCACAGCCTCGCCTCTCCTACGACGAGGATTCGCTGACCGAGCTGGCGGACTCGATTCGCGAGCATGGCGTCCTGCAGCCGATCCTGGTGCGCCCGAGCGGCGCGAAGTTCGAGCTCATCGCCGGCGAGCGCCGCTGGCGCGCCTCCCGGATGGCCGGGCGCGAGCTCGATCCCCGCCATCGTGGTCGACTTCGACGAGAGCACCGCGCTCGAGGTCAGCATCATCGAGAACCTCCAGCGCGAGGATGTGTCGCCGCTCGAGGAAGCGATGATGTTCCGCAGGATGACCGAGGCCTTCGGGTACTCGGTCCGCCAGCTGGCGCAGAAGGTCGGCAAGGACAAGGGCTACATCGAGAATCGCTGCGGCTATCGGATGCACCGCGCGGACATCGCGTGAGCTCGTGTCATTGCGCAAAGACACGCATCAGCCATGCCTACGAGCTGATGAAGATCACCGACGAGCGGGTGAGGCGGCGGCTCGCGAAGCGCGATCGCGGCCGGCGAGCTGACCCTTGCCAAGCTGCGACTCATCACCGGCGGCAAGCCCACCGCTGAGGCCGCCGAGGACGATAGCACCGCGACGGCGTGCGAAGACCGCGGCCGGCCAGACCGTCGCGGCCACCGAGGCAGACGACGCGCTGATGGGTGCCCGCTCCAAGCTGGCGGACGGCGTCGACGATCTGGTGGACATCCTGCGCCGGCCGGAGCATGATGGAGCAGATCCCCGAGGTCAACCGCGAGAACTTCGCGAAGCACCTGACGATCACGAAGCTCAAGATCGAGAACGCCATCGCCATCATGCGGGCGGGCGCGCCACACCGCGAGGACGAGGAATAGCCTCGTCCCCGCTCAGGCGGTGTAGGACATGACCTCGCGGTTGGTCACGAGGAAGTCGTCGAGCTTCGCACGCGCGTCCGGGTCGATCCGACGGAGGCCGGCAATGGCCTTCGGGAGCTCGAAGATCGGGGCCGCCAGGGATCCCGCCGTATCGATCCCGATGACGTGATCCGGTCCCCCACCGACGAGGAAGGCGCGCTGGAAGCCGCGGGCGTCGAGGCCGGTGGCCTCGCAGAACGCGGCGATGGCGTTGCCCACGCCGATCCGCTTCGCAAAGTCGATGAACAGGTCCGCCGCCCAGATGTCGATCTGGGCGTCGTCCTGTTCGATCACCATCGCGCGGTAGCTCTCCTCGTCGATCTCGCTCACCGGTCCTCCTCGCGCTCCGTGGCCGCTGCCGACCGATTCTAGCGGAGCCCTGGGGCGCGCCGCGCGGGCCGGCGCGGGCATCGTTCGCTGCGCTATTCTCCGCCCGTGATCGACCGCACGCGGACCCGCGCACCGACGACACGCTCACCTACGAGCTGCTCGCGACGCCCCGTGGCGCCACGGAGCCCGAGGTCGTCGGGTACGCGACCTTCCGCGGCGGCCGCTCCCGGTCGAGGCACCCGAAGGGATCCGGGTGGCCGTCGAGGAACTGCTCTCTCGGGCATTCGTGGACCGCGTCCAGGCCGACGAGCGTCCCCGAGGCTACCGACGGAGCAGGAGCGGTATGGTCGACATGCTCGTTCCGGGCATGCCCGAGCACTTCATCGCACGCCTGCGCGGCCTCTGGCTCAGCTATCCCGACGGCTCCGTGGTGACCGCTCGTACCGCCGGCAGCGTCAGCTCGCTGCCCACCACCTCCGACCCGTCCGACGTGGGCTCCCCCGTCACGGATCCCCGCATCCGGCGCGCCACGCTGGTGCGCGGCGGACCGACTCCTCGGCACGCGGCCTCTCGTCCGGGCGCATGCGCCGGAGGACGGGACCAGGCCCGGCCATGCCCTCGCCACCGGGCCGGTCGGCCGCTCCGACTGCGGCTGGCTCGTCTGAGCCCGGACGGCACGACCCGGCTGGGTATGATGGCGTCATGCGCTCGTAAAGGTGCTCGCCATCCCCGCGCTCGTGATCGGGGTCGCCGTCGTCTACTGGTTCATGACGTATGAGCCCGCCGGCACCGTCCTGCTGCTCATCTTCGGGATCGCCATGGGCGTGATGAGCTGGATCCTGGTCCCCACTTTCGGCGACGTCGGACCGACGGCTCCCGTCGATCCGGACTGGCACGAACGCCGCTCCTGACCCCGGGCACGGAGACGCCGGACACTGCGGCTGCCCTGGCGGCAGAGCCGCCAACGCAGTGTCCGGCTCACTGGTACTAACGTCCGTTGGGCCCCAGCGTTAGCCCCCAGCGACTTCCCCTTTCCTGGGCACAGACCTGAGCGGCCAATCCGCCCATTCACATCCGCTTGACATGTAACCGTACGGTGACATATTGTCCGCCTCATGGAGCAGGACGACGCGCCGTTTCGGGCCCTGGCGGATCCCTCGCGACGGGTGCTGCTTGATCGGCTCCATGAGCGCGACGGCCAGGCGCTCGGCGAGCTGACGGCGGCCCTGCCGCAGATGAGCCGCATCGCGGTCATGAAGCACTTGCGGGTCCTCGAGCAGGCGGGACTGGTCGTCTCGCATCGGAGCGGCCGCAGGCGGCTGCACTACCTCAACCCGGTGCCGATCCGACGCATCCATGACCGCTGGCTCGACAAGTTCCGGACCAGAGCGGCCGACGTGCTCCTCAAACTTCAGGCGTACATGGAGGAACCGACCATGGAAGGCGATAGCCCCGATCGACCGAGCCACGTCTCCCAGATCTTCATCAGGGCCACGCCGGCGGAGGTATGGCGCGCGATCACCGAGTCCGAGTTCACGCTGCAGTACTACTACGGAAGCACCGTCGAATCGGGCTGGAGCGCCGGCGCCTCCTACCGCTACGCGATCGACGGCAGCGACGCGATCCTGGGGGTCATCGTCGAGGCCGATCCCCCGCGACGCCTGGTCCAGACCTTCGACGCGCGCTGGGACGACGATGTCGCGGCCGACGCGCCGTCGCGCCTGACCTGGGAGATCGAGGAGGTCATGCCCGGCGTCTCAAAGGTGACCACCATTCACGACGAGTTCCCGTCGCGGACCGCCACGTTCGAGAGCGTGTCGGGAGGCATGAGCTTCATCCTGTCAGGCCTCAAGACCGTGCTCGAGACTGGTCGGCCGATGGAGACGGCAGCCGCGGCCGCCTCCGTCTGACGACTGCTTCGGGTCGATGGAGTGGGGGTGGCTCCGGCGGTAGGATTCGAACCTACGACCAAGCGGTTAACAGCCGCCCGCTCTACCACTGAGCTACGCCGGAACGCGTGCCGAAGCCTCGCGTGGAGGCTCACCGGGACGGCGCGGATGATACCCCTCCGCCCCGAACCCGGTCAAAGACCGATCGGCTACTCCAGGTAGTCCTTCAGCTTTCGGCTGCGGCTCGGGTGGCGCAGCTTCCGCAGCGCCTTTGCCTCGATCTGCCGGATCCGCTCGCGGGTGACGTTGAAGTCGCGGCCGACCTCCTCGAGGGTGCGGGAACGCCCGTCCTCGAGCCCGAAGCGGAGCTGCAGGACGCGTCGCTCGCGAGGCGTCAGCGAGTCCAGGACGCCCTCCACCTGCTCCTTGAGGAGCTGGTGGGACGCCGCGTCGGCCGGCGCCACCGAGGCGAGATCCGGGATGAAGTCGCCGAGATGCGAATCCTCCTCCTCGCCGATCGGCGTCTCGAGGCTGACCGGCTCCTGGGAGACCTTCATGATCTCGCGGACCTTCTCGGGGCTGACCGTCTGCGGCCCATCGGCGACGCGCTCGTCGACCTCGGGCTCGGTCGGCTCTCGCTGCAGCTTGTCGCGCAGCTCGCGGATGATCTCGTCACGGCTCATGCGCCGAGCGATCTCCTCCACGTTCGGTTCCCGACCCAGCTCCTGGAGCAGGGTGCGGCTGACCCGGATGAGCCGGTTGATGGTCTCGACCATGTGGACCGGGATGCGGATCGTGCGCGCCTGGTCGGCGATGGCGCGCGTGATCGCCTGCCGGATCCACCACGTCGCATACGTGCTGAACTTGAAGCCCTTCTCGTAGTCGAACTTCTCGACCGCCCGGATGAGCCCGATGTTGCCCTCCTGGATGAGGTCCAGGAAGCTCATGCCGCGACCGATGTACTTCTTGGCGATGCTGACCACCAGGCGCAGGTTGGCCTCGGTCAGGCGCTTGCGGGCATCGGTGCTCTGCTCGACCAGGCGCCCGGTCCGCTTCTCGAGCGGCACGTCGAGCGGGATGGTGGGGTCGTACCCAAGGCTGAGCAGGTACTCGGCATCGTGTCCGGACGTGATGTACTCGCGCACGATGTCCTGCGCGGTTTCGCGCGCCCAGGTCTCGAGCTCGACCAGTTCGGCCGCGCCCGCATGGCTGATCGAGCGGAACCGATAGGTCGAGCCGAACAGCACGGCGTCCTTGAGGCCCTGTCCCCCGTCGGATGCGAGGACCTTGAAGATCGACTCGGCCTCCATCAGCCGCGTGCGCGCCTCATCGTCAAGATTCGGAGCGCGGCGGGCCTTCGACAGCTTGATCGGCGGCACCTCGATCGTCTTTCGCTTGCGACCGACCCACCAGTCGATCGCGTCGCGCGTGACCCGCGGTGACTCCTTCGGCAGGTCGAAGGCGCGCATGGCCGCCATGCTGCGTGCCTTCGGCTCGGTGTCGAGCGTGACCCACGTATACAGGTTCACCAGCGCCCGGGCCGGATCCTCGACCGCAAGCTCACCGAGCTCGATCGCCTTGGCCAGCACGACCTCTTCCTCGGCGGTCAGGAGCGCGACCTTGCCGATCTCCTTGAGGTACATCCGAACCGGGTCGTCGATGCCGATGAGGTCCGCGGCGAGGGCCTCGAGATCCTCCTCCCCCTCCTTGGACTTGGCAGCCGTCTTCCCCGCCGTGGCCGACGGCGCAGCCGTTGGCTCCTCCTCGTCGGCATCGGCGAGGAGGGTGGGCTCGTTCTTCTCGTCGAGAACCTCGATCCCCGCCTCTGCGGCGGCGGCGTAGAGCTCCTCGAGCGCGCCCATCTGGGCCTCGGGCGTCGGAAGTGCCTCGAGGATCTGGTCGTGGGTGATGAAGCCCTCGGCGCGTCCGCGGCTCAGCAGGTCGGCGACAGCGGCGCTCCGCCCCGCTCCATCAACCCCGTTCCCGCTCGCGCCAGTCCCGCTCGCTGCCCTGGCGCCAGCGCGCGCCTTCGGAGGGGCCTTGGCCTTCGGTGCGGACGACTTCGCGGGCGTCGGGGCCTTCACGGCCTTTGTCGTGGTCGGCGTCGACGCGGCCTTGGCGGCCGCCGGCTTCGCGGCCTTCGTGGCCGGAGCCTTCGCCGCGGCCTTCACCGGCGCTTTCGTTGCCGCCGCCTTCGCCGGGGCGGCCTTCGCCGGGGCCGCCTTCGCCGGGGCGGCCTTCGTCGTCGCCTTCGTGGCAGCGGGCTTAGCCTTGGCCGCCGCCGCGGTTGTCGTTGTCTTTCGTGTCGGTGTGCCCGTTGCCAAGCTCAGCTCCTCCTCTCGCCAGCCATTGCGGCCGGCGCGTTCATTGCTTCTTCGTGCTGTCGTCGCGTTTCGTGCAGCTGATGGACCTTTCGTTCAAGCTCACCGACGTCGTCGGTGCCGCCGTCGTCCGAGGCGGCCCTGATGAGCGCCTCGAGATCGGCGAGTTGTTCATTGATGCGGGAGATGCGCAGCCGAACGAGGCAGACCCGCAGGTCCTCTCGGTCGGTCGATGCATCGGGGCGAGCGCCCCGGGCCCGGACCGAGGCCAGCATGCTGCGCGCCAGGTCTGCCGTGGCCGCATCGAGCCCGGCGACGAATCGCTCGAGATCGGGTGTGGCCTCGGCGTTGACGGCGTCGCGCCACGCGTCCCCCAGCGCCTGCGCCGATTCGTCACGGAACGGCAGCCGCTCGCCGGGCTCGAGATCCCGGGCCAACGACGGGCTCAACAGAAGAAGCGTGAGTGCCTCGCGCTCGAGCCTCGTCAGGCGTGCCTCGCCGTCGTTGGGGGCCGGGCCGTCGACGGCGGGCCTGATCGGGACGGGCCTGCCACCTCGCGCCAGCTCATCGCGCAGGACCCGCTCGTCGATGCCGGCAAGCTGTGCGAGCTGTGGGACGTACGAATCCTGCTCCACCCGATCGGGCAGTCGTCGCAGCAGGTCGAGCATGCGGCGGGTGTATCCGCTGCGGCCCTGGGCCTGGCGCATGTCGACCTCGCCGGCCGCGCGCTGCATGAAGTACGGCAGCAGCTCGGCCGCATCGGCGACGGCCTGACGCCACTGGTCCGGATCGGTGCGGATCAGCTCGTCGGGATCCTTGCCCGCCGGGATGCGAATGACGCGCACCTTGCTGACGACCGGGCCGAGCTCCTCGAGCAGCCCGCGCTGCGTCGCCGTCTCGCCAGCGAGATCGACGTCGTATGCGAGCGCGACCGCATCCGCGTACCTGTTGGCGAGCTCGACCTGTCCGGCGGTCAGCGCTGTCCCAAGGCTGGCCACCACGTTGGCGAAGCCGGCCTGGTGAGCCGCCATCACGTCCGTGTAGCCCTCGACGATGACCGCCAGCTTCTCGCGGCGGATGGCGCTCTTCGCGAGGTCGATCCCGTACAGGGTCCGGCTCTTGTCGAACAGCGCCGTGGCCGGAGAGTTCAGGTATTTCGGGCCCTCCGCGCCGGGCATGATCCGACCGCCGAGGCCGATGGGACGGCCCGATGCGTCCCGGATCGGGATGATGATCCGGCCGCGGAAGCGGTCGTACACGCCGCCGCGGGTCGAGGGGCTGGCCAGCCCGGCGGAGGTCAGCTCGGCATCGGTGAAGCCCTTCGGCTCGGAGGCGCTTCGTCATCGCCTCCCAGTTGTTGAGGGCATAGCCGACGCCGAACCGATCGAGCGTCTCTTCCGTCAGGCCGCGCTCGGCGAGGTACGCGCGAGCCGCCTCTGCCTGGCGGGCCTGCAGCAGGACCTCGCGATACCATGCGATCGCCGCCTCGAGCGCGTCGCGCAGTCGTCGCTTGTGGCGATCCTCGCGCGCGCTGTGCTCGCTGCAGCTCGACGCCGGCCTTCTCGGCCAGCCGGGTCAGCGCCTCGCGGAAGTCGAGCCCGTCGCGCCGCATCAGGAATGTGAAGATGTCACCGTGCTCGCCACAGCCGAAGCAATGCCACGTCTCCCGATCGGGGGTGACGATGAACGAAGGCGTCTTCTCGGCGTGGAACGGGCAGAGGCCCTTCAGGACCGTGCCGGCACGCTTGAGTGCGACGGTCTCGCCGACGATGTCGGCGACCGGGAGCTTCGACTTGATCTCGGCAACGATGCCGGATGGAGTGCTGATTGCGCGGACCTCTCGCGCGGCGGCATCCGCGCGTGTCAAGGGGTTTGTCAAGTACCTCGACCCAATTCTACCACTTTGTCAAGTTTTGGCCACTCCGGGGCTGTGCAGCAGGCGCACTTGCTCCGGCGCGGTAGACTCCGCAGCCGGACCTGCACCGGGCACGACCGACCGAGCCAGCGAAAGGGACCGATGACGGCATCCCGCGAGAACCGCCCCACGGTCTCCGGCGCTGCGCCGGCCGAGCTGCTGCGAGCGGCGTTCCGCGAGCTGCACGGTCCCCGCCTCCATGGCTTCGCGCTCCTCCTCACGCTCGGCGACCAAGCCCGTTGCAGCGCGCCTCGCAGCGGAGGCACTGGGCGCGGGTGCGCAGCCGCGCGTCCGAGCTCGAGCCACCCGGAGCGCGCGGCCGCGTGGCTGCGGCAGCACGTTGTCCGTGGCGCCGGCGGGCACGGCTCGGCGTTGCCGACCCACGTCCTGACCGGCGGCGACCGGCGCTCGAGGAGCTCGGCGTCGATGTCGTGGCGCTCGCCGGCCTCAGCGCGCTCGGACGTCCGCGAGCGCGCCGCGCTGGTCGCCACGGCCATCGAGCGGCTCGACCGGCGTGACGTCGCGCCCATCGTCGGCCTGGACGGCAGGCGGCTTGAACGGCTGGTGCGGCGGCGCACGCGGCGGGCGTTGCGTGCCGGTGGCGCCGCGTTCGGCGAGCGGGGTGACGCCGACGGGCCGACTGGCGACTCGCATCCGCGCCATCGCGGCGCGAACGCATGGCGTGATGGACCTCCACGAGCGGTTCGACGAGTGGCTGGTCGCGGGAGCGGAGGGGGATCCGCCACGGGACCTCGCGGTGCACGCGTCGGGCTGCGACGCGTGCCTTCGATCCGTGGCCGCGCTCGACTCTCTCCAGGCCGATCGAGATCGGCGACGCCCCGTTGCCGCCGCTGCGAACGTTTGCGGGGCGCGCCGGACCGGCTTCAGCGCGTGCTGCGCCATGCCGCCGGTGCGGCCGCCGTGGTGGTGCTCGGAACCAGCGTCGCCATCGGAGCCCCGGCGCCTGTTCCGTTCGGCCGACCCAGTCTCGAGCCCGGCTCCGACGACCGGGGAGGGCGTCCTCGCCGGCCTGCCATCCGAGCGGGCCGCGTCCGAGCCTGCAACAGCAGACCGAGACACCGTCCCCGACCGAGACCTCGAGCCCATCGGCAAGCGAGCGGGCATCAGTCGCTCCCGAGGCGACCTCGGTGCCAACCCGCGCGCCGATCCCGCAGCCTCCGGCCACGCCCCGCCCGACGACAGCGCCGCCGACCACGAACCCGACCCCGACCGCCACGCCGATCGTCAGACGCCTACCGCGCTCCGACCGCGTCGCCAACGCCGGAGCCGACGGCCTCGCCCTCGCCGGAGCCGACACCCGTCGACGCCGTTGCCGCGGCCTGCTCGGACGGGATCGACGACGACGGCGACACCCTGATCGACTTCGCGCTCATCGGGGCGACCCCGGGTGCCACGTCTCCCGACGACGACAGCGAGCGAAGAGCTCGCTCCCTGAGCCGGGCTACTTGTCGCGCGTCTCCGTCGATCGCGATTGCCGCCTGGGCCGCGGCGAGGCGAGCGACCGGCACGCGGAACGGCGAGCAGCTGACGTAGTCGAGGCCGACCTCGTGGCAGAAGGCGATGCTCTGCGGGTCGCCGCCGTGCTCGCCGCAGATCCCGATCTTGAGGTTCTTCTTCGTCGATCGGCCCTTCTCGACGCCCATGCGCATCAGCTGGCCCATGCCGGCCACGTCGAGCACCTGGAACGGGTTCTCCGGCAGGATCTTGCGGTCGACGTACTGCATCAGGAACTTGCCCTCCGCGTCGTCGCGCGAGTAGCCGAAGCCCATCTGGGTCAGGTCGTTCGTGCCGAAGCTGAAGAACTCGGCGTGCTCGGCGATCTCATCGGCGGTGAGGGCGCCGCGCGGCACCTCGATCATCGTGCCGAACTTGTAGTCGACCTGCTGCCCGGACGTCTCGACGATGCGTGCGACCTCTGCCTCGAGGATCGCCCGCGTCTCGCGCAGCTCGTTCACGTGCCCGACCAGCGGGATCATGATCTCCGGCAGCGGGGTGAGGCCCTCGGCGGCCACGCGGGCCGCGCCGGCGAGGATGGCGCGGGTCTGCATCTTCACGATGTCGGGCACCATCAGCCCAAGCCGCACGCCGCGCAGCCCGAGCATCGGGTTCTGCTCGCGCATGGCCTCGACCGCCTGGAGCAGCTCCTCCTTCTCGGCCAGCTCGGCCTCGAGCGCGGACCGATCGACGGCGCGAGCCGCTGGCCGGCTTCGTGCTCCGGCTCCGAGAGGCCGAGCTTGCGCATGCGCCCGCGCTGCGTCCTTCTTGCCGAAGAGCTTCGACCAGGCCCTGCTGAACGAGCCCGGCATCGATGCCGTATCGAGCCGTCGGAGAGCTCGAGCGTCGTGCGCAGGCGGGTGACGTCCGGCGATGAGCTCCTCGTGCGAGGGCAGGAACTCGTGCAGCGGCGGGTCGATGAGGCGGATGACGACCGGCAGGCCGTCCATGGCCCGGAAGAGGCCGGCGAAGTCATCGGTCTGGAGCTTCTCGAGCTCGGCAAGGGCGGCGTCGAAGGCCTTGACCGCCTCGCGCTCCTCCGCGGTCCGATCCGTCTCGTCCTTGTGCTTTGCGGCCGTCGCGGCGTGGGCGTTGAGGATCATGCGGCGCACGGTCGGCAGCCGGTCCTCCTCGAAGAACATGTGCTCGGTTCGGCACAGGCCGATGCCCTGCGCCCCGAACGCGCGCGCCCGCTCGGCGTCGCGCGGGTAGTCGGCGTTGGCCCACACCTGGAGGCGGCGAGTCTCATCGGCCCAGCCGAGGAGGGTGGCGAGGTCGTGCTCGTCCTCGAAGCGAGCCTCGATGGTCGGCAGCTCGCCGGCGAAGATCTCGCCGGTCGTGCCGTCGATGCTGATGATGTCGCCCTCGTCGACGGTGACCGAGCCGGCGCGCATCTGGCGCTTGGCATAGTCGATCTTCAGCGTCTCCGCGCCGGCCACGCACGGCAGGCCCATGGAGCGCGCGACGACGGCAGCGTGCGACGTCGCGCCGCCGCGGGCCGTGAGGACGCCCTTCGCGGCGAGCATGCCGTGGACGTCGTCGGGCGAGGTCTCGATACGGACGAGGATGACCGGCTTGCCGGCCTCCTTCGCGGCGACGGCCCGATCGGGGTCGAAGATCGCCTGTGCCGACCGCCGCTCCCGGCGACGCGTTCAGGCCCTTGCCAAGCAGGCGGTCCCCCACCTTGGCCTTGGCGGCCTCGTCGAAGCGCGGCAGGAGGAGTTGCACGATCTGCGCGGGATCGACGCGCTGGAGCGCCTCCTCGCGCGTGATCAGGCCCTCGTTGGCCATGTCGACCGCGATCTTCACGGCGGCCGGCGCCGTCCGCTTGCCGGACCGCGTCTGGAGCATGTAGAGCTTGCCGCGCTCGATCGTGAACTCGAGGTCCTGCATGTCGCGGTAGTGGCGCTCGAGGCGCTGCGCGATCTCGTCGAACTGCGCGTAGACCTCCGGCATGTCGTCGCGCATCTGGCTGATCTTTGCGGGCGTGCGCACGCCGGCGACGACATCCTCGCCCTGGGCGTTCGTCAGGTACTCGCCGTAGAGCGCCTTCTCGCCGGTGTTCGGGTCGCGGGTGAACGCGACGCCGGTGCCCGAGTCGTCGCCCATGTTGCCGAAGACCATCGTCACGACGTTCACGGCCGTTCCGAGGTCGTGCGGGATCTTGTTGAACTCGCGGTAGTCGTGGGCGCGCTTGCCGAACCAGGAGTCGAACACAGCCCGGACCGCGAGCTCGAGCTGCCGATACGGATCGGTCGGGAACGGCTCGCCCGTCTTCTCCTCCACGATCGCGGTGAAGGTGTCGGCCACGTCGCGGAGCTGCTCGGCGGTCAGGTCGGTGTCGAGCTTGGCCTTCGCCTTCTCCTTGAGCGCGTCGAACGGCTCGTCGAAGTCCTCCGCCTTCAGATCGAGCACGATACGCCCGAACATCGCGACGAACCGGCGCCACGCATCGCGCGCGAATCGCTCATTGCCGGTGAGGCGGATCAGCCCCTCGACCGTGTCGGGGTTGAGGCCGAGGTTGAGGACGGTGTCCATCATGCCCGGCATGCTGAAGGCGGCTCCCGAGCGGACCGAAACGAGCAGCGGGTTCTCGACGTCGCCGAAGCCCTTGCCGGACTCCGCCTCGAGCTGCTTCATGTGGGCTACGACGTCGTCCCAGAGCCCGGGCGGCAGCTCCTTGCCGGCCGCGTAGTAGGCGTTGCACGCCTCGGTGGTGATCGTGAAGCCCGGCGGGACCGGCAGCCCCGCATTCGTCATCTCGGCCAGGCCGGCGCCCTTGCCGCCGAGGAGGGCTCGCATCGAGGCGTTGCCCTCGCTGAAGGTGTAGATCAGCTTGCCGGGTTGTTCAGCGCCCGCCTTCGTAGCGGCGCGGCGAGGCTTGCGAGCGGTCGTGGCCATGCGGGGAATCGGCTCCTCGTGGATGGATGTCGTGGGGAGCCCAGATTGTAGCCCTCACAGCCAGCCCCGCCAGCGGGCGACGCCGAGGGTGGCGCCCGCCATGACGATCATGGCGCCGATCACGACCCAGAACACGTTCGGATCCTCGAAGAACCCGACCTTGAAGTTCATGCCCATGACGCCGGCGATGACCACCGACGGGAGGAGCACCACGGAGGCGAGCGTGAGGAGGCGCATCGTCTCGTTCGTGCGCTGCGCCGTTCTCGTCATATGGACGTCGAACGTGCCGAGCAGCATCTCCCGGGCATTCGAGATCGCGTCGGCTGCCCGGGCGAGGCGCTTTGCGACGGCTCCCAGCGGCTCCACGCCATGACGGGCGTCCTCGGGCATGAAGTCCGGCCGCCCCAGCTCGGCCGCCACGTCGTTGTGCGCCGAGATCACGCGACGGACGCGGGCAATGCGCCGCCGCATCGCCACGAGCCGATCGACGATGTCACGATCCGTGCGCAGCGCGGCATCATCGAGCTCGTCCACCTCGCGCTCGAGACGCTCCGCGGCGTGGAAGAACGCATCGACGTGCCAGTCGAGCATCGAGGCAAGGAACTCGACCGGCGCCAGCCGGCCGACCTCGCGCTGGTCCTGGATCGAGTCGCGGTGCTCTTCGAGGTACCCGACGGGGGCGTCATGGTGCGTGACGACCCAGCCGGCGCCGATCAGGATGTGGAGCGGCACCGGATCGTCGTCGAGCTCCTCGCCCAGGGCCACGACCACGACCTCGACGCCGCCCTCGAGCACGTGGGCATTCGGCTCGGAGGGCACGGACGCAACGGCCTCCGCGGTCTCATCCGTCAGTCGCAACGCCGTGCGGACGACGTCGAGCTCCTCGTCGGTCGGGGCCTCGAGATCCACCCACAGCAGCTCGTCTTCGTCGAGGTGGTGCGACTTCAGCTCGGCGAGGTCGACGTCCACGTCCGTGCCGTCGGCACGCGAGAGAAGCGCTCTGATGCTCACCGAGCGAGCAAGTGCAACCGGCGTGCCGCTTGTCTCCCGAAACGGCTCACCGCCGGCGGATACGCCGTCTGCCGGGCTCGCGGTGACGCGCCTCGAGCAACGGCCACAGGTCGTTCACGCTGATGCGGTAGTCACCGCGCTCGCGACGTGCCTTGAGCCGTCCGGTGCGGACGAGCCGGCGCACGTGCTCCGGGTGGAAGCCGAGGACCGTGGCCGCGTCCCGCGTGGAGAGCGCGAGCGCATCGATCTCGATCTCGGCGTCGTCCGCCAGGCCGGCGAGCGCGACGGCCATCGCCTTCGTGCGATCGGAGGTCAGCGCGATGGCATCGGCCGCGCGGTTGCGAATGGCCGCAGCGAGGGCCGCGACGAGCCGCTCCCGAAGGTGCCCGACCCTCATCGGCCCACGCGCAGCCAGCCGCGAGCGAACGCCAGCCTGAAGAGGGGTCCGATTGCGCCGATGAGTCGGCCCCGCCACCCGGCGTGCTGTCGCCACAGCCTGCGCGCCTTGGCGACGACGCGCTCGCGATCCGACCCGTCGACCTCCTGCGCGAGCGCGCGAAACTCCTCGAAGGCGGCCGCGTCCTGGTCGGCCAGCCAGTGGGCGTCGGCCAGGGCTTCGCGCGCGGCCGGATCACCGGGCAGCAGCTCGGTTGCCTGCGTGGCGGCCTGGAACGCCCCGCGGACGTCGCCCGTGCGCGCGAGAGCCTGTGACAGGGCCAGCTGCGCCCGTCCGTTGCGCGGAGCGAGCCGGACCGCGCGGCGGGCGGCCTCGACGCCCAGGCCGGCCTGGGCCGCGCCGAGTCGCTCCTCCGCCTCCGCTACCGTCCAGCCAGCCTGGCGCGGGTCGTTGCGGGCGAGCCGTCCGAATTCGGCGGCCGCATCGCGGTGCGCGCCCTCCGCCGAGAGGACCTGTGCGAGAAGCTCGCGATAGCGGATCTCGTCCGGGTCGAGCCTGACGGCATCCTGGGCGTGCTCCTCTGCATCGGCGAGCCGCCCGAGCGCGAGAAAGGCGCGAGCGCGGTACTCATGCGCGGCATCGTCGCCCGGACGCGCGGCGAGGATGGCATCGGTCAGGCGCAGCACGGTCTCGTACTCGCCCCGATCGACCGCCGCTCGGATTTCGTCCAGACCGGTCACTCGATCGGCTCCATGGGATGCGAGTGCGAGTTCATGAGGAGCCGGATGCGCCAGTCGCCGCTGGCTTCGCGTCGAAGGAAGTAGGCGAGCCTGCCCCGAACGAGCGTTCTCGATCCATCTTCCCGGTTCCGCAGCCGCTCGGTGTACGTGCGGAAGGCATAAGCGTGGTCGTCATGGACTTCCAGCAGATCGGTCGCCGGGTTCCAGTCCGACGTGTCGAGGCGAGCCGAGGATGCCTTCCAGAACTCGTGGATGGCCGCCCGGCCCTCGAGCGCCTCGCGGTGAAGCAGGAGCATCCGCCCATCCTCCTCGAAGCAGGCGGCCCAGCGGTCCGCGTCGCCGGCGGCAAAGGCTGCATCGGCCTCGTTCAGGAGGTCGTTCACGGCTTGGTGCGCCGGGCTGGAGCTCATTCGCGCGGGACGCCCTCCCATGCCGAGCGGCCCGCGACGAGGTCCGCGATCCGCTGCGGGATGAGCTCGAGCGAGACGCGCTCCTGGGTCATCGAGTCGCGCTCGCGGATCGTGGCGGCGCCGTCGTCGAGCGACTCGACGTCGACCGTCACGCAGAACGGCGTGCCGATCTCGTCCTGCCGCCGGTAGAGCTTGCCGATGGACGCCGTGTCGTCGTACATCGCGGCGACCACCTGCTTCAGGTCGGTGGTGAGCCGTCGGGCGCGCTCGACGAGCTCGGGACGGTTGCGAAGCAGCGGAAGCACCGCCGCCTTCACCGGCGCCAGCTCCGGCCGGATGCGCAGCACGACGCGCGTCTCCTTAGCCAGCTGCTCCTCGACATAGCCGTCGACCATGACGGTCAGAACCGCGCGGTCGACCCCCATGGCCGGCTCGATCACGTACGGCACGACGTGCTCCCCGGTCGACTCGTCGAAGATCTCGAGGCGCTTGCCGGATCGCCGCGGCGTGTGCCTTGAGGTCGAAGTCGGTGCGATCGGCCACCCCCTCCAGCTCCGACCAGCCCATCGGGAACTCGTACTCGATGTCGGTGGTCTGCTTCGAGTAGTGGCTGAGCTCGTCGGGGTCGTGCGGCCGCAGGCGGAGCCGCTCACCCGAGATGCCGAGCACATCGGTCCACCAGCGGTGACGCGCGTCGACCCAGTACGCGAACCACTCGTCCTCGTCTCGGGGATGGACGAAGAACTCCATCTCCATCTGCTCGAACTCGCGCAGCCTGAAGATGAAGTTGCCCGGGGTGATCTCGTTGCGGAAGGATCGGCCCATCTGCCCGATCCCGAACGGAAGCTTCCGGCGCATCGACGTCGCGACGTTGTCGAACTGGACGAACATGGCCTGGGCAGTCTCCGGCCGCAGGTAGGCGATCGACGCCGACTCGGCCACGGGCCCCACGTGCGTGGCGAACATGAGGTTGAACTGGCGAGCGTCGGTCAGCGTTCCGCGCTGGCCGCAGTTCGGGCAGGCGATCTCCGATGGCGGTCCCTTGAGGTCGCTCTCGCGAAACCGGTTCTTGCAGCTACGGCAGTCCACCATCGGGTCGCTGAAGCCCGCGACGTGGCCCGACGCCTCCCACACCTTCGGGTTCATGATGATGGCCGCGTCGATGCCGACGACGTCATCGCGCAGCTGGACCATGTGCCGCCACCAGGCCGCCTTGACGTTGTTCTTCAGCTCGACGCCGAGCGGCCCGTAGTCCCAGAAGCCGGCCATCCCGCCGTAGATCTCGCTCGATGGGAAGATGAATCCTCGCCGCTTGGCGAGGCTGGCGATGACGTCGAAGTTCGGCGCTGGCACGAGCGGCGGACGACTCCCGATGCGACTGATGTTGACCGATTGGTGGTCGAGTCTAGCGGAGATGGCTGATCCGGCCAGTCGCGCCAACGTGCTCGCGTCGCACGGATCGGCCGTGCACGCGCTTCACGCCGGTCCGATGCCGGCTGCGTTTGCCGTGGGTGCACGCATCGGGCAACGAGGGCTCGCCGCGCGGCGGCAGCCTCGCGCCGCTCCCGGGCGTTGTCTCAGCCCGAGCTGCCTGGGCACGCGGCCCAGGTGTGGGCAGCGCCGTCGAGCGGCGGCCGGTCCACACGAGGGTGTCCGCGCAGCGCAACGGGTGCCGTCCGTGCTGAGTTGGCGCCGCTCAGCGGTGATCACAGGCGCCAGACCTTGCCCGTCAACGAGCCGCGGCGGCGGCTTCGCGCGCGGCGACCTCGTCGAGGAAGTCGCGGGATCGGAGCTCCCGCTCGAGGACGGCGGTCACGGTCAGGTGGAGCAGGCGCTCCACCTCGCGATGGAGCGCCGTGGTCAGCCGCAGCCGCAGGACGCCGACAAGCGGGGAGCGCTGGAGGTGGCGCAGCACCTTGAGCGCGTCGATCGAGATCGGCCGCGCACCGGTGGCGGTCTGCATGCACTGCGGGCACACCACGCCTCCACCCACGGGTGAGTAGACGTTTCCCTCGGGCTCGATGCGCGCACCGCAATCGAGGCACGAAAGGAGCTCAGGCCGGAAGCCCATCGCCTCGAGGAGATGGAGCTCGAACCAGCGGGCGACGATCTCGCGCGTCACCTCGTCGGGCGGTGCATCCAGGCCCGACAGTGCCTGGGCCAGCAGCCGGAAGGCCTCGTGCGAGTCGGCCGCGCCCTCGCAGAACCGGTCCGCCAGCTCGACCACGTACCAGGCGGCCGCAGTCGAGTGCAGGTCGTTGCGCAGCCCGAGGTGCGGGTCCTCGAGGGACGATGACGTGATGACGTCGAACGTGCGCCCCACCGCCAGGACCAGCTGCACGTCGGTGAACGGCTGGAGCGCCCCACCAATGCGCGATCGAGTGCGGCGCACGCCCTTGGCGATGACCCGCAGCTTCCCGAGCCGCGGCGTGAGCACGGTCAGCACGCGATCGGCCTCGCCGAGGTCCATCGAGCGCAGGATGATGCCCTCGGTCTTGTAGACGCGAGGACGCGGGCTCATCGGTGCCTGCTGCAGAACGTGCTACATCGGTGTATCATGATTCCGATGCGCACGAACAAGCTCTCCGGCCAGACGGCATGACACGGCTCCTCGAGGAGGTCGGGTACCCTTCCGGCGTGGACATCAGAACCGAGTTTAGCCAGATCCTGGCCGATATCGAGGCCGAGATGTCGAGCGTCCTGAATGAGCGCCAGGGCCACGCCCGGCCGCTCTACGAGATGCTGGCGTATCACCTCGGCGTCGACGGCAGCGGGGCGCCGCGCGGGAAGCGGATGCGTCCACTCCTCGGTGTCCTCGCGTACCAGTCGCTGGCCGGCGATTACCGGAAGGCGCTGCCGGGAGCGGCTGCGCTCGAGCTCGGCCACAACTTCAGCCTCGTGCACGACGACATCGAGGATGCCGACACCGAGCGCCACCATCGGCCCACCCTGTGGGCCATCTGGGGCATCCCGCTGGCCATCAATGCCGGCGATGCCCTCTTCGCCCTGTCGCGCCTTGCCATCTATCGGCTCATGGACGGCTTCAGCGACCACCGCGTCCTCGAGCTCATGCGGGTGTACGACGAGACCTGCCTGGCGCTGTGCGAGGGCCAGTACCTCGACATCGTCTTCGAGCGGCGTGCCGACGTCACCGTCGACGCCTACCTCGAGATGATCGGCAAGAAGACGGCGGCCCTCATCGGCGGTTCGGTCCGCGCCGGCGCCATCCTCGCCACCGACGACGACGCCATCGCCGACGCCTATCAGAAATTCGGATATGCCCTCGGCATGGCCTTCCAGATGGCCGACGACGTGAAGGGCACGTTCTGGGCCTCGACCGAGTCGGGCAAGGTCCAGGCCGGCGACGTCCGCAAGCGCAAGAAGACGCTGCCGTTCGTGTGGGCGATGGAGCATGCACCGCAGGCTGACCGGGAGCGGCTCGATCGAGATCTATCACGGCGCCGAGGCGGGCACGGACGGTAATGGGCAGGCTCCGGTTGTGGCGGCGCCGCTGTCGGACGCCGAGGTTGCCGAGGTGCTCGAGATCCTCGAGCGTTGCGGCGCGCGCGAGCACGCCGCAACCGAGGCCGCGGCGCTACCGCGACCTGTCGCTGGAGCTCCTCGACGCGCTCCCCTGCCCGCCCGATGGCAAGCGAGAGCTTGCGACGCTCGTGCGCTCGGTGATCGTCGCCTAGACCGGGCGTCACGCGGTTGCGGAGGCGCCGGCCTCGTCGTCGCCTTCGCGGGCCTCTCGTCGACGGGAGGCCACGACCCTGGCCACGCGGCGCGGCTCGGCGGCCTCGACTCTGAGGACGACGTCGTCCCGGAACGGGACCTCGGCGCCAGGGAGCGGGATCCGGCCCACGCGGTGCACGACGAAGCCGCCGACGGTGTCGTAGGCATCCTCGTCGGGCTCGTCGTCGTCGGAGAGGTCGAACAGGTCGCGCAGGTCGTCCATGCTGACCCGACCGTCGAGCCGATATGCGAGCTCGCCGTCGGTCGAGACCTCCTCGACCATCGGCTCCTCCGTGTCGTACTCGTCCTGGATCTCGCCCACGATCTCCTCGACCACGTCCTCCATGGTCACGAGGCCCGCCGTGCCGCCATACTCGTCGACCACGATCGCGATGTGCCGCTTGGCGACCTGCATCTCGTGGAGGAGGTCGTCGACCGGCTTCGACTCGGGCACGTAGACCGGCGGCCGAGCGAGGGAGCGCAGGTCGATCTCGGTGATTCCCGGCCCGTTGCCCTTCAGGTAGGGCAGCAGGTCCTTGGCGTAGAGAATCCCGATGATGTTGTCGAGGCTCTCGGTGAAGACGGGCAGTCGCGAGTGGCCCGCCGCGACGATGGTGTCGAGCACCTCGTCCAGCGGATCGTCGACATTGACGGCCCTGATGCCGATGCGCGGGACCATGACCTCGTGGACGACCTTGTCCCCGAGCTCGATGACCCCGGTGATCATCTCCTTCTCCTCCTCTTCGATCTCTCCGCGCTCGGAGCCGGTCTCGACGAGCAGCTTCAGCTCCTCGGTGGAGAGGTAGCCGCCCTGGGGCTTCTCAGTCCCGCCCAGGAGACGAACGAGGATGGCGCTGGTGCGCGACACGAGCCAGACGATGGGCGACAGGAGGCCCTGGAGGAACCCGATCGGCGCCGCCACGAAGAGGGCGAGCCGCTCCGGAAAGTTCAGGGCCAGCGTCTTGGGCACGAGCTCGCCGATGATGATCGAGGCAAGCGCGATGACGAGCGTCACGATCACGAAGGCGATCGAGTCGGCGGTGCTGTCGCTCAGCCCGGGGATGCCGCTCAGGATGTCTCCGAAGCTGTCGGAGAACGCCGAGGCGCCGGTGGCGCCGGCGAGGAAGCCCAGGAAGGTGATCGCGATCTGGATCGTGGCCAGGAACCGGCCCGGGTCCTCGACGAGGCGCTGAACGGTGCGCGCGGCGCGACTGCCGTCGTCGGCCAGCTGGCTGAGCCGGTGACGCTTTACCGTGATGAGAGCGATCTCGCTGGCGGCAAAGAACCCGCCGACGAAGATGAGTGTGACGACAACCAGCAGTTCGATCATCGGACCGGGTTGCCGGTGGTACTGCTGCCTTCAGGCATGGTTGGGCTGGATGCGCCTCGCTACGGGTTCCGATCCGCCCCGGTCGGGACGGGCGCCTCGCCGGCGCTGGGCTCGCCGCCGGCCGGGTCGGGCTCGGAGCGTCGAAGCTTGATGGGGCGGGCGGGAACGCCGACTACCTTCTTCCCCGGGGCCACGTCGCGCGTGACGACCGAGCCTGCGCCGGTGGTGGCTCCCTCGCCGATGGTCACCGGCGCCACCATCATGGTGTCGACGCCGATGCTGGCGCCGTCGCCGATGATGGTCCGGTGCTTGGCCGTGCCGTCGAAGTTGGCCGTCACCGACCCTGCCCCGACGTTCACGTTCTCACCGATCTCGGCGTCGCCGAGGTAGCTGAAGTGATGCTGCTGCGTCCCTGCGCCCAGGCGGCTCTTCTTGACCTCGGCGAAGTTGCCGATCCGGCAGCGCGCGCCGATCTCCGACCCGGGCGCAGGTGCGCGAACGGCCCGATCTCGACGTCCTCGGCCACGGTCGACTCCTCGATCACGCTCGCCCAGACGTGGGTGCGCGGACCGATACGGCTGTCGCGCACGTGCGCGTTCGGACCGATCACCGCGTCCTGCGCGATGACCGTCTCACCCTCGAGAATCGTCCATGGCTCGATGCGCGCATCCTGCCCGATCTCGACGCTCGCGTCGATCCGGGTGGTCGACGGGTCGACGATGGTCACGCCATTGCGCAGGTGGCCCTCGGCGATGCGGCGCCGCATCCGCTCCTCGGCCGCTGCGAGGGCGACGCGGTCGTTGATGCCGATCATGTCCTCCGCGTCCGCGGCCTCGACGATGCGCACGGCGCGGCCATCGGCCACGGCGAGGGCGACGAGATCGGTCAGGTAGTGCTCGCCGCTCGCCGCGGGCCTCACGCGACCCAACGCGGCACGCAACCACGGGCCATCGAAGGCGTAGGTGCCGACATTGATCTCGCCGATGGCGCGCGTCGCGGCGTCGAGGTCGGATTCCTCGACGATCGCCGCGGCCCCGCCATCGTCGCCGCGAACGACGCGCCCGTATCCAGTGGCATCGGCCGGACGCGCCGACACGAGCACGATTGCCGGGTCGCCGGCCTCGCGCTCGTGCAGGATCGCGCGGTACAGGTCGGCCGGCTGCAGCGGGGAGTCGCCCATCGTGACGAGGATGGTGGCCACGTCGTCGGGAACGGCGGTCAGGCCCACCCGCACGGCGTCGGCGGTGCCGAGCTGTGGCTCCTGGCAGGCGGTCGCGGCGCGGTCAGCGACGGCGCGCTCGACCAGCTCCGTACCATGCCCGGTGACCACGACCGGTCGGTCGACGCCCGCGCCGGCGAGGGCGTCGAGGACGTGGTCGATCAGGGAGCGCCCGGCGATCGGGTGCAGCACCTTCGGGATGCGGGAACGCATCCGCGTTCCCTGCCCCGCGGCAAGGATGATCGCCGTGGGCCGGTTCAGTTGAGCAGACACGTTGCGCGATGGTAGGTGCGGCCGATTCGCAGCGTCAACCGGCCCTCACGGTGGCGACGGCCTCGATCTCGACGCGTGCCCCCCTCGGCAGGTCCTTCACCGCGAACGCGCTGCGCGCCGGGTACGGCGACGGGATCACGCGGCTGTAGACCTCGTTCATCGCCGGCCACTCGGCGATGTCGGCCAGGAAGACGGTCACCTTCACGAGCTGGTCGAGCCCGCTGCCGGCCGCGTCGAGGATCGCGGCGAGGTTCGCCAGCGCCTGCTCCGCCTGCCCTCCGACGTCGTCCGCGGCGAACTCGCCGCTGGCGGGATCGGTCCCGAGCTGTCCGGCGGTGAATACGAGGTCGCCGGCGCGGACCGCCTGGCTGTATGGGCCGACCGCTGCCGGAGCCCGGTCGGTGCTGATGCATGTCGCGTTCGGGCATTCAGTCCTCCTCGATGATGCGCTCGATGCTAGCGGCTGCGTCGCGCGTCCGCGTGAGCGTGGCGCGGACGCCGCCATCACTGATGCGCCGCGCGATGTCGGCCGCCCGCTCGGGGTCGTTGGTGAGCGTGAACACGGTGGGCCCCGATCCGGTCAGGCGAGGCTCGCCCCCCGCACTGCCGACGAGCTCGAACAGGCCGTCCAGCTCCGGGCGGAGGCGCCGCGCCGGCGCGAGCAGGTCGTTGTCGGCGTTCCCCCACTCGTCCGGCCTGAGCTCGCCGAAGACGTCCGCCGTGGACAGCCCGAACGGCGGGTGCGCCAGCACGACATGCGCGGCGTTCGGGTCGCAGGGTCTCGACGACCTCGCCGATCCCTGTGACCCTGGCGGCAGCGACGCACGCGGCGAAGAACGGGACGTCGGCGCCGATGCGGGCCAGCCCTTCCAGGTCGCCCTCGTCTGCGGCACCCTCTGGCAGCCCACGCCACGCGCGCCCGAGACGTCGCGCCGCGGCGGCATCGGATGAGCCGCCGCCGAGTCCAGAGGCGACGGGGATGGCCTTATCGAGGGCCAGGCAGGCAAGATCCGGCTCATCGCCCAGGCCGGCCACCAGGCCACGCCACGCGAGGTTGCGATCGTCGAGCGGCAGTCCCGACCCGTCCTCGCCCTCGACGCGCAGGCCGCTGCAGCCCGGCAGCAGGAGCAGATGGTCGGCGAGGTCGAGCAGCACGACGTGCGAGTCGAGGAGGTGATAGCCGTCCTCGCGGCGCCCCACGACCGAGAGCGTCAGGTTCAGCTTGGCCGGCGCATCGAGGCGCATCGCCGCGGTCACAGGAGCGGACCGATGCGGCCTGCGAGGCAGGCCCACTCGTCGACGGTCAATGTCTGCGGCCGCCGCTCGGGGTCGACCGCACACGTCTGCAACGCTTCTTCCACGGCCGTCCGATCGAGCGGCAGCTCCCTCGACAGCCCGTTGTGCACCTGCTTCCGTCGCTGCCGGAATCCGGCCTGCACGATCCGGTAGAACGGCTCGCGGAGTGGCCCGCTGGGGATCGTCGGCGCGTCTCGCCGGCGCAGGCGCAGGACGGCCGAGTCGACGGCCGGCACGGGCTCGAAGGCGGTCGCCGGGACGCGCGCCACCACCTCGGCATCGGCCACGTTCTGGGCGAAGACCGAGAGATAGCTCATTCGCCCGGGCGGCGCCGCGACGCGCTCGGCGACCTCGAGCTGGACGAGGAGGACCATCAGGTCCGGCGCTCGATCGCCCTCGAGAAACGTGTGGAGCAGCGGGCTGGTGATGTGGTACGGGATGTTCGCCACCACCTTGATCGGCTCACCCGGAAACAGGTCGCGAGCGTGGATGCTCAACGCATCGGCCTCGATCAGCTCGAAGCCGTCCACGCCGTAGAGCTCCCGGCGCAGGTACTCGGCCAGCCGTGCGTCGAGCTCGACAGCGGTGACGGACGCCCCGGCGGCCAGCAGGCGACGAGTGAGCACGCCGAGCCCGGGACCGATCTCGACGACGTTGTCGCCACGCTCGAGCTCGGCGGCCGCCACGATGGTGTCGAGTGCCTCAGGATCCGTCAGGAAGTTCTGCGACAGGCTCTTCTTCGGACGTAGCCGCTCGGCACCCATGATGCGCCGCAGCTGGCCTGGGGTCGGCGGGTTGAGCCGCCCCGGCGCCAGCGGGTCGCTCACGCGCCGAGCCACGGGAGCGCCAGGTTCGGGATCGCCTCCAGCGCCGAGTCGGCGCGGTCGCCGGCGGCGAACCGATAGCCCGCCGCGGCGCCGATCATGGCGCCGTTGTCGGTGCACCAGGCAGGCCGCGGGACCAGCAGCTGGAGCCCGTCGGAGGTCACGCGCTCCTCGAGCGTCGCGCGCAGTGCGCGGTTCGCGGCAACCCCGCCGCCAAGGGCCACGGCCGCCACACCGTGGTCGCGCGCAGCCGCCAGCGTCTTGGTGGCGAGCGCATCCACGACTGCCTCCTCGAATGCGGCCGCGATTCCGTCGACCGGGATCGGCTCGTTGCGAGCACGGTAGCCCTCCACCTCGCGCAGGACCGCGGTCTTGAGGCCCGAGAAGCTGAAGTCGTACTCCCCCGCCGTTCGAGCTCGGGGGAAGCGCGTCGCCGGGGCGGCGTCCTGTGCGGCGGCGCTGATGGCAGGCCCGCCAGGATACGGCAGGCCCAGCAGCCGTCCGACCTTGTCGAATGCCTCGCCCGCAGCATCGTCGACCGTCTGGCCCAGGAGGCTGTACCGACCGTGGTCGTGCATGAGCACGAGCTGCGTGTGGCCGCCACTCACGACGAGGCACAGCAGCGGGAACGGCGGTTCGGGTGGCAACGGATCTGCGGCGTCGACATCGGTCAGCCAGTTGGCGTAGATGTGTCCCTCGATGTGATTGACCCCCACCAGCGGGAGGTCGTGCGCCAGCGCCAGCCCCTTGGCGACGTTGACCCCCACCAGCAGCGAGCCGATGAGGCCCGGGCCGTACGTGACGGCCACCGCATCGAGGGCCTCCCAGTCGACGCCGGCCTCCGCCAGCGCGGCGTCGAGCGTCGGGAATGATCCACCGCAGCTGCTGGCGGGCTGCCACCTCCGGCACGATGCCCCCTGTCGCGGCATGCAGCGCGACCTGGGTCGCAACCTGGTTTGCCTCGAGGCGGCGGCCGCCGACCACTACCGCCACGCCGGTCTCGTCGCAGGACGATTCGATGGCCAGGATCCGCGGGCCGCTCATCCGGCCAGCCGCGCCCGCTCCGCGGCGATCCGTCCCGCCATCTCCGGACCGTCGAGCGCCGGCGTGGTCATGATCAGGGCGTCCTCGCCATCATCGGTGTAGTAGCCCGTGCGGCGCCCGACGACGTCGAAGTCAAAGGCGCGATAGAGCGATTGGGCGGCCTCGTTCGAGGCCCGCACCTCGAGCGTCATGCGTCGGGCGCCGATGCGCGAGCGACAGCTCCGCCAGGTTCAGCAGGAGCTGACGACCGATCCCCTGTCGACGCCAGTCAGGATGCACGCCGAACGTCGTGATGTGGGCATCGTCGACCATCAGCCAGACCCCGGCGAAGGCGACGATCCGCTCGCCGGCACGGGCCACGAGGTAGCGCGCCAGCCGATTGCCCTTGAGCTCGTGCTCGAAGGCGTACGCCGGCCACGGGGTCCGGAAGCTCAGCTCCTCGATCTCGTGGACCGCGGCGACGTCGTCGAGGCGCATCGGGTCGACGATGACCCGCGCGGTCAGAGCCACGTGACGCGTTCCGTCGCTCTCCGCGGCGACGCCGCGCGGCGCGCGAAGGTAGATCGGCTCGAGGACCGCCATGTCGTCCCCGATGGGCTCGCCTGGCGAGCCGCTCCACGGCACGTCTGGCGATGGCGCCGGCACCCCGCGGGCTGTGGGCTCCGTCGAGCCCGAACGCGGCGGCCAGTTCGGCCGCCGCGACCAGCGGCCCCGGCAGCGAGGCGAGCTCGTCACGGTCGACGATCCTTGGCCCATCGGCACCGCGCGACGAGCACGTACGCGTCGCGCGCGCCGGCCCGCGCGACCGCGGCCGCCGCATCGGGGTCCGCGTCGAGCCAGGCCGGCAGGCTCGGGACTCCGACGATCGGCCGTGCCAGGCCGGCCGCGAGGCCCTTGGAGAGGGCCATCGCCACCCGCAGCCCGGTGAATGATCCGGGCCCCGTGCCGACAGCGAGCGCGGTGGCATCCGAGAGCGGGCGACCGGAGCCAGCGAGGAGCGCGAGCAGGCGCGGCAGGAGCTCGGCGGACTGGCGCTGGGTGCCGCTCCATGCGTCCTCGGCGATCAGGGTGCCGTCGGGCTCGGCGAGCGCGACCGAGACGTCGGTCGAGGCGCCGTCGATGGCGATGATCACGACACCTCCAGCGACTCTCGAGCGAGCCGCGCATGTGCCGTTCCGCGGGCCTCCCAGCTGAGCGTGCGATGCAACGGATCGGGCCGGCGGCGTGTCGAGCCAGATCACGAGCCGCTCGGCGGGGACCCAGCCGTCGAGCCGGTCGGCCCACTCGATGACCGTGACGCCGTCGGCCTGCCGCTCGTCAAGCAGGCCGGCCGCCGTCGCGTCCTCCGGATCGTCGAGGCGGTAGGCGTCGATGTGGTACATCCGCAGCCGCCCTGCGATGCTCGTTCATGAGAACGAAGGTCGGGCTGTTGACGACGCCTGTGATGCCGAGCCCTTCCGCGATGCCCTTGGCCAGCTGCGTCTTGCCCGCGCCGAGCGGGCCGATCAGCGCCAGCACGGTTCCCGGACGCGCGGCCGCTCCGATGCGACGACCGATGGCGCGCGTCTCCGTCCGGGCTGGTGCTGCGTCGCGCGCGCGGCGGCGCAGCGGGTGCGGTGGCTCGATCCATGCGGGCCAGTATAGGAAAGCCCCGTCCGGCTGCCGTCGACGGCGTCAGTCGCCGGCGAGCCGCTCGGTCGCCTCGAGGTTGGCGATCGGCACGATCGCGGTTCGGCCATCGTCGAATCGAACGAGCCCGGCACGGCCCACCACGCCGGACTCGGCCGCGTAGAGACCGATCGAGAACGCGCAGCAGCGTGCCGCCCAACCCGGCGTAGGGACGCCGGTGCGCGATGACGCGATCGCCGGGGCGCGGCAGGACGCGCCGCGCCGGGCGGCGGGCCGGCGTCGTAGACGTACAGGCGCGCCTCCTCTCCGAAGAGGCTCGCCAGGCGGCCGTCATGAGCGCGGAACCATTCGAACAGGCCGGGGTCGAACCCGACCTTGCCGTAGCCCTCGAGCAGCAGGACGGCGAAGTCGCCGCGCACGCCGCCGATCTCGCGACGGCGCTGCTGTGTCGCCTCGAAGTCGCGGAGCTCCTTGTCGAGCACGCCGCCGAGCACGATCCCGGCGACGCCCATCGCCCGCGCTCGGGTGAGCGTCTCTGCCGATGCACGCGACCCGCCGACCACGATCCGCCCGGTCGCGCCGACGTCGATGGCGCTCGCGCGCAGCTCGTCGCCAGGCTCGTGCACCGCGAGCGCGCAGCTCGCCGTGCACGGCGTTGCCCGCTGCCGCCGACGCCGACGAGAAGCGCACCGGCCACTCGCATCTCGATCGCATCGGCCTCCACGCTGACCACTTCGCCGCGAACGTGGCCGAGGACCGGCTCGCTGCCGCTCAGGGGCGCCACCATGGCCGAGCCGTCGTCGAGGTCGTACCCGAGGAAGAGGCAGGCCTCGCTGACCCGAACCTGTCGCCCGGCGCCGTCATCGGCGAGCAGCTCCGCCCGCCTCGAGCCGTGCGCCCGGGCGAGCCACGAGCACGCCTCCGCCGCCGCCGGCGGAGCGCCGCAGGGGCAGCGGCAACCGGCACGCTGATCCCGCCGCGCGGCGCACGACGCGTTGCGAGCACCTCGGCCGGCTCGACGCGGTGCCCGACCTCGACCATCGGCTCGAGCGCCGACCGGCAGCCGGACGCGGTGGACGACGCTCATGCCACGCGCTCCGCGCCGGGCTGTGCCTCGCGCTGCAGCGCATCGCGCCAGCCGCCGATCACCGCTCGGCGGTCGTCACCGCGACGCGGGAAGCGCGATCGGGATGCCGCGCGCGTCGAGCATGAGCCCGACCGCTCCCCCGGTCACCGTCGGCGGTGATCCGTGGCGAGCGCCGGGCCGCGCCGAGCGTGACCCCCGGCGCCGGGCTCGATCGTGACCTCCGCCTCCTGGCCCGCGTGCCAGCGGCACGACGTGGAGCTGGCCGACGCGGACCTCGACCGGCGCCGGCGTCGGCCATCCCGGGCGGTGAACGGTGACGCGCATGGCGACGCGGCCCGAGCTCGCCGCCGCGGCACACGATGGCCGTGCCCGAGCGGGACGAGGAGGTCGTCGCCAAGCAGCGTCAGCCCCTCGCGGATCTCGTCGTCGGGCAGGGAGCCGAGCGGGCCGAGCAGCGACGCGGCGTCGATGGCCAGCTGGGTCACGCCGAGCGGACGGACGCCGTCGAGCAGGATCCGCGCCGCCTGCGCCCGGGTGCGGCGCCAGGCCGATCGTGCGTCCGGCGCCGACGATCAGGTCGACCGGCTCGGGCGCGTCGTCCTCGAGGAGTCGCGGCGATCTGGACGCGCGCCGCCGCGTGCGTGGCGGAGAGCTCCTCGGCCGTCTGGGGCAGCGTCGCCGGGCGGGCGCGAAGGGTCTGCAGCAGGTCGGCCACGGCTGGCCTCGTCGCCGGCGTCACCCGGCAAGGCGGGCCACGCGCGCGGCGCCGCCCGGGACGACGGATCGCGCCGGCAAGGCCGCCGCGGGCATGGCTTCGGCTCGAGACGCTGCCGTCCGGCTCGCCCAGCGCACGGGTGGCCGAGCGTGCCCCGAGATCGATCCCCAGGATGCGCAGTCCCGTTGCGGCGGCGAGGGCGCCGACGGCGCGCGGGAACGCGGCCGATGCCATGTGGACCTCGTCCTCGGGGCTCGCGACCTCGCGCAGCAGCTCCACGAGGCGGGCCCGCAGCGGCGCCGGGTCCTCGCGGCGGGCATCCGGCCGCGGGTTGGCGACGCTCGTCGCGGCGCCGGGCTCGAACAGGTCGAGCCACGTCGTCCGACGAGGTCGCCCGAGCCGGCCCAGATCACCGGGACCCGATCCGGCGTCGACGGGCGGCGGCGACGAGCGCGGCCGCCTCGAGCGCGCGCGGGCTGCGCGGTCCCGTCGAAGCCGCCGGCGATGAGCCACGCGTCGACGTCCGTGGCCTGGAGCGTGCCGAGCCGATCGGCCAGCGTACGCCCATCGTCGAAGGTGACCACCTCGGTCACCTGCCAGCCGGCCGACTCGGCCGCGCGCCGCGCCGCCATGCCCGACATCTCGCGCGAGACCGCCACGATCGCCAGCCGTGCCGGACGCCGCGCCGTGTGGCACTCGATTCGGTTCGCGCTCGCCAACAGCTCGTCGAGTTGATCCTCGAGCCGCGGGTCGGCGCCGGCACGCGAGCTGGTCCATCAGCGCGCGCCGCAGCTCGGTCGGGCCCCACGCCGTCGGTTGCGCCGCATGCGCGACCAGGCGCCAGCGGCCGCGCACCTTGCCGATCACCCCCGCCTTGGCCCAGGCCGATCCAACGTCGACGAGGAGCGCGAGCTCAGTGCTCACCGGCAGCGTCATCGGCCCAGCCCGATCCAGTCGCCGAGGAGGAAGCCGATCGCGGTCGACCAGCAGCAGCAGCCGGGAGAGGAGCAGGTATCCGAGCCAGCCTCCGATGCCGGCGAGGAGGAGCCAGCGCCCGGCCGTCGCGGCCGTGGCGAGGAGCCTGCCCCGGGGCACGCCGTGCAGGAAGCCGATCAGCACCAGTCCGGTGATGACCGCGGCGACGGCACCTCCGACCGTCGCCGCCGACGACGTGCCGTGGCGCACGATCGACGCGTCGAGCTGCGGCAGCAGCGTTCCCACGACCGCGCCGCCGAGCGCGAACGCGGCGAGCGCGCCGATGGCGATCGATGCGGGAACCGCCGAGACGAGGTCGCGGCAGCCAGGGGGCGGCGGCGGTGACCGCGGCCAGGGCAACGCCCAGCCACAGCTCCGGCCGGCCTGCCGGGTCGGCCGCCAGCGGCTCGACCAGGCGCGGGCCGATCACCTCGTTGATGGCGAGCAGCGCCAGGAAACCGGTCGCCAGCCCGGCGAGGAGGTGCTGTGACCAGCCGAAGAGCCGACGCTCGCCGAGCAGCGCGCCAAGCACGACGAGGGTCGCGATGGCCGCCACCCAGGTCGCGCAACGACGTCGGCCGCGGCGCTGCCGAAGAAGCCGTTCATCCGGCGTCCCGCTGCCGGGTGGCGCCGAGCGTGGTCGTGAGTCGCGCGCCGAGCCCGTACCCGAGCACCGCGATCGCGGCGAGCATGCCGAGGAGGATGGCAAGGTTGGCCGGCTCGCGGCCCTCGGAGAGCGCCGACGTCCCGCCCGGATCGACGGCCGCGCGGTACGCCGCGCCGTCGACGCGGCGTGGCGAGGCCGGCGTCGAGCTGGCCGGTCGCGAGATACGGCCTCACCTCGGGCAGGAGGACGACCGGCGTCACCACCAGCAGCGGAACCTGGTCGATGCGCGGCGCGACCTGCTCGACCCAGCTCCGCGGCCCGAGGTCGTTGCCGCCGACCACGACGATGGCGTCGTACCGAGGCCCGCGATGCTCCCGGCCAGGTCGACCAGCGGCGGCTTCCGCGCCGGCGACGAAGCCGCGGTCGCCTGGCGCGACCCGCGTCCGCCGCGAGGCGCCCGAGCACGGTCCAGCTCGGCGATGGCCAGGCGCCCGTCCCTCCGCCGTCAGGCTGACGAACGGCAGAGACTGCCTCGCGCTCCAGCAGGTCGGCGAGCAGCGCGCGAACGGTGGGCCGCACCTCGGCATAGGTGCCGAGGTCGGGGTCGAAGCCGACCAGCACCGCTCGGTCCGTCGGGAAGCGCGTCGAGCGCCGCGGTCATCCCATCGCACGGAATCCGTGCCGGGCGTGTCGAAACGCAGCCAGCCCGGCTGCGGGACCGCGCTGGCGACCGCCAGCGCGGCCACCAGCGTCACGGGGGCAGCCCACCGCAGGAGGCGTCCGCGGTCAGTCATCGGTCGAGCCGATCCCGAGCAGCGTGCGGGCCGCGAAGACCGCCGTGAGCAGCGCCGACGCCGATGAGCAGGCCGCGGAAGACGGCGCCGATCGGCACCTCGAGCGTCCAGTCGGCGGCGCGCGCCGAGCCACTCCCCGCCCGCGCCCGCCAACGGGCAGGAGCAGGACCAGCGTGACGAGCGCGGCTGCGACGAGAACGATGGCGCTCGCGGCTGCGACCGGCCAGCGAGCGCCGTGCCGCGGCGAGCGTCGTGACGAAGAGCAGGCCGAACAGCGTTGCGCCGAGCGGAACGAGCAGGGCGCCAGGAGCCAGCGCACGGCGGGATCGGCCGATCCGTCGCCGCCGGGACGGAGGCCGGCGACCAGCATGGCGATCATGCCGGCCAGGACGAGGATGGCGCCGACCGGATCGCCGCGGCGCCGCCAGAGGTCGTCCGGCGCGCCGCGCCCCGAGCGCCGCGACGGCCGCGAGGGCCGCTCCGGCCGCGACGAGGATCGCGGCATCGACGAGCACGCCGGCCACCTCGCCGAGCGCGTCGTTGACCACGAGCAGGTCGGCGAGCAGCAGCACGCCGACGATGACCACGAGCGCCGTGAAGGTCGGGCGCCTCACCGCCCGGCCGGCTCCGCCGAGCAGGTCGCTCGGGATCGACCACGCCGGCCAGGGCAAGGATCGAGCCGACAAGGATGACGAGCGAGGGCCATCCCGATGAGCCGATTCGCCGCCATCACCATCGTCCGCTCGTCCACGTCGGCGCGCAGGTCGGCGGCGGCCTGGTACGGCTCGGGCCCGATGAGCGCCTGGCTGCCGCCGAGGAGCAGCGATGACGCCTGGCCGGCCTCCGCGCTCGCGATGGCGAGCGAGCCGGCGCCGCCCCGCAGCCCATCGAGGTGGAGCAGGGACTCCTCGCGTAGGCTGCCGAGCGCGAACGCGGCCGCCGGACGGGCGCTGGCGGTCATCGCCAGGCCGGCCAGCGCCGGCCGTCCCTCGCCGACGACGATGATGCGGGAGCGGCCGATCCGCTCCTCGGTGGCGGTCGCCGCGTGTGCGGCGTCGAGCGTCGCGGCGCCGACCATGCCGGCGAGCGGATCGTTGGTCAGGACGCGCAGCGGGACGCCGCTGCGCGCGGCGGCGCGGGCGACGTGGGCGAGGATCGGCAGCGCGGCGAGCGTCTGCAGTCGCGCCAACGCATCGGTGGCGCGCACGAGGCCGCCTCCGCCGAGCGATACGACCGCGTCGGTGCCCGACTCCGCGGCCAGCGCCATCGCGCGACCGATGCCCGCCAGCCCGGCCGCATCGGATGTCACCCAGCGAGTGACCGGGCGTGCTACCAGCTGCAGCAGGACGAGCACGATACCGAGCAGGACGAGGGTCGGTCCGACGTCGAAGCGGAGCGCCGATGATCCGAGAACCTCGCCGACGAACCGGACGAGGCGACCGAGCAGCTCAGCCGGACTGGGCATCGCGCCTCTCGAGGTCGTCGAGCTCGGCAACGACGCGCTCCATGGCGGCGCCGCCTTCAAGGAGATCGCGCAGGAGTCCGGCGGAGCGGCCGCCGATGGCGCCCAGGAGCGGGCCGAGCGCGGCACCCGCGTCCGAGAGCAGGGGCGCCAGGGGCATGTGGGCGTCGAGAAGGAGCCGTGCCGGGGCACCGAGGCCGCGCCGGCCTAGCTCCTCGGCGACGCGTCGCGCCGGGTCTTCTTCCTCACGTGACCCGGGCCCGACGACGCGCCTGCGCCTCGCCGGCCGCGTGCGTCTCGGCTGCGTTCGCCGTGGCCACCACGATCGACTCGGGCAGCTGGCGCTGTCCGCTCGAGTTCGTCAGCTCCTCCAGAAGGATCCGCCGCGGCATCGGCGACGGAGAAGACCCCGTGCTCGACGCCGATCAGCGCGAACGCCATGCTGCGCAGCTGAAGGGGTTCGGCGAAGTCGAACGCGGCTCGGATGGCGGCCCGGAGCCGCTCCTCGTCTGCGATGCGATCGTGGCCGACGCCGACGGCGTGGATGACGTACGCCGCCGCCAGCGTCCCCGCCTCGGTGGCGACCGCCTCGCCGGGATGGACCGGGCCCTGGGCGACGGCGGAGCGCTCGATGCCATCGCCGCCGTGCCGCTTGACGGACGCGGCCGCACCCGCGGTCATGAACAGCGACTCGTTCGCGGCGACGACGAGCGCGTCGACCTCGAGGTCAGCGATCTCCCCCTGCCAGACGTCGATCTCGGTGGGTGCTGCCATGACGTGCCTTTGTATCCGGGGGTCGGCGCCGCGGTCAGTCGACTCCACGATGCAGTCGCGGGAGACGTCCGCGTAGCGCGGTCGTCACTTCGTAGTTGATCGTTCGTCGCTCGGTGGCAACCTCATCCGCGGTGATCCGCGCCCCCTCCTGTTCGCCGATCAGCACGAATTCGTCGCCGTAGGTTACACCATCGATTCCACCCACATCGACGGTCAGGCCGTCCATGCTGATGGCCCCCACGATCGGCGCGCGACGCCCTCTGACGAGGACCCAGCCGTTGTTCGCGTGGATGCGCGGCCACCCGTCGCCGTAGCCGATGCCGAGCGTGGCGATCGTCGTGTCGGCCGCGGCGCGGTAGCGCAGGCCGTAGCCGATGCCGTCGCCCGCCGCCAGCTCGAAGATGCGCAGCGGCCGGGCGCGAAGGCTGAGCGCGGGCACCAGGCCGGGATCGCGATCGGTCGCCCAACTCGGGAGCAGCCCGTAGAGTGCCAGCCCCGGCCGCACCGCATCGGCGGAGCCGGGTCCACCCGCCAGGAGCCCTGCGCTGGCGCTGACGTGGACGATCCCGGGGTCGATGCCGGCCGAGCGCATCGCGTCCAGCACGCGGGCGACGCGGAGCACCTGCACCTCCGTGAAGGCGTCCTCCTCGCCCGGGACGGCGAGGTGGCTCATGGTGCCGACCAGGTCCAGCGACCGGCTGCGGGCGATCCGCGTGGCGAGGTCGGCGGCCTCGACGGGCGCCGCTCCCTGCCGTCCGAGGCCCGAGTCGATCTTGAGGTGCACGCCAACGCGCCGGCCCGCTCGGCTCGCGGCCGCCTCGAGCAGGTCGATGCCGCCGCGCGTCGTAGACGATCGTCTCGAGTCCGTGCTCGACCACGGCGGGCGCCTCCTCGGGCCCGATCCCCCACAGCAGCAGGACGGCGGCCTCGACGCCGGCGGCCCGCAGCTCGATCCCCTCGTCGAGCGTCGCGACCGCCAGTCGCTCGACGCCCTCGTCGACCAGCGTGCGGGCAACTGCCACCGCGCCGTGACCGTACCCGTTGGCCTTCACGACGCCGATCACCTGCGCGCCACCGGCCAGGCGGCGGATGACGGCCAGGTTCGCGCGGATGGCGTCGTGGTCGACCTCGATCCAGGCCCGGTGCGGGCTCCCGGGCACCGTCACCCGTCCCGACCGCCCCGCAGCTGCTCCATCGCCGCCGGCAGCAGTCCGGCAATGTCGCGTGCCATCACCCCCGCCCTGCCGATGCGGGTCTCGGCCAGCAGGCCGGCGGCGCCATGCACCGCCACGCCGCAGCCGGCGGCGACGAACGGCTCGGACCCTGCAGCGACAAAGGCCCCGATGACGCCTGCCAGCACGTCCCCGCTGCCCGCCGTGGCGAGCGCCGGCGAGGCGACGCTCGAGCGAAGCACCTCGCCCTGCGGTCGAAGCCACGACGGTGTTCGCGCCCTTGAGCACGACCACCTGGTTCCATCGGGCGGCGGCGTCGGAGGCTGCCTGGGCTCGCCCGGCGTCGTCGTCGACCGTGGGGGCGTCGCCGCCCACGAGCCGGCCGAACTCGCCGGGATGCGGCGTCAGCACGTGCTCTCCCTTGAGGGCCTGCCACCATCGCGCTCCATCGGCGAGGGCGTTGAGCCCGTCGGCGTCGATCACGGCGCGACCGCGGATGGCGCCGACCAGGTTCCGCGTCCGTCGCAGGGTCGCGGGCTGACGCCCCAGCCCGGGGCCGATCACCACCGTGTCGTATGCCGACGCCTCGGCCGTGGCGCGTCTCCACCCACTGGGCGCGATCAGCCCGGGAGCCTCCTCGTCCAGCACCATCCAGGTCAGCTCCGGGACGATGCCGGCGAGCCGGTCGGCGACCGACTGCGCCGCGGCGATCGTGACGACGCCGGCGCCGGCGCGCATGGCACCGAGCCCGGTCAGCATCGCCGCCCCTGGGTACTCGACCGACCCGGCGATCACGAGGAGCCGGCCGAAGTCGCCCTTGTGAGCACGCTCGGGACGCGGCATGAGGCGCTCGGCGACCCAGTCCTCGGTCAGCTGCGTGACGTTTGGCGCGGTCATGCCGCCCTCCCCTCAGTCCGCACGGCGGTGGGCGACCGCGACGGCCACCGCCATGCTCCGTTCGTGGGAGATCGACACGCTCACCTCCTCGAGACCCATCGCCTCGGCCCGGCGCGCCGCGCGGCGGTGCAGGTAGACCTGCGGCGCTCCGGCCCGGTTCGGCAGGATCTCGATCTCGCGCCATCCGACCCCACGCACGCCGAGGCCGAGCACCTTGCTGATCGCCTCCTTCGCCGCCCAGCGACCGGCGATGCGCTCCACCTTGCGACCGCAGTAGCGCTGCTCGGCATCGGTGAGGACGCGAAGCCGAAAGCGATCCGGGAATCGGCCGAGGACGGCGTGGATGCGCTCGATGTCGATGAGATCGATGCCGATCTCGTGGCGGCTCATCGGCTGTGCCCGGCTATTCGACGGTGACCGACTTGGCGAGGTTGCGCGGCTGATCGACATCCGTTCCGCGCACGACGGCCACCTCGTAGGCGAGCAGCTGGAGCGGCAGCACGGCGATGACGGGGCTGATCGGCTCCGGAGTCTCGGGAACGTAGATCACGTCCTGGGCGTAGCGGTCGATGAGCTCGTCCCCGACCGTGGCGATGGCGATCACCGGCGAAGAACGGGCTCGCGCCTCGGCGACGTTGCTCACCACCTTGTCGTACACCGCGCCCTTCGTGGCGATCGCCACCAGCGGTGTCTCGGGATCGAGCAGCGCGATCGGCCCGTGCTTCAGCTCGCCGGCCGCGTAGCCCTCGGCATGGACGTAGCTGAGCTCCTTGAGCTTGAGCGCCCCCTCCATCGCAATCGGGAAGCCGACGCCGCGTCCGATGAAGATGAAGTCGCGCACGTGACCGTGGCGCTGCGCCAGCTTCTTGATCTGGGGCGCGAGCTTGAGCGTCTCGGCGGCCAGCCGCGGCAGGCTGCGCAGCGCCTGTCCGAACGCTCGAAGCCTGTTCTCGCTGATCGTGCCGCGCAGCCGCGCGAGGTGGAGCGAGAGCATCTGCAGGACCAGCACCTGGGTCACGAAGGCCTTGGTGCTGGCGACCGCGATCTCGGGACCGGCCTGGAGGTAGAGGACCGCATCGGCCTCACGAGTGATGGCGCTGCCGACCACGTTGGTCACCACCACGATCGAGCGCTCCCCGCTCCTCGGCCAGCCTCAGCGGCGCCAGGGTATCGGCCGTCTCTCCCGACTGGCTGACCCCGATGACGAGCGTATTGGCGTCCATCGGCGGCGGGCTGTACCGCATCTCCGAGCCGATCTGCATGGTCGCCGGCAGGCCGACCCAGTCCTGGACCAGGTAGGCGGCCACCTGCGCCGCGTAGCTGGCGGTGCCGCAGCCGACGATGTAGACGCGATCGACCGCACGCAGCCGCTGCTCGATGGCGTCAAGCTCGGGAAGGTGCACCTGGCCCGCCGCGTCGACGCGGCCGCGCAGGCTCTCCTGGATCGCGTGCGGCTGCTCGTAGATCTCCTTGAGCGTGAAGTGGGCGAATCCCCCCTTCTCGGCGGCGTCCAGGCTCCAGTGGATCTCGGTTACCTCGCGCAGCACCTCGGTCCCGTCGAGCGAGATGATCCGGGTTCCCGTCGGGCGTCACCTCGGCGACGTCGCCCTCCTGGAGGATCACCACGTTCTTGGTGTGCTCCAGGATGGCGGGCACGTCGCTGGCCAGGAATCCCTCGCCATCGCCCAGCCCGACGATGAGGGGCACGTTCATCCGTGCGCCGACGATCCGATCGGGGTGCTCGGTGTGCATCACGCCGATGGCGTACGCACCTCGCACCTCGTTGAGGGCCGCGCGCACCGCGTCGACGAGATCGCCGCCGTACTTCGTCTCGATGAGGTGCGCGAGCACCTCGGTATCGGTCTCGGAGGTGAACCGATGGCCCTCGGCCACCAGGCGATCCTTGATCTCGGCGTAGTTCTCGATGATGCCGTTGTGGATCAGGGCCAGCTTGCCGCTGCAGTCGGTGTGCGGGTGGGCATTCGTGTCGTTCGGGCGCCCATGCGTCGCCCATCGCGTGTGCCCTATTCCGGGGTGACCGGCCGGCGCGTCGCCGTTGAGGTGGTCCGTCAGGTTGGTGAGCTTGCCGGCCTTCTTCTCGATGAAAACCTGGCCGTCGTCGGTGAGGATGGCGATTCCGGCGGAGTCGTAGCCCCGGTACTCCAGCCGCCGCAGGCCCTCGAGGAGGATGGGGGCGGCATCACGCGGCCCGACGTATCCGACGATGCCGCACATAGGATCTCCTCAGTTCAACCGTGCCTCTGCGAGCGTTGCGAGCTCGCGGGCGATGCGCTCGATCTCCGTCGCCTCGTCGCCCTCGACCATGATCCTGATCTTGGGCTCGGTGCCGGATGGGCGGACCAGGATACGTCCGCGATCTCCGAGCTCACTCGTGGCACGCTCGATGGCCGCCGCCAGCTCGGGGTCGTCCTGCCAATCGTGGAGGCGGCTGACGACCGAGTTTATCACCACCTGCGGCAGCCTCGGAATTCGGGCGGCGAGCTCGGAGAGGGGGCGACCGGCGGCGCGAACGGCGCGCACGAGCTCGATGCCGGTCAGGATCCCGTCGCCCGTCGTGGCGCGGTCGCGGAAGATGACGTGCCCGGACTGCTCACCCCCGAGCACGGCGTCCTCGCGCTCCATCGCCTCGAACACGTGGCGATCTCCGACCGGGGTCCAGACCAAGCGCCCTCCGGCGGCACGGACGGCACGGTCGAGGCCGCCGTTGCTCATCACGGTCACCACCAGGGTCTTGTTCCTGAGCGTCCCGTCCGCCAGCCGCGCCAGCGCACAGATCCCCATCACCTGATCGCCGTCCACGAGCTGTCCGTCCCCGTCCACGGCGATCAGCCGATCGGCGTCGCCGTCGAATGCGAGTCCCAGGTCCAGCCCCGCAGCCGAAACCGTCTCCGCGAGGCGCTCCGGATGCGTCGATCCGCAGTCCTCGTTGATGTTCGTGCCATCGGGAGATGCGAACAGGACGGTCACCTCGGCGCCGAGCGAACGAAACAGGTCGGGCGCGACATGGCTCGCCGAGCCGTTGGCGCAGTCGATGCCGATCCGCAGCCCGACGAATGCATCGCCGGCGATCTGGGTCAGGTGGCGCTCGTAGGCTGCGACGGCGCCACGATCCGGGCGCGCGCGTCCCAGCTCCGCGTTCGGCCGGTCCGGGATCGGCGACGGGTCGTCGAGGAGCCGCTCGAGCTCCTCCTCGTCATCAGGGCCGGCCTTGCGCCCGGCCACGACCACCTTCAGCCCGTTGTCGGGCGCCGGATTGTGCGATGCGGAGACCATGATGGCCGGCGATCCCGCCTCGCCCGACGCATGCACCAGGCACGGGGTCGTCACGACGCCCAGGTCCACGACGTCGACGCCCACCGACGTGATCCCGGCGGTCAGTGCGGCGCCCAGCATCTCGCCGGATCTCCGCGTATCGCGGCCGATCAGCACGCTCGATCCCGGCTCACCGAACCGATGCGCGACCGCGCGGCCCAGACCGAGGGCGAGGCCGACCGTGACCTCGGACCCGACCGCGCCGCGTATGCCGTCCGTGCCGAATCGCGTCCCCATCTACGGGGCGGGGGTCGGTGATGGCGCGGCCGGTGCCCTGATCGTGACCGAGACGGTGCCCGGCGTGATGTTGAGCAGCGTGACGCCTTCGGGAAGCGCGCCGATCGTCGGGCCCAGGTCGTAGGTCCCCGGCGTCAGGCCACTCGCATCGACGGTGGGCGTCAGGTCGCCCGCGCCGAGGGCCGACAGCGCACCGCCCGGACCGCTGAGCGTGATGGTCAGCTGCTCGATGGAGGGCAGGCACTCGTTCGTGCCGGCGCCGGCGCACACCACCCCGACCACGAACGTCCGGCTCGAGACGGATGGACCGATCGTCGCCGTTACGGTCACCACCGGTTCCTCGCCGTCGGCGAGTTCGACGCCGTCGGGAAGCTCGAGCTGCGCCTCGAAGATTCCGGTCTCGGATGCGCCGTCGATGCTCAGCGGCTCGGTCGGGATCCCCACGATCTCGGACAGCTCCTCCGGCGTCCCGACGATGGTGACGTTCGGCGGGTCGACGCTGATCGCCTCGAGCGCGAACCCCGGCGCCGGCGTGCCGGCCTCGAAGTTGGGTCGCACGGCCACCGTCGTCTCGGTCTCGACCTCGCGCACGTCGACCTGGACCGAGACCGTCTCGGGCTCGATGTCGATGAATCCGGTGCCGACCGGCTGGCCCTGGACGTCGACCGCGACGAGGTCGACCGGCAGGTTGATGTCGATGCCCGATTCGTCGATCCGGATGCCCGCCACCACGCGGTCGACCGAGCCGACGATCGACGCCGGACCGCGCACCAGGACCTCCTCAGCGCTCAGCACCGGGTCGTCTGCCTCCAGCCCGTCGGGGACCTCGCCCATGTCGACCTCGACCGGCACGGTGCGAACCTCGTTGCGGTCGATCGAGACCCGCACGGTCGGGGGACGCAGGTCGAGCACCTCGATCCCGTCGAACAGCGACTCGACCTCGATGTCGAGCACCTGCGGCTCCGGTGCGCGTGACATGTCGTATTCGGAGAGGTCGACGGTCGCGACGAAAGCCTGGTCGCTGACCGTGGTGGAGAGCTCTCGCGACGTTCGGTACCTGACCTCCACGAGCCCGAGGTCGCCGCTCATGACGATCGAGCCGTCGGGCTGGTTGATGTCGTCCACCGGGACGGCGATCTCGTCCTCCTCCAGCGATCCCGAGAAGACCAGCCCGGTATAGAGGACCGTCGCCAGCAGGATCGCCGACAGCTTCAAATGCCAGTTGCGCAGCAGGATTCCCATCTCAGCGCCTCAGCGAGTCGGCGCCGCGGGCCTCGGGCGTGGCGGTGCTCGTCACGACACGCGCCTCGGGGTCGAGCGGCTCATCCGGCTCACCACCACCGCGCTGCCCCACCTGCCATCGGCCGTCGATCGAGCGGCGCATGAACGGGACGGCGCGACGCGGCGCCTGGGGCCGGATCAGGCTGAAGATGCGCCTTCGCAGCTGATCCTCGGTCAGGTTACGCTCGATCCGACCACGCACGACAAGGCTGATGGATCCGGTCTCCTCGCTCACGACCACGACGAGCGCATCGGTCTGCTCGCTGATGCCGATGGCCGCCCGGTGCCGCGTGCCGTAGCGCTCCGAGTCGAAGACGTTCTGGCTCAGTGGCAGCAGAACGCCCGCCGACGAGATCTTCTCGCCCGAGATGACGACCGCGCCGTCGTGCAGCGCCGTGCCGCGATAGAAGATCGTGACCAGCAGCTCGGCACGCAGGTCGGCGTGCACCGGCACGCCGGATTCCGCGGCGAGGTCCTGGAGCCCGGTCTCGCGCTCGAGCACGATCAGGGCACCGTGGCGCGACCCGGCAAGGATCCGTGCGGCGCGGCTGATCTCGCGTGCCACGCGCTCGGCGGCGGCGACCTCGGTGCTGACGAAGAACCGATTGACCGAGCCGATGCGGCCGATCTGCTCCAGCGCGCGCCGGAGCTCCGGCTGGAACACGACGACGACGGCGAAGAGGCCAACCACGGCGGCCGTCTCCATCAGGCGCCGAAGGAGGTTCAGGTCGAAGAGGATGGCGCCCAGGTAGACGAGGTACAGGATCGAAAGGCCGATGACGATGCGCACCGCGCGCGTGCCGCGAATCAGGATGAAGAGCCAGTAGATGACGATCGCCACCAGCCCGATGTCGATGATCGACGTCCAGCTGCCGCGGAGATAGCTATCCAGGAAGTCGCGGATCGCGTCGATCACTGTGGATTTGATGCCTGCGTGGGTGCGACGAAGCGCCTCGATGATACCAAAGAGCCCCGGCGATCCCGCCGGGGCTCATCGGTTTCGGTGTCCATGGAAGGACTAGCGCTTGGTGTACTGCGGCGCCTTGCGGGCGCGCTTCAGGCCGTACTTCTTGCGCTCCTTGGCGCGCGGATCGCGGGTCAGGAGGCCAGCCTCGCGGAGCGCTCCCCGAGCATTCGGGTGCGCGCTGAGCAGTGCTCGCGCGATGCCGTGCCGGATCGCCCCGGCCTGGCCGGAGACGCCGCCGCCGGCGACGAGCACGCTGGCCGAGTAGCGGCCCTCCGTCTCGGTCACGCGGAACGGAAGCAGGATGGCGCCCTCGGGCGAGGCACCGCCGAAGTACTCGGTGGCCGGCTTGCCGTTGACAATGATGCTCCCGTCACCCGGCAGCAGGCGGACGCGGGCGACGGCCGTCTTGCGACGGCCGGTCCCGTAGACGTAGTTCGCGCTCACGGATCGTCCTCTCTTCTACAGCTCGACAGCGGTGGGCTGCTGAGCCTGGTGCGGATGATCCGCGCCGCTGTAGACCTTCAGCTTCTTGAACATCGCCCGGCCCAGCCGGTTCTGGGGCAGCATGCCCTTCACCGCGCGCTCGATCACGAGCTCCGGCTTGCGCTCCAGGAGCGTGCCGAGGCTTTCCTCGCGCAGGCCGCCGGGATAGTTCGAGTGGCGGAAGTAGCTCTTCTGCCGCAGCTTGTCGCCGGTGACCTTGATCTTCGCGGCGTTGAGGACGACGACGTGGTCGCCGGTGTCGAGGTGCGGCGAGTAGATCGGCTTGTGCTTGCCCTCCAGCAGGGTGGCGATGCGCGTCGCCAGCCGGCCGAGGGTCTGGCCGGTCGCATCGACGACCCACCAGCTCCGCTCGATCTCGCTCGCCTTGACGGCGTAGGTCTTCACGTTCCCTGCTCTCCGGTCCTGTCCTGGTTTCGGCTGCTGCGCGTCCCCGCTTCCGGCGACGCGCCTGGTTGATTCGTGTTCGATTTCTTGGCTGATGCGTAGATGACTCGCTCGAGGGTCAGGCCCCGAGCCGGCGCGGCCCGGCCGTGGAGCGCCCGGGCGCCTCCGTCGAGAACGCCGTCGACCGCCTCCGGTGAGAGCCTCCCGCGTCCGACCTCCATCAGGAGGGCGACGACGCTGCGCACCATGCGCCGCAGGAAGGCGTTCGCCGTCACGCGGATCTCGACGAGCTCCCCGCGACGGGAGATCCGCATCTCGGCGACGTTCCGGACGGTCTGCCCGCGCGCGTCGGCGCCCAATGCCGCGAAGTCGCGTTCCCCGAGCATGCGCGCCGCTGCGGCTCGCATGGCCGCGACATCGAGCGACTCGTCGATCTCGAGCGTTCGATACCGGTCGACCGGTCGCCGCACGCCGTTCATCAGGATCCGGTAGCGGTAGACGCGCCAGCGCGCATCCCGCCGCGGATCGAAGTCCCGACGCGCGGGCCGGAGCGAGCGCACTGCCAGGTCCGGCGGCAGCGCGGCGTTCAGCCTGCGCAGCAGCTCCGGCAGCCCGCCCGCGTGACGTCGGTCACGCGTCCAGCAGAATGCCACGACCTGGCCGGTGGCATGCACCCCGGCATCTGTTCGCCCGGCGAGACGGACTCGCGTCTCCTCGCCGATCAGCCTGTTAAGCGCCCTCTCCAGCTCTCCCTGCACGGTCCGAGCGTTCGGCTGGACCTGCGAGCCGGCAAAGGCTGTCCCGTCGTACTCGATCACCGCCCGTGCACATCGCTGTGCTTCGGCGGCCATCGACCCGGTTCGGTGTGTTGTTCGCTCGTCCTGACTCAGACGAGCTCGATCTGGACCATGGATGCCGCGTCTCCCGGACGCAGCCCGAGCTTGACGATGCGCGTGAACCCGGACGATCGCTCGGCGTACTTCGGCCCCAGCTCGCCCATGAGCTTCTCCACGATGAGCGGCTCGTGCGGCATCTTGCTGACGAGCTGTCGCCGCGCGTGGAGATCGCCACGCTTGGCGAGGGTGATCATGCCGTCGATCAGGCCGCGGACCTCCTTGGCCTTCGCCTCGGTCGTCCTCACCCGCTCGTAGCGGATGACGGACACGGCGAGGTTGCCGAGCATCGACATGCGATGCGCGTGCTGACGGCTGAGCTTGCGTCCGGCGACGCGGTGCGGCATCGGGCTATGCCTCTCGGTCGAGCTCGGCCGCGGCTGCCTCGTCGAGCTCCGCCGAGGCCGGAAGGTCCGACTCGTCGCTGCTCATCGAGGTCGCCTCGGGTGCGATGAAGCCGCGGAGCGCGAGGCGCTCCTTCAGCTCGTCGAGGCTCTTCTGGCCGAAGTTCCGCATCCGCAGGAACTCGTCGTCGCTGAGCGAGAGGACCTGGCCGATCTTGGTGATGCTATTGCGCTTCAGGGAGTTGTAGGCCCGCATCGGCAGGTCGAGCTCCTCGATCGGCGCGTCGAGCAGGTTCGCGCTGGGTGCCAGCGCCGTGGCCTCGCCACCTGCGGCAGCCGGGCGGCCGATCTCCGCGAAGCGTCCGAACTCGCGGACGAGGATGTCCGCCGCCTGGCTCAGGGCCGCCTGCGCGGTCGTCGTGCCATCGGTCTCGATCTCGATCGTCAGCTTGTCGTAGTTCGTCATCTGGCCGACACGGGTCTTCTCGACCTGGTAATTCACGCGACGGACCGGAGAGAAGATGGCGTCCACCGGGACGACGCCGATCGGCATCTCCTCGGTGTGCTCGGCGGGCTGGTAGCCCATGCCGTTCTCCACCGTCAGGTCCATCTCGATCGATCCCGCGTCGGAGTCGAGGGTGAGGAGGACGAGGTCCGGGTTGACGATCTCGACGTCGGCCGATTCGGTGATGTCCGACGCGGTGACCGCGCCGGCGCCGCGCTTGACGAGCTTCAGCGTGACGGCGTGACGCGCGAAGGAGCGGAGGCGCAGCTTCTTGACGTTCAGGACGATCTGGGTGACGTCTTCCTTGACGTTCTGGATCGTGCTGAACTCGTGGAAGACGCCATGGATCTGGATGCCGGTGACTGCGGCTCCCTCGAGCGAGCTGAGCAGGACGCGACGCAGGCCGTTGCCCAGCGTCATGCCGTACCCCTCCTGGAGCGGGGTCACCTCGAATTTGCTCAGGTTCCCTTCGGCGTGCACCTCTTCGATGTGCGGATCGGGAGCGGCCTGGGGCAGAGCGGTTTCAAGTTCGATCATGGAAAGGTCTGACTCCTAGCGCGAGTAGTACTCGACGACGAGCTGCTCGTTGAACTCGAGCGGCATCTGCTCGCGCGCCGGTTCGGCGAGAACGGTGCCCGACAGCTTCGTCGGGTCCACGCTCACCCAGTCGGGTATCTGTGCCGCCTTCATCGTCTCGGTTGCGATCTTGAAGTATTCGCGGCTGCGACGGCTGTCGCGAACGTCGATCCGGTCGTTGATCTTGACCCCGAAGCTCGGGACGTTGGTGGGCCGGCCATTGACCGCGAAGTGGCCGTGGCTGACGAGCTGTCGGGCCTGGGCGCGGCTCGATGCGAAGCCCATGCGGTAGACGGCGTTGTCGAGGCGCATCTCGAGCATGCGGAGCAGGTTCTCGCCGGTCATCCCCTTGTGCTGCTCCGCCTTCTCGAAGTAGTTGCGGAACTGGCGCTCGAGGACCGAGTAGCTCTTGCGCACCTTCTGCTTCTCCCGAAGCTGGAGGCCGTACTCGCTCACCTTGCGGCGGCGCATGGTGTTCATGCCCGGAGGCGTGCTGCGGCGCTCGAAAGCGCACTTGCGGGAATAGCAGCGGCTGCCCTTCAGGAAGAGCTTCAGCCCCTCGCGACGGCAGATGCGGCAGACGGCGTCGTTGTAGCGTGCCATGTCGACTCCCCTCTCAGACCCGGCGCCGCTTGGGCGGACGGCAGCCGTTGTGCGGGATGGGAGTCACGTCGGTGATGGCGGTCACTTCGAGTCCGGCAGCCTGGAGCGAGCGGATCGCCTGCTCGCGACCGCCGCCGGGACCCTTCACGAAGACCTCGACCTGGCGCATGCCGTTCTCCATCGCGCGGCGCGCGGCGAGCTCCGCCGTCTGGGCGGCTGCGTACGGCGTGCTCTTGCGGGAGCCCTTGAAGCCGACGAGGCCCGCGCTGCCCCAGCTGACGACGTTGCCGGTCGTGTCGGTGATCGTCACGATCGTGTTGTTGAACGTCGACTGGATGTGCGCGTGCCCGACCGGCACGTTCTTCTTCTCGCGTTTCTTGCCTTTGGCGCGCTTACGCTCTGCCATGGAACTCCCGTTACTTCTTGCGGCGGATGCCGACGGTCTTCTTCACACCGCGGCGCTGCCGGGCATTCGTCTTGGTTCGCTGTCCCCTGACGGGGAGGTTGCGCCGGTGGCGGAGCCCTCGGTACGAACCGATCTCCATCAGACGCTTGATGTTCATGCTGACCTCGCGGCGGAGGTCACCCTCGACCTTGAACTGGCGGTCGACCACCTCGCGGATGCGGTTGACCTCCTCGTCCGTCAGGTCGCGCACGCGCGTGTCCGGGGACACGTTCGCGGCGCCGATGACCTTGGTCGCCGAGGTCGGGCCGATGCCGTGGATGTAGGTGAGGCTGATGATCACCCGCTTCTCGCGGGGGATATCGACGCCGGCAATTCGAGCCACGTTCCTCCTACCCCTGCCGCTGCTTGTGCTTGGGGACGACGCAGATGACCATCACCACGCCGGAGCGCTTGATGACCTTGCAACGCTCACAGCGGGGCTTCACGGACGCAGAAACCTTCATCTCATCCTGTAGGTGATGCGACCCCGGGTGAGGTCGTACGGGGAGAGCTCGACGCGGACGGTGTCACCTGGCAGGATGCGGATGAAGTTCTGGCGCAGCTTCCCGGAGATGTGTGCGAGCACCTCGTGCCCGTTCTCCAGTCGCACCTTGAACATCGCGTTCGGGAGGGGGAGGACCACCTCGCCCTCGACCTCAATTGCATCCTTTTTCGCCAACCGACACGCACCCTCGTTTCAAGCTTCTTGATCGTTTCAGTGGGATTAACACACGGAAAGGCCGCCGCACAGGGCGACCCGCGAACGGGGAGTATACATCCGGCGGCCCTTCTCGCGCAACCGTCAGGCAGGCTCGGTGGTGAGCAGCTGCGGGCCCTCGTCGGTCACCGCAATCGTGTTCTCGAAGTGCGCCGCGAGGCTGCCGTCGGCAGTCCGAACGGTCCAGTTGTCATCGGCAACGAAGACCTCGTCGCCGCCCAGCGTTGAACATCGGCTCGATGGCGAAGCACATCCCCGGCTCGATCAGCATGCCGGTGCCCGGACGGCCGTAGTTCGGCACCTGCGGCTCCTCGTGCATCGACTGCCCGATGCCGTGGCCGACGAAGGGCCGCACGATCCCGTAGCCACCCGCATGTGCAACGGTCTCGATGGCATGGCCCACGTCGCCGAGCCGGTTGCCGGGCAGCGCGGCGGCGATGCCGGCCTCCATCCCCCGCCGCGTGGCGTCGATCAGCTCGGTCACCTCGGCGGTGACGGGGCCGACCGTCCAGGTCCGGGCACAGTCGGCATGCCAGCCATCCACGATGCAGCCGATGTCGATGCTGACCAGATCGCCGTCGGCGAGCCGTCGCCGCGGCGACGGGATGCCGTGCACGACCTCGTCGTTGATGCTGGCGCAGATGGAGCCGGGGAACGGCGGGTTCGATGCCGTAGCCCTTGAACGACGGGACGGCGCCGGCCTCGCGGATCATGCGCTCGGCGATGACGTCGAGCTCGCCCGGTCGTCACGCCGGGACGAAGCTCGGCACGGAGCACCTCGAGGATGCCGGCCAGGAGCTGTCCGGCGCGCGCGCATGCGCTCGATCTCGGCGGGGCGCTTGATGGTCACCGCCCGGGTGCCGCGCATGACCACCTGCTCAGCTCGCGGCGGGGACGCCGGCGCGCGACAGGATGTCGTCGGTCACCTCGTCGATCGGCTGCGTCCCGTCGATGCGGTCGACGATCCCGGCGCGCTCGTAGTGGCTGACCACCTCGAGCATGGGCGGCACCTGCTTGTCGAGGCGCGCGCGGACGACCTCGGGGCGGTCGTCGTCGCGCTGGCGGAGCGGAGGTACCGTCGCGGTCGCAGGTGCCGGCTGCGCGCGGCGGATTCGTGTCGCTCGTGGTACGGCGTGCCGCAGGTCGGGCAGATCCAGCGACCCGCCACGCGCCGGACGAGCGCTTCCGTCGGGACGTCGATGTAGAGCACGCGCCGAATCCGCTCGCCGTTCTCCGGCCAGGGTCTCGTCGAGCGCGCGCGCCTGGCCGACGGTGCGCGGGAAGCCGTCGAGGATGGCGCCGGCGCCGCGCCGCGGGCTGCGCCAGCTCGTCCATGAACATGGCGATCGTCAGCTCGTCGGGGACGAGCTCGCCGCGCTCCATGTACTCGCGCGCCTCCTCGCCGAGCGGCGTGCCGGCGGCAAGCGCCTCGCGGAACAGGTTGCCGGAGGCGAGGTGCGGCAGGCCGAGCTCGCTGCGAGAGGAGCTTCGCCTGGGTGCCCTTGCCGGCGCCGACGGCGCCGACGAGGAGGAGGATCAGGCGCTCGTGGTTGCGGTCGATGGACGGGCTCATCGGTCACCGGATGAAGCCCTCGTAGTGGCGCATCATCATCTGCGCCTCGAGCTGCTTCATCGTCTCGACCACGACGCTGACCATGATCAGGATGCTCGTCCCGCCGAGCTGGAGCTGGCTCGTGCCCGGGATGAAGGTCGAGACGATGTACGGCAGCACGGCGATGAAGCCCAGGAAGAGGGCACCGCCGAGCGTGATCCGGTTCGTCACGCGCGACAGGAACTCCTCGGTCGGCTTCCCGGGCCGGATGCCGGGGATGAAGCCGCCGTTCTTGCGCAGGTAATCCGCCGTCTGGTCCGGCCGGAACTGGAACGCGGTGTAGAAGTACGTGAAGAACACGACCAGCAGGAAGTAGAGCGAGCCGTAGAGCGGGATGTTGTTCTGAGCCGTTCAGGTTCGTGCTGATCCACGTCGCGACCCCGCGTACCCAGTCGATGTCGCTGGCGGTGAAGTACGTGGCGATCTGCGCCGGGAAGAGCAGGATGCTGACCGCGAAGATGATCGGGATCACGCCGGCCATCGTCACCTTGAGCGGCAGGTACTGGGTCTGGCCCTGGTACATGCGCCGGCCACGGACGCGGCTGGCGTACTGCACCGGGATGCGGCGCTGGCCCTCGTTGATGAACACCACGGCGGCCACGACGACCACCGCCACGATGACGAACGGGATGAGGCGCGTGAAGCGCGTCCGGGCCCGCTGGTGATCTGGCCCAGCTGCTGCGGGATGCTGCCCACGATGCCGGCGAAGATGATGAAGCTGATGCCGTTGCCGAGGCCCGCGCTCGCTGATCAGCTCGCCGAGCCACATGAGCAGGATCGTGCCGGCGGTGAAGCTGAGCAGCAGGCTCAGCGTCTCGATGCTGAAGAGCGGGTTGGCCGGGATGACGCCGTTCGCGCTGAGCAGGACGCTGATGCCGTAGCCCTGCGCGAAGGCCAGCGGCACGGTCAGCATGCGGGTGTACTGGTTGATCCGGTTGCGGCCGTACTCGCCCTCGCGGCTGAGCTCCTCGAGCGCGGGGATCACGCCGCGCATCAGCTGCATGATGATGCTGGCGTTGATGTACGGGTTCACGCCGAGGCCGATGATCGACGCCGCCGCCAGGCCGCCTCCCGAGAAGATGTTCAGGATCCCGAGCAGCGGGTTGTTCGTCGAACAGGTTCGGCCAGCGCGCGCGGTGTTCACGTTCGGGACCGGAACGTTCGTCAGCGCCCGGAAGATCAGCAGGATTCCGAGCGTGAAGAGGAGCTTGCGCCGGATGTCCGGCGCGCGGAAGGCGGCGAGGACCGTCTCGATCAAGCCTTGGACCCGCCTTCGCTCTCGCTCGGGCTCCTCGGTGTCGGCCGCCGCGCGTGCGCCCGTGCTCGGGCTCCGCCGGCGGTATCGGCACGTCGTCGTCTTCGTCAGGCTCCTCAACGGCGGCCGGGGCCACGCCGCTGGCTCGAGCGGCGGCGGCCCTTCGGCCCTTGGCCTTGCGGCCCTTCGTGCGCTTCGCCGCGTCGGCCTCGGCCTTTGCCTCAGCCTCGTCGTCGACCGGGGCGTTGTCCGGCCAGGTCAGGCGCTGGACGGTGCTGCCGGCGGCGGCGAGCTTGTCGCAGCGCGGAGCGGCTGAAGGCGTGGGCGTGGATCGTGATCCCCTTCGGCGCGTCACCGACGCCGAGGATCTTGACCGGCAGCTTCGTGTCGTGGATCAGCCCGTCGTGCGCGAGCACGTCGGGCGTGACCAGGGTGCCCTTGTCCAGCCTCGCCCAGCCGTGCCGAGGTTGAGCGGCGTGTAGGCGACGCGGCCACGGTTCTTGAAGCCGTGCAGCTTCGGGGTCCGGATGTGGAGCGGCGTCTGGCCGCCCTCGAACCAGGCGGGGAGGTTGCCACCGGCTCGCGACTTCTGGCCCTTCGTGCCGCGCCCCGCGGTCTTGCCGCGGCCGGAGCCGTGGCCGCGGCCGACCCGGCGCGACGGCTTGCGCGACCCGGGCGTCGGGTGCAGGTCGTGGAGCTTCACTTGGTCTTCCTCCTTGCCGTGTACCGTCGCTCGCCGGCTCCTCGACCTCGAGGAGGAAGGCGACGCGGCGCAGCATGCCCCGGATCACCGGGGTATCGGCGACCTCGACGGTCTGGTTGAGCCGATGCAGGCCGAGCGCGCGGATGGTGCCGCGCGCCGCGGCCTTGTGCCCGATCGTCGATCGACCCAGGTCACGGTCAGCATCGGGCCTGCCTTATCGGCGGCCTGTCGCCTAGCGGCCACGTCCACCTCCGCTCGGCATCGGCTCGCGGCGCTCGGGGATCTCGTGCGGCTCCGCGCGCCGCCTCCGCGCCGCGCTTGCCGAGCAGCTGCTCGGCCGTGCGGCCACGCAGGGCGGCGATGTCGTCGGCCGAGCGCAGTGCCGCGAGGCACTCGATCGTGGCCCGCACGACGTTGATCGGGTTGGTGGAGCCCTGGGCCTTGCTCAGCATGTCGCGGATGCCCGCCGCCTCGACGACCGAGCGCACGCGAGCCACCGGCGATGACGCCGGTGCCGGCGCTGGCCGGCTTGAGCATGACCTTCGACGCGCCGAAGTGGCGATGCACCTCGTGCGGGATGGTGGAGCCGACGAGCGGCACCTTGATGAGGTGCTTCTTCGCGTCCTCGACGCCCTTGCGGATCGCCTCGGGCACCTCGCCGGCCTTGCCGAGCCCGGCGCCGACGATGCCGTTGCCGTCACCGACGACCACCACAGCGCTGAAGCTGAAGCGGCGGCCGCCCTGGACGACCTTGGCAACGCGGTTGATCTGGACGACCTTCTCTTCCAGGTTGAGCTTGGACGGATCGATCCGTGCCATATGCAGACTCCTCGCCTACAGGTTGAGGCCGCCCTCGCGGGCGCCCTCGGCGAGCGAGCGAACCCGCCCGTGGTACTGGTAACCGCCGCGATCGAGCACGACGGCGCTGACGCCGGCTGCCTTCGCCCGCTCGGCGAGTGCCTTGCCGACCGCGCGCGCGGTGTCGACCGGAGTCGACGCGCCGAGCTCGGACTCGCGGCTCGAGGCCGCGGCCAGGGTGCGCCCGGTGGTGTCGTCGATCACCTGGGCATAGATGAACTTGGCGCTGCGGAAGACCGACAGGCGCGGGCGCTCGGTGCTTCCGGTGATCTTGAGCCGGAGCCGCTCGTGGCGCTTGCGGCGCATGGCGCCACGAGAGATGTTCGTCGTCATCGGTCTTCCAGCCTCCGACCTTGCCGGCCTTGCCGGCCTTGCGGAGGATCTGCTCGCCCTGCGTACCGGATGCCCTTGCCCTTGTAGGGCTCGGGCTTGCGCTGCGAGCGGATGTACGCCGCTGTCTGGCCGACGAGCTCCTTGTCGGCACCGAACACGCCGAGGCGCGTCGGGGTCTCGACACGGAACTCGATGCCGGCCGGCGGATCGACCTCGACGGGATGCGAGTAGCCGAGCGCGAGGACGAGCTTCGTCGCCCTGGAGCGGGGCGCGATAGCCGACGCCGCTGATCTCCAGGTTCTTCGTGAAGCCGGTCGTAACGCCGGTGACCATGTTGTTGACGAGCGTGCGGGTCAGGCCGTGCAGCGCCCGATGGCGCGGCTCGTCGCGACGGACGCACGACTCGCAGGGTGCCGTCCTCGCGCTCGAGGGTCATCTCGGCATGGAGCTCACGCTCCAGCACGCCGAGCGGGCCCTTGACGCGCAGGCGTCGCCCCTCCTGGGTGACCTCCACTCCGTCAGGGAGCGGGATCGGCATTCGTCCGATACGGGACATGCTTCGTTCGCTCCTTCTACCAGATGTAGGCACAGGACCTCGCCACCGAGATTCTGTTTCCGGGCATCGGTGCCGGTCATGATCCCGTGGGAGGTTGAGAGGATGGCGATGCCGAGTCCGCCGAGGACGCGCGGGATCTCGGTCTTGCGCGCGTAGACGCGCAGGCCTGGCTTGCTGATGCGCTTGAGGCCGGTGACGACCGGCGTCCGGCCCTCGACGTACTTCAGCCGAAGGGTGAGCATGCTCCTGCACGCCCTCCGTCTGGGTCTCGTACGTCTCGATGAAGCCCTCCTGCGGCCAGGATCCGCGCGATCTCGCGCTTCACGCGCGACGAGGGCATGCTGAGCTCCTTGTGCCGTGCCGCGCTGGCGTTGCGGATGCGCGTCAGCATGTCGGCGATCGGATCGGTCACGTTCATAGTGGTGTTCGTTCGTCTCCTCGGCGGCGGTTCGCTCCCGGCTCTGTCCGGGTGGCGCCTCCCGCTGATGGCGGCCGTCGTCGTGACGGCCATGGATGTCGTCGTGAGCCCTACCAGCTCGACTTGGTGACGCCCGGCAGCTGGCCCAGCAGGGCGCGCTCCCGGAAGCAGATGCGGCACATGGCGAATCGGCGCATGTAGCCGCGCGGCCGTCCGCAGACCTGGCAGCGGTTGTGCTCGCGCACGGGGAAGTGCTGAGGGCGCTTCGACCTTGCGATGCTCGACTTCTTTGCCACGTGGTGCTCCTTAGTTCGCCTGGAACGGCATGCCGAGGAGCTCGAGGAGCTTGCGCCCCTCCTCGTCGGTCTTCGCCGTCGTCACGATGCTGATCTCGAGCCCTCGCAGCCGGTCGATCTTGTCGTAGTCGATCTCTGGGTAGACCAGCTGCTCGCGCAGGCCGAGGCTGAAGTTGCCGCGGCCGTCGAATGAGCGGGTCGGAATCCCTCGGAAGTCACGGATGCGCGGCAGCGCGAGCGACGAGCGTGCGCTCGAGGAAGTCGTACATCCGCTGTCCTCTCAGCGTCACCTTGGCGCCGATCGGCATTCCCGTTCGCAGCCGGAACTGCGCGATGCTGCGCTTGGCGCGGGTCACGATGGGCTTCTGGCCGGTGATGGTCGTGAGGTCGCCGACCGCGGCGTCGAGCGCCTTCGCGTTGGCGATCGCCTCGCCGAGGCCGATGTTGACCACGATCTTCTCGACGCGCGGAATCTGCATCGGGTTGGCGTACGTGAACTCGCGCTGCATCGCCGGCACGATCTCGTCGTGATAGCGCTGGCGCAGCCCGGCGTACTCCGGCTTCTGGAACTTGCCATTCGTCGACGCCTTCCGCGCGGCCGGCGCCTTTCCGGCGGCCGGGGCGGCCGCAGCCGACTCCGGGGCGTCCGCAGGCTTGGCGGTCGCCTTGGCGGCTGCGCGCTTGCCGCCGGCTGCCTTGGCGGCCGCTGGCTTCGCTGGCTCGGCCTTCTCCGCCGTGGAGGCGGACCGGCTGCGTGGCGTCTTCTTCTCTTCTTCAGGACTCACTAGGTCGTCACCTCGATCTGCTCGCCGCAGCGCTTGCAGACGCGCGTCCGCCGGCCATGCTCTCCCTCGAGCTTGCCGTGGCCAACGCGTGTCGGTCGATTGCAGCGCGGGCAGATCACCTGCACGTTGCTGATGTGAAGCGGCACCGGCAGGTCGATGATTCCAGCCTGCTGCGTCCGTGACCGCGCCTTCTGGTGGCGCTTGGCCATGTTGAGTCCGGGGATCACCACGCCGAAGCCACGCTTCGTCTTCTCGACCCGGTCGACCGTGCCGCGCTTGCCGCGGTCCTTGCCGGCCAGGACGAGAACGGTGTCGCCCCTTCGCACGTTCATCTAGAGCACCTCCGGGGCGAGCGAGACGATCTTCATGTAGTTGCGCTCGCGCAGCTCACGAGCCACCGGCCCGAAGATGCGCGTGCCTCGCGGGCTGCCCTGGGCGTTGATCAGCACGGCCGCGTTCTCGTCGAAGCGGATGTGGCTGCCGTCCGAGCGCCCGAACTCCTTGGTTGTGCGGACCACCACGGCGCGGACGACCTCGCCCTTCTTCACCGCGGCGTTCGGGAGCGCCTGCTTGACGGCGGCCACGATGACGTCGCCGACCTCGGCGGTGTCGCTCGACGAGCGACCGATCACCGAGATGCACTCCACAACCCGGGCGCCGGAGTTGTCGGCCACGCGCAGCCTGCTGTACTTCTGGATCATGCGGTCTCCGTGGTGTCGATCATCTCTTCGTGGGAGCCGCGTGCCACGACCTCGACGACGGTCCACCGCTTCTCGCGCGAGAGCGGACGGCTCTCCTCGATGCGCACGGTGTCACCGACCCGGGCCGAGTTCTCTGCGTCGTGTGCCTTGAACTTGCTGGAGAGGCGCACCACCCGCTTGTAGACGGGGTGCCTCCGCAGCCGCTCGACGCTCACGACGACGGTCTTGTCCATCTTGTCGGACACCACGCGTCCGAGCTTGCTTCGTCGTTTGCCCTGCATCAGCTGGCCTTCTCTTGGGCAGCGGCCGCATCGGCGGCGTGCTGTCGCTCAGTCATGACGGTCAGGATGCGTGCGATCCGCTTGCGGGTCGCCGGCAGCCTGCTGTAGTTGCTCTCCTGTCGGGTCGCGAGATCGAAGCGGATCTTCCACAGCTCCTGCTTCGCGTCCCGCAGCTGGCCCTCCAGATCCTTGTCGGAGAGGGCCCGCACCTCACTGATGTCCATGCTCCTGGCCCTCCTTGATGACGAACTTCGTGCTGATCGGCAGCTTGTGGCCGGCGAGGCGCATCGCCTCGCGGGCGATCGGCTCCGAGACGCCGGACATCTCGAACATCACCCGGCCGGGCTTCACGACCGCGACCCAGTGGTCGGGCGCGCCCTTGCCGGATCCCATTCGGACCTCGGCCGGCTTCTTGGTGACCGGCTTGTCCGGGAAGACCCGGATCCAGACGCGGCCGCCACGCTTGATGTGATGGGTCATCGCGCGCCGAGCTGCCTCGATCTGGCGGCTGGTCAGCCAGCAGACCTCCTCGGCCATGAGGCCGAAGTCGCCGAAGCTGACCGTGGTCCCGCCCTTGGCCAGGCCGGCACGACGGCCGCGCTGGACCTTGCGGTGCTTGACCCGCTTTGGCATCAACATGTCAGGACCCCTTCGCCTTCGGCTCGTCCGACGACTCGTCGGCGTCGGCGGAGGCAGCCTTCTTGGTGGCCTTGGCCTTTGGCGCATCGGCTGACGCATCGCTGCCGGCGGCCTTCCTGGTGGAGGCCTTCTTGTCGGCGGCCTTTGCCTTCGGCGCGTCAGCGGTCTTCTCCGCGTCGGCGGCCTTTGCCTTCGGCGCGTCGGCGGTCTTCACCGCGTCGGCGGCCTTCGCCTCGGGCGCTGCCTCGGCGGCCTTCGCCTTGGGCTCGACCGCGGCGGCGACCGGGTCGGGTGTCGTCACCGCGACGTCACCTTCGATGGCGGGCGCGTCCTCGACAACGGCCTTCGGCTCGACCGCCGGCGCAGCCGGCGTCTCGACCGCGGGAGCGGGCTGCTCGAGCTCGACCGGGCGCTGTGGCTCCACGACCTCGGGAGCCTCCAGCGTCGCCGCCGTGCTCGGGGCGCCGCCGTTCGACCGGATCGCGGCCGCGGGCCGTGCACCGGCTGCGGGTCGGCTGCGGGTGCCGGCCGCACCCCGACGCGGGGCACGCGGCTCGGTGCGCGCGCTGCCCGGCCGCTCGCCGAGCTGCTCGCCACGGTAGACCCATGCCTTGACGCCGATGCGCCCGTAGGTGGTGTGCGCGTGGACGACGCCGTAGCTGATGTCGGCGCGCAGCGTCCCGAGCGGAATCCGACCTTCCTTGTCCCACTCGGTCCGGCTCATCTCCGACCCGCCGAGGCGGCCGGAGACCTGGATCTTCACGCCCTTGGCGCCGGCCTTGATGGTGCGCTGGATCGACTGCTTGATCGCCTTGCGGAAGGCGATGCGCCGCTCCAGCTGCCCGGCAACGTTCTGCGCCAGGAGCATGCCGTCGAGCTCGGGCTGCAGGATCTCCTTGATCTCGAGCTTGACCTTCTTGTTCGTCAGCTTGCCGACGTTCGTTCGAAGCGCCTCGACGTTCGCGCCGCCCTTGCCGATGACGATCCCCGGCTTGGCCGTGTGCACCGTGACGGTGACGTGGTTGATGCCGCGCTCGATCTCGACCTGGCTGACGCTCGCGTTCGACAGCTGCTTGGCGACCAGCTCCCGGATCCGCATGTCCTCCTGGAGCAGCGTGGCGTAGTCGCGGTCCGCGTACCACTTCGCCAGCCAGGGCTTGATGATCCCGATCCGGAAGCCGTACGGGTGAACCTTGTGACCCATTACGACTCCTCTCGATCAGCCACGGCGATGGTGATGTGGCTGGTTCTCTTCAAAATCCCGAACGTCCGGCCCTGGGCCCGCGGGCGCCAGCGCTTGAGGGTTGGGCCCTCGTTGGCCACCGCGCTCACCACGCGGAGCTCGTCGGCCGACAGGTTGTAGAAGTACGCCGCCGCGCTGATCTTCCGGATCGTCTGCGGCTTCACCGCGACGGGCACGGAGAACGTGCCGAAGAAGGGCCCGGTCGTCATCGTGCCCAACCACAAGAAGCTCTGGGACCCGTTCTTCGTGGCGATCGTGCTACGCCGACCGGTCCACTTCATGGGCAAGGCCGAGCACTTCGAGGGGCCGATGGCGGGGATCTTCCTACGGCTCGGCGCCTTCCCCGTCCGGCGCGGCGAGTCCGACGCCGAGGCGCTCGACACCGCCCGCGCGATCCTGGCCCGCGGCAGCGCGCTCGCCCTCTTCCCGGAAGGCACCCGGGTGCGCGAGGAGGGACTCGGTACGCCGAAGCGCGGCGCCGCCCGGCTCGCCATCGAAGCCGGCACCCCGCTGGTGCCGGCGACGATCACCGGCACCGAGAAGCGGCGCTGGCCGCTCCCGCGCAAGGTGCGGATGGTGTTCGGCACGGCGGTGTCGGTCGAGGGCCTCCAGGCCACGCCCGAGGACGCCGCGGCCGTGATCGGCGAGGCCTGGCCGCAGGTCGCCGAGGAGTACACCCGCTGGCAGAACCGCGCCGGCCTGATCGCCGCCGGCGCGGCCGCGGTCGGGTTCGGCGCCTGGGTCGTGAAGAAGCGGATCAACAGGTAGCAGCCGCGAAGCGATCAGTCCTCGTCAGTCCCGCCCCACACCAGGCGAGGCGACCTCGAAGGAGGCGGCGTACGTCGTACAGAGTGGTCGAGCCGGCCTGCCTCATGTTGCCCTCGAGGAACTCGCGCGCACTCCAGCCCTCCCAGCCCAGCCCCTTGATGTAGGCGTCGTGCGCCTCGAGCGAGGCGACACCGACGTCGAACGTGTCGGTCGCGTCGGCGGCGTGCCGGACTCCGGCGAGCCAGCGGCCCACACCGCCCGTACGCCGCCCCAGGGCTCGAGGCCGTCGGTCAGCTGCTCGGGGAAGATCCACCGGTTGCCGGCGTCGCGGACTCCGTCGAGCACCGCCTGTCCGGTGGCGATGTGGTCGGCCTGGTTGAGAGACCCCGGTCCGAACGAGTCCCGGAAGTTGCCGGTGATCACGATCTCGGGCCGGTGCGAAAACCTCACCACCTGCGCGACGGCCGCCCGCAGAGCGAGTCCATACATCACGGTCCCGTCCGGGAACCCGAGGAACTCGACACTGTCGACTCCGACGATCCGCGCCGAGTTGATCTCCTCCGTCTCCCGGAGCGCGCGGCACTCGTCCGGGTGGAGACCATCGATGCCGGCTTCGCCGCTGGTGACCATGATGTAAGCTGATCGACTTGCCCTGCCCGGTCCAGCGCGCGATCGCCGCGGCAGCGCCGTACTCCACGTCGTCGGGGTGGGCCACGATCACGAGTGCGCGCTCCGAGTCCTCGGGGAGCGGCTGAACCAGCGGCGGCGGCTTCTCATTCATCTGCCGAGCATCGCACTGGCCCGGTTGTTCGGGAACCGTGTGCCCCGCTCGATAGGCTCCGATCCGCACGGGGCGGTACGCATCGGTTAGAGCAGAGGACTCATAATCCTTGGGTCGTGGGTTCGAGCCCACCCACCCCACCAACGGTGGATTTTTCCTGTCGGTGAGCTCGCCGACTCGCCGAACGGGATCGGGCAGCAGTCGTTGCCGGCGCACTCGTGGAGGTCCTTGCAGCCGGCGTCGATCGCGGCGAGCAGACTGGTGCGGATCGCTTTCAGGTCGGCGATGCGCTGGTCGACCTCGACCACCTTCTCCCGGGCCCGGACTCGGAGGTCGGCTGCTGGGCCTCGGCGGCGGCCGACCTGGATGAGATCGGCGACCTCGTCGAGGGTAAACCCGAGTCGCTGCGCCGCCTTGATCACCCGCAAGGTCGTGACCGTCTGCTCGTCGTAGAGCCGGTGTCCGCCTGGCGAACGTGCCGGCTTCTCGATCAGGCCGCGGCGCTCGTAGTACCGGAGGGTCTCGGTGTTGACCCGCGCAGCCTCGGCCACCTCGCTGACTCTGAGACTCATGACGAGAGCTCGACAGCGCGGTCAGTCAGGGCGTCGAGGATGTCGGCCCTCTCGCGGCGGGCACACTCACCGCGAGCACCAGACCGTCGTCGTCACCGTCGAGGGAGAACTCGAAGAACGAGCAGCACTGAGACTCTCGGGCGGTCAGGTCCGCCACCCGGTCGTGGAGACCGGTGGGGCCTTGAGGGTCAGCCGGGTGGACAGGCCCACCCGGTCCACCGCAACGACGGACTGCCGGAACAGGTCGTCGAACTCCGCAAGGCGCAGGGGTCGCTCCGCGGTGGGAATGGTGCAAGCGTGGGTGGCCGTGCGGGTCTTCCATGAGACCCACGGTAAACCTGGACCTTGGTACAGGATGCAAGTCGACGTTGATGGCGCTGACCGATCGTCGGGCATGGCGCATGAGCCCAGACCGTCCTATGCTCCGCCCAAGGGGCCGTCACCCCGCGCGACGACCCGCTCCTCCGACTCGGGAGAATCCCATGCGTCGTCACCGCCTGCTCGTCGTCCTCGCCACTGTCGCTCTCGTGGCCCCGCTCGCATCGTCGGCTGTCGCCGGCCCACCCGACCAGAGACGGGCCACCGTCGACGACACCCTCAACGCCTATCGGATCAAGGCCACCGCTGAGAACCTCAGCGCCCTCGCCCTCGCCGGGTACGACGTCACGGAGGGCCGCGACCTCGACCGCGGCACCGTCGACGTGGTCGGCTACGGCGGCGACCTCGCGCGGTTCGACGGCCGGCAGCTGTCGTCGTACCGTGCGGCTCCCGCCCGCTCGGCCCGGCCGCAGGCAGCGCCCACCGACGGGGCCAGCGACTCCGAGTGGACCGTCTGGACGAAGTACGACGCGGTGCCGGACGACGGGAAGGAGCAGTACACCGAGACGTACGACCGGATCCTGGCCGACTACCCCGACATCGCGAGGAAGCGCGTCACCGGCACCACCTACGGCGGCCGCGAGATCGTCGCCCTCCAGATCACCGACGGCGCCACCGGGGCCGACATCCCCGGCCGTCCGGCGGTCCTGTACAACGCCATGCAGCACGCCCGCGAGTGGCTCGCCGGCGAGACCTGCCGGCGTTCGCTCGACTACTTCACGAGCAACTACGGAAAGACCACCAGCGCCGGTCTCGAGGTCACCCGTCTGGTCGACACCACAGAGCTGTGGTTCGTGTGCGTGAACAACCCCGACGGCTACGAGTTCACCTTCACCCCCGGCAACCGGTTGTGGCGCAAGAACCTGCGCGACAACAACGTGGACGGCGTGATCGGGCCCGGTGACGGGGTCGACCCGAACCGCAACTTCTCCGACCACTGGGGCATGGACGCCGAGGGCAGCTCGGCGGACCCGGCGTCGGAGACCTACCGCGGTCCGTCGCCGGCGTCGGAGCCGGAGACCACGGCCATGGACGCACTCTTCGAGGAGATCCACCCCGTCTTCCACAAGAACGACCACACGGCGGCGGAGCTGCTGCTCTACCCGCAGGGGTTCCAGCAGGACACCCCCACCGCCGACCACGAGATCTTCACTGCGCTGGCGGGCGACCCGTTCAAGCCGGGCATCCCGGGCTTCCTGCCCGAGCTGTCGGCCGGCCTGTACATCACGAACGGTGACTTCTCCGGCTGGGCCTACAACTCCGAGAAGGCGCTGGCCTTCACGCCCGAGGGCACTGCCGCCGAGGACCCCAGCGTGAGCGGGTTCGAGTACCCCGACTCGCCGCTCCAGGTGCGCCAGGAGTTCCAGCGCCACCTGCCCTTCGTCCTCGACCTGGCCAACTCGAGCCAGAACCCGGCCAAGCCGAAGTCCCACCTCGACAACAAGGCGCAGCCGTTCGTCGTGGACTCCTTCAAGGAGTCGTACGGCGCCCCGCAGCCCGTCGAGGCCGTGGTGAAGCGCAGGCTCGGCAAGGTGAAGATGCACTACAAGATCAAGGGCAAGAAGGCCAAGAAGACCAAGGCCAGGTCGTTCGACGGCGGGGAGCGCTACAACGACGACCCGGGCGTCTACTACCGACGCGTGCGCGGTGTGGTCAAGGGGACCGAGCCCGGCGACAAGGTCAAGGTCTGGTTCACCGCCGGCAAGAAGGAGTCCGACCCGTTCAAGTACCGGGCGCGGGTCGAGACCGACAAGCGCGTGCTCGTGCTGGCGAACGAGGACTGGTCCGGTGTGCAGCCGAACCCAGCGCCGCTCGAGGGCCCGCAGTACCTCGACTACTACACCGACGCACTGAAGGCCGCCGGCGTGGAGTACGAGGTGTACGACGTGGACGCCCACCGACCGGCGTCCGCCCGCACCCCCTCGGTGTGCTCGACCACTTCTCCCACGTGGTCTGGTACACCGGCGACGACTACGTGCCCCGCGAGCCGGACGCCCCGGGCGGGTCCGGCATCACCAAGCGCGCGGTCGAGATCCAGAACAACGTGCGTGACTTCCTCAACGAGGGAGGCAAGCTCTTCTACAGCGGCAAGAACGCCGGACGGGTCTTCGCCGAGGGGTACGCGTACAACCCCTTCCAGGAAGAGGAGGGCACCTACTGCCAGAACGGCAACCCGACCTGCATCGTGGTCCAGGACGACTTCCTGCAGTACTGGCTGGGCGCCTACACCTACATCACCGGCGGCGGCCAGCACCCCGAGGACGGTTCGGTCTTCGCGGTCGACGGCACCGAGGCGCCGTTCGACGCGCTGGACCTCACCGTCAACGGCGCGGACTCCGCGGCCAACGCCGACCAGGCGCCGACGCTGCTGGTGACCTCCTCGATCCTCGACCCGGTCCAGTACCCGCTGTTCGCGGACTCTCGCTCCGTCGCCACCTGGGAGCGGCCGTTCGCGGCACCGTTCGACCCCGTCGACGGTGACTGGTTCGTGTCCGCCGGAACCGCCGACGCGGCGTACAAGCGGCTGGCGAAGACGTTCGACCTGACGGCTGAGACCGGGGCGACCCTGGACCTGTCGACATCCTTCGACCTCGAGGCCGACTACGACTACATGTTCGTGGAGATCCACACCGTCGGTCGAGGACGACTGGACCACGCTGGCGGACAGCAACGGGCACACGTCGGACGACGTCGGGCTCTCCTGCCCGACAACCGGGGACGGCTCCAACTGGCAGCTGCTGCACCCGTTCCTGGCGCACTACCAGACCATCACCGACGGCGGGGACAACTGCGACCCGACGGGGACGCTCGGGCTCGTGGAACGCCGCCACCGGCAACTCCGGCGGTTGGCAGGAGTGGGAGATGCCGATCCCGGCGGCGTACGTCGGCCAGGAGGTCGAGGTCTCGATCTCGGTGGTCAGCGACCCGGCGGTCCAGGGTCTCGGTGCCTGGGTGGACCAGGTGTCCATGCGGGCCGCGGACGACACGCCGATCGACAGCGCCGACCCGTCGTTCGAGACCGGGCTGGACGGCTGGGACACGCCCGGCCCGCCGCCCGGGACCGAGGACCCGGTCACCGGCTGGGAACGCGCCCAGTCCGCGCCGTTCGTGGAGACCCCGATCGTCACGACCGACGACACGGTCTACACAGGGCTCGGCCTCGAGGCGGTCACGGGTGCCTCGACCAGGGAGGCGTTCATGAGGGCGTCGCTCGAGCACCTGGGGCTGCTGCCCTGAGCGCGAGGTACTCGCGCCGAGCAGGTCCGACCAGCGTCGACTGGGCCGCCGCTCGGTCGACCGGAGGGCCTGGACGAGCCGCTGGAGCTCGTCCGGGCGCTGCCACTCAGGCGCCACGTCGCGCCTTCCGGGGCGCGTTGTCGCGACCCTCGAGCCGGCTCATCCGGTTCAGCAGGTTCTCGATGAGGTCCTGCTGGACGAGGACCACCTCGACCAGCTCGTCGACGGCGGTGGCGAGCTCACCCCACTGCTCGCCGTCGTCGGCGCCGCGGCCTCGGCGCGGGCGACGGGTGGGATACCGGGTTCGGGAATCAGCCGGCGGACGCCCGCGATCAGCTCGGCCAGCGGGTTCGCGCCGCCGAAGGGGGCATCAGACATGGGGCCAGGATCGCGGATTGATGCCGTCCGACGCTGTGGTGAGCGCCTCATCGACCGACGCCCGCCGCGTGCATAGTGGGAGGGATCACGCAGCTGCGGGCGTCAGCCGACGGGCACGAAGCCCGATCGGTAGGCCGTGACGACCAGTTGGAGCCGGTCGCGCACCTCGACCTTCTGGATCAGGCGGGCGATGTGGCTCTTCACGGTCGCGACGGAGATGAACAGCGACTGGGCGATCTCCGTGGTCGACAGACCGGCGGCGATGCAGTTGAGCACCTCGACCTCCCGGTTGGAGAGCCGATGGGCCCACGCGGGAGTCCGGTGGAAGCGGACGCTTCCGCGACGGGGACCGGCGCCCGAGGGGGCACGACCTGGAGATGGCGCCGGTGGTGGACGCCGTACGTCGCCAGCGTGCTGCTCATCGACTCGCTCATCTGTAGTCTCCTCGATCGGGGTGCTCGAAAACTACGAAGCAAGCGGCCCTGCTCGCGAATCAGGGATAGCCCTCCACCTTTGCGTCGCTGTGGTGAGGTGGGACGCATGAAGTTGCTCGTACTCGGCGGCACCGTCTTCCTGTCCCGCGAGGTCGCGGCCGAAGCGCTCCGGCGCGGCCACGACGTGACCTGCGCCTGTCGCGGCGTCTCCGGCGACGTGCCCGACGGAGCGACGTTGCTGACCTGGGACCGTGCGGAGGAGCCGCCGGCCGGCCTGGCGGGGGAGTACGACGCCGTGGTCGACGTCTCCCGCCGTCCCTCGCACGTACGACGTGCGGTCGGTGCCGTCCCGGACGCGCACTGGGTGTTCGTGTCGACCGTCAACGTCTACGCGGACGAGAGCGTCCCCGGCGGCCCCGGAACGCTGCCGTTGCACGAGCCGATCACCGACGACGTCGACCTCGCCAGCGACCCCGAGGCCTACGGACCGATGAAGGTGGCGTGCGAGCAGATCGGTGCGCGAAGGCGCCGTGTCGGCCACCGTCGTACGTCCGGGCCTGATCGTCGGCCCCGGCGACCTGACCGGACGGTTCAGCTACTGGCCGGCCCGACTCGCCGACGGCGGAGAGGTGCTCGCGCCCGGGTGCGCCCACCGACCCGGTGCAGGTGATCGACGTGCGCGACCTGGCCGCCTGGATCGTCACCCTGGCCGAGCAGCGCGTCGTGGGCGACTTCGACGGCGTGGGTCGGCCGACACCGATCGGCGACCTGCTCCGCGAGTGCGCTCCCGATGCCGAGCTCACCTGGGTCGATCAGGAGTTCCTGACCGGGCAGGGCGTGGAGCCGTGGATGGGTCCCGACGCGGTGCCGCTCTGGCTGCCGCGCCCCGAGTACGACGGGATGATGCAGCACCTCGTCGAGCCCGCTCTGGACGCCGGGCTTGTCCTCCGCCCCGTCGCGGAGACGTCCCGCGACACCCTCGAGTGGCTCCGCGCCGACCCCGACGCGGGCGTCCACCGGCATCGGTCGCGACCGCGAGCGCGAGCTGCTCGCTGCCTGGCACGCTCGCGCCTGACCGACGCAGGGGTCCGCCCGCCGTACGCTCCGGGTGTGATCAAGTACCTCGGCTCCAAGCGCACCTTGGTGCCGGTGCTGGGGGAGCTCGCGGTCGCGGCGGGAGCGCGCACGGCGCTCGACCTCTTCACGGGCACCACCCGGGTCGCGCAGGAGCTGAAGCGGCGCGGGATCGACGTCACGGCGAGCGACCTGGCGACGTACTCGGCGGTGCTGAGTGACTGCTACGTCGCCACCGACGCGGCGGCGGTCGACGAGCGACGAGCTCGAGGCTGCGCTGGCCCGGCTCGATGCGCTGCCCGGTCAGCCGGGCTACTTCACCGAGACGTTCTGCGAGAGCTCGCGCTTCTTCCAGCCGCGCAACGGAGCCCGCGTCGACGCGATCCGCGACGCGATCGAGATGCGACCACCCGCCGGGCGACCCGTTGCGGCCGATCCTGCTGACCAGCCTGATGCTCGCGGCCGACCGGGTCGACTCCACCACCGGCGTGCAGATGGCCTACCTCAAGGAATGGGCGCCCCGCGCGCACCGCGACCTCCGGCTCGAACGGCCGGCCCTGCTGCCGGGGCCGGGCGCCACGATCCACGGCGATGCCAACCGGGTCGTCGACGAGGTCGGTCCCGGTCGATCTGGCCTACGTCGACCCGCCCTACAACCAGCACCGCTACTTCACGAACTACCACATCTGGGAGACGCTGATCCGCTGGGACGCCCCCGAGCACTACGGCATCGCGTGCAAGCGGATCGACAGTCGTGACGACCACACCCGGAGCGTCTTCAACACCCGCCGCACGATGCCGGCGGCGCTGGCGACCTGCTCAGCCGGGTGCGCGCGGAGGTCGTCGTGGTGTCCTACAACGACGAGTCCTGGATCACCGCCGACGAGATGACCGGCATGCTCCGCGATGCCGGCCACGCCGCAGGTGCGGATGCTCGGCTTCGACCGCAAGAGGTACGTCGGTGCGCTGATCGGCATCCACAACCCCGCCGGGCAGCGGGTCGGCGAGGTCGGCCGGCGGCGCAACGTCGAGTACGTCTTCGTCGCCGGACCGGGCGACCGGGTGGACGCGGCCGTCGCCGCAGCCGGCGACGCCGCGCTGGTTGAAATGCGGGCGTCAGTACGCCAGCCCCGAGCTGCGCCCGGCCCGCCCGTCGCGCCTCGGCGTCCGACACGGTCGTGACCGACACCAGCTCTTCCCGGGCTCCGGTCTCCACGTCGATGGTCAGCACCACGCCCACGTCGCGGGCGTAGAACTTGTGCTCGAGCACGTCCGGCTCGATGCCGTTCGTGTCGGCGGTCTGCACCAGGTCCGTCGTACGACCCGGCGGGGACGGTCGCCGTACCGTCCAGCGCGAGCACCTCGCCGTTGTCCTCGGCGACGCCGCCGTAGTACTCCTGGCGGTAGGCCTGCCCGACCATCGGGACGGCCGGCATGATCACGCCGGCCAGCGCGTCGTCGACGCCCGCTTCGAACGAGCCTTCGTGGGACGTGATGTAGCCGTCCTCGAACTCGGCGGTGTCCTCGCCGAGGTACCAGACCGTGCCGCGCGCGTCCTGGGCGTACCAGTCGAGGGTGTCCTCGACGATCTCGCCGTCGAGGGTCACCGTGTCCCGGACGACCCGTGCCTCGGCGCCGTTCGCGATGTTCCGCGTCACCGGGGTCGCGGTCACGACGACCTCGAGCACCTCGCCGTCCTCGTCCACCTCGCGGTAGGTCCAGCGGGTTCCCGGCTCCAACGGGAACCACGGGTTGGTGACGTCCGGGCTGAGCTCGGCCGCGTTGAGCTTGAACGGGTCGTCGCCGTGGGGGAGCCGGATCTTCTCGGTCGTGGCCGGGTCGTCGGCCTTGCCGTCGTCGCCCGATCCGCAGCCGGCGAGGACGACGGGCAGCAGCATCGCGCCGATCGCCGCGCTGCGGATCATGGTCACTCCTCAGCGTCAGTCGTCGTAGCGGTCGTCGTCCGGACCATCGGACCGGCTCGAGACGACCGCGAAGTTGTCGTCCAGGTGCACGTCGACCTCGGTGCCGCTCATCGAGCGTGACGTCGACCTCGTAGCCACTCCCGGTCGTCGGCCTCGGTCGACGTCACGGTACCGCCGCCGGTCGCGTGCAAGGGCGGCTGCCTCGGCCTGCTCACGCTCGGCAGTCGGTGATCGCCCGGTCGTCGCTGTCGTCGCTGTCGTCGCCGTCGTCTCGGGGCCGTCGGTCTCGGTGGAGACGACGGCGAAGTCCCGGTCGAGCTGGACGTCGACCTGGGTGCCGTCGTCGAGGGTGACCTCGACCTCGTACTTGCTCTGCTCGTCGTCGACCTCGCTGTCGGTGACCGTGCCGCCGCCGGTCTCGGCGAGGGCGGCTTCCTCGGCCTGCTCGCGGTCGGCGGCCGGGATCGGCCGCTGGGCGTCGTTGTCGTCGCCGGTTGGTGAGGGCGTAGCCGCCGCCGGCGGCGACCGCGAGCGAGTGCGAGCGGCGCCGACGCTGCTGAAGAGCGGACTTGCGGGAGAGTGTCTTCTTGTTCATGGCGTCGACGCTAGGAGCTCAGGATGAGGGCACGATGAGGCTCTCATCCGCTCCTCATCCCGATCCCTAGAGTTGGTCGTGCGCGTGTTGTTGGTGGAGGACGAGGCGAAGCTCGCCCGGTTGGTCGCTCGTGGTCTGACCGAGCGCGGCGATCTGGTGACGATCGCGGGACCGGCGCCGAGGCGCTGACGCCGCCCTCGGCGAGGAGGGGTACGACGTGATCCTCCTCGACGTGCAGCCTTCCCGACATGGAGGGCTTCGAGGTCTGTCGGCGGATGCGGCGCTCCCGGGTGTGGACGCCGGTGCTGATGCTCACCGCGCGCAACGCCGTCGCCGACCGGATCACCGGTCTCGACAGCGGCGCCGACGACTATCTCGGCAAGCCGTTCGTCTTCGACGAGCTGCTGGCGCGGATGCGCGCCCTGGCCCGTCGTGGCCCGGTCCCGCGGCCGACGGTCCTCGAGGTCGGCGACCTCCGGCTCGACCCGGCGTCCCGGCAGGTGTGGCGCGGCGACGTCGAGATCGAGCTGTCGGCCCGCGAGCTGGCCCTGCTCGAGGCCCTGATCCGGCGTCCCGAGCAGGCGCTGAGCCGCGACCAGCTGCTCACCCACGCCTGGGGAGACACCCACGAGACCTCGTCGAACGTCGTCGACGTCTACGTCCGCTACCTCCGGGAGAAGATCGACCGCCCGTTCGGCGCCGACTCGCTGCGCACGGTCCGCGGCCTCGGCTACCGGCTCACCGGGAGCACCGGATGACTGACGACGGCCGCCGCTGGAGCTGGTCCCTCCGCGCCCGGGTCGCGGTCGCGTTCCTGGTCACCACGGCGCTGGCCATGCTCGCGCTCGGCGTTCTACGTCCAGCTGCGGGTGGAGGACACCCTCGAGCAAGGGCTCCGCGGACCAGCTCGACGGCGAGATGGACGGGTTGCGCGGCGCAGCCCCGGACGAGCGGGTGCGGCGCCGAGGAGGCTCGCCGGAGACATCCATGGCCAGGTCCTGTCCGACGACGGAGAGATCCTGGCGTCGTCGACCGCGGTGATCGAGCGGCTGGTCGACCACGACGAGCGCCGACGAGGGATACTACGAGTGCCCGCATCCGGGTGCGCGACGACTTGGGCGAGCCGGACGAGAAGCCGGAGATCGACAACGAGCCGGTGGTCGTCCTCGTGAAGAGCGATCGACGACCAGGTCGTCGTCCTCGCCGTCGAGACGCGAGGAGGCGGACGACGCCGTCGAGGCCGTGGGCAAGCAGCTCGGCGATCAGCGGCCCGGTGGCGCTGGCTGCTCGCCGGGCTGCTCGGCTACATCGTCGCCGGGTTCGGGCTGCGCCCCGTGGAGCGGATGCGCGCGCGGGCGGCGACCATCTCGTCGCGCAGCGCGGGCGAGCGGCTCCCGGTCCCGCCGCGGCGGCCGAGCTCCGCAGGCTCGCCGTGACGCTGAACGCCATGCTCGACCGACTGGACGAGGGTCTCGACCGCGAGCGGCGGTTCGTCGCGGATGCGAGCCACGAGCTGCGCACCCCGCTGGCGCTGCTCCTCACCGAGGTCGAGCTCGCGCTCTCGGGACCGCGGTCTCCCGACGAGCTGCGCGACGCTCTGCGCTCGGCCGAGGAGGAGGTACGCCGCCTGATCGCGATGAGCGAGGACCTGCTTGCCCTCGCCGGCGCTGATGCCGGTCGGCTCGCAGCTGCAGACCAGGCGGTCGACGTCGCTGCGCTCGCCGCCGACGTCGTACGGCGGTTCCAGACGACGGCAGACGCGGCAGTTCCGTGCCGTCGCGGTCGCGGGCGACCCGCTGTCCGCGTTGCCGGTGACCCGAGCGGCTGGAGCGGGTGGTGTCCAACCTCGTCAACAACGCGCTTCAGCACGGCGCCGGCGACGTGGAGGTGCGGGTCGCCGGTGGGCCGGAGGTCGTCGTGGAGGTGAGCGACGAAGGCGCCGGCTTCCAGGAGGAGCGGCCCTTCGAGCGGTTCTCGGCGAGCCATGGATCGGTCGGGCTCGGCCTCGCGATCGTCGACGAGATCGTCCGTGCGCACGGCGGCCGGGTCGGATCGACCGTGAGCGCGACCGCACCATCGTCCGCGTCACCCTGCCGGCGTTGACCGGTTCCTGACGGCCGGTCAGCCCGCGTCGTCGATCAGCAGCTGTTCGCCGTCCTGCACCAGGAACAGGGTGACGCGTTCGGTCTGGCTGCCCGAGCCCGCGAAGTCGTACTTGTAGGTGTAGGTCACCGTCAGACCGTCGGGGTCGGCCTTGACGTTGAGGATCTCGGGATTGCTCACCGAGCCCCAGAAGTCGGCGTACTCGGGACTGCGGGCCTGGTAGTCCGCCGTCAGCATCGCGAACCCGGCGTTCGGGTCGTCGGCCGCCGTCTCGACGTACGACGTCGCGAACGACTCGAGCTCCTCGACCGATGGAGGGGGTGGAGCGCCGGTCTCGTCGTTCGTCTCGTCGTCGGCAGAGGCGTCGCTGGTCTGCACCGAGGAGTCCGCGCCGGCACCGCCCGGCTCGTCGTCGTCGTTCGAGATCAGCAGCACGACGCCGACCACGGCAAGGACGGCCAGCGCCGCCAGTCCTGCGACGGCGGCCCGCAGCCCGCTCGATCTCCGGGAGTCCGTCGGCGGCGCCGGGGGAGAGCTGTGAGGGATGGGAGGAACGGGAGGGATGGCCGGCAGCACCTGGGTGCCGACCGCATCGACGGCCTGCGGTCCGGAGCGGAGGTAGGCCACGACGTCGTCCATGGAGAGCCGGGTGGCGGGGTCGTGCTCCATCGTCGCCTCGAGCAACGGCGCGAGCCAGCCACCGCCACGAAGCCGCGGCGCGCGGTTCGTGGGCCACCCGGTAGAGGACGCCGAGCACGGCATTCTCGCCGCCCGGGACCTCGTAGGGCGGGTGCCCCGAGAGCGCGTGGAAGATCGTCGCCCCGAACGACCACACGTCGCTGGCGGTCGTCGCGGACGCGCCGGTCGCGACCTCGGGCGCGATGTAGGCCGGCGAACCGGTCACCAGCCCGGTCTGGGTGAGGGAGGCGTCCGCGAGCGCCCGCGCGATCCCGAAGTCGGACAGCTTCGCCGTGCCGTCGAGCGCGATCAGGATGTTGGACGGCTTGACGTCGCGGTGCACGATCGAGAGCCGGTGGGCGGCGGCCAGCGCGTCCGCGACCTGGAGCAGCAGCGGCGCCGCCTCCTCCGGGGTGAGCCGACCGCGATCGCGGATCAGTTGTGCAAGCGTCGTGCCCTCGACGTACTCGGTGACCAGCCAGGTGTGGTCCCCGTCGTTGACGAAGTCGAACACCGAGACCACGTTGGCGTGGTTGACCTGGGCGGAGATGCGGGCTTCCCGCTCGGCGCGCGAGACGTCGTACGACGCCGCGCCGGGCGGGAGGCCGATCCGCTTGATCGCGACTGAACGGCCGAGGACCTCGTCGTGGGCCAGCCAGACAGCGCCCGATCCGCCGCGTCCGATCTCGCGGTCGAGCGTGTACCTGTCGGCCACCCTTATGCTGCTCATCTCGTTCGGAGAGTACCCAGCCGGGCGGAGTTGACCAGCCTGCGATCAAGCCGAAGGAAGGACCACCGTGTCCGTCGATCCGACCCTCCTCGACGACCTGGAGTGGCGCGGCCTGCTCGCGCACACCACTGATCGCGATGCGCTGCGCGCCGCGCTCGCCGAGGGCAGCGTCCGGTTCTACGTCGGCTTCGACCCGACCGCGCCGAGCCTCCACATGGGCAACCTGGTCCAGCTCGTCACCGCGCGCCGGCTCCAGAACGCCGGGCACACGCCGTACGCCCTCGTCGGCGGTGCCACCGGCATGATCGGCGACCCCAAAGACTCGGGGGAGCGCTCGCTGAACTCGCTCGAGACCGTCAAGGACTGGACCGAGCGGGTGCGCTCGCAGGTGGAGCCGTTCCTCGGGTTCGAGGGCGACAACGCTGCGACGATGGTCAACAACTACGACTGGACCTCCTCGCTGTCGACGATCGACTTCCTGAGGGAGATCGGCAAGCACTTCCCGGTCAACCGGATGCTCGCCCGCGAGGTGGTGAAGTCTCGGCTCGAGGCCGGCATCAGCTACACCGAGTTCAGCTACGTGCTGCTCCAGTCGATGGACTTCCTCGAGCTCTTCCGTCAGCACGGCGTGACGCTCCAGTTCGGTGGCTCCGACCAGTGGGGCAACCTGACCGGCGGGGTCGAGCTGATCAGGCGGGCCGAGGGCGGCAAGGCCCACGCGTTCGCGACGCCGCTGATCACCAAGGCCGACGGCACCAAGTACGGCAAGACCGAGGGCGGAGCCCTGTGGCTGGATCCGCAGATGCTGTCGCCGTACGCCTTCCACCAGTTCTGGCTCAATGCCGAGGACGAGAAGGTGGGCGAGCTGCTGCGGACCTTCACCTTCCTCGCCCGCGAGGAGATCGAGGCGCTCGAGACCCGGCACGCCGAGAAGCCGTTCCTGCGGGAGGCGCAGAAGGTGCTCGCCGACGAGGTGACGACGCTCGTCCACGGGGCAGCGGAGACCGAGCAGGCCAAGGCTGCCGCCGCGGCGCTGTTCGGTGGCGGTGACCTCACGACGCTGTCCGGCGCGACCATCGCTGCAGCTCTCGAGGAGGCCGGTGCGGTCGACATCGACGGCGCGGACGGCATCCCGGGGATCGTCGACCTGCTGACGCTGTCCGGTCTCGCCGCCAGCAAGGGGGAGGCCCGCCGGACGGTCGCGGAGGGCGGCGTCTACCTCAACAACGTGCGGGTCGAGGACGTCGACCTGGTGCCGTCCGGTGGAGACCTGATCGATGGCAGCTGGCTGGTCCTGAGGCGCGGCAAGAAGCGGTTCGC
>CAWIVT010000003.1:0-74803 GCA_963839635.1 uncultured Chloroflexia bacterium
CCGCCTCGACGCGGAGGGCGGCTTCGCCGTCCCGGACGACACGCCGAACTACAACGTGCAGTTCATCCTCGACGACTTCGAGTTCGGCCTCCAGCGTCTCCTCGACGGGATCGAGGCGTACGTCAAGGCTGCGGTGAGGGGCCGTCGCCGGCCCTCGCGCCACTGACACGTCGGCTTCGAGGCTGTTCGTCGCGGTTGCGTGGAGCGGGACTAACGGCCAGGTTGCACCCCGCGGCGGCATGTTCTTGATCGATTCTTACCAGAGAGCGGGAATAACGGGCACGTTCGCAGCTGGATCGGCGCCACGTTGTCCGTTAGTCCCGGTGTGAGCAACTTCGGAGCATGTAGCCGACGACCGGTTGCGGTTCGGTGTCGAGGGATTGCGCCCGCAGCGCCCCCCACTCAGAACCGTCCCGCCGCCGACACGACCCCGGCTCCTGACTAGCGTGGGAGACACCCCGCACATGCGAGCCGGACCGGATGACTGTCGAGCCACTTCAGCCGATCGACGCGCCGCTCTACGAGCCACGGCATGAGCACGATGCGTGCGGAGTCGGCTTCGTCGCCGACCTGGACGGGCGCCACTCGTCCAACACGGTGCGGATGGCCCTCGAGGCGCTGGCCGCACTGACCCATCGCGGAGCCCGCGCTGCCGACGACCGCACCGGCGATGGGGCCGGGATCTCGATCCCGATCTCGTCGCGGTTCGCCGCCCGACTCATCGCCGAGGCAGGGCTCTCGTCCCGCCCACGCGGCCGCGTGGCGGTGGCGATGTGCTTCCTGCCGGCCACCGATCCGGACTCGGCGGCCGCGATCTTCGAGGCGCGCGCCGTCGAGGAAGGCCTGGCGGTTGCCGGCTGGCGAGACGTGCCGGTCCACCGCGAGATGGTCGCCGACCGTGCGGTCGGGGAGACGCCGAACATCCGGCAGGCGATCGTTGTCGGAGGAACGCGCCTCACGCCGCTCGCGTTCGCCCGCAGGCTCGCGATCCTGCGCCGCGTCGTCGAGCGCGACGCGCCGATCGCCATCCCGTCCATGGGATCACGCCAGGTCGTCTACAAGGGTCTCTTCGTCGGCGACGAGCTGGGCCGGTTCTACTACGACCTTCGGTCCGACGATCTCGATGCCCGCTACGCCGTCTTCCATCAGCGCTACTCGACCAACACGTTCCCATCGTGGCGGCTGGCACAGCCATTCGGTTACCTCGCCCACAACGGCGAGATCAACACGGTCCGGTCCAATCGCGAGGCGATGCGCGGCCGGCGCAACGCGCTCGGCGGTGGCCGGTGGGCGAAGCGGCTGGCGGAGATCGGGCCGCTGGTGACCGATGTCGGCTCCGACTCGCAGTCGCTCGACGACGCGCTCGAGCTGCTGATGTTGGGCGGCCTGCGGATCGACCAGGCAATCGGCTCGCTGGTCCCGGCAGCCGAGGGCCTCGGTGGCCCTGCCCTGGATCCGGCGCTCGCGCGATCCGAGCCATGGGATGGTCCAGCAGCGCTCGTGTTCGCCGACGGGAGACGCGTCGGGGCGCTCCTCGACCGCAACGGGCTGCGGCCGCTTGCGCTGACGGCGACGGACGACGGGTTGGTGATCTGCTCCTCCGAGGCCGGCAGCGTCGAGCTCGCGGCAGAGCGCGTGACGCATCGGCGGCGGCTTGGGCCGGGCGAGATGGTGATGGTCGACGTTGCCAGCGGCCGGATGGTAGGGCCGACCGTCGAGCGGCACGAGTCTCCGCGCCGCAGCACGCCTCGCCGGCTGGTGGTCCCCGCCACGCCGCGACCGACGCCGGCCGACATCGGCTGCAGGTCGCCCTCGGCCTGGACTCGGAGGTGATCAGGCAGGTCATCCGGCCCATGGCGACCGAAGCCCACGAGGCGATCTGGAGCATGGGGGACGACACGCCGATCGCGCCCCTGGCGACCCGGCCGCGACGCGTCTCTGCGTTCCTGCGGCAGGCGTTCGCCCAGGTCACCAATCCACCCATTGACCCCGATCGCGAGCGTGCCGTGATGTCCCTGGCCATGGCAATCGGTCGACAGCAGGATCTGCTGGCGCCGCCATCGGACGAGACCGATGCGGTGGTCATCGAGTCACCCGTCCTGGATCACGAGGGATGGTCCCAGCTGCTCGGCTCGGTGAGCCGGGTGGCCGTGCTCGACGCCACCTGGCCGACCTCGCGCGGGGCGCGCGGGCTCGGGTTCGGGCTGGCGCGGCTGGCCCGGCAGGCGCGGGCGGCATCGCGGCGCGGCTCGCACCTCGTCGTCCTGTCGGACCGCGCCGCCGGCCCACGTCGGGTGCCGATCCCGGCGATCCTGGCCGTCGGTCGCGTCAACCAGGAGCTCGTCGCGGGCGGACGCCGCTCGCGGACCGATGTCGCGGTGGAGGCCGGGGACACCTTCGACGTCCACGACGTCGCGATGCTCGTCGCCGCCGGCGCATCGGCCGTGCACCCATGGTTACTCCTCGAGCTCGCGGCCGCGCAGGCCGGGGAGCGCGGATCGGAGGAGTTGGAGCCCGAAATCGCTCGGCACAACACGATCGCGGCGCTCGAGCAGGGGCTGCGAAAGGTCCTCGCGCGCATGGGCACCAGCGCCCTGTCGTCGTATCGCGGAGGAGGGATCTTCGACGTGATCGGCCTGGAGGCGGGCCTCGTCAAGCGCTGCTTCCCGGCCGCGAACAGCTGGCCGGGGTCGGTCGGCGCTCGGCAGATCGGTGAGATGCTGGTGGCGCGCCAGCGCCGAGCGTTCGGCGACGCTGTGCCCGCGCTCGACGACCCTGGCTTCGTGCGCTTCCGCGGCTCGGGTGAGGCGCACGCCTATGCGCCAAAGATCGTCAAGGCGCTCCAGGCGGCGGTCACCACCGATGGCGTCCTCGCGACGTATCGCGGGTTGCTCGCCGAACAGGGCCCTCGACAGCCGAGGGACCTCCTGACGCTTCGCCCGGAACGCGCGCCTGTTCCGGTGAGCGAGGTCGAGCCGGCAAGCAGGATCGTCCGCCGGTTCGTGAGCTCGGCAATGAGCCTCGGCGCGCTCTCGCCCGAGGCGCACCAGGCCATCAGCATCGGGATGGCGCGGCTCGGCGCCAGCGCGAACTCGGGGGAGGGCGGAGAGGACCCGGCCTGGTATGCGCCCTCGGCCGATGGCGACCGTCGGGACGCGGCCGTCAAGCAGGTGGCGTCGGCTCGGTTCGGGGTGACCGCCGAGTACCTGGCTCGCGCGGAGCAGCTCGAGATCAAGATCGCGCAGGGCTCCAAGCCCGGCGAGGGCGGACAGCTGCCGGGCAGGAAGGCCACGGCCTTCATCGCGGGCCTGCGTCGCGGGCAGCCGGGCATGACGATGATCAGCCCGCCACCCCACCACGACATCTATTCGATCGAGGACCTCGCGCAGCTCATCAGCGACCTGCGTGCGGTCAATCCAGACGCCCGCATCGGCGTGAAGCTGGTCGCCGGAGCGGGGATCGGCACCATTGCCGCCGGCGTGGCGAAGGCACATGCCGACTACATCATGGTCAGCGGGCATTCCGGCGGGACAGGCGCCTCGCCGCTGAGCTCGATCAAGCACGCCGGGCTGCCGTGGGAGCTCGGCCTGGCCGAGACGCACCAGGTGCTCGTGCGCAACCGGCTGCGCGATCGGGTCGCGCTCCGCACCGACGGTGGGCTGCAGACCGGCCGCGACGTGGTCGTGGCCGCCATGCTCGGCGCGGAGGAGTTCGGGTTCGGGACTGCGGCGCTCGTCGCGATCGGCTGCGACATGGCCCGCCAGTGCCATCTCGACACGTGCCCGACCGGGATCGCGACGCAGCGCGAGGACCTGCGCGCCAAGTTCACCGGCACCCCGGAGCAGGTGGTTGCTTTCTTCACGGCGCTGGCGGAGGACGTCCGCCGTGAGCTGGCGGCGCTCGGGCTGCGCTCCGTTGGAGAGGCCGTCGGCCGCGCGGACCTGCTGGCGGGGACGGACGCCGTCATCGACCTGTCGCGCGATCCTGGCGGCTCCGGCCTGGGCGCCCGCAGTCCGACGCGCCACCGAAGGATCGGCCTCTCCGGGCGGACCGGCCGGTCGAGTCGTGCTTCGAGTCGGCCGCGCTCGACGACCTCGTTCGGCGCGCGACCGCCGGTGAGCCGGTCGTGGTCCGGGCACGCGATCGGCACGGCGACCGGTCGCATCGGCGCACGCCTCGCCGGCGCACTTCAGCGAAGGGCCGAGCCGCGACAGATTCCGCGCGTGCGCTACGAGCTCGCCGGATCGGCCGGGCAGAGCCTCGGGGCGTTCGCAGTCGCCGGCATGCGGATCGAGGTCACCGGAGAGGCGAACGACTACGTCGCCAAGGGGCTGTCGGGTGCCACGGTCGTCGTGCGGCCGGCCGGTCAGCGGCAGGACCAGTCGGTGGCCGGCAACGTCTGCCTGTTCGGGGCGACCGGCGGGGTGCTCCACCTCGTCGGCCGTGCCGGCATGCGCTTCGCGGTACGCAACTCCGGGGCGCGCGCCGTGGTCGAGGGCATCGGGGCACACGGCTGCGAGTACATGACCGGCGGCACGGTGGTGATCCTCGGGCCCATCGGTCCGAACTTCGGTGCCGGGATGACGGGTGGGCGTGCCTACCTGCTCGATGCCGAGCCGGTGCTGCTCAGCGCGGGCGTGACGGCGCGCCCGGTGGATGATGACGACCGGTCGCTGCTGGAGCTGCTCGGCGCGCAGTCGGCGGAGGGCAGCAGGCTGGCCGCCACGATCCTGCAGGACTGGCCGCAGTGGCGAGCTCGGTTCGCCGTGATCGAGCCGACGGTCAGCGAGACTCCGGCGTCGGTCGAGCCACTGGCGCTGGCTCGATGAGCCGGTAGCCGAGGGCGCGCACCGGGGTCGGGACGGCGGCATCGGCCGCGCGCAGCTTCGATCGCAGCCGCGCGAGGTGCGGCTTGATCCACAGCGGATCCGGGTCGGGCTCGCCGCCCCATCCGGCCTGCAGCAGCTCCTCGTGGGTGACGAGGTCGCCACGCGCGGCGACGAGCGTCTCGAGCAGCGCGAACTCGATCGGCGTCAGCGGGAGCAGTCGATCGCCGGCCCATGCCTCGTGGCGGCGCTGGTCGATCCGGACGGATCCCGACGTCTCCCCGGCGGCCGCCGGCCGGCGGCGCGTGACGGCGCGGATGCGGGCGAGCAGCTCGTCCTTGCCGAACGGCTTGGTGACGTAGTCGTCGGCGCCGGCGTCGAGCGCCTCGACCTTGGCGTGCTCCTCGCCTTCGCCGGAGAGGATGATGATCGGCGTTGGGCCGCGCCTGCGGATCTCGCGGCAGACGGCGACTCCGTCCAGTCCGGGCATGGCAAGGTCCAGGATGACGAGGTCGGGACCCTCGGCGTCGTACCGGCGCAGCGCTTCGTGGCCATCGTACGCGGCGCTGACGCGGTGGCCGACGCTGCCGACCAGAGCCGCCACCGCACCGATCATGGCCGGCTCGTCGTCGATGACGAGGATCCGAAGGCTCACTCGGCCGGGCGCCTCGGGCAGGGCGGTCACGAACTGGCTGCCGCCGGCCGGCTTGTCCTCGATCCAGAGGCGGCCACCCATGGCGCCCACCAGCCGGCGCGCCGCGAAGAGCCCAACACCGGTTCCGGGCTTGTCGGATCCGCTGTCGAGCCGCACGAACGGCTCGAAGACGCTCTCGCGCATGGCCGGAGGGACGCCGGGACCGTCGTCACCGACAGCGACATGGACCTCGCCGTCCGCGCTCCAGTCGGCAACCACGATCTCGGCACCGGGCGGCGCGTACTTGGCGGCGTTCTCCAGCAGCAGCTCAAGGACCTGGGCAAGACGTGCCGGATCTCCGAGCGCGGGGTTGCTGTCGCGCGCGTAGCGCTCGAGCCGATGGCGCCGCAGCAGGGGCGCGAGCCGGGTCAGCACCTCGTCGATCACGCCGCCGACGTCGAAGCTGCGCTGCTCCACCGTGAGCAGCCGATCCGCGCGGACGGTGTCGAGGATGGTGTCCACGAGGTCGTTGAGCCGAAGGAGCTGGCCGGTCGCGGCCTCGTGCCAGCCGGCCACCTCGTCCCCTCCTTCGGGCTGGGCGGTCTCGGCCAGCAGGTCCAGGTAGGCGCGGACGACCGCCAGTGGGGTGCGCAGCTGGTGCGTGACGACCGCGATGAGCTCGGCGCGTGCCTGGTCGACGCTACGCAGGCCGTCGAGCTGGGCCTCGGTCTCCATGTGGAGGCGCCTCCGCTCCACCACGCCGGCAAGGAGCGACGCGATCATCGACAGCCGCCGGACCTGCGCGGCGTCGAAGTTGCGACGCTCCTCCGTCTTCACGCTCAGGACGCCGACGACGTGATCGCGGACCTCGAGCGGCACGGCCAGGATCGAGGTGAAGCGCTCGTGGTCGACCCCGCGGATCCACGCGCAGCGCGGATCGTTGGCGAGGTCGGTGCTGACGACCGGCCCGCGCGTGCTGGCAGCGAGCCCGGTGATGCCCTGGCCGATGTCGAGCCTCGCCACGCCGATGTGCTCGCGGTCGACGCCGTTGGTGGCTGCAAGCGTCAGCCCGGCCCCGTCACGATCGACGAGGTAGAGCGAGCACACCTCGGCGTCCATCGCCACCGTGCCGCGATCGACGATGAGCTGCATCAGCTCGTCCCACGTGGACGCACCCGCCGCCAGCTGCACGATCTCCTGAAGCGCGCCGGCATCGGCGGCGTCGGACGATGCAGCGATCGCTGGCTCCAGCTCAGTGCCTCGGGGATTCACGCTGGAAGCATGCACGATCCGGCAAGCCCGGTCAGATGGTGCTGACGGTGACCTCGTCAAGGACTTCCTCGACACCCACGACGTCGCCGACGATGCCGAGGATCTCGTCGAGGACGTCGACCGACTCGACCTCGCCCTGCACGTGCACGCGAGCGCCGGTCACGGCGATCCGGATGCGATCGCCGGCGACGACGTCGGACGAGCGAAGCGCCTCGATCACGTCCGCCTTGAGCTCGTCGTCCCGCGGGAGACCGCCGCCGTCGTCGGACTGGATGAGGTCGCCCTCGCGCTCGAGCTCGCCGGCGTCGGACTCATCGGTGCCGGCAAAGTCGACGCCCTCGGCTCCGCGAGGCTCGCTCATCACGCGGTCGGTCGGGGGGACGTACGGTATGCCCTCCTCGCGCGCGACGAGGTAGTCATCGGTCACTCCTCCAGCTGGGTCCTCGAGCAGGTCCCCGGTGTCCTCCGATGGCAGCGGCTGCCGCTCGGGTCGGTCGTCCATCATGCTTCACCTCCTCTGGCCGCTCGTGCGCAAGCGGCGTGCCGCTAGGATGCGCCGATGACCTCCGACGCGCTCGTCACCGCGCTGCGCGCGATCGTGGGCGAGCGGCACTGCCTGACAGACCCCGCACTGCGCGCATCGTACGAGACCGATTGGACGCGTCGATTCCGTGGGGAGGCGCTCGCCGTCGTGCGGCCTTCGTCGGCGACCGAGGTTGCCGCGATCCTGCGCGCCTGCGCCGATGCCGGAGTCGGCGTCGTCCCTCAGGGCGGCAACACCGGCCTCGTCGGCGGCTCGGTGCCGCGTGGGTCGGAGGTCGTGCTCAGCCTCCTGCGCCTGAACGAGGTCGACGCGGTCGACGCCAGCGCCGGCGAAGTGACGGCCGGCGCGGGTGCGACGCTTGCCACGGTTCGGGCCGCCGCACGTGCCGCCGGGTGGGGGTTCGGCGTCGACCTGGGTGCCCGCGACTCCGCCACCATCGGCGGCATGGTCGCCACGAACGCCGGCGGCGTGAACGTGGTGCGACACGGACCGATGCGATCCCAGCTCCTCGGATTCGAGGCGGTCCTGGCAGACGGCAGCCTCATCAGCCGCCTTCCGGGCATGACGAAGGACAACACCGGCTACGACATCGGGTCGCTCCTGGCCGGAAGCGAGGGAACCCTTGCCGTCATCACCCGTGTCCGGCTTCGCCTGGTCCCACCGCTCCGGCACCGCGCCGTGTGCGTCATCGGCTTTGCGGATGCAACGGCGGCGGTCGAGGCAGCTGGAGAGCTGCGCCGGCGCCTGGCATCGATCCTCGCGCTCGAGCTGTTCACCGACACCGGGCTCGACCTCGTCATGCGCCACGCATCCGTGGCAGCGCCGCTCGCGTCTCGCATGCCGTCGTACCTGCTGGTAGAGGTCGCGTCCGACGAATCCGACCCGGCGGATGGGCTGTTCGCGGCGCTGGAGGCACTGGCGGTCGACGACACGTCGGTGGCGGTTGCGACCGATGCCGATGCCCGCCACCGGCTCTGGCAGCTCCGCGAGCGCCACACCGAGGCTGTCAACGCCGAGGGCGTGCCGCACAAGCTCGACGTCTCGGTGCCGGCAGGCAAGGTACGCGGAGCTGGTGGATCTGGCGCCCGACGCCGTCGCGGCCGTAGCACCCGATGCTCGGACGATCGTGTATGGGCACGTCGGCGACGGAAACCTGCATGTCAACGTGCTCGGGCCCGCGGCCGATGATGAGGCCGTCGACGAGGCGGTGCTCGAGCTCGTCCTTGAGCTAGGCGGGAGCGTCAGCGCCGAGCACGGCATCGGCGTGGCGAAGACGGGGTGGCTCGTTCGCGACCGTGGCGAGGGGACCGTTCGCGCTATGCGAGCCCTCAAGGCAGCCTGGGACCCACAGGGGATCCTGAACCCGGGTGTCCTGTTTCGAGGATTAGCATCGGCGCATGACCAACGAGACCGGCTTCCTGGAGTCGAACGGCGCCAGGATCTACTACGAGGTCGAGGGCAGCGGCCCAGCCGGTGGTCCTCATCCACGCGGGCGTGGCGAACCTGCGCATGTGGGACGACCAGGTGAGCGCGCTCCGCGACGCGTACCGGGTCATCCGCTACGACACCCGTGGATTCGGACGCACGGAGACCGATGCGGTCGAGTTTTCGAATCGCGCCGACATCGCGGCGTTGCTCGACCACCTCGGTGAGGCATCGGCCCACGTCGTGGGATTCTCACGGGCGGGCTCGATCGCGCTGGATTTCGCCATCGAGTTCCCCGAGCGCGTGCGATCGCTCGTCGTCGGCGCCGGCGGCATCGGGGGCTACGAGTCTCCGGACGAGTCCCCGGAGGCGGACTTCGAGGCCGCCGAGCGGATGCTGGAAGCGAAGGACTGGGCCGGCCTGTCCGAGTGGGAGGCCGCCTACTGGGCCGATGGTCCGGGCCAGTCAGCGGACCGTGTTCCCGACGTGCATTCGCGGGTCCACGCCTGGGTGCTCGGGAACTACCGCGCCGAGAAGGAGGAGGGTCAGCCTCAGCGGCTCGACCCGCCTGCCGTTGGCCGGCTGCACGAGCTGAAGGCGCCGCTGCTTGTCGCGATCGGAACGCTCGACGAGCCCGGCACCCAGGAGTCGATGCGTCACCTGGCGGCGGCAGTACCCGGCGCGCGGCTCGAGGTCTTCGAGGGAGTGGCGCACATGATCAATCTGGAACAGCCTGAGCGCTTCAACAGCCTGCTTCGCACCTTCCTGGATGAGGCGGAATCTCGCGGGTCGTGAGCGAGATCGACGCAGTCCTCGAGGCTGCAGCGGATCTGCAGTCCCGCGGCGAGCGCTTTGCGCTGGCGACCGTGGTGTCGGTTCGAGGCTCGTCCTATCGTCGCCCCGGCGCGCGGCTGCTCGTGCCTGAGCGCGGCGCGCCCGTCGGCCTCATCTCCGGAGGATGTCTCGAGGAGGAGGCGGCGCGGCTTGCCCGCGAGGCACTCACGCTCGACGCCCCGATCCTGATCACCGTCGACCACTCGGCCGAGGGCGACGAGCTGTGGGGCCTGGGCCTCGGCTGCCGCGGCGTGATCGATCTCCTTGCGGAGCCCTCCGCAATGGCGATCGAGACCCTGTCCGCCCTGTCCGCCGCCAGGGACGGCCGGGCGACCTATCTGCTCACCGGTCTTGATGGCGATCGCCGGAGCCTCACCGCGGTCGAGGCCGGCGCGCTCGGCGAGCGCGCCGTGCCACGCGGTCGCCCACGGCCGCCCGACGGTGATCGGTGATGCGGTGCTCGACGCGATCCTGCCGCCACTGCATCTCGTGGTCTGCGGCGCAGGTCCGGATGCCGGCCCGCTGGTCGATGCCGGCGTACGCATGGGTTGGCGCGTCAGCGTCGTCGACCCGCGGCGCTCACTGCTGCGCCCTGACCGGTTCCCCGGAGCCAGCCTGCACGACACCGATCCCGCGTCAGCCGCCGAGGCGGTCGGGGCCGGCGAGTGGACCGCTGCCGTGGTCATGAGCCACGACTACCTGCGCGATTCGGCGTTCCTCGGCGGCTTCCTCGGGCGCGGCGTTCCGTACCTCGGCGTCCTGGGGCCGCGCGACAGGACTGAACGGCTGCTCGTGGAGCTGGGGATCACGCCGTCGGAGGCCGACATGGCCGCGCTCCATGCTCCGGCCGGACTCGACATCGGCGCCGACGGGTCCGAGGAAGTTGCGACCGCCATCGTGGGCGAGATCCTCGCCGTGCTCCGCGGGCGCAGCGGGTCGCCGCTCCGCGAGCGCGGCGGCCCGATTCACGGGTAGCCGCTGACCGTCGATCAGCCTCCGATGAAGCTCATCTCGACCTTGGGAACCTCGACGGTCTCGAGCGTTCGCAGCTCCGAGTAGCGGTCCGAGCGGCCGCTCCAGATGGCGCGCAGCGCATCGGACAGATCGTCGTCACCGGCACCCGAGCGGATGACCGCGCGGAGATCGTGGCCCGACGTCGCGAACAGGCACGTGTACAGCTGGCCGTCGGCCGAGAGTCGGGCGCGCGTGCAGTCGCCGCAGAACGGCTGCGTCACGCTGCTGATGACGCCGATCTCGCCCGCTCCGTCACGGTAGCGATAGCGCTGCGCCACCTCGCCGCGGTAGTCCGGGTCGACCGGCTCGAGTGGCCAGCGCTCGTCGATGGTGGCAACGACCTGTGCCGCAGGGACCACGTCGTCCAGGCGCCAGCCGTTTGTGTGGCCCACGTCCATGTACTCGATGAACCGCACGGTCGTGCCCGTCCGCCGGAAGTGCTCGGCCAGGTCGAGGATGGCGTGCTCGTTCAGGCCGCGCCGGACGACCGCATTCACCTTGACGGGGCCGAGCCCCGCCGCGTCGGCGGCGGCGATCCCGTCGAGGACGCGCGTCACCGGGAAGCCGACGTCGTTCATGCGCTGGAATGTCTGGTCGTCCAGCGCGTCCAGGCTGACGGTGACCCGATCCAGGCCGGCGTCGGCCAGCGCCTGCGCTCTCGGCGCCAGCAGCGAGGCGTTGGTGGTGAGGGTCAGGTCGTCGACCCCCTCGACCGCGGCCAGCATGCGCACCAGGGTCTCGAGGTTGCGGCGCACGAGCGGCTCACCGCCGGTGAGGCGAACCTTTCTGACGCCGAGCGCCGACGGACGCGCGAACGACCCGCTCGATCTCCTCGAAGTCCAGGATCTCGGCCCGCGGCAGGAACGCGTGATCGCGGCCGAAGAGCTCCTTCGGCATGCAGTACACGCATCGGAAGTTGCAGCGGTCGGTGACGCTGACCCGAAGGTCGTGCATCGGCCGGCCGAGGAGATCGACGGGTGCGGAGGGATTCATCGGTGAACCGATCGTGGCAGGCATGGCAGATCGGCGCAACGCGCCTCAGCCGATCAGCTTCGACGCCCCGATCAGGGCGCCCAGCGACTGCGCCGACCGCACCGCCGCCGATGAGCGCGATGCGCGAGGCCAGTGCCTCGCAGCGCGGCAACCGCGCGCCACCGAGGCCGAGACCCAGGCCGACGGCACCGCCGAGCAGCAGGAGCGCGGCGACGCCGAGGCTCGGATCGAGCAGCGAGCGCACCTGGCCCTCCTCGATCCCATCCTCGTCGAGCGTGAACGCGAATCGCTGGCGTGAGAGCTCGGTGCCGTCGACGCCCAGGATCCGAACGCTGGTGTCCCACGCGCTGCCCGTCGGGAGCACGAGCGCGTCGGCGATCCAGTCGATCGTGCCGTCATCGGTCTCGTGGCTTGCCCCCATGCCGCCTCCGGAGTGATCCATGCCGGTCATGCCCTCGAGCTCGAGAGGCACGCGGGTGGTGCTGCCGTCATCGAGATTGTCGAGTCCCAGCTCCAGGGCGGAGGAACCGGCCATGGCGTCGATCGTCGAGACCACGATGCGATTGACGCCGGGTCGGCCCGGGATGACTGCCATGCTCATGCCCGGCGCGACCTCGCCGAAGGCGTCGGGGATCGGCTCGATCTGGACGCCAGGTACCTCCTCCACCGGTGGCGTGATCGCCAGCGCCGCCGTCAGGACGAGGACAGTTGCGGCGAGCATGACCTCGACCGTGATCCGGCTGCGGAAGCCGTCCAGCCATCCCATCATCCGACCGCCGTCGAAGTAGTTCAGCGCCCCAAGCGCGAGCGCGCCGATCGCAAAGGCGGACTTCATCAGCAGCGTGCGGCCGTACTCGGTGCCGGCCGGTACGAGCGTGCCGGTCTGCGTCCAGGCCGCCTGGACGCCCGTCAGCACGACGAGCCCGATCGACGCCAAGGCCAGCGCCGAGAAGCGAGGGACGATCTCGCGCATCTCCGGACGCCCCCGACGAGGTCCGGTCAGCAGCTCCGGCCAGCGAACGAGCGCCAACAGTCCAACGATCCCACCGATCCAGACGGCGGCGCCGGCGACGTGTACGACCTGGCTCACGAGAGGCGCGACACCCGGGAGCGCGGCGGTGTGCCCGGATGCCACCAACAGGACGATGCCGATCAGTCCCGTGGCCGCCGCGACCGCCCCGGCGAGGCGAGGCGCCACGAACAACAGGATCGCCGCCCCCGCCGCGGCCACCGCCGCGCGGGCGACCTGCAGAGCTCCGTTCCGGGTCCCGAACAGGAAGTCGATCACCGATCCGGACTCGAGGCCGGAGATGATCGCGACGGTTAGCGTCGCCGCACCACTCACCAGCAGTGCGCCGGCGAGCAGTCGGACCAGCGAGCGAGGCATCGGTCCGTCACGGATCACGACCCGGTGGAGCGTGGCCATGCCGAGGGCCAGGAGCAGGCCCAGGTAGGTGAGCCATCGACCGATCACGCCGGGAGGGTCGGTGTCGCTGTGGGTCATACCCTGGGGGCCACCGGCCAGCGACCCCGGAACGTCCCCGACGCCGAAGTTGAAGAATCCTTCCGCCGTGTGACCGTCCGCCGCCGAGAGCGTTCGCCAGGTGAGCCCGTAGACGCCATCGGCGAGCTGCGGGTCGCGCAGCACGAGGGCGTACGGATCGGCAGGGTCGACCTCACCGACCCGGGTGAGCACCGGTGCCGCGTTGAGGTCGACGATGTCGATCGAGGTCACCTGTGACTCCAGCGGCTCGCTGAAGACGAGGCGGATCTCGTCGGGCGACTCGGCCACGATCGCACCCGCACCGGGCGAGCTCGCGACCAGCTGCGCATGTGCGAGCACGCGGCTGCCCGACGCCCCGGGCAATGCCGGAGCGACGAGCAGCGCGAGCATCGCCAGCGCGCCCGCGAGGCGCGCTGCGCGGGAGGCGGGCATCAGGTCAGGGACGACGCCGCGCCAGGGTCAGACCCAGCGCCACGAGGCCGGCAATGAGCCCGCCGGCGCCGAGAACGAGCGCGATCGTCGCCGTTGTGGCGGCACCCGCGCCTGCCTCCGCGTCGCGAACCACGTCGCCGGTCGACGGGAACTGCACCGGGAATTGGCCGCCGGTGACGTCCTGCACCTCGCTGAACGTATCCGGTCCGGACGTGAACGACTCGTCGAACGGCTCGCCCTCGATCTCGCCGAAGATGCGGAACGTGTACGGGCCGGCCGCCGTCGGAAAGAAGACGGACTGGTACCAGCCGGGCTCTCCGAACCGGGGCGAGATCTCGAGATCTCGCGTGTCGTCGCCGAAGGTGACGGTGGCCTCGAGCGTCTCCTCGAGCCCTTCGACCGGCTCTTCGCCATGCGAGACCTGGAACTCGAGCCCGCTCTTCTGTCCGGTGAAGACCGGCTCATCGGCGAAGCCGACCACCACGCTGTGGTCACCGACATCTCGTGATTCATGGCCGATTGCGGCTCCGGTGCCGACGATCAACGTCAACCCGGCAGCCAGGGCGGCAGCCCGCCCAATGCGCTGGAACATCTGATTCTCCTCTGGTCGGGCAGTGCGCCCGATATATCCGTTTCAGGTAGCTGACACGAACATCCAGGGAGGTCCACGGCCTGCGTAGGAACGCGCGAACGCAGTCGGAAGGTCTGCGACCAGGCGAATTGGCGGCCGCAAGGTGCGAAGCGGCGCGCGGCCCAGGATTCGCTGCAGCGCGTCCTCGATGACTGCCAGAAGCGCCCGCTCAGTGTGGCTCAATGCCGCTGCGCCGACCGCGAGCAACCCGGTGATGATCGTGATCACCGGCAGCGCGAGCGGGTATTCGGGACCGATCAGCGCGCCGAGGCCGGGCGCGTGCCCGTGGCTGAGCAGGTGCTCCACGTTCTCCTGGATGCCAAACCCGATCGCCGCCACTGCGAGCAGCCGAGCCCAGGCGGCAACCCAGCGCATGGCATACGGCCTCGTGCGCGCGACCCGGTTCGCCCCGAGCTGAGCCGCCCTGTGACGCAAGCTCCCCAGGCGGACCAGCGTGCCCGCGAGGATTGCGACGCCGCCGAGCGCCAGCACCAGGCTGGCAATGCCCCAGTAATCGTGGCCGGCCTCGCGCAGCGACCGCGCGAGGGCTTCGCCCGGACCGACCTGGACCAGGAAGACCGCGTCATGGCTGAGCAGCAGAGCGACGCCGGCCAGGCCCCAGAAGGCGACCGGGCCGCGGATGCGCGACAGCTGGTGAGCAAACCCCATGTCAGTTCATACGGTACCCGACACGCGCCGCACGCCTCCGTGCCGCCCGAGCTGTAACCCAATCCGCATACTGGTTGACGTGTCTCGATTGCTGCTGTCGTTGATCCTGCTCGTGGCCGGATGCACGGCCACCCCCCGGACGGAGGCGCCCGACTCGACGGTCGCGATCGTGGTGTCTCCCATGCCCGATGCGCGCTCACCTTCGGCCCAGCCGTCCGCATCCTCCCTTCCCGTCGAGCCGCTTCCCCCGCTCGAGGGGGTCCTGCCGACCCATCTCGGCGACGTCGAGCTGCACACGTTCAGGGTCGGTCCCGACATCATCGATCGGCTCTTTCAGCGGCTCGGAGTCGGCTACGACGGGGTTCAGCAGGCCTACGCGAGCGAGCACGGCGAGCGCTTCCTCCAGATGTACGCGTTGCGATCTCCAGAGGTCTCCGGCCCGGAGATGCTGGAGGCCTGGGCCGCGGTCGCCTACGCCCCGGAAGTCGCGGAAGTGTCGGTGAGCGAACGACCCGTGGCCGGAAGGACCGTCACGGTCATCGCGGCACCGAGCATGGCCAACCAGATCGGCACCTTCTACGCCTATACGTCGGGGAACATGCTGCTGGTCGTCCAGGCCTTTGACGAAGCGGTCGCCACGGAGGCTCTCCAAGCGCTCCCCTGAGGTTGGTTACGCCGACTCGCCGTGGGCGTGTGCTTGCTCCTCGAGTCGCATCGAGAGGGTCGGGAGCGGACGCGGATCGGGAGTCGGCTCGTACTCGTCGCTGTGGCCGTTGACCGCGTAGGTCCACTGCGGCCCGTCACTGGCGATCGCGCGCAGCGCATCGGCCAGGGCGTCGATATCGGCCCTGGTGGACCCGAGCCCCAGGCTCATGCGCGCGGCGCCCGGCAGGCGCTCGTGGCCGCCGGTCCGAGTGGTGTCGATAAGGCGTTGTGCCTCGGCATCGTCGACGCGGAGCAGCCGCATCATGAGCGGGTGCGCGCAGAAGCAGCCGTGCCGGATGCCGATCCCGTACTCGGCCGAGAGGACGGCCGCCAGCAGGTCGTACGGCACGCCGAGCAGGTTGAACGTGAGCAGGCCGACGCGCGGGTGGTCGGCCGGCCAGACGCGGTAGTGCTCGAAGCCTTCCACGCCGGCCAGGCGTTCGCGTGCGTAGCCCAGGAGCTCCGCCTCCTCGGCCGCGATGCGGTCCATGCCGGCGGCCGCGAGCGCGTCGCAGGCAACGCCCATCGCCACGGCACCGATGACGTTCGGCGAACCCGCCTCCTGCCGGTCGGGGAGCTCGGCCCATACGGTCTCGTCGATCGTCACGATCTTCACGGCGCCGCCCCCGCGCAGGAACGGGTCGCCCGCGCCCAGCCAGTCGCGTTCGCCGATGAGCGCGCCGGCGCCGTACGGCGCGTACAGCTTGTGGGCAGACATGGCGAGGTAGTCGATTCCATCGCGCTGCATGTCGATCGGTGCGTGCGGCGCCAGCTGGGCGGCATCCACGAGCAGCCGCGCGCCATTCTCATGCGCGACGCGGGCGATCTCGGCCAAGGGCCACATCTCGCCCGTCACGTTCGAGGCGCCGGTGGCGGCGACGAGATGCGGGTCCTCGCAGTGCGGCAGGTCGCGCAGGGAGGTGGCGAGCTGCTCGAGCATCTCGGCCGGCGTCTCTGGCACGGGCAGGTAGCGAACGCCGATCCGCTTCCACGGCAGCAGATTCGCGTGATGCTCGCCGGCGAAGGCCACGACGTGCGTCCCCTCGGGCAGCGTGCCGGCCAGCAGGTTGATCGAGTCGGTCGTGTTGCGCGTGATGATCACGGCATCGTCCGGCCGCCCGTTCACGAACGCGCGAATCGACTCGCGCGCCCCCTCGTAGGCGGCGGTCGACGTGCGTGACTTGAATCCGGCGCCGCGGTGGACCGAGGAGTACCAGCTGAGCAGCTCCTCGACGGCATCGTGCACGGCCTGCAGCGCGGGCGCCGAAGCCGCGTAGTCGAGGTTGACGTACCGTCGGGTGCCGCCCGTCACGAGCGGGACCTCCGTATCGGCGCCGACGAGGCGCAGGAGGTCGCTGCCGTGGACCGATGACTCTCGGGTTGCCGTCATCCGTCCCATCCTACGCCGCGGATCAGGGGAGGAACACGAGCTTTGCGGCTGCAAGAACCAGGACGAATGCCAGCGCGCGCCGCAGGTTGAGAATGCTGAAGCGTGCGGCTCCCAGCCATGAGCCGACCAGGCCACCGGCGGCAACCGCTGCCACCCAGAGCGGAATCGCCGGCGGCAGGTCCGACTCCGCCGGTCAGGAGACCGGCGAGGCCGGCGACCGAGTTGACGAGGATGAAGGCGCCTGACAGTCCGGCCGCGTCGCGGGTGCCGGTCCAGGCCGCAAGCACGAGGAGCGGTGTCAGGAAGATGCCACCACCGGTCCCGGTCAGGCCCGCCAACAGCCCGATGGCGGCACCGACGGCAAGTCCGGCAAGCAGCGGAACTCCCGAGCGTTCGTCCGTCATCCGGCTCCGTCCGCGCCGTGGCCAGGCGCCAAGCACCGGCAAGCAGCACCACGGCCACCAGTGGACGGTAGACCTCTCCCGGCAGATCGATGCTTCCTCCAACGAACGCCATCGGCACGGAGCCCGCCGCGAGCGGGACGAGATTGCGCCATGGCACATGGCCGGCACGCGCGAACCGAACGATGACGATCGTCGAAACGAACAGGTTGAGCACGAGCGCGGTGGGACGCATGGTCGCCGGTGCGACACCCATGAGCGCCATGGCCGCCAGGTACGCCGAAGCGCCGGCGTGGCCGACGCTGGAGTAGAGGAGCGCGGCAGCGAAGAAGAGCCCCGCCAGGATGAGCGTCTCAACCGTCATCGGCGCATTGTGCCGATCGCGTGCCTAGCCGGGAACGGCGGCCGGATCGTCACGTCGCAGGAGAATCCCCAGGTACGCCTTCCATGGACCCACCTCGGCATCGTGCGACCCTGCCATGCCGGCGTAGATCTGCGCGACGTGGTCGAGGTCATGGACGGCCCAGGTGGCGAGCAGCTCGCGCAGCGTGACCTGTCCCAGCGATGGGTGCATTCCGGGCCGATCCAGGTCGTCGTCGCTCACCAGCGCCGCAAGGCGGGCCAGGTTCAGCGCGCGCAGGTGCGCGAAGTGCTCCACGAGCTCGTCGAGGGTCGCATCGGCGTCGCGGGCGCCATGGGCGAACCGGTCGAACTTGTCGAAGGGCATGCTCGTGCCGTGCTCGAGGATCCGCTCCGTTCGGTCGATCCAGTCGGTCAGCTCACCGGTGATCAGGTGGCCGACGACATCGCGCGGGCGCCAGCCGTCCTCGGGGACGTCGGTCGTATCGGTCCAGGAGTCGGGCAGCCCGACCAGCAGCGAGCGGAGTACCTCCGGCGTGCGCCGCAGGAGGTCGGTCGTCTCATCGATGAACGTTGCCATCGCCGCCCATCCTACGCCGTGCGGCGAGCGACGACCGCTGTGGCGACGAGCGCGAGACCGGCAGCCTGGGGCGGGTTGGTCGGTGGACCGGCGGCGGCATGGCCGTGTTCGAGATCCGTGGGTCGGCCGAGAGGGCCACGAGCTCGTTGAATCGCTGCACAGACGTGATCTTCTCGTTCGGCGCGCACTGCCAGGTCGAGATCGGCCGGTCGCTGCCTTCGAACGTGACCTTCGAATATGCGGCGATCAGGAACTGGCTCCCGACCGAGAAGCCGATCCAGCCACCGGACCCGAGCGATGGGTTGAACACCTCGGTCGTCGCCACTGGCAGGTCCCCGCGAAGGACGGCGTCGATGCGGACGGTGAGCCATTCGCCCCATGTGTTGGCATCCCCGCGGTCGGCACGGATGGAGAGGACCGTGGCGATGAACACGTGCTCCATCGGCGCTGCCTGCGGCCAGCCGGAGGTGATGGCAATCTCCTCATCGCCAGGCAAGGTGCCGCAGCTCAGCGCCGCGGTGCGTCCCGGTGCGAGCGCGGCGGCCGTTGCGAGGATCCCGAAGATCGCCATGGCTATCGGCCTCGCGCGGACGGTCATGGTCAGATCCTACGCCCGTCGGTCAGCGTGGACAGCCATGAACCAATGCAGGCCGCCAGCGGCTGGAGGCCGAGCGCGCTGACTGCGACGAAGACGGTCGGCGCGTGGACGATCTCCAGCTCGCCGACGACGAGGGGCGCCAGCAGGACGGCGCCGATGAAGTCGCCCGCGAGGACGGCAATGAGAACGCGGAGAGGGCTCGACGCCCGCCCGCCGCCCAGCCAAGCGGCGCTCAGCGCCAGCCCGGCCGAGAACGTGAGCGCCAGCGGCACCTCGAGCAGGGTCAGCGGGCCGATGCCGACCGAGCGCTGGAGCCCCACATTGCCGGCGCCGAGGAGGAGGCCGATCCATGAGGAGATGCAGACGAGGGCGGCCGTCGCTGTGGTGCGCATGGCGTGAGACGCCCAGATCTGCCTTTGCGTTGCGCCGCGGCTCCCCTCAGGGAGTCAGGTCGCGGTCGGCGTTGATGAAGGCTGTCCCCAGCACCCGGGCCACGGTCGGGAAGGCGTGGATCGTGTCGGCCAGCGTCGCGAGCGGGATGCCGGCACGGATGGCCAGCACGCACTCGTGGATCGCCTCGGATACCGCCGGGCCGGCCAGGAATGCCCCGACGAGCACGCGCTCGTCCCGGTCGACGACGATGGTGCAGTGGCCCTGGCTCTCAGTCGTGTAGCCCTTGGCGGAGGTGCCGATGTCGACGGTGTACTCGGCGGCGTCGATGCCACGCTCCCGGGCCTGGTCGAGCAGGAGGCCGACCGACGCGGTCTCGGGATCGGTGTAGGTCGCGCGCGGGATGGCATCGAGGAAGGGCCGATATCGTCGTCTCCCAGCGCGATGCGCGCGGCGGCCTCCCCGGTGTAGTGGCCGAGATGGGTGTGCATCTCGGGTCCGGCGACGTCGCCGGCCACGTACACGTTCTCCGCGATTCGAAGGCGTTCGTCCGGCGAGAGGCGGCCGTCCTGCAGGTCGACGCCGATGGGTCTCGAGCCCCAGCCCGTCGAGCGGAAGATCGCGTCCGACGGCGAGCAGGATCTCGTGGAGCCTCGACGGGGTCGTCGTCGCCGAGCTCGATCACGTGAGATCCGTCGGCACCATCGCCGGCTCGCACGCGCGTAGCCCGCGCGCCGAGGCGCAGCACCACGCCTTCGTTCTCGAGCGCCTTCCCGAGCAGCTCCGACGAGCGCGGGTGCTCCTTGTCGTGGACCCGGTTTCGAGGGTGGATGAGCGTGACCGGCACGTCGTAGCGGGCGTAGACCTGCGCGAGCTCGACCCCGGTGGGGCCGCCGCCCAGGATGGCGAGCGATCGGGGCAGCCGGCGCGTGGACGTTCCCTCGACGTTCGTCCACGGACGCGCCTCGGCGAGTCCCGGCAGATCCGGCACCCTGCTGACCGAGCCGATGGCCACGACCACGGCACCGGCCTCGAGCTGCACGGTCGCCGACCCTGACCCGCCCCGCTCCGGCCAGGCTGGCCGAGCCGCGGATGACCGTGGCGCCCGCCTCCTCCAGCGACTTGACGTGGCCGGAGTCATCGGGCTCGTCGCGCTTCTCCCGACTGATCATGTAGTCGCGGAAGTCGCTCGCCTTCGTCCACGGGTAGTCCCCGCCGGCGTGGTGCACCGCCGCGGCGTGGAGAAGCGCCTTGGACGGCATGCACGCCCAGAACGGGCACGATCCGCCGAAGAGCGCGCGGTCGACGATCGCGACCGACGCTCCCTTGCTGCGCGCGTAGTGAGCGGCGGCCTCGCCGGCGGTGCCGGCGCCGATGACGACGAGGTCGAATCGGTCCATCCGCAGATCATAGGCGGGCGGCTGGCACGCGGCCTGCGTCAGCTCCCGATGACAATCACATTGCATCGGGGAGACACCAGATGACGGTTCAGACCAGCCACCACTATCGGTCGTCGGGCGGGATCCAGTCGCCGATCGAGGACCAGGTGTACGACCTGCTCCAGGCGCTCACGAGCAAGTGCGAGGCGATCGAGGCCTACGCGAAGTACGAGGACGACGCCGACGGGGAGGCCAAGCAGCTCTTTCAGGATCTCGCGCGGCAGGACACGGAGCATGCCCAGCGCCTGCTCGACGCGCTGAGGAACCGCCTCAACCGCTGAGGCTGATCTCCTTGCCCGCGATCCAGACCCGGGACGGCCTGACCGATCCGAGGCGGAGCGCGAAGGCACCTTCGTGCTCGGCGTCCCATGCGACCAGATCGGCTGCCGCACCGGGTCTGAGCGTCCCCAGGTCATCGCGTCGCAGGGCAGCGGCCCCGCCCGACGTGGCCGCGGTCAGCGCCTCGGTCACGGTCATTCCGAGCAGTGTGGCCCCCAGGCCGATCACGAGCGGCATGGCGCCGAAGGCGCCGAAGGTGCCCGCGTTCGCGTCGCTGGCCAACGCGACGACAGCCCGCGCGTCGAGGAGTGCTCGGGCCGGCGGCAGCCGGTCGCGCAGCACGACCGCGGGGGCGGGAAGGAGCGTCGCGACGGTCCGAGAATCCGCCAGCGCCCGCACGCCGGCGTCGTCGAGCTGCTCGAGGTGGTCGACCGAGGCCGCCCCGAGACGGGCTCCGAGCTCGGCGGCCCCTGTCAGCGCCAGCTGATCGGCGTGCAGCTTCAGCCCGAGTCCGGCGGCGGTCGCGGCATGATTGATCCGCTCGACTGCCTGCAGGTCGAAGAAACCGGCATCGACGAAGACGTCGACGAACTCGGCGAGCGCCTCGTCGGCAACCGCGGGCAGCATCTCGTCCGCGACGTGCACGGCGAAGTCGCGCATCGACGTGCCCGGCGGGACGGCATGGGCGCCAAGGAGCGTGCGGACGACCCGGATCGACAGTCGATCCGCGACGCGACCGATGATGCGCAGGTGCCGCAGCTCCTCGCGAAATCGACCGGCCGTAGCCGGACTTGCACTCGACGGTCGTGGTGCCCGCCGCCAAGGCACGCACGCAGCCGTCCCTCGACCAGACGCTCCAGCGTGGCGTCGTCGGCATCGCGCGTCTCGCGCACGGTGCGCAGGATGCCGCCCTCGGCGTATGGCGCGCCCTGCAGGCGAGCGGCGGCCTCGTCGGACCGATCGCCCGCGAAGACGGGGTGCGTGTGGCTGTCGACCAGCCCGGGCGTGACGAGGGCGGCCCCAAGGTCGATGCGGTCGTCGTCATCCGGCGCGGCGCCGGGATCGCCGACCCACGACACGCGCCCGTCCCGCACCTGTATGGCCCATGGGGAGAGTCCCGCGGGCGCCAGGCGGCCGGAGCCCGTCAGGAGCATGGGTCTAGAGGACGCGGCGGCCGGTGACGAGTCGATAGATCACGATCACGAGCGCAACGATGATCAGGATGTGGATGAAGCCGCCGAAGGCTCGGAGCAGAAAGCCCAGGAACCAGAGCAGGACGAGAACGCCGACGATCACCCACAGCATGGCCGGAGCGTAGCACCGTCACGCGCGCCGCGGCCCTACACTCGCGGCCATGCCGTCGAAGCCTGCGATCCTGGCGGTCGACGACGACGCCCCGGTCCTCCGGGCTGTCGAGCGTGACCTCCGCGCCCGCTACGCGGACGAGTACCGGATCATCGGGGCCGGCTCCGGAGCCGAGGGCCTGGAGACCGTCCGCGAGCTGACGCGCCGCGGCGATCCCGTGGCGCTCTTCGTGGTCGACCAGCGCATGCCGGCCATGACCGGCATCCAGATGCTGCGGGACGCCCTGCCGCTGCAGCCGACCGCGAAGCGGATCCTCCTCACGGCGTACGCCGACACCGAGGCCGCCATTCAGGCGATCAACGAGATCGGGATCGATCAATACCTGCTGAAGCCGTGGGACCCGCCGGAGGAGAAGCTCTACCCGGTCGTCGACGACCTGCTGGCAGACTGGATTGCAGGCTTCCGGCCTGCGTTCGAGGGCCTCCGACTCCTGAGCAGCCGATGGGCGCCGAGCGGCCACGACATTCGCGACTTCCTCACCCGCAACCAGGTGCCCTACGTGTGGCTCGACCCCGAGGCTGACGCAGAGGGACGACGCATCGCGGAATCGCTGGATGGGTCAGGTCTGGCCACCGACTCCGTCGTCCTGCTCCCCGACGGGGGCGTCCTCCGAAATCCGACCCACCGCGAGCTGGCGGAGGCGATCGGCCTCTCCACGCGACCGGCCCTGCCGTTCTACGACCTCGTCATCATCGGGGCGGGTCCGGCGGGCCTTGCCTCGGCAGTCTACGGGGCCAGCGAGGGCCTGAAGACGCTCATGGTCGAGCGCGAGGCACCCGGCGGACAGGCGGGCACGACCAGCCGCATCGAGAACTACCTGGGCTTCCCGTCGGGGCTGACCGGGAGCGACCTGGCGCGGCGCGCGTTGACCCAGGCCCGCCGCCTCGGAGCCGAGATCCTCTCGTCCCAGGAGGTCGAGACGATCCGACGCGACGGCCCATACCGGACCGTCGTGCTCGACGACGGCGCCGAGCTGTCATGCCAGGTCGTCGTCGTCGCCTCGGGCGTCACATACCGCCAGCTCGACGTGACCGGCGCCGCCGAGCTCGCCGGCCGAGGCGTGTATTACGGGGCGGCAACGACGGAGGCGATCCTCTACCGCGACGCCGTGGTCGGCGTCATCGGGGGAGGCAACTCCGCCGGCCAGGCGGCCGTCCACCTCGCCCGCTACGCCAAACAGGTCCACCTTCTCGTTCGGGGCGAGGGCCTCGACGAGACCATGAGCGCGTACCTGATCGATCAGATCGGAAGCCTCGAGAACGTCGAGGTCCACACGATGTGCAAGGCAAAGGGCCTCGACGGGGCCGACCACCTCGAGCGCGCCACGTTCGTCACTCCGGCGGGCGACGTCGAGCTCGAGCTCGCAGCCGTCTTCGTGTTCATCGGCCAGCAGCCACGTACCGCCTGGCTCGATGGGGTCGTGGCGCGCGACGCGGCCGGCTTCATCCTGACCGGACCGGACGTCGGCCCGCAGGTCGGCTGGAATCTCGACCGGGATCCGTTCCTGCTCGAGTCGAGCATGCCGGGTGTCTTTGCCGCCGGCGACGTGCGGCATCGGTCCGTCAAGCGAATCGCCAGCGCCGTCGGTGAGGGCGCGATGGCCGTCCAGTTCGCCCATCAATACCTGGCCGATCAATGACCGACCGTCACGAGCACGTGGCGCCTGCAGAGATCGTCGAGCAGCTGCGGACCACGCCGCTCTTCGGCGGGCTCGAGGACGAACAGCTGCGAGCGGCTCGTCGGTATGGGCGAGGTCGTCGACCTCCCTGCCGGGACGCGACTCATCGGCGAGGGAGATCGCGCCGACGCGCTGTACGTCGTACTCGCCGGCGAGCTCGAGGTGACCAGGAGGTCGGGGAGCGCCGACATCCCGGTGGCACGCGTCGGGCCGGGCTCGTTGCAGGGCGAGATCGCCGCGCTCGAGGGCGGCCGCAGGCTCGCCTCCGTTGACGCCGTGACCGAGGCCGAGGTGCTTCGCATCCCGGTCGAGGCCGTCCGGGACCTGCTCGCGGCCGGCCCGGATGTGGCGCTGGCCATCATTCGCACCGCGGTGGCGCGCCTGCGGCAGCTGGAGGCAACGCTGCGCGAGCGCGAGAAGCTGGCCTCGCTCGGCACGATGGCCGCGGGCCTCGCGCATGAGCTCAACAACCCGGCTGCGGCTGCGGTCCGCGCAGTCCGCCACCTCGACGCCGCGATCTCCGCGGTCGAGCAGCTGCCACGGCCCGACCCAGTGCCGAGCCCTCCTGACGGCATGGACGCCCCACGCTCGTCGCTCGAGCGCGCCGACCGGATCGACGAAGTGGCCGCCGTGGTGGGCGACTCGGATCAGGCCGCGGCCGCTCGTGGACGCTGGCTGGACCGCGGATGCCCTGCGAGAGCTTCCGCACGACGACCATCAGCTGGCTGGCTGCGCGCGCGTCCGCCCACCAGCTGCTCGACGAGGTTGGGCTCGCGGTCGGACGGATCAGCGACATCGTCGGCGCCGTCAAGGGGTACGTCTACCTCGACCAGATGCCGGTGCAGCGTGTCGATGTCAGGGTCGGACTCGGGCAGACGCTGACGATCCTCAAGCACCGGCTCAGGGACGGCATCGATGTGCGGCACGAGCTCGCCGACGAGGTGCCGGAGATCGAGGCTCACGGCTCCGAGCTGAACCAGGTGTGGACGAACCTGGTCGACAACGCCATCGACGCCATGGACGGGCGAGGCACCCTCACCGTTCGCGCGGAGCCGGATCCCACCGGTAACGGGGTGCGGGTGTCCATCTGCGACTCTGGCGCCGGCATTCCGGACGACGTTCGCCCCCACCTGTTCGAGCCCTTCTATACGACCAAGCCGCCGGGAAAGGGCACCGGGCTCGGGCTGCACATCTCGCACTCCGTCGTGGCGCGGCACGGCGGCAGGATCGACGTCGAGTCGGAGCCCGGACGAACGTGCTTCGTCGTCACCCTTCCCTCGGGCACCTGACCCGCCGCCGAGCGATCAGCCAGGCGCCGGCTGTGCCTCCGTGCGCCGCCGCGACGATCGAACGCGGACCGTCACCAGCAGAAGCCCGGCGATGATGAACGCGACGCCCACCAGTTGAAGGGCCGAGGGTGCCTCGGACAGGATCCAGATCCCAAGCAGGACCGATCCGACCGGCTGGATGGTGAGCACGACCGACGTGATGGCTGCCGGCAGGCGCGGCAGGCTGATGCTGATGAGCAGCCACCCGCAGACCTGGATGCCCAGTGCCAGCACCAGTAGCCAGCCGTGCGCCGGCCAGCTGATCGTGAGGTCGATCTCTCCGAGGGGCAGGCCGACGGCCAGGGCAATGATCGCCGTTGACGCCGTGGCGTCGAACAGCGGGCCCGCCGGTCGACGGATGTCGGCGTTCGCTCGTCGCTGGACCAGAATGAATCCACCGTAGGCGAGGCCGGTGCCCAGACCCAGGATCACCCCCAGCACCGGGTTCTCCCCGTATGCACCGACTCCGATCACGCCCGAGATGAGGACGACGCCGATGAGCACCAGCGGCACGGAGATCGCGACGCGCCGGGACGGCCGCTCACGGAGGAAGATCCATGCGGCGATCGGTACCACGACGACCTGGGTGTTCCCGAGCACGGTCGCCAGGCCGGCGCCAACGTGGTTGATCGCGTGGTGCCACAGGATGAGGTCCGCGGCGAAGAAGATCCCCGCGAGCCAAGCCAGCCGGACCTGGCTCGCCGGTCGTGGTCCGTAGCGGCGACGTTCGTACCAGGCGAGGAGCGCAAGGGGAGGCAGCGCGTACGCGCAGCGGAAGAAGGCGGCGGTCGACGGCGGCACGTCGGCAAGGCGCACCAGGACAGCCGAGCCGGCGATGGCCAGCGCTCCCATGACAGCAGCAAGGACGGGCCGGCGAGCCAGGAACCTGATGACGGGTCGCACCCGCGAAGCCTAGCCGAGGCCTCATCGGTGCGCCGATGGCTGCCTGTTCAGAGCGCTGTGGTCCGGTGGGCTTGCCCTGATGCCTCCCTGCATCGCACACTCCCGACGCGATGCCTGAGTTGCTCACCGGTACCGTCACGTTCCTGTTCAGCGACATCGAGGGGTCGACCCGTCTCCTCCAGGACCTCGGCGACGGTTGGCCGCCGGTACTGGCGCGCCACCAGGAGCTGATGCGGGCCGCCTTCGCTGCCGAGCGCGGGGAGGAGTTCGGGACCGAGGGCGACTCGTTCTTCGTCGCGTTCCCGACCGCGCCCGGAGCCGTCGCCGCCGCCGCCGCCGCGCAGCGAGCCCTCGCGGCCGAGCCATGGCCGCCGGACGCCGATATCCGCGTCCGCATCGGCCTCCACACCGGCGAGGCGGAGGTCTCGGCCGAGTCCTACGTCGGAATCGACGTTCATCGGGCCAGCCGCATCGCCAGCGCCGGGCACGGCGGCCAGGTGCTGCTCTCGGACGCTACGCGCACGCTCGTCCAGCGACGCGCTGCCTGCCGGGGTGGAGCTGCGCGACCTCGGGGAACACCGCCTCAAGGACCTCGAGCATCGCGAGCACCTCTGGCAGCTCGTACTGCCCGGCCTCGCGGACGACTTTGCCCCGATCGGGTCGCTCGACGCCGTCCCGAACAACCTGCCGACGCGGCTGACCACCTTCCTCGGACGCGCGCGGGAGATCGCCGATGTCGCGGCGCTGCTTGAGCGAAGCCGGCTGCTCACGCTCACCGGGCCTGGCGGGACGGGCAAGACGCGTCTCAGCCTCGAGGTCGCCGGACGCGCGCTCGGAACCTACGCGGCCGGGGTCTTCTTCGTGGAGCTGGAGTCGATCAACGAGGCGGCGCTGGTTCCGGCAACCATCGCGCAGGCGCTCGGGCTCCCGGACCGCGGCGGACGCAGCTCGGTCGATCGGCTGATCGACGCCATCGGCGAGAAGAGGATGCTGCTCGTTCTCGACAACTTCGAGCAGGTTGTGGCGGCCGGACCGGCCATCGCCGCGCTCCTGGCCGCGTGCCGCAACCTGACCGTTCTCACCAGCACCCGCAGCGTCCTCCACATCTCGGGAGAGCAGGAATACGCGGTGCCGCCTCTCGGGCTGCCGGACGCCGCGAACCTGCCGCCGCTTGCACGTCTCGGCGAATACGAGGCTGTCGCGCTGTTCATCGAGCGGGCTCGGTCGGTGAAGCCGGACTTCGAGCTCACGGACCAGAACGCCGCCGCCGTGGCCGAGATCTGCGTGCGGCTCGACGGCCTGCCGCTGGCCATCGAGCTGGCGGCGGCCCGGATCCGGATCCTCACGCCCGCAGGCGATGCTCGGTCGCCTGAGGATCGGCTGGGCCTCCTGGCCGGCGGCGCGCGCGATCTGCCCGAGCGGCAGCAGACGCTGCGAGGCGCGATCGCATGGAGCCACGACATGCTCGACGACGACGACCGCGCCCTGTTCGCGCTGCCTGTCGGTATTCGTCGGCGGCGCGGGACTCGACGCGATCGAGCGCGTCTGCGGATCGGGGACGGGCGACCTGCTCGAGCACCCTCGGCTCCCTGGTCGAGAAGAGCCTCGTCCGCCAGATGGACGGGGTCGACGGCGAGCCACGCTTCGGCATGCTCGAGACCATCCGCGAGTTTGCGATCGAGCGGGCCGTTGCGCGGCGGCCGCTGGGACTCGCTGCGTTCGGAGCACGCCCAGCATTTCCTCGCTCTTGCCGAGGAGGCGTCGTCGCATGTCATGGGATCGGACAAGCGAGACTGGCTCGACCGGCTGGAAGAGGATCACGACAACCTTCGGGCGGCGATCGGCTGGTCGATCGAAATGTCCGCGGCCGATCTCGCGCTGCGCCTCGGCTCTACACTCTGGCGCTTCTGGCAGATGCGCGGCTACCTGGCCGAGGGCCTGGAGCGGCTCGAGCAGATCCTCGCCCTGCCGCAGGCGTCCGACCACCCGGCGATCCTGGCTGATGCACTCGACGCTGCCGCCGGCCTCGCCTATTGGCAGGCAGACGCGGACCGCTCACGTGTCCTCTACGAGCGCGAGATCGAAACCCGGCGCGGGCTTGGCGATCGGCGCGGCCTGGCCGAGGCGCTCTACTCGATCTCGTTCACCTGGTCGGTCATTGGCCTTCAGGACGAGAACAACGCCGTCGCCGCGCTGGGATACGTGAACGAAGCGCTCGCGATCTTCCGCGAGCTCGGCGATGTGTCGGGCGTGGGACGTTGCGAATGGGCACTCGCGAACATTGCCTACGGGATGGGGCGGAGCGATGACGCGCGGTCCCATGTGCGGGACGCTCTCGCGGTGTTCGAGGCCATCGACGACCGCTTCATGGTCGGCTGGGCGAGCTACACCATGGGCCTCGCCGAGCTGAGCGACTTCTATGCCGGCGCCGATGGCCGGACACTGATCGAGGCCAGCCGATGGCTTCGTCAATCGCTCGAGATCTTCAACGAGGCCCAGGACGTCAGCGGCTACACGCTTGTGCTCGACGGACTGGCGATCGTCGCTTTCCACCAGGGCGACCTCGGCCGTGCCGCGCGGCTATCCGGCGCCGTTGCCACCTTCGAGCGCACGAGCGGTACCGGGCTGAACCTGTTCAACCGAGAGGTTCTCGGGTTCGACCCCGAAACCCTGCGAGCGGAGCCGGCGCATGCGCGCGACTGGGCCGCCGGCGAGCAGCTGACCGCAGAGGAAGCCGTTTCCTACGCGCTCGAGGAGGGGCGGCCCTGAGCGCCTCGTGACGCCCGTCAGGCCGGTGCGGCGAGGTCCCTGCGCGGGAAGATCACGATGGCGAAGATCACCGGCACCAGCGCAGCCACGAACACGATCACGAGGTCGATCCCCTGCATGCCGCCGGTGAGGATCTCGCCCGGGTTGAAGTGATGGAACAGCGAGTATTCCTGGGTCCAGGCAGCATCGGTCCATAGCGAACCCAGGATCTCAAGGAAGTAGTTGGTCATGAGGTATCCCAGCGACAGGCCGATGGCCGGTCCGGGCCGATCGAAGCTCACCGAGGCGGCCAGCCCGAAGGTGGTGAACGCCGCCCACATGCCGAACCCGTTGAGGAGGACGAGCGGCATCATGCCCAGGTCGACCTCATCGCTGATGCCCTGAAGTACCGATCCGCCGACCATCCCGCCCAGGATCGCAACCAGGACGAGGACCACCGCCAGCAGCAGCGCAACCAGGATGCTCGCGTAGAGCGTGAGGCGCGAGATCGGGCGCGCCAACAGGACCTCGAGCGTTCCGCTGGCACGCTCGCCCGCCACGGCGGTGGCCGAAGCCCCAACGGCGAAGATGGCCACCATGGAGATGGCCAGCGGATGCTGCAGGCCGAGGGTGATGGCCCCAGGAAGATCGAAGAGCGATCCGGACCCGAAGCTCATCAGCTCCTCCGGAAACACGCCCGAGTTGACGAGGTCGCGAAAGACCTCGCTAAAGGCGCCGTAGATGATCGGGATGAGCACGCCCCAGCCGACGCCGGCCAGCATGACCACGATGAGCCGAACGCGTTGCCAGCGCAGGGTCTGGCGCAACAGCCGCCCGCTCACGACGCCGCCGCCTCCTCGTCGCGTTCGGGGGCGTAGTACTCGAGGAACGCCTCCTCGAGGCTGGCGGGCTCGATGGTGAGGTCCTCCAGGCTCGGGGAGGCGATGGCCCGCACGAATCCCGCAACCTCGCCGGACAGCATTCCGATCACCCTGTTGCCGTCCACCTGCACGTCCTCCAGGCCCGGGAGAGCGGACAGGTCCGGCGTGCCGCGCCAGCGCAGCATCACCCGTCGCCTGCGGCGAGCGAGGAGCTCGCCCACGTCGTGGATCGCCATCAGGTGCCCGGCCCGGATGATCGCAACCCGATCGCACAGCCGCTCGACCTCGGACAGCACGTGCGACGAGAAGAACACGGTGCGCCCCTCCCGCCGGAGGTCGTCAAGGATCCGATAGAACGCGTGCTGCATGAGCGGGTCGAGCCCCTCGGTGGGCTCGTCGAGGATGGCGAGCTCGGGGTCGTGCTGGAGAGCCTGGACGACACCGATCTTCTGGCGCATCCCGCGTGAGTAGTCGCGCACCTTCCGTCGCAGGACGGAGCCGGGAAGCTCGAGCCGATCGCACAGCTCGGCGCGCCGCCGCGGCTCGCGGCCCTGGAGATCGACGAGGTAGTCCAGTACCTGCTCGCCGGTGAGCGAGTCGTACAGCGAGATGCCACCGGGCAGGTAGCCGGTCAGGCGCCTGATCTCGACCGAGTCGAGCGCGATGTCCATGCCGAGCACGGTCGCGCCGCCGCTCGTCGCGTGGAGGAAGCCGAGGAGGGTCCTGATCATCGTCGACTTGCCGGCGCCGTTGGGCCCCAGGAAGCCGTAGATCTCGCCCCGGTTGACCTCGAGCGTCAGGGACGTGAGCGCCTCCACCGAGCCGTAGTGCTTCGTCAGCCCACGGGTGCTGATGACTGCGGTCGGTGGCGTGCCCTCCATCGGGCTGATCGTACCGCGCCGGCCGCGGCCGAGAGGTCACGGGCTACCATCCGCCGATGCACGTCATCGTCATCGGCGCCGGGGTATTCGGCACGTGGACGGCCCGTTGGCTCCAGCGCCGTGGCGCATCGGTCACCTTGGTCGATCAGTACGGGCCGGGCAACTCGCTGTCGAGTTCCGGTGACGAGTCGCGCGTGACGCGCTCGGCGCACGGCGCGGACGAGCTCTACCCGGCCTGGCAGCGCCGATCGCTCGAACAGTGGCTCGCCCTCGATCCGGCGCTCTTCGTTCGGACCGGCGTCCTGTGGCTCGCGCGTCGGGACGATGGTTTCGAGGCCGACTCCCTGGCAGCTCTACGCCGCCTGGAGGTTCCCGTCGAGCTGCTCGACCAGGACGAGCTGGCGCGCCGATGGCCGCAGCTCCGCAGCGACGGCGTGGCCTGGGCGCTTCACGAGCCGGAGGCCGGCGTGCTCATGGCGCGGCGCGCAGTGGCCGCCGTCGCGGATGCGTTCGTCGCCGAGGGGGGCGAGCTCGTGACCGGCCACGCCACTCTTGACCAGGACGGAGTGGTGATCGAGGTCACCGCCTCCTCTTCCGGCTTCGACGCAGTGGTCTTCGCGGCGGGCGCGTGGCTTCCGAAGGTCCTTCCCAACGTGAGCGGCCTGCAAATGTCGGTGCCGCGGCAGGAGATCATCTACTTCGCGACCCCTCCGGGGGTCACGGCGTTCGACGCCCACCAGATGCCGACCTGGGTCGAGTACGACGCCGCGTTCTACGGGCTTCCCTCGATCGAGGGCCGCGGGTTCAAGGTCGCGCCCGACTGGGCCGGACCGGAGGTCGATCCCGACACCCTCGACCGCCGGATCTCCGACGAGCGCATCGAGGCGTCGCGAGCCTACTTGCGGCGGCGCTTCCCGGCCCTCGCCGACCGCCCCGTGGCCGAGGGCCGCGTGTGCCAGTACGAGCTCACCGCCGACACCCATTTCATCATCGATCGTGTCCCGGAGCTCGCGCATCTCAACGCGTGGGTCGTCGGCGGCGGCTCCGGACACGGCTTCAAGCACGCGCCGGTGGTGGGGGAGTACCTCAGTGGGCTCATGACCGGCAGTGACGTCTCGGACATTCGCCCTCCGGACGACCGATTCGCGCTGCGGCTGCGCACCGCCGGGGTAAGTATGCGCACCGCCGGAATCGCCCCGATCGACTCATGAGGCCTACCGGTTGGCGTTGATCTGACGGGCGCCGCGGTGACTATTGCGCGGCCGCAAGCTCGGCGAGCGCGCCGGCGAAGCGCTCGTAGGTGTCCTCGCTGAACAGCACGAAGCGCGCGACATCGACACCCGTGCTCCCACGCAGGTGCTCCGCCACGCTGTTGATGGCGACCCGGGCGCCGGCGTGCGGCGGATATCCGTAGATGCCCATGCTGATGGCGGGAAACGCGACGCTCCTGGCGCCCAGCTCATCGGCCAGGAGCAGGCTGGACCGATAGGCGTCTGCCAGCAGCTGCGGCTCGCCATGCGTACCACCCCGCCAGACCGGGCCGACCGCGTGGATCACCCACTTCGCGGGCAGGTCATAGGCATCGGTGGCGACCGCGGTGCCGGTCGGCGTTCCATCGGGAAAGCGACGTCGCAGCTCCTCGAGCAGGCCCGAACCCGCAGCCCGATGGATGGCGCCGTCGACTCCGCCCCCGCCTCGGAGCGCGTCGTTCGCCGCGTTGGCGATCGCGTCGACGCGCTCGGCGGTGATGTCGCCACGGGCCAGCTCCAGCCGCCTCCCATCGATCACGATCTCATCCATGCGAACGGATCAACGCGAGACGCGCGTCGCGCGCCAGATGCTGCGGATGCCCGCCCGCTGGCCGTACATCAGCACACCGGCGCTGTAGATCCGCGACGCGATCCAGATGGCGACCACGAGCGTCGCCGCCAGCAGCGCCAGGGCCAGGATCACGTCGCCGAGCCCCACGTTGGTGAGCAGCATGCGCGCCGGCATCAGGTACGGGCTGAAGAACGGCACGATCGAGAGCACGCCGACCCAGGGGGCATCGGGATCGTTGAGCCCGGTGAAAGCGGCGAAGTAGCCGCCCATGGCCAGGAAGATGAGCGGGCCGGCCGCCTGCTGCACGTCTTCGATCCGGCTGACCATCGACCCGGCCGCGGCGTAGAGGGTGGCGTAGAGGAGGAAGCCGAGCAGGAAGAACGCCCCGAAGGAGAGGGCCATGGTGAGCTCGAGATCGGGCAGCGAGATCGGCGCCTGGCCGCTGAGGCCCAGCGCCTCGGAGATCGGGCCGTTGGCGACGAAGCCGACGATGGCCGCCACCACCATCGCCAGGTACTGCGTCAGGCCAGCGGCGCCCGTCCCCAGGACCTTGCCGGTGAGCAGCTGCCGCGGCGTGGCGGCGGTGATGAGCAGCTCCATGACCCTGCCGGACTTCTCCTCTGCGACGCTCTGGGCAACCCAGTTGCCGTACGTCAGGATCGCCATGAAGGTGAGGATGACGACGGCGTAGGCCAGGATGAAGGCGCCGCCGAAGTCCTCCTGGTTGCGGGCGTCGTCCGGGTCGATCGGAATCGCGGTGAAGGTCGGCGGGCTGAAGATCTCGGCGCTCTCCTCTTGGCCGATGCCGGCACCCTCCAGCCGCTCTCCGACGGCGAGCGCGGTCGCCGCCTGCGTGACCAGCAGCCGGGTCCGGTTCGTTGGGCTCGCGCTGCCGAGATACTCGAACTCGAGGTCGCCATCCTCTCCCCGGGTGATCGTCAGCAGTGCGTCGAGCTCGCCGTCCCGGACAGCCTGCGCGGCCTCGTCCGGGTTGTCGGCGCGCGTGACGCGGGGCCGTTCCTCGTTTCCGGCCGGCTCGGCGTCCGGGTCCGCCTCGGGGTCCATGCCGAGCAGGAGCGCCGTCTGGATGGTGACGACCGGGTCTGCGTTCAGGTCATCGGCCTGGACGTCGACCGCGATCTCCGGTGGATCCGCGATGCCGACGGCCGACAGGATGGTCGGCACCATCGTGACGGCCACGATCGCAACGGCCAGCAGGATGGTCGTGATCAGGAAGGCGCGGCCGCGCACGCGGAACAGGTACTCGCGCCGAGCGACGTGCAACGCGTTCGGAAACAAATTGCTCATCCGTTTGCTCCGCGGCCGGTGGCGGCGAGGTGCTCCTCGGACTCGTCGACCGCGCGGTGGCCGACGTGCTCGATGAAGATCTCCTCGAGGCTGGGCTCGGTGATCTCGAAGCGCGTGACGCGCTCGCCTCGCTCGAGCGCCGCGGAAAGGACCGTCTGGGGGTCGCGATCCGCGGGCACGTGCAGCTCGACGTAGTCCTCGCGCTGCGTCGTGACGGTGACGCCGGGCAGATCGCTCAGCCAGCCGACCCCGTGGCCGTTGCCGTCGGTGGCGAGACGAACCACGCGGCGGCCCATGGCGCGCTTGACGTCGCGGACGGCGCCACTCACCACGACCCGGCCGCGATCGACGATCGCGATCGACTCGCACAGCTCCTCCACCGTCTCCATCTGGTGGGTGCTGAAGATGAGCGTCTTGCCGCGGTCGCGCATCTCGAGGAACGCCTCCTTCAGGAGGCGCACGTTGACGGGATCGAGCCCGGTGAAGGGCTCGTCCATGATCAGCACCTCGGGGTCGTGCAGGATGGCCGCGATGAACTGGATCTTCTGCTGGTTCCCCTTGGAGAGCTCCTCGACCTTGCGGTCCCGGTAGTCAGGGATGCGGAAGCGCTCCAGCCAGTCGTCGATCTCAGCGGTCGCATCCAAGTCCGAGACGCCGTACAGGGCTGCGAAGAAGCGGAGCTGCTCGCTGACCTTCATGCGTGGGTAGAGGCCGCGTTCCTCGGGCAGATAGCCCCACGTGCGCCTCGGGAGCGCGATGTTCTCGGTGCCCTGCCACGTCACCCGGCCGGAGTCGGCTCGGAGGATGTCGAGGACGATCCGCATGCTCGTCGTCTTGCCGGCGCCATTGGCCCCGAGCAGGCCGAAGATGCGTCCGGGCTCGACGGAGAACGAGGCGCCGTCGAGCGCGACGATCTCACCGAATCGCTTGGTGATGGAGTCAACGACCAGGGACATTGAACGGAAGCGCCTCTGGAACGTGGCGTGGCAGCGTGTTGCAGCCTAGCCGATAGCGGACCGTGGCGACCGCTCTGCTACACTCCGAATTCCGAACCGCCACGCGCCCTCGACCACGGTGCAGCGGTTCGTCCCTGTGCATCCCCTCCACGAGAACGCTCTCATGAAGATCGCCGTCCCTCGCGAGACCGCCGATGGCGAGACCCGCGTCGCGCTCACTCCACAGATCGCTGGCCAGCTGATCGCCGACGGCGTCGAGGTCCTCGTCCAGGCCGGCGCCGGCGAGGCCTCGTCGAACACCGACGAGGCATTCCGGGAGGCCGGCGCCACCATCGTTCCGGATGCGCCGGCCCTGTACGGGAAGGCGGACCTGGTGCTCCGCGTCGGCCGCCCCTCCGACGAGGAGGTCGAGATGCTACGCGATGGCTCGGTGCTCATCGGCACGCTGGGGACGCTCTCGAAGCCCGAGCTCGCCCAGAAGCTTGCGGAGCGCGGCGTGACGGCCATCAGCATGGACGCCATCCCGCGGATCACCCGCGCGCAGAGCATGGACACCCTCAGCTCGCAGGCCACGGTCGGCGGCTACAAGGCGGTACTGATCGCGGCCGAGCGGCTGCCCAAGTTCATGCCGCTGCTCACCACCGCGGCCGGCACCGTGCGTCCGGCGCGCGGCATCATCATGGGTGCGGGGGTCGCCGGCCTGATGGCCATCGGCACCGCGCGACGGCTCGGTGCGGTGGTGGAGGCGACCGACGTGCGCCCCGTCGTGAAGGAACAGGTCCAGAGCCTGGGCGCCACCTTCATCGAGGTCGAGATGACCGAGGAGGAGAAGGCGAAGGCCGAGACCGCCGGCGGCTACGCGACCGAGATGAGCGACGACTACAAGCGCCGCCAGGCCGAGCTCATCGCCGAGCGCGTGAAGGAAGCCGACTTCGTCATCACCACGGCCCTCATCCCGGGCCGGCCGGCGCCGCGCCTGGTCACCGACGAGATGGTGAAGAGCATGAAACCCGGAAGCGTGATCGTCGACATGGCCGCCGAGATGGGCGGCAACGTCGAGGGGACGGAGCCGGGCAAGGAGGTCGTTCGCCACGGCGTCAGGATCATCGGCCTCACCAACCTGCCGGCCACCATGCCGGGCAGCGCGACGCAGATGTACGCCAAGAACATCCAGACGCTCGTCAAGCACCTCCTGGCCGACGGTGAGCTCAAGATCGACCTCGACGACGAGATCACGCGCGGCGCCACCATCACGCACGGCGGCAAGGTCGTCCACGAGGCGACCGCCAAGGCGCTCGGCATCGAGGTGGCCCCCGCCGCAACCCCCGAGACCAAGAAGGACGCGTAGACCGATGGAGCTTTCTGCCTTCGAGCTGCTGACGGCCCTCTTCATCCTCGTCCTCGCCGCATTCGTCGGCTACGAGGTCGTGTCGAAGGTGCCGACCATGCTCCACACGCCCCTCATGAGCGGCGCGAACGCCGTCCACGGCGTCATCGTCGTCGGGGCCATGCTGGTCGCGGCCACGGCCGGTGGCGCGGTCGGGATCATCCTCGCCCTGCTCGCCGTCATCCTGGGCACGATCAACGTCGTCGGCGGCTTCGTCGTGACCGATCGGATGCTCGAGATGTTCAAGAAGCGGCCCGGGGAGCGCTGAGAGTGGACACGCTCGACGTCCTGACCTACCTCGTCTGGCTGATCGCCAGCGTCACCTTCATCCTCGCCCTCAAGTTCCTGGCAAGCCCGAGGACGGCACGCACCGGCAACCTGCTGGGCGCCGCCGGCATGGCGCTCGTCGTGGCCTGGACCTTCTTCACGACCGATGGCATGTTCGCCAACTGGTGGATCGTGGTTGTCGGCGGCGCCATCGGCGCGGTCGCCGGCTGGCTCGGCGCCAAGCGCGTCGCGATGACCGCGATGCCCCAGATGGTCGCCATCTTCAACGGGGCCGGCGGCGGCGCAGCCGCGCTGGTGGCAGTGGTGGAGTTCCTGCGCGATACCGACCTGCACCCGGGAGAGCTTCTCCCGCTGGCGTTCGTCATCGCCACGCTGCTCGGCGCCATCATCGGCGCCGTCAGCCTGACCGGATCGGTGGTGGCGTTCGGCAAGCTCCAGGGCCTCATCGCCTCGCGCCCGGTCAAGTACCCCGGCTCGCAGTTCGTGACGGCCGGCATTTTCCTCGCCCTCGTCGTCATCGGCGTCTACCTTGCGGCCGTCTCCCCGAGCGTTCCGCTCTTCATCCTCTTCGTCCTCCTCTCGCTCGTCCTGGGCGTCCAGCTCGTCATGCCGATCGGTGGCGCGGACATGCCGGTCGTCGTGTCGCTGCTCAACAGCTACACCGGCATCGCGGTCGCGGCGACCGGCTTCGTGCTGAGCAACTACGCGCTGCTCATCGCCGGGACCCTGGTCGGCGCATCGGGCGCCATCCTCACCCAGCTGATGTGCAAGGCGATGAACCGGTCGATCTTCAACGTCCTGTTCGCCGGCTTCGGCACCGGTGGCGGCGTCGCCGCCGCGGGCGCGGAGGGCGAGGAGGACCTGCGCGAGATCGGTGCCGAGGATGCGGCGGTGCTGATGGCGTACGGCAAGCGGGTGATCATCGTGCCGGGCTACGGCATGGCCGTCGCACAGGCGCAGGGGCCGGTGCGCGAGCTGATGGACCTGCTGGTCGCCAAGGGCGTCGACGTCCAGTTCGCCATCCACCCTGTCGCCGGCCGCATGCCCGGCCACATGAACGTGCTCCTGGCCGAGGCGAACGTTCCCTATGACCGGCTCAAGGAGATGGACGAGATCAACGAGGACTTCGCTGATACCGACGTGGCGCTCATCATCGGCGCCAATGACGTCGTCAACCCGGCGGCGCGCGAAGAGGGCTCGCCGATCTCCGGCATGCCGATCCTCAACGTCGACCAGGCGCAGCACATCATCGTCCTCAAGCGTGGGCGTGGGGCCGGCTTTGCCGGGATCCCGAACCCGCTCTTCAGCAACGAGAAGACCGCGATGCTGTTCGGGGACGCCAAGCCGTCCGTCGCCGCCCTGGTCGCCGCCGTCAAGACCGCCTAGACCTCGCTAACGCTCGGCGAGCCCGAGCCCATTGAGACCGCTACCTGGCTGCGTCTCATAACCAGCCCCGTTCTCGCGCAAGCCGTGCGGCCGCCACGCGGTTCGTCACGCCGAGCTTGCCGATTGCCTCCGACAGGTAGTTCCGCACCGTTCCGTCCGAGAGGTGGAGGCGTGCGGCAATCTCCGAGTTGGCCAGCCCTTCGCCGGCCAGCCGCAGTACCTGCCGCTCCCGGTCGGTCAGCGGATCGGCGTCCCCCCACGCGTCCGCGGCGAGGGCCGGATCGATCGCCCGTCCGCCTGCGTGCACTGACCGGATGGCTGCGGCCAGGGTTGCCGACGGTGCGTCTTTGAGCAGATAGCCGGCTGCGCCCGCGTCCAGGGCCCGGCGCAGGTAGCCGCTTCGCGCGAACGTGGTGAGGATCACCACCCGGGTCGGCAGCCCACGGCGTCGGATCTCGCCCGCGACCTCGAGCCCGGTCATGCCGGGCATCTCGATGTCGGTCAGCAGCACATCCGGCGCCAGGGCCTCGACGAGGCGCAGCGCATCTGTGCCGTCAGCCGCGGTCCCCGCGACGGTCAGGTCTCCCTCCATGTCGAGGAGGGCGCCCAGGGCGCCGAGCACCATGCGTTGGTCCTCGGCCAGCACGAGACGGATGGTCACCGCGGCCCGAGTGATTCAGGCGCCGGGGCACCGGGCGCCGTCGTGTCCGATTCGACCGGCAGCGTGACGCGCACGCGCGTTCCCGATGCGCCGTCGCGCTTCACGGATCCGCCTAGGGCCGTGATCCGTTCGCGCATGCCGGTAAGGCCCGCCCCCTCGGACCCCGATCCACCCCGGCCGTCATCGGTCACCTCGAGCACGACGTCCGATCCTTCCATGCGGATGCGAACGCCGGTGTGTCGGGCGCCGGCGTGACGCACCACATTGGTCACCGACTCCCGCAGTGCGAATGCCAACGCAGACTCGACGGCAATCGGCAGGGAAGCAAGCTCGGTCTCGAAGGTCGTTTCGACGCCGGCGGCGTCGAGCGCGCGCCGAGCGCCCTCGAGCTCGCCACGCAGGCCTCTTGCGCGGTAGCCAGCCACCGCCGCGCGGACCTCCGAGAGCGCTTCGCGACCGATACGCTCCACGCTGCGCATCTCCTCACCCGCGCGCCCCGGCTCGCGCTCGACAAGGCGTGCCGCCAGCTCGGACTTCACAACGATCACCGACAGCGTATGCCCCAGCAGGTCGTGAAGGTCGCGGGCGATGCGTTCCCGCTCGGCGAGCGTGGCGAGACGCTCGATCTCTTCGTCGGCTCGCCGCAGCCGACGCTCCGCACGCTCGCGCTCGGCGTCGAAGACGTTCGCGGCACCGATCACGACTGTGAAGATGAGCGCGGGTGCATGCGCGAACAGCCGCCATGGCAGTGGAACGGGTGAGATGAGAACGATGATGCCGACCACGATGACCAGGGCGACGATGACCTGCACCGCGCGTCGAACCGGTGCGAGGTATGCAGCACAGGACGCCGCGTAGATGACGAACACACTGGCGCCGCTGTTCAGCAACGAGCCCGCAACGCCGAGCGCCGCCATGGCGACCACGAGCTGGAGGACTCGTCGGTCGTCGGGGGCCCTGAACCCGGCGAAGTAGAGCGGCAGGAAAGCGGCGATCAACCCGGCGACCACGGCCCAGTCGAGTGGGCCGGCCGCCGGGTCGAAGATGGGTTGGAAGAAGAGCGTCCCGAGGTAGACGAGCCAGACGTAGCGCATCCACTTCGTGCCGTCGGGCGGCTGGTTGATCATGCCGTGGCCCTCATCCGTAGGTGCGTCCCTCGTCGCGCCGGTAGCCCCAACCGGCCACAGCCAGGAAGACGATCGTGAAACCGAGCAACGCTCCGACATGGAGCAGCGAGCTTCCGCCTTCATCCGCGCCGAACGTCCCGAGGGCGAGCTGAGCGAAATGATACGGCGGGAGGAATGGCGCGATCGACTGCACCAGCTCGGGCAATTGGAAGAGCGGGATCCACAGGCCTGAAGCAAAGGCCATCGGCAGGTAGACAAGGTTCAGCACCGCGGGCGCCGAGTTCGGCCCGACGAGGTAGCCGAAGGCCAGGCCCATCGCGCAGAAGGGCAGGGCGCCGATGACGAGGACGGCCGCCAGGCTCATCCACTGGTCCGCCGGCATGCGCACGCCGCCCACGGTGGCCCCGAGCACGAACAGCGCTGCAACGATGAGCGCAGCGAACGACGCGCTCATGACCACCTTGGCGACGAAATAGGCGAGTGGCGGCATCGGCGAGACTCGCTTGAGGCGCATCCATCCCTGCCCACGCTCCATGGCGACGCTGACGCCGAAGCCGAAGAGCGCGGAGCCGATGACGCCGAACGCGCCGTAGGTCGCCAGCATGTAGGTCGTCACGCCGACGCCGTTGGTGCTCTCGTCGGCGAAGGTGAGCCCGAAGATGACGTAGAACATCAGCGGGAATGCGATCGTGCTGATCGCGAAGATCGGCACCCGGATGAGCTTGAGGAACTCGTGTGCTGCCTCGGTGCGGTAGATCCGCAGGAGGCTCGGGCGGCGGCTGCCGGCAGTCGCCATCGGTCGGGTATCGGTCATGCCGGTCATGCGGCTGCCTCCTGCGTGGTGGTCGTCAGGGCCAGAAATGCCTCTTCGAGGCTCGGCTCAACGACGGTGAGATTGGTGATCGATGGATCGCGAGCCAGGAGCTCGCGCAGTGCCGGTTCGGCGGTTGCCGTCAGGATCTCGAGCCAGGTGCCGTCGCGTGATGCCCGCTGCACGCCAGCGAACCCCTCCGCGTCGGCGACGCTGACCGAGCTCTGGGCCCGAATGCGCCGGCCCGGGACCTGGGCCTTGATCTCGAATGGCGAGCCCTCGGCGATGATGCGGCCGCGGTCGAGTACCACGATCCGGTCGGCCAGGGCGTCGGCCTCCTCGAGGTAATGGGTGGTGAGCACGACGCCGCGACCCGCGGCAGTCAGGTCTCGAAGCGTCGCCCAGAGGCCACGCCGGACTTCGACATCGAGGCCTGTCGTCGGCTCATCGAAGAAGAGGAGCTCGGGGTTGCCGCACAGCGCGATTCCGAACAGGACGCGTCGCTGCTGGCCGCCGGACAACTCGCCATACAGCCGTCGCTCCAGGCCATCGAGCCCGGCCGCAGCCACGACGGCGGACAGCGGCAGCGGATCGGGATAGTAGCCCCGGAACTCGTTCAGCAGCTCAGCGACACGTAGCGTCTCGGGCACGCCTGAGGCCTGGAGCATGACGCCCACCTTCTGTCGGGCCCCAATGTCGTGCGGGTCGCGACCAAAGAGGCTGGCCGCCCCGCTGGTCGGGCGGCGCAGGCCCGTGAGCATGCTGATTGCCGTCGTCTTGCCGGCGCCGTTCGGGCCGAGCACGGCGAGCAGCTCACCGCTGCGGACGGTCAGGTCGATGTTTGTGACCGCTTCGACGTTGCCGAATCGTTTGGTGGCATTGCGGAGCTCGGCTACCACCGCTCCGCGCTCACCCTGTGGAGTCTGTTCGTTCGTGATCATGCGGCCATGCTGTCGCCGCCGGAAGCCCGTCGGTAGTGCGGCGAATCACCGATTCGACGTGACAATCGTCACTGTGCCGAAGTCTCCGGAGGTCAAGCCGGCCTGATTCCGGGGCGTCGAAGGAGCCGTCGAGGCCGCCGGGGAGACCTCTCGAGAGATTTATGCCAAGTGCGCGTCACGGGCGGATGTGGCCCCACTCGCTGACACCTGCGGCCCTCAGCGGGCAGGACGACCGGCACGAACACGCCGCAGCGGCCGTGCCGCTGTCATGTGAATCTGTCAAAAACGCGACGAAGGACGCCTCGTCGACCACCAGGCGGCCGCGATGAGTGGGATCTGGAGCGGCAGCCGCGCCCAGCGGATCCAGCCGGTCGGCACTCCTTCGATCGGCACCTGGCTCACGGCTGCGTAGACATTCGCCGGGAAGACGAGCGCAAGGAACGCGGCCAGGGCAAGGCCAGCCGGGCGCCGGAAGCGTGGAGGACCGACGAGGCCGCCCGCCAACACAAGCTCCATGATGCCGGTGATTGCGACCAGCTCCGCTCGAAATGACACCACGTCGGGCAGATGCTGTATGTACGGGCGCGGCGCCACGAAGTGGGAAGCGCCTGAGATGGCCATGGCGACCGCAAGTCCGATGCGAACGAAGCGGCGGAGAGCGGTGATCATCCGGTCACGCTACCCCACGGCGGCTTTGCCGGTCGTTCGGGAGACGGGTCATCGGACGTCCCAAGATGGCGGGGAACGTGCCATGACGACCGGCTCGCCCTCCTGGCGCCGATCGTCATGGGCATGCTCGGCGAGCGCGGCGGCGCGGCCACGGGCTCAGGTGGGTCGGGCGGTTTCGGGATCGACGACATCGGCGACCTGCTGAACCGCGAGAAGGAGGACGCCCGCACCAGGAACCCCGACATCGGCGACATCCTCGACGGCTTCAAGAAGTAGCGAGTCCTCGTTCGGCTAGCATCGCCCTGTGACAGTGCGCTGGGTCTGCCTCGACGTCGGGGAGACGTTGATCGACGAGACGCGCATCTGGTCGATCTGGGCCGACGAGCTCGGCATCCCTCGCCTCACGTTCCTCGCCGCACTCGGTGCCGTGATCGAGCGGGGTGGCGAGCATCGCGACGTCTTCGGGATCTTCGGCGTCGAGGACTGGGAGCGGCGGATGCCGTCGGTGGAGCGAGCCTACGGCGGCTTCCGGGCCGAGGACCTGTACCCCGATGCGATTCGGTCGCTCGAGGCGCTCAGTGAGGCCGGATACCGGCTGGCCATCGTCGCCAACCAGCCGGACGTGCGCGCCCGTCAGCTCGTGGCCGCTGGCATCGACACCGAGGTGATGGCGATGAGCGAGGGGCTCGGTGCGGCGAAGCCGGACGCCGCATTCTTCGAGCGTGCCGTCGCGCTGATGGGCGACCCTGACCCGGCGTCGGTCGCGTACGTCGGCGATCGCGTCGACAACGACGTCCTGCCGGCCAGCGCGTACGGAATGCGCGCCGTCTGGCTTCGGCGAGGGCCATGGGGAGCCATCCAGCGGCTGCCCGTGGACATGTCGCCCGCGCTGACCGTCGACACGCTCGACGAGCTGGTGGAGCGCATCGGTGACGCCTGGCCCGTCGAGTCGTCCGAGGGCTAGCGGCTCACGCTCGGCGACGCGTCTGCAGGATGGCGGCGACCTCGCGGTCGCTGACGCCGAAGCGGCGCAAGGCGTGCCGGATGAGCTCGTTTCCGAGCTCACGCTCGGCGACCACGACGCGCCCCGCGCCGAGTCGGCGAAGCTCGGCCTCCTCGGCCTCTGAGTGCGCGCGCGCAACGATCTCGCTCCGAGGATTCCGAGAGCGCGCGTAGATGACCGCCTGGCGCGTGGCGAGGGCGTCGGGCATGGCAACGATGACGGCGTGTGCCTCGGCCACGCCCGCCAGCTCGAGGACCGACGGCGTGCCGGCGTCGCCGTAGATGATCGGGCCACCGGCCTCGCGCGCCTCGCGCGCCACCTGATAGTCACCCTCGACCGCGACCCACGCAAAGCCGCGCGAGTCCAGGACTCGAGCGACCGACCGCCCGACGCGGCCGTAGCCGAGGATGACGGCATGGCGGCGCAGCCCGCTCGGCGGGTCATCGCCCGGCATCGGTTGCTGGGGCACGACCTCGTCGAGGCGTGCTCCCAGGCGCTCCGCGCCGGCCAGCAGCGGTCCGGCAGTCAGGATCGAGAGCACGACCGCGCCCATGGCCAGCGTGAAGGTGTCTCGATCGACCGCGCCGAGTGCCAGCCCCGCCGAGGCGAGCACGAAGCTGAACTCACCGCTCTGACCGATGAGCGCGCCTGCGCGAAGGGCCGACGATGGGCGCTGGCCGTCGAACAGCGACAGGGCTGCGATCGGCAGGGCCTTGCCGAGCGTGATGATCAGCAGGAGCGCCAGCACGACCGGCCATGCCCCGACGATGGCGCTCGGCTCGAGCAGGATGCCGATCGAGACGAAGAAGAACGTGCTGAACAGCTCGCGCAGCGGAACGATCTCCCCGAGCACGCTCGCGGTGAGGTCCGAGTCGGCAAGGGCCAGCCCGGCGACGAAGGCCCCGAGCGCCACACTGACACCCAGCGAGCTGGCGGCGAACGCGGTGCCGATCGCGATGACGGCCACGCTGATGACGAACAGCTCGCGTGAGCGCAGGCCGGCGACGAATCCGAGCAGGCGCGGCAGGAAGCGCGACCCACCGATCACGACGAGCGCCACGAAGCCGATGGCGACCGCCCCGGCGAGCACCAGGCTGAGGACCGACTCCTCCGCCTGGCTGCCGATTGCGGAGAGGGCGACGACGAGCACGACGGTGAGGAGGTCCTGCACGATCGACACGCCTAACGCGGTTCGGCCGTGCGTGGTGGTGTGCAGGGTGCCTTCGCCCGCCACCTTGACCAGGACCACGGTCGATGCCACCGCAACCGCGGCACCGATGAACAGCGCTTCGATCAGCTCCCACCCAAGGACCAATCCCGTGGCGGTGCCGATGGCCATCGTGAGCGCCACCTGCACCGGGGTTCCGGCCAGGATCCGGCCACCAACGGACCGAAGCTCGCCGATGCTGAACTGCAGCCCGATGCTGAACATCAGCAGCGCGACGCCGATGTCGGCGAGCGCGAGAACCTCCTCGCGGTCGGCGACGAAGCCGGGCGTGAAGGGTCCGACGACGGTCCCGGCGGCGATGTAGCCGAGCATCGTCGGAAGGCGGAGCCGATGGGCGATTGCGCCGAGCACCAGGGCGGCGCCCAGCGCGACCAGCAGCGTCAGCCCCAGGCCGGTCACGGCACGGACCGGCAGTCGGCGGCGCAGGGCGTCGTCGGCGGCATGGGCGGATCATACCGGCCACTCCCGCTGGACCCCCACCGAGACGCTACGATTCGGCTGGGTACGGCGGAAGCCACGCTCATCGGCTGGGGCATGGTGCCGGGCGGCGAGGTCGGCATCGTCGTCGCCGGCCTTGGACTCCAGATCGGCGCGATCGAGGTCCAGACGGTGCGGGGCCCGATTATCGAACCGAGGACGACGAGGACTGAAGCGATCCACGACTCAGGTTTACGCGGGTAGGCGGAACCAAATTTCGGTGCGTCCGCCTTCGGATCTGGCCCCGACCGCGCCGCCGTGCGCCTCGACGATCTGGCGCACGATGGCGAGGCCGATTCCGGCGCCACCGGTGCCACGCGTTCGCGATCGGTCGACTCGGTGAAGCCGCTCCCAGATGAGCGGAAGCTCGGCGGGGGGGATCTGTGCGCCGGTGTTCGTGATGGCGCAGAGGATCGACGACTCCTCGGACCGTAGGCGGACGGTGATGTCACCTCCGTCGGTGGTGTAGCGCGCGGCATTTTGGACGAGATTGGCAACGACCTGGCCGATGGCGTCCGGGTCGGCCACCAGCTTCGGCACCTGCCCTTCCTCCATCCGCACAGCGATCGCCCGGCTGGCGAGCTCGGGCGCCTTGAGGTCGAGCGCACGCCGAATCACCTCGCCCAGGTTGACCTCGACGCGCGCGCGGTCACGTGCGACCGCCGTCGTGCGTGCGAGCGCGTCCAGCTGCTCCACCAGCCGGGTGAGGCGCTCGATCTCCTCGTGCACCGTCCGCAGCATCTCCGGCGTCGGCTCCACGACGCCGTCGGCAAGCGCCTCGGTGAAACCGCGCAGGCTGGTGAGCGGTGTCCGCAGCTCGTGCGCAACGTCCTCCACCAGTGCCGTCCGAAGCTCCTCCACGCGCTGGAGCGTAGCGGCCATCTGGTTGAACGCCCTCGCGACCTCACGCAGCTCGCGGTCCGGTGGCTCGGCGACGCGCGCCTCGAGATCGCCGACGGTCACCTGGCGAGTGGCCGCCGCCAGCTTCGCAAGTGGCCGCAGGACCCGGCGTACCAGCCAATAGGCGATGATCGTCCCCAACGCGACCCCGGCCGCGGCCCCAATGGCCACCACGCGAGCGATGTACTCGTCGGCCATCGCCCTGGCCTCCTCCTCGGTCTCGATCCCCTCCATGAGGAGCTGCGTGATCTGCTCGGTGCTGAAGCGCTGCACGGCGAGGACGACGACGACCGCCACGACGACCGAGGCCAGGACGACCGCAAGGATGAGGCGTGCACGCAGGGTCGTCATCGCTCGTCACCCGCTTCTCGGCGCGTGACCGTCCGCAGGAACCGGTATCCGACGCCTCGCACGGTCCCGATAAACCTGGGCAGGCTTGCCGGGTCGTCGAGCTTCCGGCGCAGCCGCCCGAGATGGACATCGACCGTGCGGTCGATGACGCCCGGGTCGTCTTCCCCATGCAGCACAGAAATGAGCTCGTCGCGCGAGAAGACGCGCATCGGCCGTTGCATGATTGCGTGGAGGAGCCTGAACTCGGAGGCGGTGAGGTCGACCGCGCGGCCATTTACGCTGACGAGCATCCTGTTCGGGTCGAGCTCGAGGCGGTCGGCGGCAAGAACCGGCAGGTCGGTCGTCGGGGCGTGGCGGCGGCGCAGCTGGGCGCGAACGCGCGCCATGAGCTCGCGCGGGCTGAAGGGCTTCACGATGTAGTCGTCGGCTCCCAGGTCGAGGCCGACGATCTTGTCCGAATCCCCACTGCGCGCCGTCAGGAGCACGATCGGCGTGTCCGTCGTCTCACGCAGCTGCCTGCAGACCTCGAGCCCGTCGATCCCGGGCAGCATCACGTCGAGCAGGACGAGATCGAACCGGGATGTGCCCGCGGCACGCAGCGCGGCAGCACCGTCGATCGCCTCGACCGGACGATACCCATCGCGCTCGAGGTACAGGGTCAGCAGCTCCCGGATCCGCTCGTCGTCGTCGACAACCAGGATCCGCGCGCCGGCGCGTGGCCTCGTCGGTGGCCGGATCGTCATGCGCTCAGCCAACCACCTGCGGCAGGTTCGACCAGAGGTCCCACGCCCCGACCGCCACCAGCGCTGTCCCGAGTGCCACCTGCAGGGGCCGCTCCCAGCGCAGCGCGGCCCGCGCCATGTCGCGACCGCGGGCCTGGCCGACGATGCCGAGCACGAGCAGCGGCAGCCCGAATCCGACGCCGAAGGCGGCGAAAAAGCCGAGCTGACGCAGCGCGTCGTCGAGGGTGAGGGAGGCGACGAAGATGCCGATGAGGAACGGCCCGGAGCACGGAAGCGCGATGGGCGCGAAGAAGAGCCCGTAGAGGAACGAGCCGGCCAGCGGCCCTGCGCCGCCGAGCGCTCGTGGCGACGGCTGCGGCAGCATCGCGAACGGATTTCGCCCCGCAAGGAGGAGGATCCCGAGACCGATGAGCACGAGGTCGATGATCGGCAGCGCGACGCGCAGCACGCTCCCAAGACTCAGTGAGAGGAGCGCGAGTACGGCACCGATGGCGACCATCCCGACCACCACGCCGAGCCAGACCAACGCGGCCGCGATCGCCGCCGGTGGACGCGAGGTCGATGTCGCCGCCGTCTCACCGGCGGTCACGAGGCTGGGCGCCGTGATGTAGGCCAGGAAGCCGGGATAGAGCGGCAGGACGCACGGCGTGATCGTGGCACCGATACCGGCCGAGAGCGCGATGAGCAGGTCGCCCACGGTTCAGCCGCCCGCGAGCTCGGCGAGCAATGCCTCCGCGCTCCGGGTCCCCTGGCCGAACTCGAGGGGTCGCACGATCCCGCCCGGCTCGATCACGATGAGCGGCGTCGAGGGCGGGTTGGTGACCGCCACGCCGAATCGCTCCTGGAGGAGTCGATACAGGTCCGCATCGGCCACTGCGAAGCGCCAGTCGAAGCCCTCGCGGTCCGCGTAGGCCGCGAGGTCGGCGGCCGACTCGGAGAGGTCGACGTCGAGCGAGACCGACACGAACGATCCGTCCGGGTGGGCTCGCTTCACCTCGTGCTGCTGCGCGCGGCAATTGCTGCACCACACGGCCATCGGCTCCAGGAGCACCGGCTGGTCGGCCGAGAGGTCGGCCAGGGTGAACGACTCGCCGCTTCGCACGTCGGTCAGCGTCACCGCCAGGAGCGGGTCCGCCGTCGTGGACGCCGAGGGAGCGGCGCTCGCGGATGCGTCGTCGGTGGCCGCCGGAGCGCCCGTTGCGCTCGAGGACGCTGGCGCAACGGCGCTGGGGGATTCGCTGCGCGACGCCGCTGGCGGATCGACCGTCTCCGGCGCCGGACTACATGCGGCCATGACGATCGGCAACACGATGAGGGCGAGCGGTCTGAGGTGTCGACGCATGTGGGGACCCTATCGGCCTGGTGTGTCGGTCGTGTGACGGCCGCCGCATCGTCGCACGAACGTGACATCTCCGTCATCGGCCCGACAAGCCTGCGCGAGAGGCTGGAGTTCCATTCACGCATCAGGAGACAGATATGCGCCAACGACTCATTCTCGCGGCCACCCTCTCGGCCGTCGTCGCCCTCGCCGTGGCAGCCCCAGCCGGGGCCAAGGAGTTCGGCACCGTCTATGTCGACAACGTTCCGTATCGGACCTTTGCCAACCCAGCCCGCGTCGATCCGGGCACGGGCAGGGATCCGATCATCTCGTTCACGAACTTCGACCAGGGCGGCGTTGCTCTCCACGCGCCGGGGAAAGGGTCGCACGGCGGCCGCTGGGCCGTGACGATGGCGACCTGGACGGAGGGCACTCCTCGCCTGGTCACTGACTACCAGGAGATCATCGAGCTGGAGGAGGCGGGCGAGCTGATGCTCGTGCGGGCGCCCGAGGCGGACTTCCGCTGCCCGATCCTGCCCAACGGCTGACGAACCAGGCCCGCGAGCAAACGCCCCTCCCCGACGGATCGGGGAGGGGCGCTCGGTTGCGCGAAGGGTCGGATCGGTCTATTCGCCGCCTGGCGTGACCTCCACCTCGGCCTTCTCGAAGTCGTCGCCGGTCGTGTCCCCCTCGATCCCGTCGAGCGCGGCCTGCGCCAGATCGGTCCGGAAGGCGTCATCCGACGGCTCTTCGGTCAGGATCTCCGAGTCGAGGCTGATCTGGACGGTTTGGTCCCAGAGCGCCTCGTCCAGGATGCCGATCCCGTCGGGGGATGGCCAGATCAGCGCATTGATCTCGTTCATCATCCAGTGCTGGTGACCCTCACCCAGGATCGTGCCCTGGTCGAGGACGATCTCGACGCACTCGTCGGGATTGTCGCGGCAGTGCATCCAGCCCTCGAACGAGGCGCGCAGGAAGCAGGTCGCGATCTGCTCGTTGGCAACGCCGTCGGTGTCCCCGGCGAGCCAGGACTCACGCGCGATGATGTGGTCCTGGAGCATGGCGGCCCCGACTTCGTTGAAGTCGATGATGTTGAGATCCTCGAGCTGGTAGAGCTCGCCCGTGTCCGGGTTCTCGGTCTCGAGCACCTGGGCCATCTCGTTGTAGGTCATCGCCTCGGCGGCGTCGATCTCGCCGTTGAGGAACGCGACCATGTCGAAGTTCTGGGTGACCTGCTCGAAGTCTGTCCCGGGCTCGAGCCCGGCCTGCCGCGCGGCGGCGACGACCTCGAACTCGTTGCCGAAGCCCCAGGCGCCGACCTTCTTGCCGGCCCAGTCCTCCGGTGAGGTGATTCCGCTGTCGGCGAAGCTCACCTCGACCGTGCCGGAGCGCTGGAAGACCTGCGCGATGTTGACGAGGTCGGCACCCTCCTCGCGAGCGACGAGCACCTTCGGGACCCAGCCTCGCCGAACTCGGGGCCGTTCGGGTCGGCCACGACCTGCTGCGGCGCGATGTCGGGGCCGCCGTCGAGGAAGCGTGACGTCGAGCCCAGCCTCCTCGTACATGCCGAGGTCCTTGGCGGCGAAGTAGCCGGCAAACTGCGCCTGCGGCACCCACTGCAGCTGGAAGTCGACAGCGATCGTGCCGCCGAGAGCCTCAGTACCGCAGTCGCTGGTGGCCGCCGGCTCGGAAGCGGCCGGCTCGGAGCCGGCGGGCTCGGACTCGGCGGGGTCGGATTCGGCAGGTGCCTCGGTCGGTGTCGCGTCGCCGGTGCCACCCGTCCCGCACGCCGCGAGCACCAGGCCCAAGACCATCAGGATGGTGAATATGCGCCAGGAATGCTTCATGCCCTCCGTCCTCCTTTGTCCGTGATGTTGCGGTTCGCGGTGGTACCCGACACGGCGCGCTCGCCACGCGTCCCCGGCTAGGTCTGTCCCCGCATTGATGCGTGCCACGGCATCGCGACTCGCTCGATGCCGATGATGATCAGGTAGAAGCCGATGCCGAGCGCGGCGGCGACGATGATCGCGCTCCACGCCTGTGCGAAGCGCAGGAACGATGCACTCTCGACGATGATGCGTCCCAATGCAACCGTCGCGCCACCGAAGTACTCGCCGACGATGGCGCCAATGAGGCTGAGTGTCGCGCCGACCTTGATCGCTGTGAAGAAGTAGGGGAGCGCGCTCGGGATTCGCACCCGGGTAAGCACCTCTCGCTCCGTCGCGGCGTAGCTGCGCATCAGCTCCAGGCTCGCGGCATCGGCGCTGGTCAGGCCGCGGACGGTGTTGATCATGACCGGGAAGAAGACGAGCATCGCCACGATCATCATCTTGCTGACCGGGCTCGTCACGCCGAACCAGGCGTTCGCGATCGGTGCGAAGGCGATGATCGGGATGGCATTGGCCGCGATGGCGAACGGCATCAGGGCTCCTCGCGCCAGGGCATAGCGCGATGTGGCGAAGGCGACCACCAGGCCACCGGTGAGCCCGATCGCGAAGCCACCGACGGCCTCGATCAGGGTCGTCAGCCCGGCCGCCATCAGCAGGTCGCGGTTCGTGACGAGCGCCGCTGCGATGTCGGACGGCGGCGGCAGCAGGAATCGCTGGATCTCGAGGGCGCGCACGGCCACTTCCCAGAGGACGATGCCACCGACGAAGACCACAAGGGTCGGGAGGTAATAGCGGAGGCGATCGGTCATTGCAGCGCCTCGCGCGGCTCGAGCGAGTCGTCGGCGACGCCGGTGTCGCTCCCATGGCCCCCGGCCTTCAGGCTCTCGCGCACCTCGGTGATGAGCTCGAAGTACGGCTCGAGCTCGCGGGTTGCATCCGACCGCGGTCGCGGCAGATCGACCTCGATGATCTTCGTGATGCGCCCGGGCCTCGCGCTCATGACCACGACCCTGGACGACAGGAAGACGGCCTCCGGGATGGAGTGCGTGACGAAGACGATGGTCGTGCCGGTCTGCTCCCAGATTCGGAGCAGCTCGGTGTTCATCCGCTCCCGAGTCATCTCGTCCAGCGCGCCGAACGGCTCGTCCATCAGGAGCAGACGCGGCTCGAAGGCGAGCGCGCGGGCGATGGCCGCTCGCTGCTGCATGCCGCCCGACAGCTGCCACGGGTGGTGGCGCGCGAAATCGCTCAGCTCGACGAGCGACAGCATCTCGGCAATCCGCTGCGCGCGCCGCGCACGGGGCATGTCGATGATCTCGAGCGGCAGCGCCACGTTCGCCTCGATCGTGCGCCAATCGAACAGGACCGGCGCCTGGAAGACCATGCCGTAGTCACGGTCCGTCCTGGCGCGGGCGGCAGGCTTGCCGTTGACCTCCACCGTGCCGCTGGTCGGTCCTGTCAGGTCCCCGATGATCCGCAGGAGGGTGCTCTTCCCGCATCCCGACGGACCGATGAGGCTGACGAACTCGCCGGGCTGGATGGTCAGGTTGATGCCCGACAGCGCGACCGTCTGCGAGCCCTCGGTGCCGAACGTCTTGCCCAGGTCGCGGATGGCGACAACCGAGTTCGCGCCGCTCACGCCTCCACCTCCCGCTGGCGATTTCGCAGGACGATCATCTCGGCGATCCGGACGAGCCCGAAGAACGCGATCCCCACCCCGGCGCAGATGAACGCGGTCGCCCACAGCTTCTCGGGTCCGGAGGTGAACTGCTGGTTGAACTGGATGATCGCCCTGCCGAGCCCTCCCGCGATGCCGGTCGGCGCCTCGGCCACGATCGCGCCGACGATGCTTGCGGTCGCGCTGATCTTGAGTGCCGTGAACAGGTAGGGCAGGGCGGCCGGCAGGCGGACCTTCCAGAGCACCGACTTCCAGTCGGCCGCGTAGCTGCGCATGAGCTCGAGCGCGCGCGGGTCCGGCGATTTCAGGCCGCGGATGCCCGCGATGGTGACCGGGAAGAACGTCAGGTAGGCGCTGATGATCGCGACGCTCGGCCAGTCACGCCCGACCCACAGGACCACCATCGGCGCCAGCGCGATGATCGGGATCGTCTGGCTGGCGATGACGTATGGGACGAGAGCACGCTCGAGCAGTCGCGAGTGCACGAACAGGATCGCCAGCCCGAGGCCGATGGCTGCGCCGAGGACGAACCCGATGGCTGCGCCGCGCCACGTGAAGACCGCCGCGTCCAGGAGGACCGCGAACAGGCTGAACTCACTGCGCCGCGTTGCCGGCTCGAAGAGCGCCCCGACGATCTCCCACACGTGCGGCAGGTTCGTATCGTTGAGCTGCGTGATGCGCAGCGGCGGCACGTGCGGCGGATCGAGGACGATCCCGAACGCCTCGCGCCAGATCCCCCCGCCGATCCACTTCGCCGCCTCCCACACCACCGCGATGAGCAGCAGCACCACCACGAACGCGAGGATGGAGCGGATGATGCCGCCCAGCGATGCGAGCGCGCCGCCGACGTCCGCGCGGCGGCCGAACGACGCGGTGGCGCCGGTCATCGATCAGGCGACCGCGGCATCGGTGATCTCGAGCGCGCGATCGATGATCGCGAACCCTTCGGCCAGCTCCTCCTCGCTGATGGTCAGCGGCGGGTTGGTGTGGAAGTAGTTCCACCGGGTGAACGTGTACAGCCCTTCCTCGCGGAAGCGTTTGCCGAGGGCCACCATCTCGTCGCTCGTGCCGTTGAAGGGCGCCATCGGCTCCATCGTCTGTCGGTTTCGGACCAGCTCCACGACGCCGAACAGGCCGATGCTGCGCGTCGCGCCGACGCTCGGATGCTTCGCGGCCAGCTGCTCGTGGTGGACCTTCAGCCGCTCGCCCATGCGCGCCGCCCGTTCGACGAGGCGCTCTTCCTCGAGGACCTCGATCGCGGCCAGCGCCGTGGCGCAGGCGAGCGGATGCGAGTTGTACGTGAGGCCGCCGTAGAAGACCCGGTCCTTGAAGCTGTCGGCGATCTCGCGTCGCATGCCGACCGCACCCAGCTGCACGTAGGCGCTCGTGAGGCCCTTGGCCATGGTGATGAGGTCGGGCACGACGTCCCAGTGATCGACGGCGAACCACTTCCCGGTGCGGCCGAAGCCCGCCATGACCTCGTCGGCGATCATGAGGATGCCGTATCGGTCGCACAGCTCGCGCACGCCCTGCAGGTAGCCGTCGGGCGGGACGAGCACGCCGTTGGTGCCGACCACCGTCTCGAGGATGAACCCGGCGATCGTGTCGGGGCCCTCGAGCTGGATCGTCTCCTCCAGGTTCGCGCAGCGCCAGGTCGGCCGAATCCCAGCCGCGCTGGATGCCGTGGTAGGGATCGAGCACGTGGACCACGCCCGGAATGCCCGGCTCGGCGGCCCAGCGCCGCGGGTCGCCGGTCAGGGTGATCGCCCCGGCGGTGCCGCCGTGATACGACCGGTAGCGGGCCATGATCTTGTGGCGCCCGGTGTAGAAGCGGGCGAGCTTGATCGCGTTCTCGTTGGCCTCGGCGCCGCCGTTGGTGAAGAAGAAGACGTCGATGTCGCCCGGCGTGATCTCGGCCAGCTTCGCGGCCAGTCGCGCTCGCGGCTCCGTCGCCATGAACGGGTTCGCGTAGGCAAGGACCTCGGCCTGGCGCTTGATGGCCTCGATCACCTTCGGGTGCCCGTGCCCGATGTTCACGCACATCAGCTGGCTGTTGAAGTCGAGGTAGCGCTTCCCCTCCGGCGTCCAGAAATAGGAGCCCTTGGCGCCCGCCACCGCGATCGGGTCGACCTTGTTCTGCGCCGACCACTCGTACAGGGTGTGGCGCTTGGTCAGGGCGATCATCTCGTCGCCCGTCATGCTGCCTCTTTCAGTCTCGATCGCCATGGAGTGTGCACAGCCTCCGCTCGGACGTCTCCCCCGAACGCCGATTACACCACACGTCGCAACCGCGCGGTCTCGGGCGTACACTCGGCCCCATGACGCTCGCAACGCGTCGTCGCTCCGGCAGCCCGGCCTCCGAGGAGGCGGTGGCCGCGGCGCGGGTCGTCCTCGGCCTGACGATCGGTGTCGGCGGCATGGCCGCGATCATGGGTGCGGGCTCGGACCAGCTCCTCGTCATCATCGCCCTCCCGACCAGCGTGCTCGTCGTGGCGCTCCTGCGCGGGGCTGTGTCCGTCGCCGGGTGGGCGGGTGCTGCGGTCTGGGCGGTGCTGCTGCCGTCGGCGCACGGCGAGGCTGTCCTTGCCCCGCTTGCCATGGTCGTGCTGTGCCTCGCGATCGCCATCGGTCCCGATCGGATCACGTCGTGGGTCGGCCACGACTTCGCCGGGCTCCACGATGGGGACGGACGCGCCCCGGATGGCTGGATCGAAGAGGACGGCCACCCGGTCAACTGAGCGGCGCTACAGCCCGGCGATGAGCCCGCCGTCGACGGCGACCATCTGGCCGGTGATGTACGACGCATGGTCGGAGGCCAGGAACGCGACGAGCGCTCCGAGCTCCTCCGGCCTTCCATAGCGGCCGGCCGGGATGGTGCCGATGTGCATTGCCCGGACCGCCTCCTCGGACGTGCCGTCCCGCTCGGCGCGGCCCGAGTCGAGCTCGTGGATGCGTGGGGTGGCCAGCCGGCCCGGCATGACGCCGTTCAGCGTGACGCCCTCGGCCGCGATGGCGCGCGCCGTCGTCTTCAGCCACGCCGCCAGGACCGAACGGCCGCCGGTCGAGTACACGAGGTCCCCGATCGGCTGGCGGACCCCGCTCGAGAGGATGGCGACCACGCGTCCCCAGCGGCGCTCCCGCATTCCCGGGAGGAGTCGGGTGACGAGCTCGATCGGCGTGGCGGCGAGCAGCTCGAACGCCCGCATCCAGGCCTCGCGATCCGTGGCTGTCGGGTCGGTCGTCGGCGGCCCACCGGCGTTCGACACGATGATGTCGATGGGTCCGAACGCCAGGGCCGCGTCAGCGACCGTGCCGGCCGCCCCGGCCGTGGTCGCGTCGGCGGCGACGTGCGCGACGCGAATGCCGTGGGTTCCCCGCAGCTCATCGGCCGTCCGCGTCAGGCGCGGTTCGTCGCGGGACCAGATGACGAGGTCGCAGCCCTCCGCCGCCAGTGCGTCGGCCGATGCTCGTCCGAGGCCCGAGGTGGCGCCACCCACGACCGCGATGCGGCCGCGCAGCCCGAGATCCATGCGCCTAGAGTGCCACGGCACTGGCGCCCGCGCGGCGTCTGCGGACCAGGTGCAGCATCGCCCCGACTGCGATCGCCACCAGCCCGGCGCTCACGAAAAGCGGGTCGGTGTAGAGGCAGGCCAGGGCGCCCGAGGCCATGAGCGCTCGTTCAACCCGGGTGGCCGGCCCCAGCAGCCACCCGCCGGTGGCAACGGCCAATGCGGCGACCGCCACGGCCGCTACCGGCAGCACCCAGAGCATGTTCAGCAGGTCGCCACGGAGCAGGAGCGCCTCCCCGGCTGGCGCCAGCACGAACACGAACGGCACCAGGAACGCGGGCAGCGTGTAGCGCCACGCCATCATCATCGTGCGGGTGGGGCTGGCGCCGGTGATCGCGGCCGCCGCATACGCCGAGAGGGCGGTCGGTGGCGACACCTCCGAGAGAACCGCGTAGTAGAAGATGAACATGAGCGACGCGTAGCTGGGCACGTCGAAGGCGTCGAACGCCGGCTTGATGATCACTGCCGCGATGATGAACGAGGCGGTCACCGGGACCGCAAGGCCGAGCAGCATGACTGCCAGGCCGGAGAAGAGCGCGGTCAGCGCCAGGCTTCCCGCGGCCAGGGCAACAATGATTCCGGCCAGCTTCAGCCCCAGGCCGGTGAGCGTCACCACGCCGACGATGATCCCCGAGGCGGCGCAGACCGCCGCCACGGGCAGGACGCCGACGGCGCCGGCGGCCAATGCGTGCCACAGCCTGCGGGGCGTGAGGCGGTGGTCCCGGTCCAGGAAGCTGAGGGCGAAGGCGAGCAGCGTCGACAGGACGACGGCGCGGAACGGCGTCATGCCGAGGACCATGAAGATGACGATCGCGAACAGCGAGCTGAAGTGGTACCCGTATCGCAGAAGCTGCGCCCCGAGTGGCGGTATCTCGACGGGCACCGCGCGTGTACGGAACCGCCGCGCGTCGAGCTCGACGGCGAGGATGATGCCCAGGTAATAGAGCAGCGTCGGCACGGTCGCCAGGAGCAGGACGACGAGATACGACTCGCGAAGCAGCTCCGCAATGATGAAGGCGGCGGCACCGAGGGTCGGCGGTGACAGGATGGCTCCGATACCGGCCGCGGCCAGGACTCCACCGCCCTGAGCCTTCGGGTACCCCGCGCGGCGAAGGACCGGCCAGGAGACGCTGCCCAGCGTGACCGTGGTGGCCACACCCGATCCCGATACGGTGCCCAGCAGGAAGCCGGCAAGCGTGACGGTCCGCCCCGGCCCGGCGCTCGACTGGCCGAACGCGGCGAAGCTCACGTCGAGGAAGAACCTGGAGGCGCCCGAGTATTCGAGCACCGCGCCATAGATCGTGAACAGGACGATGTAGGTGGCCGCGACCTGGAGCGGCGTGCCGAAGATCCCGGCCGACGTCATGTAGACATGGCCGATGAAGCGCGGGAGCGCGTAGCCGCGGTGGGCGATGACGTCGGGCAGGATCGGCCCGAAGTAGGCGTACGCGATGAAGACCGCGACGACCACCACCATGATCCAGCCGACCGTGCGCCGCGTGGCCTCGAGGATGACGATGACGGCCAGCACCCCCATCGCGATGTCGAGCGGGGTGGGAACCACCGCCCTCCTCGAGAACTCCTCGTAGAAGATGATGGCGTACACCATCGGCACCGTGGCGAGGATGGCCAGGATCCAGTCGAGCGGCCCCGGATTGTCCGCCGGCCCGTCCTTTGCGACGCGTTTCGAGCGTTCCATCCGCGGTAGACGAGGAAGGTCATCGCGAGGGCCACGGCGGCGAATGCCGGGATGTAGATGTTGGCCGTGATCGTCCCGAAGAAGGCGAGCACCCAGTAGACCGCGAAGAGCGAGAGCGCCACGCCGATGGCCGACACCACCTGCTTCGGCCAGCCGGAGAGCGAGCGTCCCGGCTTCTCGGCGTCGTACTCGGCGATCAGCGCGGCATCGCGTGCCTCCCGCTCGCTCACCTGGCGTCCTCGACGCTCAGCACGACGAGCGACTCGTCGCGGTCCGCGACGAGCTGCCAAAGGGCGATCACCTGGTCACCGGCAACCAGCGTCCGCTTGCCGAGCTCGGTTGCCCGCACATGGAGCGGAAGCCCGATCGGCGGCCGCTCCACAGCGACCTGCCAGGTCATGGTTGTGGCGTTCGACGCCGGATGCGCCCCGAAGGCGGCGTAGTACTCCTCGAGCACCGCCAGCTCCTCGGAGCGCAGCTCCACGAGGCGAAGCCGTCCGTCGTCGACGACGAAGTGCTCTTCCGCGATCGAGTGGTAGAGCGAGTTGCGATACCTCAGGGCGAACGACTGGGTGGGCGGCAGCGCGGCTCTTGCCAGCTCGCTGCCGGCGCCGTCACGGACCACCACCCATGGCCCACCGCCGGCCGCGGCGACGGCGCCGGACACCCCCGATGCCAGGGCCAACAAGGCGGTCGCAGCGAGGCCGGCGCGACGCCGGCCCCGCCATCGGTCCATCGGTCAGGACCCCAAGAAGGCCTGTGCCCCCGGGCACACGTCCATGAAGGCGACGTCGCCCGCCGTCTCCTGGTCGAGCTCCTCGGCGGCCGGGTGGACCGCCACCAGGTCGTCCTTGTGTTCGAAGACGAGCGCCGTCAGCTGTTCCTGGAGCCCTTCGTCCATGCTCGTGCTGACGACGAGCACGTTCGGGACGCCGACGACGGCCACCGCCTCGTCCTGTCCCTCATAGGCTCCGGCCGGGATCTCCGACTCGAGGTAGTACTCGCCGTACGTTTCCTGCATGTCGGCAGTGAACTCGCCGGTCGGCACGATAACCATGTCACCGGTGCTGGCGTAGTCGACGAGCGCGCCGGTCGGCAGCCCGCCTGACCAGAAGCCGGCGTCCAGCGTCCCGTCCCGCAGAGCGTCGACGGTCTCGGCCACGCCCAGCTGGGCGCGCTCGACGTCGGCGTCGGGGTCGATTCCTGCGGCCTCGAGGATGCGCAGACCGATGACCTCGGTCCCGGATCCCGCTTCCCCGAGGGAGACGCGCTTGCCGGCCAGGTCCGCGACGGTGGCGATCCCGCTGTCGGCGGACGCCACCAGCTGGGTGAAGTTGGTGTACAGGATGCCGAGCGTGCAGGCTTCCACTGCGCCGCTTTCGAACTCGCCGGCTCCGTTCACGGCGTCCGAGGCGGTGTCACCGAGGACGAAGGCGATGTCCGATTCGCCGGAGCCGATGAGGTTCATGTTGTCGACTGATGCGTTCGTCTCCTCGGCCGTGGCGGTGTAGCCCTCGACGTTCTCGCTGATCAGGTCGGCCAGCCCGCCGCCGAGCGGGAAGTACACGCCGCCGGTGCCGCCCGTTGCGATGGACAGGCGGCCGGTCCCACTTTCCGCGCCGCTCGCCGGCGGCCCGCTGCCGTCCGTCGCGCCGTCGCCATCGCCATCGCCATCGCCCAGCGGCTGGCAGGCGACAAGCAGGAGGACGAGGGCGACGGGGATGGTCGTGATGGCGTTCGGGCGCCACCGTCGGGTGCGATCCGATGCAGGCATTCCATGCTCCTCACTCTTGGCGACGGCTCCCTCCGCCTGCCGCCGCGAATGATTCGCTCGGGTCGTTGTCGGTGCGAAGCAAAGTCTACCGGTGCCGTCGAGAGCTCGGCCGGCGCCGCGTCAGACGCAGGCGGACCTGATCGCCTCCACCGTGCGGTCGATATCCGCCTCGGTCGTGTTCCACCCGCTGACGCTGATTCGCATGGCGGCAACCCCGTGCCAGCTCGTGCCGCCCATCCACGCCTCGCCGCTCTGCTGCACGCGCCGGATCACGTCTCGGGTCCGCTCATCATCGTCGCCGAAGCGAACCAGGACCTGGTTGAGATTCACCTCGTTGAGGACCTGCGCACCCGGGACGGAGGCGAGCGCGTCGGCCATGCGCGTCGCCAGCGAGCAGCAGCGCTCGACGAGGTCGCGCACGCCGTCGCGACCGAGGGAGCGAAGGGTCGCGTAGAGCGCGAATCCCCTCGCGCGACGCGAGGAGTCAAGCACGTACTCCCATCCCTCCCGGTTCGTCCCGCTCGCCATGAGGTATGCGGCCGATGACGCCATGGCGGAACGGTGCGCATCCGGGTCACGCACCGCGACAAAACCGCAGTCGTATCCGACGTTCAGCCACTTGTGCGCATCGGTCGCCCACGAGTCGGCCGACTCCGAGCCCGCGACCAGGTGGCGGAGGCGTGGCACGGCAGCAGCCCAGAGGCCGAAGGCTCCGTCGACATGGAGCCACGCGTTCGAGTGGCCGCGCACCGCGGTCGCGATCGGCTCGAGCGGGTCGAAGGCGCCGGTGTTGACGTTGCCGGCCTGCGCGCAGACCAGGGCAGGGCGGCCCGCGGCCGCGGCGAGTGCGTCCGCAAGGGCATCGGCACGCATGCGTCCCTGCTCGTCGACGGCGACTCGCGTCACGCGGCCGCGGCCGAGTCCCAGGTACTGCAGCGCGGTGAGAACGGTGGCATGCGCCTCATCCCCGATGAGGACGGCGATCTCCGGCGCGTCGTAAAGCCCACGCTCCTCGACGTCCCAGCCGATCCGACCAAGGAGCGCGTGGCGCGCCGCGGCCATGCCGACCGTGTTGCCCAGCCCCGCGCCCGTGGGGAGGCCATGGCTCGCCTCCGCCGGAATGCCGAGCAGCTCCTTCATCCACTCGCCTGCGACCTGCTCGGCCGCGGCCGCTGCCGGGGAGAGGGCATGGACGGCGCTGTTCTGGTCCCACACCGCGGTCAGCCAGTCCGCCGCGACCGAGGCCGGCACGGCGCCCCCGACCACGAAGCCGAAGTAGCGGGGCCCCGCGCTCGCGACGAGGCCGGGATCGACGTCACGTGCCATGCGTTCGATCACACCGAGTGGATCCTCGCCGGCGTCCGGGAGAGCCACGCGCAGCCGCTCCGCGACGGCGATGGCATCCTCGCGTGCGCCGACGGGCCGTTCCTGCAGCCCGTCGAGGTACTCGCCGGCCAGCGCGGCCGTTCGTGCGAGGAGGGGATCGCGGTCCCTGGGCGGCATCGGTCAGTCGTGCCGAAGCTCGAGCGGCCGAAGCTCGCCGAGCCCTTCGGCCACCACCACGGCGTCGTCGCCGGCCAGCAGCCGGAAGTCGGCCGGTGGATTCGTCAGGGAGCGGCCGTCGCGCGTCACTGCCAGTAGGGTGGCGCGATGCTCGCCGCGCAACCGGGTCGACAGGTCGTCGATCGAGAGCCCGACATAGGAGTCCGGCAGCGCGACGCGGTATAGCTCGGAGCCGTCACCGCCGGAGACGATGTCGGTCACCATCTGCGACAGTCCGGGGTAGAGCGCCGAGCGCGCGAGCAACCGTGACGCGAGGCGCGAGGTGACGAGGATCTCGTCGGCGTTGGCCCGACGGAAGTGGTCGACATGCCCGGGGTTGTTGGCCTCCACCACCGTGCGAACCTTGGGCGCGATCGACTCGATCGCCATGATGGAAAGGATCGAGCGCATGTCCGCCTCGTTGGATCGATCCGACGGAAAGACGATGGCTGCGCTCGCCTCGCGGATCCCGGTCCGCTCGAGGTCGTCGGTGCTCGTGATGTCCCCGCGCACGAAGTAGACGCCGTCGCCGGCCGGGTTTCGCTCGCTGTCGCACAGCACGACCACCTTGGTGGTGTACTCGTCTCCGTGGAGCTCCTCGATGAGGTCGCGTGCCGTAGTGTTCCAGCCGCACACGACGATGTGGTCGCGGTAGCCCGCAGCACCCATGCCCTGGCCCTCCTTGAGAAGCATGTCGATGAAGAAGCCGACGACCGCGCCGGTCATTGCCGCGACGACCGCCACGCCGAAGAAGGCGAGCACCCATCCGACGATGAACCCGCCGGGCGAGGTCACATAGCTGGCGTCGCCCGAGCCGATGACGGTGGTGATGGCCCAGTAGAACGAGGTTCCGAACCCGCCGAGCGTCAGCCGCTCGGGTTCGAGCAGCGTGACGGCGATCGCCGCCACGACCACGAAGGCAACGACAGCCGATAGCAGCGAGCTGAAGAAGTGCCGATCCATCTGCCCGCGAATGCGCCTGGCGTGGAAGCCGATGCGCCGAATCAGCGGAGCCGCGAACATGGCGCGCAGCGGATTGGGCAACTCGGTAGATCCTCCATCGCGGCACGATCCGACGCTCGGGGAGCCTCGGCGGTCGCATTCTGCCAGCGTCGCGGGTCGCCGCGCTAGCGACATTCGGCCGAGAGGTTGCCGCGTACCATCAGCACGTAATTAGCTAGCGATCGAGCCATGCCCATCCAGCCCACCCTCACCCGCCTCCGCGTGTATAACGTGGTGATGGGCGCGTTGCACGCCGCGCAGGGCGTCCTGCTGCTCGCCCTTTCCAACGACTTTTCGCTCCCGGTCACCGCGGCCTTCATGGAGGGACCGCCTGGCTCGCCGGCGACCACGGTGGAGCTCTTTACGGTGCCGCTCGGGCCAGCCGTCGCTGCGTTCCTCTTCATGTCCACGGCGGCGCACCTGCTGATCGCCGGCCCGATCTGGGGCTGGTATCGGGCGCAGCTCGGTCGGAATCGCAGCTATGCCCGCTGGATCGAGTACGCGTTCAGCTCGTCGCTCATGATCGTATTGATCGCCATGATCACCGGCATCGCCGACGTGGCAGCGCTGATCGCGATCGGCGGCGTGAACGCCTCGATGATCCTCTTCGGGCTACTCCAGGAGCACTACGAGGAGCCCGGAAGTCGCGGGTGGCTACCCTTCATCTTCGGCTGTATCGCCGGGGCGATTCCGTGGCTGGGGATCGGGATCTACCTGTGGAGCCCTGGATCGTCGGCCGAGCCGCCGGCGTTCGTGTACGCGATCTTCGTGTCGCTGTTCGTCTTCTTCAACTCGTTCGCGCTGAACATGATCCTGCAGTACCGGCGCGTGGGTCCGTGGCGCAGCTATCTGTTCGGCGAGTCTGTGTACGTGCTGCTGAGCCTCGTGGCGAAGTCCGCTCTCGCCTGGCAGGTCTTCGCGAATACGCTCGTCCCCACCTGACGGCTGCGCGAGGCTATCCCAGCGGCGCGCTGAGCTGCCCTTCCACCAGGGGCTCGCCCACGATCCCGGCAAGGCGCTCGGCGATCGACCACCAGTCGAACTCGCCCGTCACCTGGCTGGCCGGCACGCTCAGCACCCTGTCATCTGGCAGGTAGTCAGGCTGGACGCGGTCGAGGATGGCCTCGATCTCATCGCGGAAGGTGTCGTTGGTCGAGCGGACCCCGTCCTCGAGCAGGCCGACGTCCGGCAGGAGCCGCACGCTCAGGTCGTAGGTGCGTGACCAGCGGCGAATGAGCGGCTCGATCCCGAACGGATCCTCACCGCCGGTGACGCGGAGGTAGTAGGCGAAGTTGTCGACGACCGAGCGATCGGTGACGAGCACCTCGGCGCGATGGGCAAGCTCGAGCTCCTGCTGCACCTGGCTGACCAGCACCCACAGCTGCGCCTCCGGAGTTGCCCCCTCATTCAGCCCGAGCGGGTTGAAGCGGACCACCTCGCGCCCGACCTCGACGCTTCGCCCGGCACGCCCGACGGTCGATGCGAAAGCGTGCACCGCGTTCGACTTGCGCACGGAGTGCGAGCCGATGAACGCGATCTTGGCGTGGCGAGTCCAGGGCATCGGTGCCGTCAAGCCTACAGGCAGGGGCCGGTACTGACGGCCGCCGTCGAACCGATGAACGGCCCGATGCTCGCCTGCGCCTGGTCCGCGCCGATGGCGTAGCCGACATCGGTGGCGACCTGCGACCCGCCAAACACGACAGCCCCCACTGTCCCCGGAGCGACCACGAGCGGGCCACCGCTGTTCCCGGGCCGGATCTGCGTCCGCATCTCGACCACGCTGCGCTCGTTGATGCCGTCTCCGTAGATATCCGGGCCGCCGATCTCGTAGGAAGCCGTTACGGCGGCGGCCGTCATCATCATGTCGCCACCCCCCGGAAACCCCAGGATGACGCCCGTTGCGCCGCGCGGCGGTGCCTCTGCGCTCAGCAGGAGGGCTGGAGCCCGCCCGGTGGGGACGTGAAGCAGCGCCAGGTCGGCGTCCGGGTCGAAGGCAACGACGGCCGCCGCGTGCACCGCGCCCGAGATCGTGACGGTCGTCTCCGATCCACCGGCGACGACGTGCGCGTTGGTGACCAGGTGCGTCGCGGAGACGAAGAACCCGCTGCCGACGGCGATGCCCGCCCCGCACCCGACGCTGGTGACGAGGGCCGTGCTTGCCAGCGCCGAGTCGGCCAGTGCGCGGACCTCCGTCCCGACCGGGAGGTCGACAGGCGGCGCCGGGCTCGGCTCGAGGCCGGCGAAGAGCGGTGGCAGATCGGTCGTGTCGAGCAGGGTCAGGAGTAGCCCTGCCACCACGGTGGGGGGCGGCAGGCGCTCCTCGACGAGCCGCAGCGTCGCCGATTCCCGCGCTGCGGCGCCGATGCCCGGCGCCACCCCGGCCATCAGCATGCCGCTGACCAGCCAGACGAACAGGAGGACGTGCGCGGCCCCGACGACGGCGCCGCCCACCGCGTCCAGCGGACGGAGCCCCATGCCTCGCATCTCCCGGCTCATCTTCGTGCCGATGGCCGCGCCGCTCGCCTCGCCGACCAGGACGAACGCCCCGAGCGCCACGAAGGTCGTCACGGCGCGAAGCGGCTGCTCGATGTTCGCGAGCTGGTCGCGGAAGACGCTCGCCAGCAGGAGCGCCACGGCGAAGCCGATGGCCGCGCCGATGAGGCCGAGGATGGGACCGAGCAGTCCGGCACGTGTGCCGGCAAGGACCCCGAGCACGAGAAGGGCCGCCACGGCGGCGTCGACGAGGTTCATGGACCCCGCAGCCTAGCGGCTATCGTGGCGGACCACCCGCGTCGGGATCGGCTTCGGACGGGGTGTAGAGTATCGCCTCCATCCAGCCATCACTGTCAGCCGGCAAGGCTCATCGGAGGTCCAACTTCATGGCGCGAATCGTCCGCGCGGCGCTGCTCCAGGCGGAGTGGACCGGCGACAAGGAGTCGATGATCGAGAAGCACGAGAAGTACGCGCGGGAGGCGGCGGCCGACGGCGCGAAGGTGATGTGCTTCCAGGAGCTCTTCTACGGCCCCTACTTCTGCCAGGTCCAGGACCCGGAGTACTTCTCCTACACCGAGCACATCCCCGACGGGCCGACGACCAAGCGGATGCAGGCGCTGGCGAAGGAGACAGGGATGGTCCTCATCGTGCCGATGTACGAGGAGGACGAGCACGCGCAGGGCATCTACTACAACACCGCGATCGTCATCGACGCCGACGGCACCTATCTCGGCAAGTACCGCAAGACGCACATCCCGCAGGTGAAGGGCTTCTGGGAGAAGTTCTATTTCCGGCCGGGCAACCTGGGGTATCCGGTGTTCGACACGGCGGTCGGCAAGGTCGGCGTCTACATCTGCTACGACCGCCACTTCCCCGAGGGCGCCCGCGCCCTTGGCCTCAACGGGGCCGAGATGGTCTTCATCCCATCGGCCACCTCCCGCGGCCTCTCCGAGTACCTGTGGCGCATCGAGCAGGTATCGCACGCCGTCGCGAACGGCTATTTCGTCGGCACCATCAACCGGGTCGGCATCGAGCCGCTCGGCGAGAACGACTTCTACGGCCAGTCCTACTTCGCCGATCCGCGCGGCCAGTTCATCGGCGAGGTCGGCGATGCGCACGAAGAGGAGCTGCTGGTCCGCGACATGGACCTCGACCAGGTGACCGAGGTGCGGCAGCTCTGGCAGTTCTACCGCGATCGCAGGCCGGACGCCTACGACGATCTCGTCCGCCCCTAGCACATCGATGAAGTTCGGGATCACGATCAAGCCGGATCACCGATACGAGAGATCGGTCGACCTGGCGAAGCGGGCCGAGGCCAACGGTTTCGCCTACGGATGGATGTTCGACTCGCACGTGCTGTGGCGAGATCCCTATCCATTGCTGACGCTGATCGGCGCGGCGACCGAGCGCATGCGCCTCGGAACGTGCGTCACGAACCCGGCGACCCGCGACATCACGGTGACGGCGAGCTCGCTGGCGACGCTCAACGAGACCACGGGCGGGCGGATGGACCTCGGGATCGGCCGCGGTGACAGTGCTCGTCGCGTCATGGGCAAGAAGCCGACGACGGTCGCCTACCTCGAGGAGTGCTGCCGCATCGTTCGCGCGCTGACGGCCGGCGAGAAGATCGAGATCGACGGGACCGAGATCCAGATGCCGTGGGCCAGCCGCGGGCCGGTACCGATCTGGGTGGCCGGATACGGGCCGATGGCGCTGGCCGCGGCGGGCCGCGTCGCCGACGGGATCATCCTCCAGCTCGCCGATCCCGACATCATCCGCTGGTGCATGGGCTTCGTCCGGGCCGCGGCGGAGGAGGCCGGCCGCGACCCCGACTCGATCGAGGTGATGGCCGCCGCTCCGGCCCACGTCTCCGACGACATCGCATCCGCGCGCGACAGGGTGCGCTGGTTCCCGGCGCTCGTCAGCAACCACGTGGTCGACCTGATCAACAAGTACCCCAAGGACGAGCTGCCCGAGGCGCTCTGGAAGTACGTCGAGAAGCGCGAGGGCTACAACTACCTCCACCACGCGGAGGTAGGGAGCGACAACGCGAGCTTCGTATCGGACGAGATCACCGACCAGTTCGCGATCGTCGGCCCGCCATCGGCGCAGCGCGAGCGCCTGGAGCAGCTCCGTGAAGCGGGCGTCACCCAGTTCAACATCTATCTCATGAACGGTGACGAGGAGGACCAGCTCGACCTCTACGGGCCGATCATCGACGACTCGGCCGAGGAGGCGACTCCAGCGACGGGCTGACGCTGCTCACGGCTCGTCCGCTTCGATCTCCTGGCGGGCGTCCGTGAGCGCCTTCGTCAGCTCGGGATCAGTGGCGGCATCTTCCTCCAGGGCATCCATCATCTGCCTCGCACGCACCCGGAACGCGGCCATGGTTGGGGAGTCACGCCGGCGGCGCTCCACGCGATACGGAATGAGAATGGCCCGGATCTGAAGTGCGATTCGGCGCCTGTCCAACGTGACACTCGAGCAGCAATTTTGGGGTCGGCCTACGCAAGCGCCATGCCGCAGGCCGACGGCGTCAGGCTTGGCCGGATCGCATTGCTGCCTTGCGCGCCCGCTTTTCGGACTGATACGCGGCGAGGGCCTGCGGCGAGTCGACGTCGCCGAGCGTGGGATGCAACGGCAGCACCTCGTCGATGCCGGGCGGGCGAACGTCCAGCAGCCTGGCCAGGACCGCCGTGAGCGAGGCGACCTTCATCGCACCGAAGCCGGGGATCGCGCCGATGCGACGCTGGAGGTCGCGCCCGTCGGCGGCATCGGCCCAGATCCGGGACGCGTCGCCGTCGTACTGCTCGACGATGTGTGACGCCACCTCCCTGACCCGCTTCGCCATCGCCGAAGGGAACCGATGGATCGCGGGTGGCCCCTTGGCTGCGGCTTCCAGCTCGGCTTCGTCGGCGGTCGCGAGGCGCCGCGCATCGATGCCGCCGAGTCGCTCGAGCAGAACCTTCGGTCCGGAGAACGCCTTCTGCACAGGCACCTGCTGGTCGAGCGCGAAGCCGATGATGAGCGCCATCGGGTCGCTGACAAGGAGCCGATCGGCCGCGTCGTCGCCGGTGAAGTAGAGACGGTCTGTGGTCATCGGCTGCTGATGGTACGCCAGGCGCTAGGATTTGCGGTCTCGCCGGTCGCCAGCCAGAACGGAGGAACGGATGCGAACGCTGATCAAGGGTGGAACGATCGTCAACGCCGATGCCACGACGCCCGCCGACGTCCTGGTCGACGGCGAGCGGATCGCCCTCATCGGCGAGGCGCTGGAGGTCGAGGCCGACCGCACCGTCGACGCGACCGGCCGCTGGGTCATCCCCGGTGCGATCGACGTGCACACGCACATGGAGCTTCCGTTCGGCGGCACCTTCGCGAAGGACACGTTCGAGACCGGCACGCGCGCGGCGGCCTTCGGAGGAACGACCACGATCATCGACTTCGCGGTCCAGGGCAAGGGCCAGAGCCTGCGCGAGGGCCTCGATGCGTGGCACGCCAAGGCGGAGGGCAAGGCCACGATCGACTACGGCTTCCACATGATCATGTCCGACGTCACCGACGCGACGCTGGCCGAGATGGATGCTCTCGTCGACGAGGGCGTCACCGACTTCAAGCTGTTCACCGCCTATCCCGGAGTCTTCTATTCGGACGACGGCGCCATCTTCCGGGCCATGCAGCAGTCGGCGAAGAACGGCGGCCTGATCATGATGCACGCGGAGAACGGCATGGCCATCGACGTCGTCGCGGCGCAGAACGTCGAGGCCGGTAACACCGATCCGTACTACCACGGCACATCCCGCTCGCCGGTCATGGAGGGCGAGGCGACGAACCGGGTCATCCGCCTTGCGCAGGTCGCCGGCGTACCGGTCTACATCGTTCACCTCAGCGCGATCGACGCGCTCAATGAGGTTCGGCGTGCGCGAGACGAGGGCCTGCCCGCGTACGCCGAGACGTGCCCCCAGTACCTCTTCCTCACGCTCGAGGACATGGGGAACGGCTTCGAGGGCGCCAAGTTCGTCTGCTCTCCGCCCCTCCGTCCGGCGGCGCACGCGCCCGAGCTGTGGAAGGGCCTCGTCAAGGACGACCTGCAGGTCGTCTCGACAGATCACTGCCCGTTCGACTTCCACGGCCAGAAGGACCTCGGCAAGGGCGACTTCCGCAAGGTGCCGAATGGCCTGCCCGGGGTCGAGGACCGCGTCAACCTGCTCCACTCCGGTGGCGTGGTCGAGGGTCACCTCACCCCGAATCGATGGGTGGAGATCATCAGCGCCGCGCCGGCGCGAATGTTCGGGCTCGCCGGGCGGAAGGGCGTCGTGGCCGTCGGCGCCGATGCGGACCTCGTCGTCTATGACCCGACCGCCAAGCACACGATCAGCGCGAAGACCCACCACATGGACGTGGACTACTCGTGCTACGAGGGCCGGGAGGTCACCGGCCGCGCTGAGACCGTCCTGTCGCGCGGCAAGGTCATCGTCGACGGCGATGAGTGGCTCGGATCGGCCGGCGATGGGCGATTCCTGAAGCGGGAGCCGACCGGGGCGCTGCTCGGCAGGACATGACCGTCCGGTTAGGCGTCTCGTGCACCTGCCGCTAGACTGCACGGGCTGCACATCACATACGGAGGGTTTGACCCTTGAAGCGCATCACCATCCTGCTCGCCATGCTGCTGCTCGTCGCGGCCGGCTGCGCGAGCGAAACCGGTTCGTCGGCGGAGGCATCCGAGGCGGCCGAGACCGAAGAGGCCACCCCCGACCCGACCGCGAGCGAGGAGCCGAGCGAGGACGCCGAAGAGTCCGTTGGCGCCATCCCCTCGTTCGACCTGAACGGTGACCCGGAGCTCGCCGGCCGATTCCCCGACACCGTTGGTGGCGAGGCGCTGCAGGTCCAGAGCTTCCGCGGGGACACGTTCATGGCCGGAGGCGGGACCGATCCGTCGTTCGAGGCGTTCCTCGACTCGGTCGGCGCCGAGCTGGAGGACGTCTCCGTCGCCTTCGGTGGGGCCATGTCCGGAGAGAGCGTCCTGAGCGTCGGCGCGTTCCGAATCCTCGGAGCGAACGAGGACCAGCTCGAGACCGAGTTCCTCGCGGCCAGCCAGGCCGAGGGCGAGATCGAGGGCCTCGAGGAGTCGTCGATCGGCGGCAAGGACGTGTGGGCGGCGAGTGACGCGGCCGCGCCCGGCTTCTCGATGTTCATCTACGTCAAGGACGACACCGTCTACTTCCTGACCGGAAGCGAGGAGCAGGCAGCCGAGATCCTGGCGGCCCTGCCGTAGTGCGAGCCGGCGCAGCCGTCTTCCTCAACGAGGGGGCCGGCAGCGCACGGACGGACGCTGTCCGGCGCGTGGTGGAGCTTGCCCGCCACGCGCTCGACGCCGACGTCCACGTCACCTCGACCCGCGACGCCGACGAGCTCGGCGCCTGGCTGAGGGAGCGGATCGACCCCTATGCGACGGCGGTCATCGCCGGCGGCGACGGCTCGCTGGGCGTGGCGTACAACGTGGCCGCGGGTCGCGACGGTCTCGCGCTGGGCTACCTGCCGGCCGGGTTCGGGAACGCGACTCGACACCTGCTGCGCCTGCCGTCGAAGCCCGAGGAGCTCGTCGAGGTCCTGCTGCGCGGCGAGGCGCGCCCGATCGACCTCGTGTCGGTCGAAGGCCGACTCGCGCTGTTTGCCGGCGTGGGATGGGATGCGCGAGTGGCCGGCCGCTACGCCGACGCGGGCGCGCGTCGCATGCGCGGCTGGGCGTCCGCCGTGACGCGCTCGATCCCGGACCTGTGGCGTCGCCCCGAGGTCGAGATCCGTGCCGATGACTGGCTCGTCCACCGTGGTCCGATCGAGCTTGCCGTGCTTGGCACCACACCGTTCTATGGTCGTGGACTCCTGGTGAATCCCGGCGCACGCCCCGACGCGGGGGTAATGGCGATGCGGGTCTACCCCGGCCCTGCGCAACGCCTCGCGGTCGAGGCGGTCCGCTGGGCATTCCGTTTCGATCCGGACGCCGAGCGTATCGATGCGCGCCGTATCGAGATCCGCGCGCTCAACGGCGTCGAGATCCCGGTGCAGGCCGATGGCGACGCGATCGGTTCCCGTTTCTCCTGGAGCTTCGAGATTCGACCTGCAGCGGTGCGGCTCATCGGCCGCTGGAGCTGAGCCTCCGCACGGCGTCGAGCGCGCCGAACGCCGCGCGGCGCAGGCGCTGCGGCCCCGAGCCGTGGATGCGAAGCTCGATGGCCGGCATCGCAACGGCGCCGCTCATCGCGACCTTCACACGGCTCCGGCCGTTGGCGTCCTGCGGCAGGAGCGAGAGCTGGAGCACGGCGTCGCCGTGCGGCGGCCCGCTCGCCATCTCGACGTCGAGCACGCCTCCGAGGTACCGCGCGCGCCCGTCGCTCGCGGATGCCGCCGCCAGGATGCCGAGCAGGGCGCCATCCGTTCCGGCCTCCCAGCTCACGAGCGTGGACGCCCCGAGCTCACGGAGCCGGGCAAGGGCGACACCGGCAAGGTCGTCCTCGTCCGTGCCGTAGGCGTCGTCCCCCAGGGCGCCGAGGGCGGCCGTCACCGACGCGGTCGAGCGCCTCCGCGTCATTGCGCGTGGAGAATCGCGCATGGACGCCGTCGTCGCGCGCATAGATGCCGGCCTCGACGCCCGGCGGTGGGGTGGTCAGCAGCGAGCCGAGCCGCTCGGCCATGGCCGACTCGCCGATGCCGAAGGCCTTGACTGTACGCATCGCCAGCGGCGGCAGCGCGAACCGGGCCGCAAGGCGAGGGCGGACCTGCTCCGTCCACATCCGCCGCATCTCCGACGGCACGCCCGGCATGAGGACCACCACGGCGCCGTCGCGGTCGACCCACCAGCCTGGCGCGGAGCCGATGGGGTTTGGCAGCGACTCGGCCGACGGGACGAGCATGGCCTGGCGCCGGTTCGTCGCCGGCATCGTGCCGTAGGCGCTGAACCGCTGCTCGAGGGTCGCCAGCAGTGCCGGATCTTCGGTCAGCTGCTCACCGAGCGCGTCGGCCAGCCCCTCGCGGCTGAGGTCGTCGTGGGTCGGCCCCAGGCCGCCGGTCGCGAGGACGACGCCCGAGCGTGCGCGCGCCTCGGCGAACGCGGCGCGCAGGACGTCACGATCGTCTGGCAGCATCCGCGCGCCGCGGAGCGGGAGTCCCAGTGTCGCCAGCTCCCGGCCAAGGAATGCCGCGTTCGTATCGACCGTCTCGCCGAGGAGGAGCTCGGCGCCGATCGAGAGCAGTTCAGTGTCCGCCATCGGTCGAGAGTGTAGGGCTAGACTTGGATGCACCAGAAGCCACCCTGCAGCGAAGGAAGCTCGTGACCGATCCTGCCCTGACCGTCGAGGCGGTCCTCACCCAAGACCTGCGCGACTGGCTCATGGCCGAGCTGCGCTATCCCGTCCTCGCTGTGCTCACCGTCGATGGGGCGCCGAACCAGTCGGTGATGTGGTTCGACCTCGCCCCGGACGAGCCGGACACGATCCTGATGAACACCAAGGTCGGCCGCGCCAAGGAGCGATTCCTGCGCCGGGACCCGCGCATCAGCCTCTGCTTCGAGGATGAGCTGACGTGGGTGGCGCTCCAGGGGCGGGCCGAGCTCGACGAAGACCGCGAGCGGTCGCTCGCCGACATCCAGGCGCTCGCGCGTCGCTACGACGACGACCCGACCAAGTTCGAGGGGCAGCAGCGCGTGACGTTCCGGATGCGCGTCGAGAAGGTGATCCGCCACGACTGAGCAGGCCGTCGTCGGGCCCTTCACCGTAGAATCGCGGCCCATGATCCAATCGATCAACCCGGCCACGGAGGAGCTCCTGGCCGAGTTCGAGCCGTGGCCGGAGGCGCGGGTCGACGAGGCCGTCGACCAGGTGGTCGCGGCGCAGAAAGCGTGGCGCGCCCTGACCGTCGAGCAGCGCGCCGAGCCGATGCGCCGGGCGGCGGCGCTGCTGCGCGAACGGGCCGGTCGGTACGGCGCGCTGATCACCGCGGAGATGGGCAAGCCGATCGTCGAGGCCGAGGCCGAGGTCGAGAAGTGCGCGCTGGACTGCGACCTCTACGCCGAGCACGCGGCCGGCTTCCTCGCCGAGCCCGGTGGCGACCGAGTCGCGGAGAGCTACGTCGCCTATCGAGCCGCTCGGCGTGGTGCTGGCGATCATGCCGTGGAACTTCCCGTTCTGGCAGGTCTTCCGCGCCGGCGTGCCGGCCTGATGGCGGGCAACGGCGCCGTCCTCAAGCACGCCTCGAACGTGCCGCAGTCGGCGCTGGCGATCGAGGAGGTGTTCCGCGACGCGGGCTTCCCGGATGGGCTGTTCCGGGCGGTGCTCGTGACCGGCGCCGAGGTCGAGCGGCTGGTCGGGGACCCGCGCATCGCCGCGGTCACGCTCACCGGCTCGAGCGAGGTCGGAGGACGCATCGCGTCGCTCGCCGCGGCGCGTATCAAGAAGCAGGTGCTCGAGCTGGGCGGCTCGGACCCGTTCATCGTGCTGGCCGACGCCGACCTGGACAGCGGCGCGGACCGCGGCCCGCGCTCGCAACCAGAACAGCGGCCAGAGCTGCATCGCCGCCAAGCGGTTCATCGTCGAGGAGGCGGTGGCCGACGAGTTCGGCACGCGCTTCGCCGATGCCGTCAGCGAGCTCCGCGTCGGCGACCCGGCGTCGCGCGACACGAACGTCGGCCCGCTGGCGCGCGGGGACCTGCGCGACACGCTCGAGCGCCAGGTGGCCGAGTCCAGGCGCAGGGGGCCGAGGCCGTCGTCGGCGGCGAGCGCGTCGACGGCCGGGGCTACTTCTTCGCGCCGACCATGCTCGACGGCGTCACCGACGAGATGCCGGCGTTCCGCGAGGAGACGTTCGGGCCGGTGGCGGCCGTCGTGCGGGCCCGGGACGCCGACCAGGCGGTTGCGCTCGCGAACGACACCGAGTACGGCCTGGGCGCTGCGCTCTGGACGCGCGACCTCGACGCGGCGAAGGGCTGGCGCGCCGCATCGAGGCGGGCGCGGTGTTCATCAACGGGCTGGTGGCGTCCGACCCGCGGATGCCGTTCGGCGGCGTCAAGCGCAGCGGCTACGGTCGCGAGCTGGGCGCGTTCGGCATCCGGGAGTTCACCAATATCCAGACCGTGCGTATCGGTCCGGCCGACCCGGCATGAGCGGACCGATCAAGCTCGGCGCCAACTGCTGGGGCCAGTACACGGACTGGGCGTCCCTGCGCGAGGCCGGCATCCGGGCGGACGGACTGGGCTTCGACTCGCTGTGGACCTGGGATCACCTGTATCCCATCGTCGGTTCGCACGAGGGGCCGATCTTCGAGGGCTGGCTGACGCTCGCGGCCTGGGCCGAGGCCACCGAGCGAGCGACCATCGGTCTCATGGTCGGGGCCAACACGTTCCGAAATCCGGCGCTCGTGGCGAAGATGGCAACCACCCTAGACCACATCAGCGATGGGCGAGCCGTGCTCGGCATCGGCGGGGCCTGGTTCGAGACCGAGCACCGGGCCTTCGGCATCGAGTTCGGCGGCTCGCCGGGCGAGCGCCTGCGCTGGCTGGAGGAGGCCGTCCGCATCATGCGCGACAATGTTCCATGCCGAGCGGCCTGAGGGCTACGTCGCCATCACCAGCCGAGGGGTCTGGGATGATACGATAAACTTCCAGCCGCACGTCCTAATCCGGACGGCTGGGGCGGCGCAGGAGCAGACCCTGCAAATCGTGGCCCGCTACGGCGACGCCTGCAACCTCGGCGGCGGGTTCGAGAACGTCAAGCGCAAGGACGAGATCCTGCGGCGCCACTGCGATGAGGTCGGTCGCGACGAGTCGGAGATCGAGCGCACCGTCGGCGTAGGCACCTGCGTCATCCGCGACGATCCCGCCGAGGCTCGTCGCATCTTCGAGGCGATGTTCGCGCACAACGGCAACGCCAAGCCGTGGGACAACCAGGCGGTCGGGACCGCCGAGCAGGTGGCGGAGAAGCTGCGGCCCTTCGCGGAGATCGGGTTCCGGGCACATGATCGCCGGCTTCCCATCGCCGTACGACGCCGAGTCGATGGAGCGCCTCGTCACCGAGGTCCGGCCGATGCTCGCCGGCGAGTGAGGCCACGGATGCTACCGAACCGGTGACGCCAAGCTACCTGGCCCCGTGACCGACGAACGGCGCTTCACCTGCCGCAACGCCAATCGGGTTGGCCGTCCGACGCCTGATACGACGATTCTCATGCGTCGATCGGCCACAAGGCCAATCCGCGTGGCATCAAAGCGATTTCACGGATGAAAGTCACGCTCCTTGCGGGAGGCACCGGCGGCACCAAGCTCGCTCACGGCTTCGCGCTGGTGGATCCTCCCGTTGACCTGGCCGTCATCGCCAATGTGGGTGACGACTTCGAGCTCCACGGGTTGCACGTCAGTCCCGATGTCGACGCTCTGCTCTACACGCTCGGCGGTCTCATCGATGCCGAGCGCGGACTGGGGATTCGCGGCGACACGCAGACCGCGCACGCGATGCTCGAGCGCTACGGCCGCCCCGCCTGGTTCGCCATCGGTGACGCCGATCTCGCCACCCACGTCGAGCGCACCCGACGCCTCGGCGAGGGCGAATCCATGACCGATGCGACAGCGGCCATGGCGGCCGCGCTGGGCATCCGGACGCGAGTCCTGCCCGCAACCGACGATCCCATCCGAACCCGGCTCGAGACCGACGAGGGCCGGCTCGAGTTCCAGGACTATTTCGTCCGCCGCCGCCAGGAGCCGGATGTCACGGCCGTCACGTTCGAGGGCGCTGAGTCGGCCGTCCCGGGCTCCGCCGTGCTGGGTGCCATTGCCGAGGCTGATCTCATCGTGCTCGGTCCATCCAACCCGATTGTCAGCATCGGTCCGATCCTCGCGCTGCCGGGCCTGCGCGAGGCGCTGGCGGCCGCACCCGCCCCGAAGGTCGCCGTCAGCCCGATCATCGCCGGCCGCGCGCTCAAGGGCCCGGCCGACCGGATGCTGGAGAGCCTGGGCCACGAGCCGACGGCCCTCGGCGTTGCCCGCCTGTATGCCGGCATCGTCGGTCGGTTCGTCCTCGACGAGGCCGATGCGCAGC
>CAWIVT010000004.1:0-367552 GCA_963839635.1 uncultured Chloroflexia bacterium
GCAGCCTCGACGGCTCAACCTTTGGGCGGGGGAGAACCGGTTGATCTCACCTTTCGATTTGCCGCCCCGCCTGGTTGCGGAAGGATTGGGAACATTGCTGCTTGTGGCAACGCTGGTCCGCTCCGGCATCAGGGCGGAGACCTTGACCAAGGATGTAGCGCTGGCATTGCTTGGCAATACCCTGCCGACAGGCCGCTTGCGTTGATGGCGCGGCTCCTGCGCGGCCACATAATTCAAGAGAAAACATCTTAGATGAGCATTACGATCTACCACAATCCCGATTGCGGTACCTCCCGCAACACGCTCGCAATGATCCGCCATAGCGGAGAAGAGCCTAAGATTATCGAGTATCTAAAAACTCCGCCTTCGCGCGACGAGCTTCTGGCGCTCATGGGCCTGATGGGAATTACGCCGCGTCAATTGCTGCGCGAAAAGGGAACCCCTTATGCTGCGCTTGATCTCAGCAATCCGAAGTGGAGCGATGATGAACTGATTGATTTCATGGTGGAGCATCCCATCCTGATCAATCGGCCCATCGTGGTCACCTCGAAAGGCGTGAAGTTATGCCGCCCGTCTGAAACCGTACTCGATTTGCTTGCCAATGCCGACATTGGCCCGTTTGTAAAAGAGAACGGCGAAGTAATTGCGCCAAGGCGGCCGGTCTTCGCGCCGGATGAACCGCCGCGCGGACGCCCACACCGTGGGCGCAGCGCCTCGGATATCTGCTTGAAAAGTTCGGAGGGGAAGATCGCGTAGGACTCTCAAACTGACGTGCAGCAGCACGCAACCAAAACGGCGGTTCCGCTTCCCACCGGACCCCGCGAAAATGCCATACGCAATAACGACTGGAAATTCATTATCAATGCCGAGGCGGAGCCTGAACTGGCTCGTTCACCTCTCCCCGCGGGAGAGGTCGACGCGCACCGCCATTTTCATCACCATGTAGATCGATGAAGATGCACCTTGGTCCGAACTTCAACTGCGGACAGCCATTCCAGCGGTCAAGCTGACAACTGTGCAACGGGCGCAACGCCGTCACCGGGAGGGCCGCATTGCTAGCCTCGAAAAGATTTTCCTCAAATGCCAACGTGCTGTCCAGGTTGATCCCGAGTTGCTCGGGCGGTCTCAGCTAACGAGCACCCTTCAACGAGCAGACATGTCAACTCTGTGCTTTGCCGATCGCAGCATGGCTTTTTGTAGGCGGGAAATTCGCTTCGCCTCCAGCCTCGGCTTCGACCATTCCCGACAACGGCCCGCTTGCGCCATACTGGATCGTATTTCACGCCGTAGGGAGGTTGATGACCATCAGATGCGAACTCAGGCATCGCGTGCTAACCCATAACGATCATGAATTCTCGAACGAGGGAGAGCCCGCTTGAACAAGCTTACTTTTATCGAATGGGGCGAGTTGCTCGTTCCGACGCATTCAGTCGCTGAAATGGTACTGCGCGGTTCCGCGATGTACCTTGCGCTCTTCTTGATCATGCGCTTTGTCATGGTGCGCCAATCGTCGACAATTGGCATTGCCGACATTTTGGTCATCGTGATCATCGCAGACGCAGCTCAGAACGCCTTTGCAAAAGAATATCAGTCGCTGACTGAAGGGATTGCACTTGTCCTGACAATCGTGAGCTGGGACATTTTTGAATTGGTTGAGCTTTCGCTTCAAAATTTTCGAGAGGCTTTTAACGCCTGCACCGCTGCCTTTGGTCAAGGGCGGAAAAATGCTTCGCAAAACATGCGCAGAGAACTAATCACAGAGGAAGAACTGCGCGGCCAGTTTCGTCTGCAAGGCATCTTACACATGGATGAAGTGAAAAGCGCATTCCTAGAAGCAAATGGCGACATTAGCGCCATCAAATACGACAAGGACGAGCAACCGCAGAAGCGGGAAACGAAGGTTTTTTAAGCCCTCCTTGATCAGACCCGCAAGATATGGACGTCCATCCGTGATGTAAGGGCAGTGCAAGGGCGCACAAGTGGCCCTTCGCAACAGTGCGACGCTTCACGGCGGTCCTACTTTGCTCTAAAGCATGCCAACGCCTTTTAGGCGTGCGCGAGGTCCGTTCAATGGCTTTGGTCCTTATTGTTGAAGATGATGAACAGGTTCGGGTTCTTGCCAAATCCGTGTTGCAGGAGGCTGGCCATACCGTATTGGCGGCAACGGGCGTGGAAGGCGCGCAAGCACTGCTGGAGGCACATCCACAGATCGACGTTTTATTCATCGACGTTTGCTTGGGCGGCGACATAGAGGCAGGGCTGCGAGTTGCTCAAAAAGCCCGAGCCGAGATGCCCAAGCTTTGCGTTCTTTACACCACAGGCGGGGGCGTCAACGCCTGGAATGGAAGCCATGTTCATGAACCCTTACCTTTTTCTCCCAAAACCCTACACTTTGGAGCAACTAAATCAGGCCGTCGCCAATCCTGATATCGAGTGCGCGCCCGCGCAGAAAGCTCGAATTACCCCCAAATCCAGACTGACGGCGCACAGGCAGTCCTGCCGGCTGGAAATGGACCGTGCTGGTTAACGCCACGGGTCGCAAAACCGGAGACATCACGACCGCTATTTCCAGTGCGGAGCGCGTTATCGATAGGATCGTGAAGGAGCTCAGCCGGCCGAAGTAATCGCCGTGCAGGGGGCGAGCCGTGCAAGTCAATTCCGGCGGTGCGCCCGGAGTGGATACGCCTGATGTCAGTAAAGTTATCCTCGAGGAAGAAAGCTGACGCGAACACCGGGCGTGTCGCCAAACGAAAAGACCTGCCCTTTCGGACAGGTCTGAGCGCGTCAGGATGAAACGCTTTAGCGGCTCGCCTTCTTCTTTTTCTTTTTGGTGCCCATCATTTTCTTTGCGACTTTCGTAACAGCGCGTGCCGACGAGCGAGCGTATCGGGTTATTTCAGCTGTGACGTCACGTTTGCGCGTGGTTTTCTTCTTTGCTTTTTTTGCCACTCTCAGTCCTCCTGTTCGCCCCGGGTGGAACGCACTTGGGAATCAAAAGTTCCGCTACGCGGCGGGAGCGTCATTCGGAGCAGCTGCATCGCGGGGCGGCTGGCCGATGGCAGCCGTTCACCCGGGCGGACCTGCATCAGGCGATCATGCGCGGCGCGGTGGAACGGGTTCGGCCCAAGATGATGACCGTGGTCGCCATCATGGCCGGACTGCTGCCGATCATGTGGAGCACCGGCGCCGGCTCGGAGGTCATGCAGCGCATCGCGGTGCCGATGATCGGAGGGATGATCTCATCGACGGTCCTGACGCTGATCGTCATCCCCGCCGTCTACGCGTTGATCAAGGGGTGGGGTCTGTTCACGCCGGCCGGAATCGGACCTGGCTAGATCGTCTGCTGGATAGGATAGCATTGGAAAAGGATGTCCGCTGCCAAGAGGGTAGATTTTTCACCAAATAAGTGACAGCTTGTCTGTGGGCCTGAAAACCCGGACCTGAGAGACATCCGGCAGCTTGGCGGCTGGTTCGAAGTCTGCGCTCGAAAGCCTTGGCGGGCTAGAGCGCAGGTCGCGCCTTGGCGGGCGCGTCAACCTAGCCGTGAGAAGGCGGCCGGGGTGGCGTCGCAATGCCTTGGCGAAAGCCTTGGCATGATGTCCAGGGCGAAAGCCTAAAGGCGGCGCCGCGTGTCTCTCAGGCACGTTTTCAGACCCCGGCTTGCTCGGCCGCCGCCGGCATCGGCCCTGAAAGCCAAACCTGAGAGCTTTTCCCATGACCACCGAACGACACAAAGCGTTCCCGCCAGCCTTCTCGCGCTGGGGGGGGGGGGGGGGGGAGATGAAAAAGCCGAAGCCGAAAGAGCGCAAAGTCGCGATCCGTGTGCGTGTAAAACCATCTGTCAAAGCTATGGCCGAGCGCCTTGCGCAGAAGGATGCGCGGTCAATGGCCGATTGGCTTGAGCGCTTGATTGCAAGCGGAGGTAGCGCAGGCAACGCGCTTACAAAACGAAAAGGCCAAGGCTACGTCGCATAAATCTTCGAGACGTTCGTCTCCAAAGCCCGTAGTGCCGCGCCAGGCGGTCGAGCGCCAGTTGCAGCACGATCTTGGCCGATCGCAGCCGCCAGCCGCGCTGGCGCTGACCTCCTCGAGGCCGCGCAGAAAACAGCAGACGTCCATCAGCAGCTCGGAAAAATTCCGGCCCGTAGGCTTCCATCGCCAGCCGCATCCGCTGCCGCGCCGCGACGACAAGGTTGGTCATCTCGCCGGCGCCGCCGCTACTGAGGCACAACCAAAAATGGAACTCTTGCCCACAGTCTTTGGTGCACCATTATAACTGCATAAGGTATTGAAATATGATACTTTACGCATCGCCGCGACCGCCGCCTTGCTGCCGACCAAAGCGGCAAGCGCAAGGTGGTTGTCGTTATACGTGAGCGCGTGGCAGCATTTCTGTCCCGGCAGTGTTTGCCTCTTGAGAGCGCGAGCCGGTTCATTCATCCGCGCTCGTATCGCCAAGGGGACCACGGTTCACGCCGACGAAAGCAGCGCGTGGGACAGCTAGCATGAGCGCTTCGAAATGAAGCGGATCAACCATCAAGAGGCTTACAGCTTCGACGGCGCTTGCACCAACCAAGCAGAAGAATATTTCAGCCGCTTGCGCCGCGCCGAGATCGGCATTCACCACCACATTGCTCGCGCGTATCTACTCCGGGTATGCGCAGGAAAGTCTCATGGCGGGAGGATAACCGTCGCGTCTAGAATCGGGATCAGGTGAACCGTCAACCAGCGCTGGCATTGAGAGCGGGGCAAAGGAAACCGGATACTGGCAGCGGCACGTAACTTCGAATTAAGGTGTTGAAGGCTTTTTCTGTTGCTCTGCAATAAATGTTCCTTGCAACGCCGGTCGCTAAATCACGTACATTCATCCCCCGACCAAACAATGCATCGCCGTAGGTTGCCATACCGACAATTAAAGCACCTAGGGCGATAACTGCGCCAGCGATGGTCCCAATAGAAACTCAGCGAGTATCACGGTTGTATTTGTCGGCATCTGACAAATTATTCGCCAAGCCATCCAGCTTTCCAACAAGTCTCTCGGCCAAAACATCGGATCTTTGCCTTCAAGCCGCGTAATCTTAGTGTCTGTCCGGGCCTCTACTGCAGCTAATTCAGCCGCCCTGAGATCATCCTCGACCGTCATCAGGTCACCACCATCTTCTGCTACCGAATTGCTGGGTTCGCTTCGGGGAGAGGCACTGGCTGCAACCGATAGTGTGGCTGAAGCTGCCGAATTTGCTGCTCGATCAGATCGATAAGGAATCGTTCCGCCGCCTAGTTTCTCTAACTTATCGATAATGAGGTTAAGCGCTGCATTCGAATGTTTAAGCGCTCCCTGCATTTCAGCAAGGCCACTCTTAAGGAGCGCCGACCGAACGCCGGGATCAAACTCCCGATAGACGAACTCAAATAACTTAAATATGGCGGCGTGGCTCCTGAATTGGGCCGATAAGATAACCGCATCCAAATCGCGGGCGGTAAGTTGTAAAGGAACGTCGCTTTTAACGCTCGGATTGTAAACCTCAAGGCGGCGCATATTTCAGCATATCAACTGGCGTTTCACTCATATTCCACCGTGGCCTGAAGCGTGAATGCTAGCACACTTGGAACATTGCATCTTACCCGATGCTTTATGACGGTAGCGACCCACCGCGCCGTCAACCTGTCCCCCGTCTCAATTACCCGCTTCTCCTGCAGTAGATAGGACAAGTTCGCCCGAACTCGCCGCGTCAAGGCACGGATCGATTACCGCCCGTAGCCCTTGGCGTGAACGATTGCGTCGCAATGTCATGGCTCGCCAGCGGCTTCTCTGCCCGCCGTAGCGCGTCCGCAATGAGCCGGTTCAACTCGCCACTGCCGAACAGCTTCACGCGGCGCATGCCGCTTGGGCGGCGACATCTACCACCCTGTCAGACAGGTCGGACTTCCCGCAACACGGCGTCCATGTGGGTTAGCTGTTGCTCCCTATAGCGGATGCGTTCCTTCATTTGGATAATCTCGCCTGCCATGGTGGCACGGCGATCCTTCAAGGCGGCAATGGCGTATCGGATTCCCTTTCGTTTTGGCGTTCCACAAGGTCGGAGTGGACGGCTCAGAAATCTTAGTGGCGTTTGCGCCATAATACCGAACAGGACTTAGAGACTATGCCCGAGCTTTCGTTGGGGATCTCGCGAGAATCCGAGTGCGTGGGAGAAACCCCTCACCCGAAGCCTCCGCTAGCGCTCCACTCGACCTCTCCCCTCCGGGGAGAGGTGAGGAACAAGCCGCTTCAACCCGAATGCATCACGCCCCTACCCTTCGAACGCCGCATCCGCCGCAAGCCACGTCCGTACCCGCGCGTTCGCCTTGCCTCTCGCCTCATCACGCAGCCCGTAGTGCCGCGCCAGGCGGTCGAGCGCCAGTTGCAGCACGATCTTGGCCGATCGCGGCGGCCAGCCGCGCTCGCGCTCGACCTCCTCGAGGCCGCGCAGGAAGCAGCACACGTCCATCAGCAGCCCGGAAAATTCCGGCCGCGGATCGTCCATCGCGAGCCGCACGCGCTGCCGCGAGGCGATGAACAAGATCGGTCATCTCGCCGGCGCCGCCGCTGAATGTGCGCAAGCAGCGGCCGGTCGGCGCGGTCCAGTCGGACGTCACGCGCGGCGACAGATATTCCACCGAGTCAAAATCCGCGCGCAGTTTTTCTCCGGCGATGAACTGGTTGGCGGTGATCATCGCACGGCCGTCGCGGCCCTTGCGGCGGGCCAGCCAGGCCAGCGGGCTTTCGCTGTCGTTCACCAGCACGCTGATCGCGCCGGTCTCGCTCATGATCCGGCGGGTCGCAACATCCAGGTGCTGTGCGCGGAATGAATGGAACTCCTCGGGCGGCGCGCTTTCCGCCTCGCGCGGCGCGGGGGACCTGTCGCGGATGCGCGCCTTCATCGCTTAACTCCGGCATGGTTTGCTGCAGCGCTCGGCAAACCCGGCCCGGCAGAACAGTTCGAGGGACCTCCAGCCGGCAATCCAGCCAGATGTCGTCGCGGCCGTCTTCGACAACGTGGCGAGCGTGGGAAACCGTGCTGCGGTCGCGCTCGAAAACCTGGCTGATCGTTTCAATACTCGAGCGCGAAGCCGGTGTGGGCCAGATACATCGCGATCTGCCGGGCCAGGGCTGCGCGGGACGCGCCCCGCGTCGGCGCGAACAACTCGGCCATGTCGAGGCCGAAGTCCCGCGCCACGGCAGAACGCTGGACCCATTGGCAGATCCCGTTCGGGCGCCGACGGCGCAGGGCGGCGGTCTCGAATTCTCAGCTTCCGCGGCCTGAATGCTAGGGTTGTGTTGGAGCATTTTTGAGTCCTTGGGTTGCAGGAATTTAAGCCTGCAACTTACTCCGACATTTCAGCTCCGTGGATAGTAATCCTAAAAATATTTTGTCGCCACTCGCCTGGCGCAGGGAGACCGTCCGCCCCGGGCGCAGGACGGCCGCGCTGACGGTGAGGTCGCCGACCGGCGCCGGACCGAGCAGGTCCATCGTGAACCGGCCGATCACCCGGGCGGCCCCCTCGTCGAGGGCCTCGATGCCGCGTGCCAGCAGGGCGGCAGGTGGACCCCCGTGCTGGGCGGCGTCACTCCAGGGGCCGGCGGTCGCGGCGGTGGCGCGGTACCGGCCCTCTCCGAGCGGCTCGTAGAAGGTGTCGGCGACGGGGCTCAGCCCACGATCATCGCGGTGGGGCGGGAGGTGCTGTCAAAGCCGTCCGGGAGCCCTCGGACGGGCGTCCGCCGAGTTAGGGATGCGCGGCGGGCCTGTGTATTCTGCTCGCTGGCCCTGCGCAGGACGACTGGGGCTGGGCCTCCGGGGCTCAGACGGCAGAGCGTCTCCATGGTAAGGAGAAGGTCTACGGTTCGATTCCGTAAAGGGGCTCTGGAAGGGGACGCCGCAAGGCGCCGCTTCCTGACGGGAATGGCCGCGAAGCGCTGGTCGTTGCCTGAGGCGGGGTACGCGCTGGTTAGAGCGCACGACTCATAATCGTGAGGTCGCGGGATCGAGTCCCGCCCCCGCTACTCCACATCGCAGGACAACAGCTGCAAGCAGAGAAGGCACGAAAGTGGCCGGCAAGACTCCGACGTCCGCCCAAGATCACGATGGCGTGCGTGGTCTGCAAGGAACGCAACTACATCACCAAGAAGAACCGCCGCAACGACCCGGACCGGATGAAGCTGAAGAAGTTCTGCCCGCGCTGCCGCACGCACACCGAGCACCCGCGAGACGCGCTCAGCGGCACCGCTCCGAGGCTTGCCGAGCCTGACCACCACCCGGCTCGGCGGCCCAGCAGGTGGGTTTCGTCGAGGCCCATGACGAGGCCACCGCGGACGAGGCTGTCGCCTCGGCCGATGCCGACGGCATCCCGGTCCTGGTGGTCGGTGGCGGCAGCAACCTGGTCGTGGCCGACGAGGGCTTCCCCGGTCGAGTGGTGCTCGTCCGCAGCACCGGCCTACGGGGTCGAGACGGACGCCTGCAGGAAGAGTTTTGGTGGCAGAAGTAGAGTGCCGGCCACGACTGGGACGAGCTGGTCGCGGCCGCCGTGGACATGCCCGAGCATGATCAAGGTACTCATCGTCGACGACATCCCGGAGACTCGCGACCATCTGTCGCGACTCCTCGGGCTGGAGCGCGAGATCGACGTTGCCGGCACTGCCGGCTCCGGCGAGGAAGCCATCCAGTTGTCGATGGACCTGCGTCCCGACGTCATCGTCATGGACATCAACATGCCCGTGCTGGACGGCATTGCCACTGCGGAGATCATCTCCCAGCGGCTGCCGAACTGCCCGATCATCATGATGAGCGTCCACGGCGAGGCCGAGCACCTGAAGGCGGCCATGCTGGCCGGTGCTCGGGAGTTCCTGATCAAGCCGTTCAGCGGCGATGAGTTTTCGACCTCCATCAAGCGCGTGCATGAGCGCGAGCTCGTGCGTCGCGAGCAGCTCCAGCTTGTGCCCAGCGCCGGGCCGAACGGCGCATCCACCCAGGCGGCCGAGAGCGTCGAGGACCACCAGGTCATCGCCGTCTTCAGCCCGAAGGGCGGTGCGGGGTGCACGACGCTCGCCACGAACCTGGCGCTGGCGCTCCGGCGCGAGACGAACCAGCGCGTGGCGCTCGTCGACGCGAACCTCCAGTTCGGTGACGTCGGGGTCCTGCTCAACCTGAACCCGAAGAACAAGTCCGTCCTGGACGCGGTCGAGGGCGGCGAGCCGGATCGCGACATCATCGAGTCGGTCATGGTCGACCACTCGACCGGGATCCGGGTGCTCCTGGCACCGCCCTCCCCCGAGGGAGCGGACCTCGTGACGGCTCCCTTCCTGCGCAAGATCGTCGACATGCTGCGCCAGAACCACGATTGGGTCGTGGTCGACCTGCCCTCGGGCCTCAACGACCACACCCTCGGCGTGCTCGACACTGCGGACCAGGTCCTGGTCGTCGCGGCGCTCGAGATCACCACGATCAAGAACGTCCGCCTCTTCCTCGAGGTGGCAGACCAGCTCGAATATGAGCGCTCGAAGATCCGCCTCGTCATCAACCGATCCGACTCCTCACAGGGAATCCGGATCGGCGACGTGGAGGCATCCATCCGCCGCACCATCGACGGCACCATCGTCTCCGATGGACGGCTGGCGGTGCTCGCGGTGAATCGCGGCGTGCCGTTCGTCGTATCCCATCCAGAGTCGCCGCTCGCGCGCGACGTGATCAAGCTGGCACGGACCCTCGCCGGTGAGGGAATTGTGACCACCAACCAGAACGATAAGGCCGCCAAGCGCGGACTCTTCGCACGCCGTTAGTGGAAGGACGCTGCCGATGTCATTGCTGAAGCGAATCGAACGGGCGCGACCCGCCGCAGAGGGTGAGGCCGTGCCGGCCGTGCCGGCTCCGGTTCCTGCCCCCGCCGCGGGCGGCTCCGAGACGCCGCCAACCACCACCGGCGGACCGCCGACACCACCTCGCGTGGTGCCGCCTCAGGCCGCCCCGTCAAGGTTCACCGGTGCTCTCCCGGCGCGCGAATCGTTCCGAGAGGCGAAGTTCCGCGTCCAGAACCGTCTCATCAACGAGCTCGACCCGAAGCTCGACCTGACGAACCAGGTCGAGGTTCGACGCCAGATCGAGGAGCTCTTCGGCAAGATCGCCGACGAGGAGGGCCTGGCCCTCACCCGCGCCGAGCGCGTCCGCATGCTCGAGCAGATCACCGACGAGATCCTTGGCCTCGGGCCCCTCGAGCCGCTCCTGCGTGACGAGACTCTCACCGAGGTGATGGTCAACGGCCCGCAGCAGGTCTACATCGAGCGCGACGGCAAGCTGGAGCTCACGCAACGTCACGTTCCAGAACGACGAGCACGTGATGAAGATCATCCAGCGCATCATTGCGCCGATCGGCCGTCGCGTTGACGAGTCGAGCCCGATGGTGGACGCCCGCCTGGCGGATGGCTCCCGCGTGAACGCCATCATCCCGCCGTTGTCGCTCATCGGCCCGGTCATCACCATCCGAAAGTTCTCGGCAACCCCGTTCACCGTTGACGACCTGATTCGGTTCGGCACGGCCACCCCGGAGATGTTCGAGTTCCTCGAGGCCTGCGTGAAGGCTCGCCTCAACATCTTCGTCGCCGGCGGCACCGGCTCCGGCAAGACGACCATGCTCAACATCCTGTCGTCCTTCATTCCCGATGACGAGCGAATCGTCACGATCGAGGACGCGGCCGAGCTCCAGCTCCGGCAGGAGCACGTCATCACCCTCGAGGCACGACCGTCGAACATCGAGGGCAAGGGCGCCATTCCCATTCGCGAGCTCGTCCGCAATGCACTGCGCATGCGGCCCGACCGGATCGTGGTCGGGGAGTGCCGCTCGGGCGAGGCGCTCGACATGCTCCAGGCCATGAACACCGGCCACGACGGCTCGATGTCCACCGGCCACGCCAACACCCCCCGCGACATGCTCAGCCGCCTCGAGACGATGGTGCTGATGGCCGGCATGGATCTCCCGCTGCGGGCGATCCGCGAGCAGATCAGCTCGGCCGTCGACCTGATCGTTCACCAGAACCGCCTCAAGGATGGAACGAGAAAGATCGTCAACATCACCGAGGTGCAGGGCATGGAGGGCGACGTCATCGTCATGCAGGACGTGTTCGTCTTCGAGCAGACTGGCGTCGAGGAGGGCAAGATCCTCGGCAAGCTCAAGCCGACCGGCATTCGCCCGCACTTCGTCGAGCGATTCGAGACGGCCGGCATCCATCTCCCGGCGAACATCTTCGGATCTCCCTTCTGATGCTGCCAATCGTCATTGCCGGTCTCGCGGCCCTGGCGGTCCTCGTGATCGCGATCGGCATCTCGATGAGCGCTGGCGGCGGGTCCGTCGCCTCGCGCCTCGAGCGCTACACGTCTGCCGGCGGTGGGGACGCCGACGACAAGGGCGACAAGGGGTCGCCCGTCGTGGCGGGGCTGTCACGCGCGCTCGAGCGCCAGGACAGGGCCACCCGGATCAGCACCGACCTCGCTCGCGCAGATCTCAAGATGCGGCCGGCGGAGTTCCTGCTCGCGTGGGGCGCGTCGCCGTTCGTCTTCGTGGCGGCCGCCTACGTCATCGGCTTCATCGTTCCGGGATTCCAGAACATCGTTGCCCTGGTGGCAATGTTCCTTCTCGGCCTCTACTTTCCCCGCTGGTACCTCAAGTACCGCCAGGCCAAGCGCCTCAAGCAGTTCGGCGTCCAGCTCCCCGACACGATCACACTCCTGGCCAACTCGCTGCGCGCTGGCTCCTCGTTCCTTCAGGGAATCGAGCTGGTAACCCGCGAAGCCCGTCCACCGATCAGCGAGGAGTTCACGCGCGTCGTGCGCGACATGCAGCTCGGCATGGCCCTGCTGCCCGCGCTCGACAACCTCGTCCGCAGGGTCGACTCCGAGGACCTCGAGCTCATGGTGACCGCCATCCAGATCCAGAGCCAGGTCGGCGGCAACCTCGCGACCGTCCTCGACTCCATCGCGTTCACGATCCGCGAGCGGATCCGAATCAAGGGCGAGATCAACACGTTGACCGCCATGCAGCGCTACAGCGGCTACGTCATCACCCTGCTGCCGGTGGGACTCGCCGGGCTTCTCTTCCTGATCAGCCCGAGCTACATCTCCGCGATGCTCGAGAAGCCGCCGGAGATGTTCGGGCTTCCCCTTGGCGTGATCTTCTTCATCGTCGGGCTGATCAGCATGGGGATCGGCTACATCCTCATCAGACGCATTGTCGACATCAAGGTGTAACGAATGACTCCCGAGATCATCATCGCCGTCCTGGCCGCGGCGGCCGTCCTGCTCATCACCTACGGCGTCGCCGCGCGGCCGACCGAGGACGCGGTCCAGGCACGCCTGTCACAGCTCGTGGTCCAGCCCCGGACCGTCGAGGAGATGGAGCTCAGTCAGCCCTTCTACGAGCGCATGGTGCGCCCGATGATCCAGCGGCTGGCGCGAGCCGGCCGCCGCCAGGAGGGCGGCCTGGTGCAGCGCATCGACGCCAAGCTCGAGCGGGCCGGCTACCCCGGCGGCCTGCGCGGCGCTGACTGGATCGGCGTCAAGCTGCTGTCGCTCATCGGCTTCGCCGTACTGTTCTTCCTCATCGGCACGCTGCTGTTGGGCTCACCCGTGCTTGGATTGCTGGGAGCGGTGCTCGGGGCGGGCCTCGGCTACATGGCTCCGGAATTCTGGCTCGGCCGCAAGATCCGGGCACGCTCGTGGGGCATGGTGCTCCAGCTGCCGGACGCCCTCGACCTGCTCACGATCTCCGTTGAAGCGGGCCTGGGCTTCGACGCCGCGCTGGCGAAGGTCGTCGAGAAGATGGAAGGCCCCCTGGTCGACGAGTTCCGCCAGGCGCTCGCGGAGGTCCGCATGGGCCGGCATCGCCGCGATGCCCTTCGGGACGTCGCCAACCGCGCCGACGCGCAGCCGGTGAGCAACTTCGTCGGCGCGATCGTCCAGGCCGAGCAGCTCGGCGTGCCGATCGCCAAGGTCCTCCAGATCCAGTCCAACCAGCTGCGCATCGAACGTCGGCAGCGCGCGGAAGAAGCCGCGGCCAAGGCACCGGTCAAGATGCTGTTCCCGATGGTTGGCTGCATCTTCCCGACGATCTTCATCGTCATCCTCGGGCCGGCCGTCGTGACGGTCATGGGTGGACCGGGCATCTAGCATGCTGTCGCCGGTTCGCCCGGCCATCCTGGTCGTCGACGACGACCCCTCGCTGCTGGCGGTCGTCGCGCGGCGACTTGAGCGGGAGGGCTACCTGGTCCGGACGGCCTCGTCCGGCCCAGCGGCACTGAAGCAGCTCGAGGCATCCTGGCCGGCCCTCGTGATCGTCGACCTGATGATGCCCGGGATGGATGGCTTCGAGCTTTGCCGTCGCATCAAGCTCCTCGCGGACCTGCCGATCCTGGTGCTCTCGGCAGTCGACGCATCGGAGGCCAAGGTCAGCGCGCTCGAACGCTATGCCGAGGACTACGTCACGAAGCCGTTCGACTCCGACGAGCTCATCGCGCGTATCCAGCGCGTGCTCCGCCGCTCCTCGATCGGAAGCCCGCAGCTCACCCTCGACAGCGGCGAGATCGAGGTGGACCTCGCCACTCGCCGCCTGGTGACGCCGACCGGCACTCATCAGCTGACCCCGACGGAGGCGCGCCTGCTGCAGGTGCTTGCCGCATCAGTCGACCGAGTCGTTACGACGGGTGCACTGCTCGACCGCGTGTGGACCGACGCCGATGGGGCGGACCCGTCCTACTTGTGGGTCACCGTTCGCCGGCTGCGACGCAAGCTCGAGGCGGATCCAGATCGCCCCCGTTACCTGCTGACCGAACGAGGTGTCGGATACCGCCTCGTCTCAGGTGGCGCGACTCCAGCACGCGCCTGACGGTGCCGCGCTCCGGTCTCTGGCTCCGCGTCTTCGTCGGACTGCTGCTGGCGGTCATGCCGCCCATCCTCATGCTGGTCGCTGCCCTGATGCTCAGACAATCCGTCCTGTCGAACATCGGGCCCGGAGTGGTGGCTGTCGTGGTGGTGACCGGGGCGATCGCGTGGGCAGGCGTTCTGGCCATCGTTTTCACGACCGGTCTCGCCGACGAGTTCCGATCCCTTCTCTCGGTCGCCGAGCGGGGTGAACGACGTTCCGACATCGAGCTGACCGCCGCCAACCAGCAGCTGGCCGACTCACTCGACGAGCGGAACCGGCAGGTCGCGACACTGGCGCAACAGGCAGGCCTCGTGCCGATTGATGATGAGCCTGCGGTCGTGGTGGGATCACTCGTCTCGGCTGTTCGGTTGGTGATGCGCGATCCAACCTGGCGATGTGCCGTGCTCATGTCGGAAGGCGAAGATCTTCTGCCCACCGGGGTGTACCACGGCGCCGAGGAGGACGCCTCGCCGGAACCCCTGGGCGATCTCGAGCGCTGGGCGGCGGTATCGGCGATGGAGACGCCCGTCCGCCTCATCGAGGGCCCGTGGGGGGCGTTTGCGGTCGTCGACGTCGCGGTCAGCGACCGCCTGCGGGCCATCCTCTACGCTCCGTGGGAGGGCCGCCCCGAGCCGAGCCGCGCGGAGCTCGCGCTCCTCACCCTGGTCGGCGAGCATGCGGGCACGGCCCTGGAGCATTCCGTGCTGTATGCGCGCGTCCGAACGCAGGCCGATGAGCTGAACCGGCTTGCAGGCATCCATGTGGACTTCCTGCGCGGTGTGACCCACGACTTGCAGACACCGCTCACCAGCATTGGCGCCCTGGCAGGCGAGCTCCAGGCGAACGAGCGCATCCCCGAGGCCGCCCGCGCCGATCTCGAGTCGATCACCCATCAGGCCGAGCGATTGCGTCGAATGGTCAGTCAGCTGCTGGTGGCCTCGCGACTCGAGGCCGGCGTGCTGGTCCCGCAGCAGGAGGTGTTCGCCCTCGCGCCGCTCGTCCGGCGCACGTGGGATGCGCTGCGCGCCGACCGGCCGTTCGATCTCACGGTCACCGGACCCCCGCACCTGGCGGTCGGCGACCCGGACCGGGTGGAGCAGGTCCTGTGGGCCCTTCTCGATAACGCCGTGAAGTACAGCCCCGAGGGTTCGGCCATCAGCGTCAGCGTCGACGCAGCCATGGGCCAGCTGGCTGTGGCCGTCCGCGACGAGGGCATCGGGATGGACGAATCGACTCGCGAGCAGGCTTTCGAGCAGTTCTATCGCGCCGCGTCGGCGCGCCGCGTCGCGCCCGACGGGAGCGGGGTCGGCCTCTACGCGGCTCGCGGCTTGATGGAGGCGATGGGAGGCTCGATCGAGATCGCGAGCGCGCTTGGTGCAGGTTCGGCGATCACGCTGCGGCTCCCCGCCGAGCCAAGCGGTACGGGCGAGTAGTACGACCGTACGGGTCGGGTCCCGTCGTCGGCGCCAGTCCCTGCAAGGTAGTTCGCAAGGTTCGGCGTTTAGGCTTGCCTCGAGTTCGCACTTCAGGCGACCTCCGTAACGGTCTTGGAGAAGCAACAGACATGGAACTTCAGCGATTTTCGACCAACATGGCCGAGCGACCCAGCGCCGTAGCGCAGAACAACCCGTCGCGGCTGTCAGTCGACACGCGTGCCCGTCGCCGAGGCCAGTCGCTGGTCGAGCTCGCCGTCGTGCTGCCGATCCTGCTTCTTCTTCTTGGCGGCGCCATCGACCTGGGCAGGGCGTTCTTCGCCCGCGTCGCCATCGCAAACGCAACCAAGGAAGGCGTTCTCTTCGGGGCGACGCGTCCACACTGCGACGACGCTGGAGCGGGCTGTGCTGACCCGTCCAACGTCGAGTGGCATATCCGCAAGGACCTGGGGGATGTAACGATCACCTGGACGGCCGAGTGCCTGCGCGCTGGTGCGCCAATCCCTCTCGCTGACTGCGAAGCGAACGACCTCTATCGAGTCGTGGTCAACCAGACCTTCCCGCTGGTGACGCCCCTCCTCTCAGGGCTCTTCGGGTCCGGCGTCGAGCTCTCGGCGTCAGCGACCGCCGTGGTGTTCTCTGACGCGATGGGGGCAGCCGGCCCGACACCGAGCGGGTCCCCGGTACCCACCCCGTCTGGGAATCCTCCCGGCCAGTGTCTCGTACCGGAGTTGGTCGGGCTGAGGGCGAACAACGTCGACGACCCATGGGACGACCGAGGTTTCACCGGCTCCATCACGAAGAGTGGAAGTGGCAACTTCACGGTCATGGGCCAAACCCTGGTGGCCGGAACCTTCCAACCGTGCGCCTCCAATATCACGGTCAGTGCTACGGCGATGACGCCGTACCCACGCCGTCGCCGACGCCGACCGCCTCGCCCAGCCCGACGCCCGCGTATCCGCGACACCGACGCCCGTTCCGACTCCCACGCCACCACCGGCCTGCAAGCTCGTCCCGACGCTGGAAGGTTTCACGGTAGGCGAGGCCCGAACGAAGTGGACCACCGCCGGGTTCACGGGCGCATTCACGCCAGCCAACGGGCAGACCAACAAGATGGTGCTCACCCAGACCACCAACCCGTCGTCGGTACCCGGTGACTGCCGACCCCCGACCACGACCGTCACCGTTACCTACGGAAACTGATGATGTTCATTCGACGCGGTACGGCCCACTCCCGCGGACAGGCGATGGCCGAGTTCGCACTCGTGCTGCCGCTCTTCGTCCTGCTGCTCGTCGGCATCGTGGACGGCGGCCGGGTGGTGTTCAGCCACAATCAGCTCGCCGAGGCTGCTCGCGAAGGTACGCGGTGGGGATCCGTCCAGGGTCGTTCGTCCACGGCGGCGACGAGAGACGACATCGAGGCCAGGGTGGCGGCCCTCATTGAAGGCGTTCCGAGTGTCACGGTGACAGCAACCTGCGAGCGCGGCGGATCCACCGTTGCGACGTGCCATGCCAATGACATCCTCGTCGTGTTGGTCGAAGCGGACATCGAAATGGCAACCCCAATCTTAGGTCAGCTGCTGGGCGTCCAAGAGCTGTCCGCTGAGTCGAAAGTAGTGGTGAATCAATGACTCCTTCAGATCATCCTCGCGGCCAGATCCTGGCAATCGTTGCCGGCGGGCTCGTCATCCTCTTGCTTGCCGTCGGGCTCGTGATCGATACCGGCTTGAGCTGGGTCGTTCGGCGCGACGCTCAGAACGCGGCGGATCTTGCCAGCCTGGCTGGCACGAAGGTCATCGCCGACCACTACCGAAACGATCCCGCTCTTGACGGCGCCGATGTGTATGCGGCGATCGATGCAAACGCCATCGAGAACGACTGCGTCGACCCGTGCACCTGGTCCGCCCTGTACGTCGAGGCGCCCGCAACGGTGCGGTGGCGACGAGCCGGAGCTCGGTCCCGTGGTGGACGGTGGTGCCATTCCCCCAACGGCCCAGGGCGTCAAGGTGGAGGTGGGGCAACCGTCTGAGACGCAGTTCATGCGGCTCATCGGTATCACCGACGTCCAGGTGTCTACGAGCGCGGTGGCACTCACTGCATCCATGCCCACGATTCCGCCGGGTGTGCTGCTGCCGGCGGCGATGAGTCCTCCGAACACCATGGTCCCTGGTGAGATCTACGACATCACCGATGGCCTGGATGGTCCCGGCAACTTCGGGTGGCTTTCGTGGAATGACGACAACGACGCGAATACCTTGGTCGAGTCCATCTGCACGCCGAACAACCCGGAGATCACCGTCCCGTTCTACATTCCTGGTGCGCCGGGAGCGATGAACAAGAAGGAGGGGCGCGACTGCCTCGACGAGTACATCGCCAACGGCACGCCAATCCTGATTCCGATCTGGGATGGAACGCATCCCGGAAACGGTTCGGGTGCCGAGTACAAGATCATCGGCTTTGCATCGTTCGTGCTGACCTCCCGTGATCAGCCGGCAGTGAAGAACATCCAGGGAGCGTTCCAGGAATACTTCCCGCTCCTCACGGTTCCGGCTGGCTTCAACCCGCCGAGCTCGGATGACCCCACGTACTTCCTGGGACTCGTCCGCTAGGGGCGCAATCCCGCCTGAGGGAGTCAAGTCTGGAGATGCCGGCGGTTCGACCGCCGGCATCTTCGCGTCTCAACAACTCCCGTCAGTCGACGGGGACCGCCAATGGTGGATCCGCTGGAGTTCCTGGATCGGACAGGTCCATGCTCAGGACATCGCCGATCCGCGTTTCTGACGTCAGGGCGGTGCCTGCGGGCACTTCGAGGCAATCACGAGCTCCACGCACCCACCAGACCACACGCCACGGGGCGAGGTTGGGTACGACCCTCACCACCGTCCGATCAGCGGCGAGGAAGATGGCGTCGATCGGGTAGCGCATGAAGAACATGTGGATTGATGGAGCGTTCTCGATCCACAGACCCTCGCCTTCATGGAGCTGGCGCGTCCCGAGAAGCCCAACGGTACGGTCCATGAGCGAGTGGGCGAGGCGGATCCGCGATCCAATCACAGTCCCGCGTGTGCGGTTCCCCACCGTCACCCTGGCGGCTGACATCCCCGACGAGACCCTCCACGTGGCGAATGCGGCAGGCGCTTCCGGCGCCCGTGGCTCCTTGCGAGGGTAGCCTGATCTCGCTCGGCCCGACGGACGCATCCGGTACTGCCTCTCCTGCGTTAGACCTCGCAGGCGATTGCGAAGCCGTAGACCGCCTGGCTGCCGGCTTGGCGGAGAGCTGCAGCGCACGCCTCCAGGGTGGCGGTGGTGGTGATGATGTCATCGACGAGCACGATTCGGGGCGGCGGTCGCGAGACAACCGCGAACGCGTCGCGCAGGTTGTGCAACCGCGCAGCGCGATTGAGCCGATGCTGCTTCATCGTCGCCCTCGTTCGGATCAGGGGATCCACCACCGGCATGCGGACGCTGTGCGCGAGCGAAGTGGCAAGGAGCTCCGCCTGGTTGTAGCCGCGCTCGTGGAGGCGATCGCGGTGCACGGGGACCGGGACGAGCGTGGCCGGGCCGCTGACCCGGAGCAGCTCGTCCAGGATCGGGGCGGCCGCCGATGCCAGGATGGGCGCGAGTCGCGAAACGCCGGTGTATTTCAACGCCGCGAGTGCGCGGCGCATCGGCCCCTCGTAGACGAAGGCTCCGAACGCGAGGAGCAGCGCGTCACCGGTCACCACGCCCGCGTTGGGTGCCATGAACCGGTCTGCCGGGTCTGATGGGCGGACGAGGCGGCGCCGGCACGATCTTGCACAGAAGGCCGCCCACGCGACCACAGCCCGTGCATTTCGGCGGCAGCAGGACCTCGATCAGATCCATGGCGGGCCGATGATGCCGCCACGCTGATTACCGCTGCCGTACCGGCCAACTTACCGGCAGTGCTACCGTAGGAGCCGACTCCGCCACGTGCTTACCGGAGGCCTCGGATCGTGAAGACGACGCTGAACGGCCCGCAACCTGGAGCTCACCGAGAGGCTCCGAAGCGAGATCGATCACAAGCTGAAGCGGCTCGACCGCATCGCGCATCGAGAGGCTGAGGCGAGCGTGGAGCTGATCGCGAACGCGTCCCACGCCTCCGAGTCGGCCCACGTGGCCGAGGTGACGCTCGTCAACAACGGCCACGTCCTGCGCTCGACCGCCTCCGGCCCGACGCCGATCGCCGCCATCGATACCGTTCTCGACAAGCTCGAGCGCCAGGCCGTGCGCGCCAAGGAGCGGCCGCGCAGCGTTCGGGAGCGGCACAGCGAGGAGGTCGATCGACGCCCTCCAGCCCGAGGCCGCAGGCACGATGGAGTCCGACGACCCGGACGGAGGCAAGCCGTCCGTCGTCAAGATCAAGCGCTTCGACATGCAGCCGATGTTCGAGGAGGACGCGATCGCCCAGATGGAGGAGCTGGGGCACGCCTTCTTCGTCTTCCTCGACGCCGAGTCCGAAGCGGTGGCGGTGGTCTATCGGCGCAGGGACGGGTCCTACGGACTGATCGAGCCGGTCATCGGCAACGGGAGATCGCGCTGAGGCCCGGGCCGTCTGGTCAGAAGACGGCCGGCAGGAGCATCAGCGCAGCCACGGTCACGATCAGCGCCGCGAAGAACGCGACGAGCCCCACGCTCACCGGATCGGTCCGGCCATCGGGCCTCTGGAACTCCATGGCTCGCACCCTAGCACGCCCGGAGCCACGCCGGCGGTTGACGTGGCCGCCTGGCTCGCCCCGGGTCGGGCTGCACCTTGGCGTGGGCAACGGACTCATGCGGGCCGCACGGCGTTCCCGCCAGATCGGCGCGCGGGCGCTCCAGATCTTCAGCGACAACCCCATCGCGTGGCGGCGCACGACCGGATCCCCCGGTCGACGCGCCGGACTTCATCGCCTACTGCGCCATGTCCGGAATCGAGACGATCGCCATTCACGCGTCGTACCTGATCAACCTCGCCGGCAGCGCAGAGCCCTTCGCAAGCCAGTCGCGACAAGGGCTCGTCGTACGAGCTGCAGCGCGCCCCGGCCTACGGCGCATCCCTCGTGAACACGCACATCGGCTCACACCGCGGCGTTGGGGCCGACACCGGGCTGCGCAGGATCGTCGACAACGTGCGCGCGGTCCTCGAGCAGTCCCCGCCGTCGGTGCGGCTGGTGCTCGAGAACTCGTCGGGCGGAGGCGACCTGCTCGGCTCGCGGATCGAGGAGCTGGCGCTGATCCTGGAGGGGATCGGCGATGCGAGCGGCGCGGACCGGCTCGCCTTCTGCCTCGACACCGCCCACCTGTGGGGCGCCGGCTACGACATCTCGACCGCGGAGGGGATGCGCAGGGTCGTGGACCGGTTCGAGGAGCTGATCGGCCTTGATCGCCTGCTGCTCGTGCACCTCAACGACTCGCGATCGCGGCTCGGCTCCCTGGCGGACCGGCACGAGCACGTCGGTGCGGGGCAGATCGGTCCTGCGGGGCTGGGCGCCCTGCTGCGCGACCCGCGGCTGGCCGGAACCACGTTCATCATGGAGACGCCGGGCACCGAGGAGGGCTGGGACGCGGTCAACCTGCGCCGCGCGTGGTCTCTCTGGGGCGGTGCCACCGAGCTGCCGATCCTTCCGCCGAAGGCGTTTCGGACAAACCGACGGTCGACGCGGATGGGGCCGCCACGGCCATAGTGGCGAGTCGCTCGCCCATCGCGCGAGGGGATGGAGGGCGGGATGGCCACAAGGCCCGCTCTCGGCGCGGAGCAACCCGTGACGCGGGTCAACGCGGGGCTGAGAGGCTGCTCTGAGGAAGAGTGGGCCGTGTCTCTCCCGCAGGAATGACCCGTGGTGCGGGTAGATGACCACGGAGCTCGGGTTCAGCGCCTCTGTTCACCCGTGGAGCGGGTCAGCGCCTCGGCGTTTGCGCTACGGGCTAGGAGCCGTTCGAGTACCCGTTCGGCCCGTGGTTCGACCCGTTCGTATCACCCCGCGAGCGACGCGCTCGGAGGGCGATGTAGGCCTGCATCAGCTCGCGGACGTCGGCCTCGGTCAGGGAGTCGTCGCCGCGCAGCGCGTACTCGACGCGAGTGGTCGGCAGCACGGCACGCGCGTTCAGCGACGCGAAGTAGGCCGGGCCATCGGACTCGTCGTGGATCTCGCGGAGGCCACGTGCCAGCTTCGTGGCCGTGCCGAGCGAGGGCATGCGATCACCCTTGATCAGGCGGCTGATGGTGGAGTGGTCAACGCCCGATTGCAGGGCAAGCTGCCGCTGACTCATCTTCTTCTCCTTCAGCTGGCCACGCAGCCAGGCGTTGAAGGATCGCGGCGTCTGAAGCGTCATCTACGACCTTCGTGCGCTGTACGCCAACGGTCCGGGACGCACCGGTGGTGCATACGAGCAACCGCAGCATCCCGGCCAGGGCAGGCCGTCTCAATGGGAGAAAGGTACCTAGCGCCCTCCCGGACGCAGTCGCGCGGGTGTCAGCCGGTGGAGGCGGCGGGTCGCGCTCCGTGCGCGCGCCGGACCTTGGCGCTGAACGCGTAGAGGATGCCGCCGAGCACGATGACGGTGAGGATCGTCAGGCCGCGGTCGACGAGCGCCACCGCTGCCGCTGGCTCCTCCGGCACGCCGTACAGGAAGAGCACGCCGATGATCCCGGCCTCCACGAAGCCGAAGCCGGCCGGCGTCAGCGGGATGGCAGTGAGCAGCGCCGCTGCCAGCGCCACGAAGATGGACGAGCTGATGCCGAGCCCGACCTCCGGCAGCCCGAGCGCCCGGATGACGAAGTACAGCCGCGCGCCCTCGAGGGCCCAGATGCCGATGGTGAGCACGAGGATGACCGGGATGCTGCGCAAGGTGAGCGCGCCGATGCTGCCCTCGTGAAACCGGTCCCAGAAGGCGCCGATGCGCGCCGGCAGCCAGCGGCCGACATGGCCCCCGAAGAGGCGCATGGCCACCACCAGCAGGATGAGCCCGATCCCGATCACGAAGCCGACGATGAACAGGGCGTCGATGTCGGGCCGCGACCGACCGCGGAAGGACCAGTACCCGGCGGACAGGGCGAGCGCGGCGATCACGATGATGTCGGCGATCCGCTCGATGAAGACCGTGCCCACCGTCCTGGACAAGGATGCGCCGAAGTTGCCGCGCAGCAGGTACGCCCGGTACAGGTCGCCGAGCTTGGCGGGCACCACGCAGTTCACGAACCACGACAGGAAGAGGATCTCGGTCGCATCGCGGAAGCCGACCGTCGTGCCGCTGCGCGCGAGGACGTAGCGCCAGCGGTAGCCTCGCAGCGGGAACGTGGCGTAGTACACGACGAACGCCAGGACCAGGAAGGCCGGGTTCGCCTGGCCGATGAGGCGCGCCACCTCGCCCCAGTCGAAGTTGGGGCTGAACACGACGCGAAACAGGAAGAACAGCAGCACCAGGCCGAAGACGACCGAGCCGATGGTCCGCACGTTCAGCAGGCGCCGGCGAAGCGAGACCTGCTCCTCGAGAGCAGGACCGACCTCCTGCTCGTCCTCCAGGGTCATTCGTCCGCCTTCTCCTTGGCCGGCAGCTCCGCTCCTGTCGGGCGCTGGACGGGCTCGCGCTGCACCTCCTCCGGCTTCGCCGGTCCGAGGATCGGTCCGGCCGCGGTCCGCTTGCCGCGCCAGTGGTCGAACATGTTCTTCCAGACCGCCCAGCGGGTCGTCGCGTGGATGAAGACCGACGAACGGCTCGCATGCCACTCGTTCTGCGCGAGGCCCGCCTTGAGCTCCTCCGCCGTCGCGAACGGCGGAAGGGCGTTGAAGGCCATGGCGACCTCGAAGCTCGAGTGCGAGTCGGACGCCGCGATGCCCGGAATGCCGTACCGCTCCGCGAACTCCGCGGCCTCCTGGTTGTGGCGCTGGAGCGTGATGCGGCAGTTGAAGACCTCGACGCAGTCGATCCTGCCGGTGTCCGCCAGGTTCCTCAGCGGCCCCTCCCGGATGTGGGAGCCGCGGAACGGGTCGAACGGATGCGGGATGCTGACGAGACCGCCCTGCCGATGAATCTCGTCGGCGGTCTCCTTTGCGCTCAGGCCGCGCGGGATGGTCTTCGTCAGGAAGAGGCCGACGACCTCGCCGTCGGACGTCGAGACCTCCTCGCCAAGGATCACGGTGAGCCGGTCACTCAGTCCCAGCTCAGCGACCTTGTCGCGGACCGCAATGGCTCCCTCGACGTTGTTGTGATTCGTGACCGCGACGTGCGTCAGGCCACGCTCGACGGCCTTCTCGATGAACCGCTCCTCGGTCAGGATCGAGTCGCGGCTGAAGCGCGTGTGGATGTGAAAGTCGGCGAACGCGCGCTTCGTCCCCGGCCCTCCCGTCGTCGTGCGTTCCTCGGCCAGGCGTTCGCGCAGCTTCGTCGCCGTGGCGGCGATCGTCACGTCGTCCTCATCGGTTCAGGAGTGGCCCACCAGGCTCTTGCGGTAGGTCGCGAAGTTCTCGAGCGCCATGCCGGTGCCGACGGCCACCGAGTTGAGCGCGTTCTCGGCGACATGGCACGGGATGCCCGTCACCTGGGTCAACAGCTTGTCGAGGTTGCGAAGGAGGGCGCCGCCGCCGGTCATGACCATCCCCTTGTCGATGATGTCGGAGCTCAGCTCCGGTGGGGTCTGCTCCAGCACGGTGCGCACCGCCGTGATGATGGCCTGGAGGGGCTGCTCGATTGCCTCGGTGATCTCGGTGGAGGTGATCGGGATCGTGCGGGGCAGGCCGGCGATCATGTCCCGGCCCTTGACCTCCATTCTCAACGGCTCGTCCAGCGGCAGTGCCGAGCCGATCTGGATCTTCACGTCCTCGGCGGTGCGGTCACCGATCATGAGATTGTACTTACGCCGTATGTAGTTCGCGATCGCCTCGTCGAACCGGTTGCCGCCCACCCGCAGCGACGTGCTCACCACGATTCCGCCCAGCGCGATCACCGCGATCTCGCTGGTGCCACCGCCGATGTCGATGATCAGGTTGCCGCTCGGCCCGCTGATCGGCACGTTCGAGCCGATGGCGGCCGCAAGCGGCTCCTCGATCAGGTAAGCCTCCTTGGCTCCCGCCTTGAGGGCCGCGTCGCGCACGGCGCGCTTCTCGACGCTGGTGACGCCGCTCGGGACGCTGATCATGACCTCGGGCTTGAAGAGGCGGACGCGCGCGACCTTGTTGAGGACGTACTTGAGCATCGCCTCCGTGATCAGGTAGTCGGCAATGACCCCGTCTCGCATCGGGCGGATTGCGCGCACGTTGCCGGGGGTCCGTCCGATCATCTCGCGCGCCTCCTCGCCAACGGCCACCAGGCGATTGTCGTCCTCGGAGATCGCCACGACGCTCGGCTCGTTGAGCACCACGCCCTTCCCCTTGACGTACACGAGGATGTTGGCTGTCCCGAGATCGATGCCGATTTTCATGCGTGCGATGACGGTCCAATGCGGGCTTCGGGGGGTGGGCCGCAGTATACCGAGCGGCTGCCGCCGAATCCCCTGGACCTTTGGCGAGGTCGGCGGACCCCACAATGGGGCCATGCCCGAAGGCGACACCATCTTTCGAACGGCCGAGGTGCTGCGTGCCGCGCTCGCGAACCGGCGCATCACGGCTGCCAGAGCCCAGGCGCGGCCGGGGCTCAGGCGTGTGCCCGACCTCTCGCGGCTCGTCGGCGCCACGGTGTCAAGCGTCGAGCCCCGCGGAAAGCATCTGCTGATCGGGTTCGACAACGGCCTGACGCTGCGAAGCCACCTGCGCATGACCGGCTCCTGGCACCGGTACCGGCCTGGGGAGCGCTGGCGTCGACCGGCGCGCGAGGCCAGCGCGATCCTCGAGACCGACGAGGCGGTCGCCGTTGCCTTCAACACCCCGGTCGTGGAGCTGCTGACCGATGCGGACCTCCGTCGCTCGCGCGCCCTGAACGAGCTCGGCCCCGACCTGCTGGCCGGCGCGTTCGAGGCCGACGAGGCCCTGCGACGCCTCCGCGACCGCGCTGCAGCTGAGCTTGGCAATGCGCTCCTGGACCAGCGTGCGCTGGCGGGCATCGGCAACGTCTACAAGAGCGAGGTGTCCTTCCTCGAAGGACTTGATCCGTGGGCGCGGGTCTCGGCCTTCACCGACGATGAGCTGATGGCCGCGCTGCGGACGGCGCGCCGCCTGCTCCAGGCGAACACGCGCGGGGGTGCGAGGGTCACGACCGGCAGCCCGGCACGCGGGGAGGCCCTGTGGGTCTACGGACGAGTGGGCCGGCCGTGTCGCCGCTGCGGCACCCGCATCGAGGTCGGCCGGCAGGGCGAGCTGGCGCGGCTGACGTACTGGTGCCCGCGCTGCCAGCCGAGGCGCTGATCCGGGACGTCAGGCCTCGATGCGGTTGATCTGGGCCCCGAGCGCGACGAGCTTGGCCTCGATCTGCTCATAGCCACGGTCGACGTGCTCGATGCCGGAGATGACGCTCGTCCCACTTGCCACGAGCGCGGCGAGGACGAGGGTGGCACCTGCGCGCAGGTCCGCGATGGCGACCTCCGCACCACGCAGGGGCGTGGGGCCGGTGATGCGCGCGCGCCGCTCGTCCAGCAGCTCGATATCGGCGCCCATCTTCACGAGCTGGCGCGTGTGGTCGAGACGGTCCTCGAAGATCGTCTCGTGGATGGTGGAGGCCCCAACGGCCTGCGTCATCAGGACGGAGAGCGGCGCCTGGAAATCGGTCGCGAAGCCGGGGTACTCGTCGGTCCTGACGTCGACCGGCCGCAGCTCGCGACTCGCGGCCCCGCGGATCACGACGCTCCCGGCAGCTCCGTCGATCTCGTAGGGGACGCCCATGCGGTCGCACACCTGCAGGAACGAGCCGAGGTGCGCCGGGTCGATCCCGCTCAGCGTGACGTCGCCGCGGGTGATCGCCGCTGCGATGGCAAACGTCTCGGCCTCCAGCCGGTCCCCGATGACCCGGTGCTCGGTGCCGTGGAGGCGCGCAACTCCCTGCACCTCGATCCTCCGCTCGCCGCTGCGCTGGATCTGGGCGCCCATGGCGCACAGCATCGCGATGAGGTCGTCGACCTCCGGCTCGAGCGCCGCATTGTCGATGACGGTCGTGCCCCGGGCGAGGCTGGCGGCCAGGATCGCGTTCTCGGTTCCCATGACCGTGATCGTCGGAAACTCGATGTGCGCGCCGTGGAGGCCGTCGGGCGGCGCTGAGGCGAAGTAGTAGCCGTTGCGGTACTCGATCGTCGCTCCCATCGCCTCCATCGCGGCGACGTGATAGTCGACCGGCCGTCGGCCGATCCGGTCCCCACCGGGATTCGGGAGGATGAGGCGTCCGAACCGGGCAAGCATCGGTCCCAGCAGGATGAAGCTCGCTCGCATCTTCATGCCCGCCTCGAGAGGCACGAATGGCCACGTGACCTCGCGCGCGCGCAGCTCGAGGCCGTCGCCGTTCGTGCGCCGCACCTCGAAGCCCATGTCGCCCATCACCTCGCGCAGGATTGCCACGTCGCTGATCTTCGGGACGTTGCGCAGGATGCACGCGTCATCCGTCAGGACAGCGGCGGCCATCTGCTTGAGGACGGCGTTCTTGGCTCCGGCGATGCGCACCTGCCCCGAGAGCGGGACGCCGCCGTTGATCACGAACTTCTGCATGGAACGGTGAAGTCTACCGATAGGGCTCCGACTGGGACGCTTCAGGGGTCCCAGGCGTTTCCCGTTGGGAACTCGGGCGACCGACAGAATGCGTTCGACCGTGGCATCGACCCATTCGTCGCTGTTGCCGATCGCATGCCAGCCGGGACGCGCTCCGCCGCGCGCCAGGTCACCGTCGATCTCTCGCATGACCCCTCGAGAATCGAGGTGTCGAGCGCCTTCGAGACAGTCGACGTGCCTGCCGACAGCTGGCCGGTGATGACGTAAATCGGCGAGAAGGCGTCATTGGCCGCAAGCGTATCGGCGCTCAACTGGGATAGGCCTCCTTCCACTCGTGGCTGCCGGTGTGGTGGCCGTCGCAGAGGCCCAGCCTACCGCCCATGTGGCGGGACGGCAGGTACGGCTGCATCCCCGCCTCGAAGGCGGTCGGCATGCGGTTGCAGAGCATCATTCGCCCTTCGCGCGCCCAGAGGTACAGGTGCTCCGCGGAGCAGAACCGATACGGCTTCGTGAAGTTCACCGTCTCGCCGTGCGCCGGGCTCGTCGGCAGCCCGATCGGGCCGGTCTCACGCACGATCTCGATCCGCACCGGGAGCTGCGGCATGCGCGTGCCGCACTGGTCGCAGGTCAGCATCCGTCAGCCCAGAAAGTGGGCGCCGTCGTCCTCGCGATGATTCGCGACGAACGTGGGGTCCAGATTGGGATCCTCGCCGGGCGGCGACCCCTTGTGCGGCTTGAAGTCGACCGGGCAGATGAACTGGTACTCGCGACCGATCTTGCGCAGCTCCTGCATGCGCCGATGGCCCGCGTCCGGCGCGCCCTCCGGCCCGCGCAGGTGCGCACGCTCGGCCTCTTCGGGGGTCATCGGTCCTTCGTCACCCATGCGCCGATGCTACCCCAGGCGCCTACGATGAGTCCGTTATGCCACTTCCCCACTGGCTGACGCGGGTCAACCTGGTGGTCACGAACCGGCTGACCGGGCCGCTGGCGCCATGGCTGCCCTGGTTCTGCCAGCTCGAGCACGTCGGCCGCCGTTCCGGGGAGATCCGACGCACGCCGATGAACGTCTTTCGCCGCGGCGATCGCTACGTCTTCGCGCTGACGTACGGCCCCGACGTCCAGTGGGTGGCGAACATCATCGCGGCGGGCGGGTGCCGCATCAGGACCGGCGGGAGGTGGGTGCGACTCGTCGAGCCGCGGCGCTTCAGTGATCCCGAGCGACGCCAGGTGCCTTGGATCGTGGGGATGGTCCTGACACTGATCGACGTGACCGAGTTCCTCGAGATGCGTCGCGCGGCCTAGCCTCGGGATCGGCGGCGGGTGGCGATCCGCTCTCGCATGAGCGCCGTCTGCAGGGACGCCCGGACGCGGGCGATGTCGACGGGGTCCTTCGTCTGCTCGAGCTCCGACTCGGCGCGCTTGCGCGCCTCGACGGCCTTCGCCTCGTCGATCTCGTCGGAATGCTCGGCAAGGTCGGCCATGACGATCACCTTGTCCGGCCGGACCTCGACGAACCCGCCGGAGATGAGCATCGACTGCTCGGTGCCGCCCTTCTTGATCCGCAGCTCGCCGACGCCCAGCGCGCTGATGAGCCGCGTGTGGTGCGGCAGGATGCCGAGCTGCCCGTCGATGCCGGGCACGATGACCATGTCCACCTCGTCGGTGAACGCGCGTCGCTCCGGGGAGACGATCTCGAGCTGCAACGGCATCGGCTAGCCCATCTTCTCCGCGTTGGCCACGACGTCCTCGATCTTGCCGGCCATGAAGAAGGCCTGCTCGGGGAGCTGGTCGTGCTTGCCCTCGAGGATCTCGCGGAAGCCGCGGACGGTCTCCTTGAGCTCGACGTACGCCCCGGGGCGGCCGGTGAACTGCTCGGCCACGTTGAAGGGCTGGCTCATGAAGCGCTGCAGGCGACGCGCCCGTGAGACGGACACCTTGTCCTCCTCCGACAGCTCGTCCATGCCGAGGATGGCGATGATGTCCTGCAGGTCCTTGTAGCGCTGGAGGGTCCGCTGGACCTCGCGGCTGACCTCGAAGTGCTCGTCACCCACGATGCGCCGATCGAGCACGGTCGATGTCGAGGTCAACGGATCGACGGCCGGGTAGATGCCGAGCTCCACGATCGAGCGCTCGAGGCGGATCGTGGAGTCGAGGTGGGCGAACGTCGTGGCCGGTGCCGGGTCGGTGTAGTCGTCGGCCGGGACGAAGATGGCCTGCAGGGACGTGATCGAGCCCTTCTTGGTCGAGGTGATGCGCTCCTGGAGGTCGCCCATCTCGGTGGCGAGCGTCGGCTGGTAGCCCACCGCGGAGGGCATGCGTCCCAGCAGCGCCGAGACCTCGGAGCCCGCCTGGGTGAAGCGGAAGATGTTGTCGATGAAGAGGAGGATGTCGCGACCCTCTTCGTCGCGGAAGTACTCGGCCATGGCGAGCGCTGTCAGCCCGACGCGCTGGCGCGCGCCGGGGGGCTCGTTCATCTGTCCGAAGACCATCACCGTCTTGTCGATGACGCCCGATTCGGTCATCTCGCCGAGAAGGTCGTTCCCCTCGCGCGAGCGCTCGCCGACGCCGGCGAACACCGAGTAGCCGCCGTGCTCGGCGGCGATGTTGCGGATCAGCTCCTGGATGATGACCGTCTTGCCGGTGCCGGCGCCGCCGAAGACGCCGACCTTGCCGCCACGCCGGAATGGAGCGATCAGGTCGATGACCTTGATGCCGGTCTCGAAGACCTGGGCCTCGGTCTCCATCTGGTCGAACGGCGGCGGGTCGCGATGGATCGGCAGGCTCTTCGCCGCCTTGACCGGCCCCTTGCCGTCGATCGGATGCCCGAGCACGTCGAAGACGCGCCCCAGCGTTACCTCGCCGACCGGCACCGTGATCGGGGCGCCAGTATCGACGACGTCCAGGCCGCGCGCGAGGCCGTCGGTCGTCGACATCGCGACCGCCCGCACCCAGTTGTTGCCGAGGTGCTGCTGGACCTCCACGACGAGGGTGTCGCCGTCCGGACGCTTGATCTCCAGCGCGTTGTAGATGCCGGGCAGGTCGTCCGGCGGAAACTCGACGTCGATCACGGGCCCCGTGATCTGGATCACCTTACCGGTGGCCATCGGTCTGTTCTTCTCCTTGCCTAGCCGAGCGCTTCCGCACCGGAGGCGATCTCGATCATTTCGCGGGTGATGGTTGCCTGGCGCGTCTTGTTGTAGACGAGCGTCAGGTCGTCGATGAGCTCGTTCGCGTTGTCGGTCGAGTTGCGCATGGCGATCATGCGCGCCGACTGCTCGGAGGCGTTGTTCTCGAGCACGGCCCGGTAGATGCCGATGGCAACGTAGTGCGGCAGCAGCCTGCGCAGCACGGCCTCGGGCGACGGCTCGAACAGGTACTCGTCGTTCGTCCGCTCGCTCTCCTCGCCCATCTCCGGACCAATCACGGGCAGCAGCGTGTCGATCTCCGGCTTCTGCGACAGGGTCGAGACGAACGTGCTGTAGGCGATGTCGATCTCGTCGTACTTCTCGTCGAGGAAGTCCTCGGTCACCAGCCGCGCGATCGGCGTGACATCGGCGAACGAGGGCCGATCACCAAGCTGGGAGAAGTGCGCCGCGATCGGAACGCCGGCGCGACGGAGGACATCCCGCCCCTTCCGACCGACCGTGATCGCCTCGATCTCGACTGCCCGATCGCCATGTTCGCCCGACGCGCGCTTGGCGACCCAGCGCAGCACGGAACGCGTCGAGTTGGCGTTCAGGGAGCCGGCGAGGCCGCGATCGGTGGTGATGACGATGATCGCCGCGCGCCGAACCGGCCGGCGAGCCAGGAGCGGATCGACCTCCTCGTCCAGGGCGAGGGCCCCGACGACCCGGCCAAGGGACTCCTCGAGCTCGTCGGCATACGGACGCGCGGCCAGGATGGAATCCTGCGCGCGCTTCATGCGCGACGCAGCGACCATCTCCATCGCCCGCGTGATCTGGGCGATGTTGCGGACCGATCCGATCCGACCGCGGATGTCCTTCAGGCTCGGCATCGGCTAGGACTTCTTCTCCGACTTCTTGGCGCGCGGCTTCCTTGGCTTGGCCGGTGCCTTCTCCGCCGCCGCTGCCTTCGCGGGCTCGGCCTTCGGCTCCGGCTCCGGCTCGGTCTCGGACTCGGGCTCTGGCGAGGTCTCGGCGGGTGCCGCAGCCTCGGCCGACGTTTCGGCGGCCCCGTCCTGCGCCCCTTCGCTCTTCGTCGACTCGTCATCGGCGGCCGGCTTCGGCGCCGCGCCGGCGTCGTCATCGGTCTTCCCGTAGCCGCCGAGGCGCTTGTAGTCGGCGATCGACTTCTCGAGCGTGGCGACGATCTCGTCGGAAAGGGTCTTCTCCTTCGCGATCGAGGGCAGGAGGTCCTCGTACTCCGATTCGAGGTGGCGGTAGAGCCCGGTCTCGAACTCGGCAAGCTTCCCCGTCTCGACGTCGTCGAGGAGGCCGTTCGTCGCGGCCCAGATGATGACGACCTGCTTCTCGACCGGCAGCGGCTCGTACTGCGGCTGCTTGAGGATCTCCGTCGTCTTCTCGCCGCGCGTCAGCTGGTCACGCGTCGCCTTGTCGAGGTCGGAGCTGAACTGCGCGAACGCCGCGAGCTCGCGATACTGCGCGAGATCGATGCGCAGCTTGCCGGCGACCTGGCGCATCGCCTTGATCTGGGCCGCGCCCCCCACCCGGGAGACGCTGATGCCGGCGTTCACGGCCGGTCGCTGGCCCTGGTTGAAGAGGTCCGACTGCAGGAAGATCTGCCCGTCGGTGATGCTGATCACGTTCGTCGGGATGTAGGCGGACACGTCGCCGGCCTGCGTCTCGATGATCGGCAGCGCCGTGAGCGAGCCGCCGCCGTTCTCCTTGTTGAGGCGCGCGGCACGCTCCAGCAGGCGCGAGTGCGAATAGAAGATGTCGCCGGGGAACGCCTCGCGGCCTGGCGGGCGACGCATGAGGAGCGACACCTGGCGGTATGCCCATGAGTGCTTCGAAAGGTCGTCGTACACGCACAGTGCGTCACGGCCGGCATCCATGAACTCCTCGCCCATGGACACGCCGGCATAGGGGGCGAGGTACTGGAGCGGGGCCGGATCGCTCGCGCCGGCGAACACCACGATCGTGTGCTCCATCGCGCCCGACTCCTCGAGCTGCGCCACGACCTGTGCGACCGTCGACTGCTTCTGGCCGATGGCGACGTAGATGCAGATCAGGTCCTGGCCCTTCTGGTTGATGATCGTGTCGACCGCGATGGCCGTCTTGCCCGTCTGGCGGTCGCCGATGATCAGCTCGCGCTGGCCGCGGCCGATCGGGATCATCGAGTCGATGGCCTTGATGCCGGTCTGGACCGGCGTGTCCACCGGCTGGCGAACGATGACGCCTGGCGCGATCCGCTCGATTGGCCGGGTCTTCGTCGTGTCGATCTTGCCCTTCCCGTCGAGCGGCTCGCCGAGCGGATTCACCACCCGGCCGATGAGCGCGTCGCCGACCGGCACCTCTACGATGCGGCCGGTGGTCTTGACCTGGTCGCCCTCCTTCAGGGAGGTGAAGTCGCCCAGGATGAGGGCGCCGACGGTCTCCTCCTCGAGATTGAAGGCCATGCCCATGATCCCGTTCGGAAACTCGAGCAGCTCCTGCGCCAGCGCCCCCGAGAGGCCGTAGATCTGGGCGATGCCGTCGCCCACCTCGACGATCGTGCCGACGCCACTGACGTCGGCCCCCTCGTCGAATCCCTTGATCTCGCTGCGGATGATCGACGTGATCTCGTCGGATCGAATCGCCAATTGAGTTCCTTCCTACCTAGACGGCGGTCAGCCGGGCGCGAAGCCGCTCGAGGCGGCTCCGCACGCTTGCGTCGTACAGCCGATCGCCGATGCGGACGGAGATCCCGCCGATCAGCGACTCGTCGACCTTCTCGTTCATCTCGACGCGATCACCGGTGAGCGCCCGGAGGCGGTCGGCGATCGCGGTTCGCTGCTCGTCGTCGAGCGGCAGCGCGGTGCGTACCTCGGCCAGCGAGATGCCGCGCTCGCGACGCAGGAGCTCGTTGAATCGCTCCACCATCGCCTCGATCGCCCCGGGACGTCCCCGGCGGATCATCAGCAGGGCCAGCGCCAGTGGCTCGGGCGACACGTCCTCCACGACCCGTCGAAGCACCTTCTCCTTCTCGGCGAAGGGAATGGCGGGATGCTCGACCAGTCGCCGCAGCCGCTGATCGGCGAGCGCCTCGCGCAGCGCGGACAGGTCACGCTCCCACGTCTCGAGCGTGCCGTCGGCGCGCCCGATCTCGAGGGCCGCGTCGGCGTAGCGGCGTGCTGCAGTGTCGCGTCGTGCCATCGAATCAGCTGCGAGACGGCTTGGCCGGCTCGACCTCCGCGAGGAACTCCTCGACGAGGCGGCGCTGGGTCGGGGCGTCCATCTCGCGACGGACGAGCTTGCCGGCGGCGGCGAGCGCGAGCTCGGCGACCTGGCCGCGGATCTCGGCCATCGCCTTCTCCTTCTCGGCCACGATCTCCTCGCGGGCACGCGTCGAGACCTTCTCGGCCTCCGCGCGGGCGTCGGCGAGAATCTCGTTGCGCGTGTCCTCGGCGATCTTGTTGGCGCGGGCCATCATCTCGTTCGCCTCCTTGCGCGCCTCGGCCACTGCCGCCTCGCGCTCGGCGCGGGCAAGCTCCCGGTCGCGAGCCGCCTGCTCGGCGTCCTCCAGGCCCTTGCTGATCTTCTCCCTGCGCTCGTCGAGCAGTCCCAGCACGCGCTTGAACAGGAATCGGTTGGCCAGGTACAGCAGCACCAGGAAGTTGATGACCTGGAATGCGAGCTTCGGGAGATCGACGCTGAATGCCTCGAAGAATTCGCCCATGCGTGGCTCCTCGTCGTCTCGGTGATCGACCTAGACGAACATCAGGAGCAGGCCGATGACGAGGGCGTAGATGCCGATCGCCTCGGTGAGGGCCAGGCCCAGGATGTACGGGACGAAGATCGCGCCCGCTGCCTCCGGATTGCGGCCGAGTGCCTCCATCGCCTTGCTGACGCCGAGCCCGAGGCCGATGCCGGGGCCGATGGCGCCGAGACCGATCGCGAGCCCGGCGGCGAGATTGCTGTCCACTTGTTTCGTTCCTCCTTCATGACGCCGTGCGGTTGGTCCGCAGGCGGTGGTTGTGCCCTCAGGCGTGTGCGGCCTCGGCCGCGTGTGAGTCGTTGTCGTGCGCCGCATCGGCGTCCCCGTGCTCGTCCCGGTGCCCGCCGGACTGCTGCTCTGCGATGGCCACGCTGATGTACGTCATCGCCAGCAGCGCGAAGACCAGCGCCTGCACGAGCCCGAACAGGAGCTCGAGCCCCAGGAAGACGGCCGGGACGAAGAACGCGAGAGGCAGGACGAAGACGACGGCCGTGGTGAGCGCGAGCATCGTCGCGATCAGCACCTCGCCGGCAAAGATGTTGCCGAAGAGTCGCATCGAGAGGCTGATCAGCCGGCTGAACTCACTGATGATGTTGATCGGAAACATCAGCGGCGCCATGTAGAGCGGCTGGCCGAGCAACTCCTTGAGGTAGCCCCAGCCCCCGTGGGCCCTGATGCCCCAGTACACGAACATCACGAACGCGATGATCGCCAGCCCCAGGGTGAAGTTCAGGTCGGCCGACGCAGGGCGCACGATCGGCACGATGGCCTCGTGCCCGGCCTCGTCGACATGGGTGATGCCGATCGTCCCGACGCCGGGCAGCAGCCCGATCCAGTTCGCGACGAGGATCATGAGGAACAGGGCAAGGATGACCGACACGTAGCTGCGCCATCGGGTGCTCGACGCGCTCACGATGCCGGACAGGAGCTCGATCGGCAGCTCGAGCGCGGACTGGAGCCGCCCCGGGACGAGCTCGGAGCGCCGGCTGATGTACCAGGCGGCGAGCAGGAGCACGGTCGAGGCGAGCAGTGCGCCAACCATCGAGTTCGTGACGGACAGCGGACCGATCGCGAAGAGCTCCTCCGCATCGATCGCGACGTGAATCAGGCTCTCGCCCTCTTCCTCGGGCATCTATCTCCTCATCGCATCGCGCGCGACGTTCCAGATCGTCACCATCGCCGCGCCGATGCCAAGCACCATCCCGATCAGCGTGAAGATCGGGCTCGTTTGTAGCCAGTTGTCCAGCAGCAGCCCGCCGCCCAGTCCGATCGCGACCGAAACGCCGAGCCTGATGCCGAGGTCCATGCCGATGGCCCAGTTCGGGGGGCGCGTCGGCGAAGGTCCATCGCTCCGTCCCTCGTCACGCGTCATGACGCGGGCTCCCATCGGTGTAGCCCTTCCGCACGCCGGCGCGGATGAGCAGCCAGATCCCGAGGGCCGCGATCAGCGTTCCGAGGCCCAACCCGAGGAGCACAAGAAGCGGCGAAGTCCCCAGCATCCCGTCAAGGACGAGGCCGGCGACCGCGCCTCCCACCATCGGGATCACCATGATCGCGGTCACCTGGGCCAGGATCTTGACGAGCCCCAGCGGCGTCAGTTGTGCCATTCGAGTTCGACTCACAGCGGTCGGACGCCGGGAGTATACCGGAGGCCCCTCGTTCCTGCCCATGGCGACCCGATCGGCCGAAGGACGTAGCGCGGCGCCGACGAAGGACCGATGTGCGGTCCATCACGACGGCCGAATCTTGGCCCATGCAGATCACAGCTTCGGCGGAACGGCACATCGATGCGCCGGCGCGCCGCGTCTACTCATACATCGCCGACTTTCGGCAGCATCACCCGAACTTCCTCCCCTCGCAGTTCAGCGACTTCGAGATCGAGACCGGTGGCGTCGGTGCCGGGACCCAGCACCGGTTCCGGATGACGCTCGGCGGGCGGACCACCGACTACCGCGTTCGGGTCGGCGAGCCGATCCCCGGCCGCATGCTCATCGAGTCCGACCCTCGGCGTCGCATGCTCACCACGTTCATCGTGGACCCGCAGCCGGATGGGGGCAGCCTCGTCCGGATCGAGACACGCTGGTACACCGATGGCATCAAGGGCATCGTCGAACGGATCGTGGCGCCCGCGATGCTGCGAAAGGTCTATCGGGAGGAGCTCCGGCTCCTGGACCGATACGCCCGCGAGGACGGTGCGGCGGTCGCGCCGGCCGCACGTTCACACGCTCCGTCGATGGGCTGATCGCCGCGGCGCGCTCATCGCGTCCCGGCTGCCGATAGATCAGGCAGGGACGCGCATGACGACCGCTTCTTGCGCCGTCCGGCTCGATGAATGAGGCAGGACGACTCCGGAAGCAGGGCCCATGTGCCCGCTGGCACGATATATCGGCGACGCCTGCCAACGGGAAGTGTTGACAGGATCCCCGGACGTCGATACCGTGTAATCAACTAATCAGTTGATTACGAGGCCTATGACCGGGCAGGACAACCTCGTCGGAATCTTCGCGGCCCTGGGCGACCCCGTGCGACGGGCGATCGTGGATCGGCTCGTCGATGGGGACGCGACCGTCAACGAGATCGCTGGGCTGTTTCCCATTTCGCTCCAGGCGGTGTCGAAGCACATCAAGGTGCTCGAGGGCGCCGGCGTGGTCTCGAAGCGGAGGGAGGGACAGACCCGGCCCGTCCACCTCGAGGCCGGACCGCTCGCCGACTCGGCCGGCTGGCTCGAGGCTCACCGACGGCGCCTGGAGGCAAGGTTCTCCCGGCTCGATCAGCTGCTCAGGACCACGAAGGAGCCCACATGACCACCAAGCGCACCGTGACGGCCGAGCCGGGGACGCAGAGCATCGCGTTCTCCCGCGAGTTCGAGGCGTCGGCCGCACGCGTCTTCGAGGCGCATACCGATGCGGGCCTCGTGGCCCGATGGACCGGCCCACCCGGCACCGAGGTCGAGATGCGCGAGTTCGACGCGCGCACCGGTGGCAGCTGGAGCTATGTCGTCGTGGGCATGGAGCGCCGGTGGGCGTTCCACGGATCGTTTCACGAGGTCACGGCGTCGAGCCGGATCGTGCAGACGTGGGAGTTCGATGACGAGCCGGGACATCCCACCATCGAGGTCTTCACGTTCGTCGACCTGCCCGATGGGCGCAGCCGCATCGACGGCCTGACGGTCTTCCTCTCCGTCGAGGACCGCGACGCGAACATGCTCGGCGGGTTCGACAGCGGGCGCGACGACGACTTCGAGCGGCTCGACGAGCTCCTCGCCGCCTAGGCGGGAACGTCGGCCATCGAGCGCGTCCCGGGAAGGCCCGGAACGGGGAATCGGTCGGCGATCGAGGCGACGCGGGCCCGGATCTCGCCCTGGGCGGCCTCGTCGCCACGCGCCGCGATCCCGTCGACGATGAGCGCGGCGATCTCCTTCATCTCGGCCTCGCGCATGCCACGCGAGGTGACCGCGGGCGTTCCCACCCTGATGCCCGAGCCGATCATCGGCTTCTCCGGGTCGTATGGGATCGTGTTCTTGTTCACCGTGATGCGAACCTCGCCGAGGGCCGCATCGGCCTCCTTGCCGTTCACGCCGAGGGGGCGAACGTCGACGAGCATCAGGTGGTTGTCCGTGCCGCCCGACACGATGGAGGCGCCCGCATCCGACAGCGCCGCCGCCAGGACGCGCGCGTTGTCGACGGTGGCCCGCTGATCGGCGCGGAACTCTTCGGTCATCGCCTCGCGGAATGCGACCGCCTTCGCAGCGATCACGTGCATGAGCGGCCCGCCCTGCATGCCCGGGAAGACGCTCTTGTCGATCGCCTTCGCGTAGTGCTCGCGGCTCAGGATCATCCCGCCGCGTGGCCCCCGGAGGGTCTTGTGGGTCGTCGTGGTCACCACGTCCGAGTGCGGGACCGGGGATGGATGCACGCCCGCCGCGACGAGGCCGGCGAAGTGGGCCATGTCGGTGAAGAGGAGGGCGCCGACCTCGTCCGCGATCGCGCGGAACGCGGCGAAGTCCCAGAAGCGCGGGTAGGCCGTCGCGCCGGTCACGATCATCTTCGGACGTCGCTCCAGGGCAAGAGAGCGGACCTCGTCCATGTCGATGAGGTGGGTCGTGCGGTCGACGTGGTAGGGCACGAAGTCGTAGTACTGGCCGCTGAAGTTGACCGGGGAGCCGTGCGTCAGGTGGCCGCCCTGGTCGAGTGAGAGGCCCAGCACGGTGTCGCCGGGCTGCAGGAGGGCGTGGTAGACCGCCATGTTGGCCTGCGCTCCGGCGTGTGGCTGCACGTTGACGTGCTCGGCGCCGAACAGCTCCTTCGCCCGATCGCGAGCGAGGTTCTCGGCGACGTCGACCACCTCGCAGCCACCGTAGTAGCGCCGTCCGGGATAGCCCTCGGCGTACTTGGCGGTGAGGACCGTCCCCATCGCCTGCAGCACGGCCAGGCTCGGGTAGTTCTCGGACGCGATCAGCTCGAGGTGCGAGCGCGTGCGCTCCTCCTCGTCACGCACGACCTGCGCGATCTCGGGATCAGCCTCCCCGAGGGATGCCCAGAAGTCCATGCGCGGCAGTGTAATCGCCGGGGATGCAGGTGGAGCGTCTCTCCATACCTCCATCACGGGTCCGATGTGCAGTGCAGTCGTGCTGGCCGCGGGATGGTTGACGCTTGACCGGGCCCTTCCCGCGGCGCTGATAATCGGTCGCCGAGCAACCGCAGCGGAGGGTGCGTCAGTGGAGCTCTATCCATGGGTCGTCTTCGTCCACGTCGTCGGGACGGTGCTCTTCTTCATCGCTCATGGGACCAACATGGCCGTAGGGTTCCGGCTGAAGCGCGAGCACGACCCCGCCCGTATCCGAGCGCTCCTCGACCTGTCGTCGTGGTCCCTCGGCATTGCCCCGTCAATCGCGCTCATCGTCGGAGTGCTTGCGGGCATCGCCGCCGGCATCATGGGAGGCTGGTTCGGTCAGGCCTGGATCTGGATCGCCCTCGTCCTGCTCGTGGCAATCAGCGGGTACATGACGCCGATGGTGGCGGCACGCCTGAACGTCATGCGGACCGCCGCCGGTACCCAGTCGATGAACCCGTTCAGCAAGAAGCCCGCGGCGGCGGCCGGCGACGACCCCGTCGAGCTCGAACGGCTCCTCGAGGCCTGGAACCCGGTTCCGGCAGCAACGATCGGACTCGGCGGATTCGTCGTCATCGTGTGGCTGATGTTCTTCAAGCCGTTCTAGACCGCCTACACGGCTCGCACGAGCCCATGCTCGTCGACGCGGACCTCGGTGCCGTCGACGATCTCGGCCAGGGCATCCGCCGTGAGGGAGACGATGGGTACGACGACGCCATAGAGCTCCTCGGCAACCGCTGAGCCGATCGACAGAATGAGATCCGGCTCCCCCAGGACGATGGCGGCGGGCGCGGTCCCGGCGCGAACGGCCTCGGCCAGGACCGAGGCGGACGAGGACGAGCCTCGTCCTGATGGCATCACCACGACGCGCCCGGTCAGGAAGGCCCCGCGCTGTGGGTGGCGAGCGTCGATCAGCTCCCCGGTGGCCGGGTCCATTCCGCCCCAGAGGCTCAGTGGCTCGGCGAGCACCAGCGCGCGGCCCGTGATCACGGTCAAGCGCCACCCCACAGCTCGGCATCGCGCACGAGGCGGCCGGCGACGGCCGACTCGATGCATTCCCGCGCTGAGCCGAAGATCACGCTCGCGTCGAGGTTGCCCGGTGCGTAGTACGCCCACTTGCCCGAGTCGGTCATGACCGGCCCCCGGCCCTGGCGCAGGATCGGCGCGACGTAGCTGCACGTGTCGACGAGCAGCTCGACGCCCGAGGCGCGCAGCCGGCCGGCGGCATCGGCGTGCATCGCCAGCACGCCGCGCCCCGTCGAGACGAGGCATTCGACCTCGGGGTGGATCTGCCGGTCACCGAGTAGTGCGGCATAGCGCTCGAGCTCTGCGCCCGATGCGTGCGGGGTACCCAGCGAGACGGCCGCCGGCCGCTCGATGCCCGCGGTCGTGGTCAGCTCGTCGCGCGCGGCGCGGAGCTCCGCCAGCCCGATCACCTCGGTCGCCTCGGCGGCTCGGCCGTGGAGCGCATCGTCCAGGGTGGCCGCCTCGGGCGTGGAGCCGACGACATGGAACATCGCCACCGAGCCTGACGAGGCCGCCGCGGCCCCAACCGCTTTCAGACGGTCCTCGTGCTGGCCGGGAGGCAGGCCGTTGATGACCGCCACCGACGACCCTGCCCGCCGCCCGAGCACGATCCCAAGGACGGGGAACAGGACGTCGGCATCCCGCATCGCGACGGGGACATCGGCCCCGAGTGACAGCTGCAGGGTGGCGCGACGGGCATCGGTCCGGTGGAGGCCGGCGTACGGGACGCGGCCGGTGATCGCCGCGGCGATGTCGATGAAGTCCCCGTACCGGTTCGTTCGCGCACCCAGCACGCTGTTGCAGAACGCGATGGCGTTCGACTCTCCCCAGGCGACCTGTTCGCCGAAGCGGGGACGAGCGTCGGCGAGCTGGTATGGGGCGCAGGTGAAGGTCGGCCGCGCGCCGAGCGCGCGGTATCGGTCCATCAGGAGCCGTCCGCGCTGGATGGTGGGCGCGTCGCCGCGATTCAGCTCCGGGTGGAGCAGGTCAGCCGCACCGACGTTCAGGGTGGTCGGGATGGTCACCCGCGCGCCACCGGTGACGAGGCGGTCGACGAAGTCGAGGCTGGCCTCGCCGTGGTAGAGGCATGAGTCAACGTGGGCGCGCGTCACGTCGATGAGCTCGGTGGCCGCGCTGGCTTCCGCGGCGCGCACGACCAGCCGCATCGCGAAGGCAGCCCCGGCGCCGGACCCGCCTTCCAGCAGCGCTTGGTCGCTCGGGCTCAGCGCCAGGCTCAGCCGCGCGCCTCTTCCGCCTCGATGCTCGAGATCTTCTGGACTCGCGGCAGATGACGCCCGCCGGCGAAGTCACCCTCGAGGAAGGCGCGGACGCATGCCTTGGCGATCTCGGTACCGACGATCCGCGCGCCCATGCTGAGCATGTTGGCGTCGTTGTGCTCGCGGCCGAGGCGAGCCGTCACGGGATCGGCTGCCTCGACGCAGCGGATGCCGCGCACCTTGTTTGCGACGATCGCCTCGCCGGTGCCGCTGCCGCCCAGGACGATGCCGCGCTCGAAGTCGCCGCGCGCGACCGCCCGGGCGACCGGCGCGATGAGATCCGGATAGTCGACGGTGTGCGTGTCGAAGGTCCCGAAGTCGCGGTATTCGATGCGCAGCTCGTCGAGCAGCGTGCACAGCTCACCCTTGAGGTGGAAGCCCGCATGGTCGGAGCCGATCGCGACGCGCATCTCGTCGTGAGTGTAGTGGCCTGCGGCTTCGCCCAGTGCTGATGCAACGTGCCGATCCATGAGGCAGCCGTGCACATGGCGGGGCGTTCCCGAGCCGTGGCGCCCCATCCATGAGGCGTAATGGCGTCCGAAGACCATCTCCTGTGCCGCATGAACCGATAGATCGGCACCGACGCCGTCAGGACGACTCGAGAAGGTCCTTGAGCGCGGTCAACCGCTCCCGCCACATGGCCTTCATGCGCGCGGCCGCATCGGCATCCGGCAGCTTTTCGTGCACCAGCCCGATCTGGGTTTTTCCCTCGCCCTTGGGAAACATGTCGAACCCGATGCGGGATGCAGGATCGCTCCAGTCGAAGCGGGCCGAGCGACCCCGGTTCGCGGTGCGCAGGTTGATCGGGGCATCGGGCAGCCACTTCGCGCGCATCGAGGGTTCGGTGAACGCGTCCGAGATCAGCTCCGCCGGAACGGCGATCGTCCGGCTGATGCTCACCGAGAAGCCACCGGGCTCCTGGTGCCGGACGCGCATGCCGCGCGCCCGCTCGTAGCCGACGGTCACGCTCTGGGCCCACCAGCCGGGGATACCGTGATCGGCCACCAGCCAACGGGCGATCTCGGAGTGCTTGCGGTCGCGTGCGCCCCACGCATCCAGGATCTCGAGCCACTCGCCGATCTGCTTGCCCGTCGCCCGGACCATCGCCTCGTGAGACACGCCGGTCAGCTCGATCGGGTCGATCGCCGGCGGGGGCGCATCGGCCTTGCGGAGGAGCTGGGCACGGGCGGCGGTGTAGGACTCGCCGGTCTTCTCGGTGCGCGCGCGGACGCGCTGCTTGAAGGTCTTCTGGGTGGTCATCGTCTTCGCTTCCTTGCTCAGCGCATCGCGCCGGACTCACGCTCCTGATCGCATGCGCGGCATGGCGAGACGGACCTTCCCGAGGAAGCCGATGTTCCCCTTTGCCTCGCGGAGCCGGCGGCGTGAGCGCCGGAGATCGAGGTTGGGCGCGGGAGGCGCCACCGCCGTCATCCTACCGCACGCGGTCAACGCGGCCGGCCGGACCTCGATCTCTCAGTCCAGCTCGACGATAAGGCCGAGCTGCTCGCGCGTGACCGGGCCCTCGCGCAGGACGCGGGCAGGGCTGACCGACAGGTCGAGCACCGTGGACGGGACGCCACCAGGCACCTGGCCACCGTCGACGACCGCCGCCAGCTCGTCCTGCTGGGTCGCGAAGGCGATGAGCACGTCGTCGGCGCCCAGGGTGTCGGGCTCGTCGGAGCGGTTCGCGCTCGTCGCGAAGATCGGCCCAGAAGCCCGGATCAGCGCGAGGGCGACCTCGTGGTTCGGCGCCCGATAGGCCTGGGTCTCGCCATCGGCGATCGGCAGGACGAGCGACAACGCGCCCGGCCAGAAGCTTTCCGCCAGGCGGTGCGCCCGATCGTCCGCGGCGCCACCGGCGCCGATCGCCTGGTCCAGGTCCGCCACGAGCATGGGAATCCGCCGCTCGGCCGGGCGTCGCTTCAGGTCGAACAGCGCGCCGAGTCGTTCCGGCATGGCCGCCGACACGCCGACCCCGTAGACCGTGTCCGTCGGGAAGGCGACCACCGCCCCCTCGCCCAGGAGCGCAACCGCACGGGCGATCCCTTCAGCCGATGCCGGCAACCGGTCAGTCACGCCTCAACCGCCGAGGTCGACGCGCAGGACCCGGTCAAGACCGGCCAGGTCCGGCACCACCGACACCGTCGCGCCGGAACGGGCAAGGGCGGCGATCGCTCCTCCCTGGCCGACGCCGATCTCGAGCAGGACCGTCGCCCCGGCCGCGGCGTGGCCGGGAAGCTCCGCGAAGAGGCGGCGCAGCAGCTCCAGCCCGTCAGGACCGCCGTCGAGCGCGATGCGCGGCTCGTGGCCGAGCGATCCGTGACGGGCATCGACCTCGGCGCTCGCGACGTAGGGGAGGTTGGCGACGATGATGTCGGGCCGCGGCAACAGACCACCGGCAGGGGCGAGCAGGTCGGCGAAGGCCGTCGTGACGACGTCGCCGACTCCATGCGCCTCGAGGTTCGTGACCGCGAGCTCGAGGGCATCGGCCGAGACGTCGCTTGCGATGAGGATCAGGCGGCCGGACTCGAGCGCGGAACGGAAGCGCACGGCGACGGCAACGGAGACGGCCCCCGAGCCCGTGGCAACCTCCCATGCCACCACCGGAGCGCCGTCTCGACCGAGCCGGCTCGCGATCTGCGCCATGGCCGCCTCGGCGAGGAGCTCCGTCTCGGGACGCGGGATGAGGGCGCGCCGGTCGGTCCGGATGCGCAGCGAGTGCCACTCCTTGAAGCCGCGAATGTACGCGACCGGCTCGCCCGCCGCGCGGCGTGCCAGGGCCGCGTCGAACGCACCGGCGACATCGGTGCCGATCTCCGCCTCCGGGTGGGCGAGCACCCAGGCTCGGTCGCGGGACGCGACGTGGGCCAGGAGCACCTCCGCGTCCAGGCGGGCGGTCGGCGAGGCGGCATCGCGGAGACGGCTCGTGGCCTCCGCCAGGGCGGAGCCGACGGTTCGAACCTCGGTCATCCGATCAGCCGTCATGCGGCGTCGTCCGTGCCAAGGTCGTCCAGGCGGTTCTGCTGGTCGGCTTCCAGGAGGGGCTCGACCAGCCTGTCGAGATCGCCCTCCAGCAGGCCGGGCAGATTGTGAACCGTCAGGCCGATCCGATGGTCGGTCACCCGGTCGTCGGGGAAGTTGTAGGTCCGGATCTTCTCGCTGCGCTCACCGGACCCCACCTGGGAGCGCCGCTCGTCGCCGCGCTCGGCCGCCTGTCGCGACTGCTCCGCCTCCAGGAGCCGGGCGCGCAGCACGGAGAGCGCCTTCGCGCGGTTCTTGTGCTGGCTCTTCTCGTCCTGGATCGCCACCACGAGCCCAGTCGGCAGATGGGTGATCCGTACGGCCGAGTCGGTGGTGTTGACGCTCTGCCCGCCGGGCCCGCTGGACCGATACACGTCGACGCGCAGGTCCTTCTCGTCGATCTGGATCTCGACGTCGTCCGCCTCGGGCAGGACCGAGACCGTGGCTGTGGACGTGTGAATCCGCCCCGCCGCCTCCGTCACGGGCACACGCTGCACGCGATGGACGCCGGATTCGAACTTCAGACGCGAGTACGCCGCGTCGCCGCGCAGTTCAGCGATGATCTCCTTGAAGCCACCCGAGCCCGACTCGGACGTCGAGAGGATCTCGACCTTCCAGCGCCGCCGCTCGGCATAGCGCGCGTACATGCGATAGAGGTCGGCGGCAAACAGGGATGCCTCGTCCCCGCCGGCGCCGGCACGAACCTCGACGATGACGTTGCGGTCGTCATTCGGATCGCGCGGGACGAGTTGGAGACGCAGCTGCGCGGTGAGCTCCGCCTCGCGCGCGGAGAGGCGCGCGATCTCCTCGCGAGCCATGCTCCGCATCTCTTCGTCCGGGTCGTCGGCCATGGCGCGGGTGCGCTCGAGCTCCTCGCGCAGCGCGCGCCACTCGCGAGACGCCTGGACGATCGGCTCGAGGCGTGCCAGCTCGCGTCCGAGGTCGGCCATGGCCGCGTGATCGGAGGAGGCCTCCGGCGATGCCATCTGGCGGCCGATCTCCTCGTAGCGTGCCTCCAGCTCCGCGAGCCGGTCGATCATGCCCGTGCCGCGGCTGCGGCCTCACGATCTGCCGCGAGGCAGGACTCGAGCGACGCGATGCTGACCTCGAGCATCGAGCGATCCGGCGGGCGGGTGGTGAGCGACTGGAGCCACAGGCCGGGTGCGTAGAGCGCCCTCACCAGCCCGTTGCCGTAGTGCCGGGCGCCGAAGCGCACGAGCTCGTAGGCGAATGCCGCGATGACCGGGACCAGCACGATGCGCGACAGGAAGAGCAACGGAAGCGGGACGCCGGCGCGCGGGACGAGGCTGAAGAAGAAGATGCTGATCACGACGACGATCAGGATGAAGGTCGTGCCGCAGCGCGTGTGCGCCGTCCCGAATGCGTCGACCTCCTCGGGGGTCAGGGGCCGATCGGCCTCGTACGCGCTGATCGCCTTGTGCTCGGCGCCGTGATACGCGAAGACCCGCTTGATGTCGCTCATCAGGCCGATCGCGGCGATGTATGCGATGAAGATGACGAGGCGAATGAGGCCCTCGACCGCGTTGGCGGCGAAGTCGTTGTTCGTCGCGTCCTCCGCGAACGTGGACAGGAAGAGCGGGAGCAGGAAGAAGAGCCCGATCGCGAAGCCGATGCTGAAGATCATCGTGATGGCGATGGTCCCCTTGCCGAGCTCGACGTCCTCGCCCTCGGCGGCAATCGACGCCGACCGCATGAGCATGCGAGTGCCGATGACGAGCGTCTCGTACAGCAGGAAGATGCCGCGCAGGAACGGGATCCTGATGAGCTTCCGATCCGCGGAGAGGGCCGCCGGGAGCGGCTCGGACATCGTCTGGATCTCGCCCGACGGCGGCCGGACGCTCATGGCGACGGTCGTGCGACCGCGCATCATGACGCCCTCGATCAGGGCCTGCCCGCCGTAGAAGAAGTCCGGCATTCGGAAACGACGCTTGCCGTCCGCATCGGTGAACGCGCCGATCACCAGCGGCCCCGCGGCGATCAGCAGCTCCGGAATGAGGAAGAAGAGGTGCGGCGCAAGCTGCGCCGGCCACCGGTTCGGTCGCCGGCGCATGCGCGTCAGATCAGCGAAGCGAGCGCTCGAGGCGCTTCTGGAAGCGCTCGACCTGGCCCGCCGTGTCAACGATGTTCTGCGTCCCTGTGAAGAACGGGTGGCACTTGTTGCACACCTCGACCTGGATCGACTCAGCGGTCGACCCGACGGCGAAGGTGTTGCCGCACCCGACGCAGCGGACCTGCGCCTGGTGGAACGTTGGATGAATCTCGGCCTTCATGGTGTCTCGTGATGCTCCGTGCGCGTCAGGCGGACTGATACTCGCCAGCCTCGATGCTGACGCGCTTCCTGTTGCGGGTTGCGTGGGTGAACCGGACCTTGCCGTCGGCGGTGGCGAACAGCGTGTAGTCGCGCCCCATCCCGACGTTCTCGCCCGGATGGAAGGTGCTGCCGCGCTGGCGGACGATGATCGTTCCCGACAGGACGTACTGCCCATCGCCGCGCTTGACGCCGAGTCGTTGTCCTGCGCTGTCTCGCCCGTTCTTGCTGGACGAGCCGGCCTTCTTGTGTGCCATCGATTACTCCTCGGCCTCGGCCTTCGCCTTGCTCGCCTTGCTGGTGGTGGTCCTGCGTCGGGTGGCCGGCTTCGCCGGCACATCGGCCTCGGCCTTGTCGGCCTTGTCGGCCTCTGTCGGCCTTGTCGGCCTTAGCTTCTGCCTTCGGCTTCGCGGCTGCCTTGCGCGTCGTGGCAGGCTTGGCCGGCGCATCGGTCGATCCCGAAGCCTTCGCTCCGGGCTCGGTGGGTGCCTCGGCCTTCCGGGACTTCTTCTCGCCGGTGCTGATCTCGTCGATCCGCACGCGGGTGAGGTGCTGCCGATGACCGCGCGTCCGTCGGTACGTCGCCTTCTGCTTGAACTTGAAGATGATGAGCTTCGGGCCGAGCTCTTCCGCGAGGACGGTGCCGCTGACGGTCGCGCCGGCAACGGTCGGCGACCCGATGGTCACCGCATCGCCGTCGCCGATGAGCAGCACGCGGTCGAAGGTGACGGAGGCGCCGGCCTCCTCCACCAGTCGCTCGATGACGAGCTCCGTGCCCGCCTCGACGCGATATTGCTTTCCGCCGGTCGTGACGACGGCGTACATGCTCTCTCCTGGGACTGATGAATGCGTGGCGCCGTCCGTGCGGCGCACACCAAAGCGGGCCGAGTGCTCAGCCCGCGGGAGCACGAAGTTTACCGGGCGATCGGGGGAGTGTCAACGAAGAGGAGGCGTGTCCGGATGGCCCGCCTCACCCGGAGCGGGAGGTCGAGGGCAGCGACGATGTCCTCCGGCCGCCCGGCTCCGCTGGCATCCAGCTGGAGCACGGCACGGAGCCGCGCGGTGTGGTTCTTCTCGTCCACCTCGATGACCTCGACGTCCTCGAGCAGCGGCCGCAGGTCGCGATCGCCCGCGTCGCTGCGTCGTTCGCTCTCGCCGCGCCTCCGCTTTCCGGCGAGCTGCTTGGCGGCCAGGAGCCGGACGACCGCGCCGCGGAGCGCATCGGAGGTGAGCTCGTCGTTGCCGCTGACCTCCACCTCGTACTCGGCGCCACGCAGCTGCGAGGCGGCCGACGGGAAGCCGTGCCAGACCTCCTTGGCGTCGCGCAGCTGGATGCCGTCAGGGAAGAGGTCCGCCGCGGCCCGGACCCGGTCGATCGGCACCAGCTCGTCGAAGTAGGCCTCGATCACCTCACCTCGCAGCTCGATGCCGACGGGCAGGTTCGCGGCGAGCTTGATGCGAGGGCGCGGCTTGATGGCGTGGGTGTAGGCCAGGGGAAGGCCCGCCTCCCGGAACGCGCGCTCAAGCTCGTTCACGAGGTCAGCCTGACGCAGCCGAAGCGCGGGCTCGGCTCGGCTGATGAGGAGCTGCCATCGCTGGCGCGGCGGGGCGTCGGTGGTTCGGTTCGTCATGGGCTGGGGATCGTACCGTCGATCGGCCCGGACGGCCAGAGGCGCCGGATGGCTTCCGGGGATTCGGACCGCGCCACGTGGCGATCTATCGGGTCAGGAGGCACGTGGCACCGGCTTCGCGTGCGGTGCTGCCTCGTTCATCGGGCCGAGCGGCGCAGGAAGGGAGCGCTGTGCGCGTTGCTGCCTCATCTATCGGCCGCAGCGGAACGAGCAAGGGGCGATCAGAGCGTGGGCTTGTGGGCTCGCATCCGGATCGATTGGAGAATGCCCATTCCGAAGAGGAGGCTGATCAGGCTCGATCCACCGTACGTCACGAAGGGGAGCGGTATTCCGGTCACCGGCATGATCCCGATGACCATGCCGATGTTCACCATCACCTGGATCAGGATCATGCTCGCCAGGCCGGAAGCGATCAGCATCCCGAACGCATCGCGAGCCTGCCAGCCGACGAGGAGGATGCGCCAGATCAGGAGGCCGAACAGGACCAGCACGACCACGCCGCCGACGAATCCGAGGTCCTCGGCCACGACGGTGAAGATGAAGTCGGTCGACTGGACCGGGATGTAGCCTCGCTGGCCCTCGCCTCCGACCGTCAGCCCACGGCCGAGCCAACCGCCGGAGCCGACGGCGTTGAGAGCCTGTATGAGCTGGAAGCACGCACCCTGCGGGTCGGCCGATGGATCCAGGAAGCAGAAGAGACGCTGGCGCTGGTATTCGTGAAGCATGCTCACCGCGATCGGCGCCATACCGATCACCGCGGCCGCGAACAGCCCCATCCACGCCAGGCTCGCGCCGCTCATGAACAGCATTCCGACGAGGATGCCGACGAACACCAGCGCCGTGCCGAGGTCGGGCTGCCGGAAGACGAGGAACGTCGGGACGGCCATGAGCGCGCCGGCGACCAGGATGGTCGCAAGCCGCCCGATCCGTTCTCGGCGGCCCGCGAGGTAGGCGGCCAGGACGGTGATCATCAGCACCTTGCTGACCTCGCTGAACTGGAAGTCGAGGCCCGCCACCGTGACCGACATCTGGGCACCGAACAGGTTCGTGCCGATGAGCATGGTCAGGGTCAGGAGGCCGAGCACGACGAGGTAGATGGCTACCGACAGCGTGCGCAGCCAGTGGTAGTCAACGCTCGCGACAACGAAGAACAGGATGAGCCCGATGACGGCCCAGGTCATGGTCTTCACGGTCTGGCTCATGCCCGCGCCCGCGCCCGTCGCCGGGTCGTTGTAGCCCGCGGAATAGCCCATCACAACGCCGAAGCCGATGAGGAGGAGCACGTAGATGAGCAGCTGCAGGTCGAAGTGACGCCAGTCGCGAGCCTTGAATGACTCAACAAAGGTTGCAGTTGCGACGCCCATCGGTCAGTTCGCCGTCACGAGGCTGAAGTCATTCGGATCCAGGCGCAGGTCCTGGTCGAGGTCGTAGTAGAGCTGCAGGAAGTACTTGACCACCTCCGCCGACACGTTGCCCGGCACGATGGCCGAGTAGTTGAAGCTCACGATGGCGAGCTCTGCGTCGGTCGCGCCGGCCACGCTCGGCAGGTAGGCCACGAACCAGGAATGGAAGGGGAGCGTCCCGCCGGGGGTGAGCTCTCCGAACTCGGCCGTGCCGGTCTTCCCGGACAGCGCGCCTGGGAGGTCGAGCTCGCTGATGTTGTAGGCGTGCCCTGACGTGATCACCTCGCGCGCGCCGATGCGCATCGTCTGGAGCGTGCCCGGATCGGCCGCAATCGCGTGGATGACCTCGGGCTCGTACTCCCGGACGAGCTCACCCGATGCGTCGGCCTCCCCGCGAACGATCATCGGCCGCATCAGGTTCCCGCCGTTTGCCACGGCCGCGTAGGCGTTGAGGACCTGGAGCGGCGTGACGGCGATCACGTTCTGCCCGATCCCGGCCTGCGCCAGCTCTCCGGTGAACACGCCTGAACGGCCCTGCTGCCGCGCCCACTCGGTGCTGGCGATGATCCCGCGCTCCTCGCTCGGCAGGCGAATGCCTGAGAGCTCGCCGAAGCCGAGCTGGCGGGCCCACGCCGCCAGCGGGTCGATCCCCGTCTCCACCGCCATCTGGTAGAAGAACGTGTCGGAGCTCTTGGCGAACGCGTCCACCATCGCCAGCGGCCCGAAACCGGCGCGATTCCAGTCGTAGAGGCACTCGCCCTCCGGCGCTCCGGGGATCTGGTAGCAGCCGTACGTCGGCCACTGCCGGTCCGCCGTGGTCACGCCCTCCTCCATGGCGGCGATGCCCGTCACGAGCTTGTAGGTCGATCCCGGCGGGTAGATGTCGCTGATGGCATGGTTGCGGAGCGGCTTGTCGGGATCGGCCAGGTAGACCGAGTAGTCGTCGGCGCTGATGCCGCCGGCGAACTTGTTGTTGTCGTACGCGGGGAGCGAGACCATGGCCAGGATCTCGCCGGTCTGCGGGTTCATGACCACGGTCACGCCCTGGCTGACATCCGCGACCTCCATGCCCCACGTGAGCGCCTGCGTGGCAAGGCGCTGCATGCGGGCGTCGATGGTGAGCATCAGGTTGGTGCCGGGCTCAGGCTCGCGGACAATCTCGATTGTCTCGAGCAGTCGACCCGAGGCGTCACGCTCCACCAGCCGGCTCCCCGGCGATCCGCGCAGCTCTGCCTCGAATGAGGCCTCGATGCCCGTCTTGCCGATCACGTCGTCGCGCAGATAGGTGTCGATCTCGAGGCTCTCCAGCTCCTCGCGGCTGATCGGGCCCGTATAGCCGATGACGTGGGACAGCAGCTCGCCGCCGGCCGCGCCGGTCTCGTCCAGGTACTGCCGGATGGGCTCTACCTCGACCACGACGCCGGGCAGGTCGTCGACCTCTTCTCCGATGAGCAGGGCAGCCTGCCGGCCGACGCCGCGTGCGACCGGCACGAGGTCAAAGGGCGATCCGCTGAAGGCGTCGAGGCGGGTGCGCAGCGTTGAGCGGTCGACGCCCACCAGCTCCGCCACGCGCGCGAGCACCCGCCCGCGAGCGGTTTCCGGAAGGTCGGCGGGGCGAACCTTCACGGTCCAGGACGGAATGCTGACGGCAACCGGCCGGCCGGCCCGGTCGAAGATCAGCCCGCGCGGCGCGGGGACGGACACCTCGACGGTGCGGTCCGCCGCGGCCCGCTCCGCGTACATCTCGCCACTGACCACCTGGAGCTGGAACAGCCTGCCGCCCAGCACGAGGAGCAATACGGCGGCCGTGACCGAAAAGGCGATGAAGCGACCGCGAGCGCGATGAAGGTCGACGCGCCCGTCGTTCAGGTCCGCCATCGGCTCACCATGCGGGCGCGTCCTCCGGCGCGTACCGCGCCGCGAGGCTTCGAGCGGGAATCAGCAGGATCCCGACGAGCGCGGCATTGAGCAGGGCCGCCACGAGGATGATGTCGAACGGCGGCCCCGACGGGATGGACTCCGACACCAGCTGTGAGATCAGCAGGGAGCCGACATCGGCCGCCACGGAGCCGATGAACGCCGCAACAACGGGATAGATCCAGACAAGCCCGCCAAATACTCGGTTCCCACCCGCCACGAGCGACGAGACGAGCAGCAGGACCAGCGGAACCGACCCGAGCGGCTCGCCGACGAGGAGGTTCGCCGTCAAACCGGCCACGAACGCCCAGATGATCCCCGGAACGAAGCCCGCGACACACGTGACGAGAACGACAGCCACGAGAACGAGGTTCGGCTTCACGCCCGAAACAACGATGACCGGTGCGAGCCCGGCGTGCACGATGCCGACGACGACGGCGAGGAGCGGGCTCAGGTAGGACATTGGGATCGATGGCGGGCCGCTGCGAGACGCGGACAAGGTATCACGTGAAACGTCCCCGGCGGGTGTGGATAAGTCCCTTCCCGCGCTTCGGCGGGCGGTCCGATAAGCGGCCGGTAATCTCGAAAACTGGTAGAATTGACCCAGATAGTGAACTCGCAGCGGAGTACGCGTGGTCCGGGTCACGGCCTGTACGAACCAGAAGGGCGGCGTCGGCAAGACGACAACGGTCATCAACCTGGCGGCCTTTCTCGCACTCTCCGGAATACGGACGCTCGTGATCGATCTCGACCCGCAGGGCAATGCCACGAGCGGCCTCGGAATCGATCGACGAGCGATCGAGCGCTCCTCATACGACGCTCTCGTGGATCGTGTCCCGATCTCCGAGCTCGTTGTCGAGACGCCCGTGAAGGGCCTGGACCTCGTACCGTCAGCTCCGGCCCTCTCCGGGGCCGAGGTTGAGCTCGTGGGCGTGGCGGGCCGCGAACACCGGCTCACGGCCAGCCTGGCGGAGCTCAACGGCCGGTACGAGCGAGTTTTCATAGATTGTCCGCCGTCCCTTGGACTGCTGACCGTCAACGCACTGACTGCCGCGGACGGGGTGCTGATCCCCATTCAGACCGAGTACTACGCCCTGGAGGGCCTGAGCCAGCTGGTGAACACGATTCGACGCGTTCGGGAGGGACTGAACCCTCGCCTCGAGATCGACGGCGTCCTGCTGACGATGTACGACGCCAGGACCAACCTCTCCGCGCAGGTTGCCTCCGAGGTGCGCCGTCACATGAACGGCAGCGTGTACAGCACCGTGGTTCCCCGCAGCGTGCGCCTCTCGGAGGCGCCGAGCCATGGCCTGCCGATCGCCCTCTACGATCCCGCGTCGCGAGGCGCCGATGCCTACCGCGCGCTCGCCGGCGAGGTGGTGGCCCGTGGCTAGCAGCGCGCCGCGACGATCGCGCCCCTTTGGCCTCGGCCGTGGGCTCGATGCGCTGATCCCGGGCCGCGACGCGGACACGGGGCTGCTCGAGATCGCGTTGCACCGGATCGAGCGAAACCCGGACCAGCCACGAACGGCATTCGACGATGTCCCCCTCGGCGAGCTCGCGGCCTCCATCGCGGTCCACGGGGTCATCCAACCCATCATCGTCCGTGAGCTCGCGGATGGCGGGTACCAGCTCATCGCGGGCGAGCGGCGCATGCGAGCGGCAAGACTGGCGGGTCTCGAGACGATTCCCGCCGTGGTGCGTGACGCGGAGGGCAACGGCACTTCGCTCGAGCTGGCTCTCATCGAGAACCTGCAGCGCGAGGACCTGAACGCGATCGAGACCGCGCTCGCGTACCGCGAGCTGATCGATCGATTCGGGTTGACGCACGAGGCGGTTGCGCGCCAGGTCGGAAAGAGCCGCGTCGCCGTCAGCAACGCGCTCCGCCTGCTCGACCTTGCACCGGAGACGCGAGCCGCCATCGTCGAGGGCCGCATCACCGAGGGGCACGGCCGCGCGCTTGCCGCGATCACGATCCCGGAACTCCAACGGGCCGCACTCGCAGTCGTGCTCGAACGCCAGCTGTCGGTACGCCAGACCGAGGAGCTCGTCCGGCGCAAGCGCGAGGAGGTCCCCGTACAGCGCCGTGGTGCCCTCACCAACGACCTTGCCGATGTCGAGGCACAGCTCCGCGGGCTGCTCGCGACGAAGGTCGGGATCGTGCGCACCCGTCGGGGTGGCCGGCTCGTGATCGACTTCTACTCCGACGAGGAGCTCGACCGCCTCTACTCGATCATCACCCGTGGCGCCGGCGCCGGGGGCGCCGGAGGGGGCGCCGGAGGGGGCGCCCAAGGGGCGCCAATGCATTCAACCGACCACGAGGAATCGCCGCCAGCATGACCGTCGAACGAGCACCCAAGACGCGCCGCAAGCCGTCGACGAGCTACACCGCCGCAAGCATCCAGGTCCTCGAGGGCCTCACTGCCGTGCGGAAGCGCCCGGGCATGTACATCGGCTCGACCGACGTGCGTGGCCTTCACCAGCTCGTGTGGGAGGTCGTCGACAACAGCATCGACGAGGCGATGGCCAACCAGGCAACCCGGATCGACGTGACGATTCACGCCGACGGCACGCTCGAGGTCGTCGACGACGGCCGCGGCATCCCCGTCGACCGGCACGCACGGGCAAGAGCGCGCTCGAGGTCATCATGACCGTCCTGCACGCCGGCGGGAAGTTCGGCGGGGGCGGCTACAAGGTGTCCGGCGGCCTGCACGGCGTCGGGGTCAGCGTCGTCAACGCCCTCAGCTCCGAGATGCGCGTCGAGGTGCTGCGCGAGGGCAAGCGCCACGTCCAGGAGTTCGTGCGCGGGGCGCCGAAGAGTCCCGGTCAAGCAGACCGGAGGCGTCGCCGAGGCCAATCGCGACCTTGATTCGGCCTGGAAGCGAGTCCACGGCACGCGCACCTTCTTCCGGCCCGATCCGGAGATCTTCGAGACCCTCGACTTCAGCTGGGACCTCATCAGCACGCGGATGCGCGAGTCGGCGTACCTCAACAAGGGCCTCTGGATCCGTCTGCGCGACGAGCGGACCGATACCGAGAAGAACTTCTTCTTCCAGGGCGGCGTGACGAGCTTCGTGCGGCACCTCAACCGGCGCCGCGACGTGCTGAACGCACGGCCGATCTACGTGGAGCGCATGGTCGGCTCGACGAGCGTCGAGGTGGCGCTCCAGTACAACGACGCCTTCGCCGAGAACGTCATCGCCTTCGCGAACAACATCCACACGGTCGACGGCGGGACGCACGTTGCGGGCTTCCGAGCCGCGCTGACGACCTCGCTCAACACGTGGTCGCGCAAGTCCGGCACGCTCAGCGAGAAGGAGGCGAACCTCTCAGGCGACGACGTGCGCGAGGGCCTCACGGCGGTGATCAGCGTCAAGCTGACCGACCCGCAGTTCGAGGGCCAGACGAAGGCGAAGCTCGGCAACGCCGACATCAAGGGCATCGTCCAGAACGTCGTGACCGAGGGCATCGTCCAGCATCTGGAGGAGAACCCCGCAGACGGCCGTCGCATCATCGAGAAGTGCCTGACCGCGGCACGCGCCCGCGAGGCCGCTCGCAAGGCCCGCGACCTCGTCATCCGCAAGGGCGCGCTCGAGGGGATGGCGCTGCCGGGCAAGCTGGCCGACTGCCAGGAGCGGGACCCCGCACGCTCGGAGCTCTACATCGTCGAGGGCGACTCCGCCGGTGGATCGGCCAAGCAGGGCCGCGACCGGCGCTTCCAGGCCATCCTGCCCATGTTCGGCAAGATGCTGAACGTCGAGAAGGCCCGCCTCGACCGCGTCCTGTGCTCGGACAAGATCCGGCCGCTCGTCATCGCGCTCGGCGCCGGCATCGGCGAGACATTCGACATCAACAAGCTGCGCTACCACCGCATCTGCCTGCTGTCGGACGCCGACGTCGACGGGGCGCACATCACGACGCTGCTGCTGACGTTCTTCTACCGCCATATGCCGCGAGGTGATCGAGGACGGCTACCTCTACCTCTGCCAGCCGCCGCTCTACCGCGTCAGCACCGGCAAGGTCACTCGCTATGCGGCGACCGAGAAGGACCGCGACGCCGCGATCAAGGAGCTGAGCCGCGACGGCAAGACGAAGAACGTCACGGTCCAGCGCTTCAAGGGCCTGGGCGAGATGAACGCAGACCAGCTGTGGGAGACGACGATGAACCCCGATACGCGCACGTTGCTGCGTGTCGAGGTCGTCGAGGGAACCGAGGCAAGCACCGATGAGATCTTCAGCACCCTCATGGGTGAGAAGGTCGAGCCCAGGCGCGACTTCATTCGGGGCGAGGCCCGCAAGGTCCGCAACCTGGACATCTGACGAAACGAGACAGAGAGGCAACCAGAGCGATGCCATCACGACATGCCGCCGATATCCGGCAGGTGGCCCAGAAGACGGGCCGCAGCCTCGACGAGTGGTGCGAGCTGCTCGAGGCCAACGGGGTCGGTGACCGCCGCGAGGCCGTCAACATGCTGCGCGACTCGTACGCGGTCAGCCACGCGTTCGCGCTGGCAATCGCCGACAAGTGCCTGCGGCGCGCAGATGACGACGACGAGTGGGGCGCCGCGGACTACGCCGCCGAGGAAGGGGACGACCGCTGGTAGTCATGGACGAGCAGGCGCGCGAGGTCATTGGCACCAGCGACGGAATCGTCGCCGAGGATGGCAGCCGCTACGCGTTCGCCGACCACAACTGCTTCGCCTGCGGGCGCGAGAACCCGATCGGGATGGGACTCCACATCGAGCTGGGGGAGGGTACAGCTCGCACGGAATGGATCGCCGGCCCCGACTTTGTCGGGTGGAGCGACAAGGTCCACGGCGGCATCATCGCTACCCTCCTCGACGAAGTGATGGCCTGGGCGCCGTCGAGCTTCGACTCATGGGCAGTGACCGCGGAGATGCGCGTCCGCTATCGGTCGCCCGCGATGCCCGGTGAGCGGCTGGTCGCGACCGGAAGGGTCGTCGAGCGGCGGCGGCGCATCTTCGAGGTGTCGGGCGAGGTGCGCGGCGCCGACGGCAGGCTCGTGGCGGAGGGCGGCGGCCGCTACCTTGGCGCGAGCCCCAGCGAGAAGGCGGACCTCAAGGAGCGCTACGGCGCGGCCCCGGGGGTCGCCGGTGAATGACCAGATAGCGACAACCACGACACGAACGACAAAGGATCACTGACCGATGGAGATGGATCGGGTCGGCAACGTCCGGCAGGTGGCGATCGAGGACGAGATGCGCACCGCGTACATCGACTACGCGATGAGCGTGATCGTGGCGCGCGCCCTGCCCGACGTGCGCGACGGCCTGAAGCCGGTGCATCGGCGGATCCTCTACACGATGCACGAGATGGGGCTGCGCTCGACCGCGGCCTATCGCAAGTGCGCCGGCGTGGTCGGCGAGGCGATGGCCAAGTACCACCCGCACGGCGACCTCGCGCTCTACGAGACGCTCGTGCGCATGGCCCAGGACTTCAGCCTTCGCTATCCGCTCGTCGACGGACAGGGCAACTTCGGTTCGGTCGACGGGGATCCTCCGGCCGCGATGCGCTACACCGAGGCTCGCATGGCGGCGATCACCGACGAGATGCTGGCCGATATCGAGAAGGAGACGGTCGACTTCGTCGACAACTACGACGGCCGCCTCCGCCAGCCGACCGTCCTGCCGTCGAAGCTGCCGAACCTGCTCGTCAACGGCTCGTCGGGAATCGCCGTCGGCATGGCGACGAACATCCCCCCGCACAACCTGGGAGAGATCTGCGCCGCGGCGAAGGCGCTGATCGACAACCCGGAGCTCAGCGTCGACGAGCTTGCCGAGTACGTCCACGGGCCCGACTTCCCGACCGGCGGAACCATCTTCCGCTTCGAGGACCAGCGCAACCCGATCACCGGCGAGAAGGACCACATCGATGCCATCCGGCACCTGTACGCCACGGGACGCGGCCGCATCGTCATCCGCGGTCAGGTCGCCTTCGAGGAGGTGCGTGGGGGCATGGCGGTGGTCATCACCGAGCTGCCCTACCAGGTCAACAAGTCGACGCTGATCGAGCGCATGGCGGAGCTCGTGGGGGCGAAGAAGATCAGCGACGTTCGCGACATTCGCGACGAAAGCGACAGAGATGGCATGCGGATCGTGGTGGAAGTGAAGCGCGACGGCTCGCCTCACACGGTCATGCAGCAGCTCTTCAAGCACACGGCCCTTCAGACGAGCTTCAGCGCGAACATGCTGTCGCTCGTCGACGGCCAGCCCCAGACGCTCGGCCTCAAGAAGATGCTCGAGCATTACATCGCCTATCGGCGCGAGGTGGTCCGCCGGCGGACGGAGTTCGACCTCGCACGCGCGCAGGAGCGGGCGCACATCCTCGAAGGGCTGAAGATCGCCCTCGACAACCTGGACGAGGTCATCGCCACCATTCGTGCTGCGGCGGACGTGGATGCGGCTCGATCGGCGCTCGTCAAGCGCTTCAACCTGACCGAGATCCAGGCCAACGCCATCCTCGAGATGCAGCTCCGACGGCTGGCCGCGCTCGAGCGCAAGAAGATCGAGGACGAGTATCGGGCCATCATCAAGCTCATCAGCGAGCTCGAGGACCTGCTCGCGAATCCGCGCAAGATCTTCCAGGTCATCAAGGACGAGCTCGACGGGCTCGTGAAGAAGTACGGCGACGAGCGCAAGACGCGCATCGAGGCAGACTCGAACCGCGAGCTGACGGCGGAGGACCTCGTTGCCTCAGAGGACGTGGTCGTCACGCTCAGCCAGCGTGGCTACATCAAGCGGCAGCCGATCGGGACGTTCCGTTCCCAGCGCCGCGGCGGCCGCGGCAAGCTCGCGATGCTGACGCGCGAGGAGGACGCCGTCCGGCATCTGCGCATCGCGAACACGCACGACAACATCCTCTTCTTCACGAACCGTGGCCGCGTGTTCATCACGAAGGTGCACACCCTCCCCGACGCTTCTCGCCAGGCGAAGGGGCTGCCGATCATCAACCTCCCCGGCGTGCAGGTGGAGCAGCGCGAGTACGTCAGCGCCATCATCAGCCTGCCGCAGTTCGAGCCCGGCCACTATCTCGTCATGGCCACCCGGCGCGGCATGATCAAGAAGACGTCGCTCGAGGACTACGCCAAGATCCGCGCCAACGGCCTCATCGCCATCAACCTGATCGACGGCGACGAGCTGCAATGGGTCGGGCTGTCGGACGGCGGGAACGACATCATCGTCGCCACCAAGAAGGGCCAGGCGGCCCGGTTCCGCGAGTCGGAGGTGCGACCCCTCGGGCGCGGGACGCAGGGCGTCAGCGCCATCAGGCTCAAGGGAGACGACGAGGTCATCGGCATGGAGGTCGTCGAGCACCTGGAGCAGCAGCTCCTCGTCGTGACAGAGCAGGGTTTCGGCAAGCGGACCGAGGTCTCGGACTTCCCGATCAAGCACCGCGCAACCGGCGGCGTCATCGCCAACTCGCTCAACAAGGACACCGGCGACGTGGCCGCCATCCGGCTGGTCGGACGCGAGGACGAGGAGCTCATGCTGATCACCGAGCTCGGCACGATCCTCCGAACCGAGGTCGGCGGGATCAACCGATATCGGCGCGCATCGCGCGGGGTGACCGTGATGAAGCCGCAGGACGAGGACCGAATCGTCTCGATCACCGTCTTCGTCGACAACCGGCCGCCCGAGGAGCTCGAGGAGCCCGTCGAGGCCGAGTAGGGCAGCCGCAGGCGACGACCCTATCCGGGTGCCGCTAGAATCGGCCATGCCTTGACCCCGCTCCGCGGAGATCAGACGTGTACGCCGACGAGTTCAGCATCTACGCCGGCAACGCCAACAAGCCGCTTGCCGAGCGGATCACCCGCTACCTGAAGACGCAGCTCGGCGCGGTCGAGGTGTTCCAGTTCGCCAACGAGAACATCTTCGTGCGCGTGATGGAGAACGTTCGCGAGCAGGACGTTTTCCTGGTGCAGCCCACCAGCAGCCCGGTGAACCAGTCGATCATGGAGCTGCTGATCATGATCGACGCGTTCAAGCGCGCATCGGCCGGCCGCATCACTGCGGTCATCCCGTACTACAGCTACGGCCGCTCCGACAAGAAGGACCAGCCGCGGGTCCCGATCACCGCGCGCCTCATCGCGGACATGCTCACCGTTGCCGGGGCGGATCGGGTCCTCACGATGGACCTCCACCAGGGCCAGATCCAGGGATTCTTCAGCATCCCGGTCGATGAGCTGACCGCCGTCAACCTCATCTGCGCGCATATCAAGGCCAAGCAGCTCGATGACATCGTGGTCGTCTCGGAGCTCGGATTCGCAAAGAAGGCCCGCAACTTCGCCGAGCTGCTGTCGGCACCGCTGGCGATCATCGAGAAGCGACGGCTGGGCAACGTCGATCGCACCGAGGTGATGAACATCATCGGCGAAGTGGGCGGCAAGACCGCCGTCATCATCGATGACGAGATCGACACGGCCGGCTCCCTGGTCGAGGCGGTCGGCGCGCTCCAGGCCGCCGGTGCCACGGCCATCTACAGCTGCGCCATCCACGGCCTCTTCTCCGGGTCGGCGCTCGAGCGGATCGCGTCGATCCCGCTGACCGAGATCATCGTGACCGACACCATTCCACTGCCGCCCGGAGGCGAACGACCCACGGATCACCGTGCTGTCGGTTGCGCCGCTGTTCGGCGAGGCGATCAAGCGCATCCATCGCGGCGAGAGCGTCGGCGCCCTGTTCGGCTCCGAGGTCCAGATGGTCGAGGAGATGACCTTCTGGGACCAGGAGGCCGAGGACGACGACGCCGTGGGCGAGCCCGAGCCCTTTCGTGTGAGCGCCGGCGGCTGATGAGCGACGTCAAGCTCGGCGTCCTGCTCTGGAGCCAGGGCAGTGACTGGCGCTCCTTCGAGGCGGCGGCGCGGCGCATCGACGAGCTCGGCTATGACTCGATCTGGACGTGGGATCACCTGTACGCGATCTTCGGCGACCCGTACCAGCCGATCTTCGAGGGCTACGCCAGCATCGCGGCCTGGGCCAAGGTCACGACCCGGGCAAAGCTCGGCCTGCTGGTCGGAGCCAACACCTTCCGCAACCCGGGACTCGTCGCCAAGTTGATGACCACGATCGATCACATCAGCGACGGGCGGGCGATCTGCGGCCTGGGTGGTGCCTGGTTCGAGCTCGAGCACTCGGCGCACGGCATCGAGTTCGGCACCGGCCCCGGCCAGCGTCTCGACTGGATGGACGAGGCTGTCGGGGCGCTGCGCACGTCTCTTCGACGGTGGGCAGGCAACCTCGGAGCCGGGCGCCCACTACAGCTTCGACCACCTGCGCCTCGAGCCTCCGCCGGTCCAGGCGCACCTGCCGATCCTCATCGGCGGCTCTGGCGAGAAGAAGACTCTGCGGACGGTGGCGAAGTACGCGGATCAGTGGAACGCGATGGGGACGGTGGAGACCCTCCGCCACAAGGACGCCGTGCTGCGCGCCCACTGCGAGGCCGTCGGCCGCGACGAGGCGCTGATCGAGCGGACGGTGGGGTGCAAGCCCATCATTCGCAGCTCCGAGGCCGAAGCCCGCCGGGTCTGGGAGTCGACCATGGAGCTCAACAAGACCCCGATGGCAGACGTGGAGGACGACAACACCTTCTGGGTCGGGACGCCGGAGCAGATCGCCGAGATGATGATCGCCTGCCGCGACATCGGCTTCGCCACCTTCCTCGCCGAGATGGCCGCGCCGTACGACGCCGAGACGCTCGAGCGCTGGATCGGCGAGGTCAAGCCGATGGTGGACTCGGCCTAGCTCGGGTCGAAGGCCCCCGATTCAGGGGTCGAGGCCGCATCGGGCTATACTCGGCCTCCCGATGTTCAAGTTCCTGTCCCGTTTCGGGGACTCCAACGAGCGCGAGGTCCGCGCGCTCGATCCGATCGTCGAGCGCATCAACGAGCTCGAGCCCGAGATCCAGGCGCTCTCCGACGACGAGCTCCGCTCGCAGACCGACAAGCTGCGTGCCCGGTTGCGCGAGCGCCTCGGCGAGCTGCTCGTCCCGATCGAGCTGCGCGAGACCGATCCGGACGCCGATGCGTCAGAGTCGGCGCTGGCCGGCGCTGATGCCGCTCGCGTCGCCGATGAGCTGAAGCAGCAGCGCGAGCGCGAGCTTGCGCAGATCAACGAGGCGCTGGAGGAGGTGCTGCCCGAGGCGTTCGCCTCCGTCCGCGAGGCGATGGTCCGGGCGCTCGGAAAGCGGCACTACGACGTGCAGCTGATGGGCGGCATCGTGCTCCACCGCGGGTCGATCGCCGAGATGCGGACCGGCGAGGGCAAGACGTTCGTGGCCCCGCTGGCGGCGTTCCTCAACGGCCTCGTCGGGCGCGGCGTTCACGTCGTCACCCCGAACGACTACCTGGCCAAGCGCGACGCGCAGTGGATCGGCGCCATCTTCAACCGGCTCGGGATGAGCGTCGGATCGATCCAGCACGACGCCGCTTACCTGTTCGACCCGGAGCACCACGCCACCGACGAGCGGCTGCGCGACCTGCGACCGGTCGCGCGGCGCGAGGCGTACGCGGCCGACGTCACGTACGGCACCAACAACGAGTTCGGCTTCGACTTCCTGCGCGACAACCTCGTCGTGGACCTCGAGACGCGCGCCCAGCGCGCCCACTTCTTCGCCATCGTCGACGAGGTCGACAACATCCTCATCGACGAGGCGCGCACGCCGCTCATCATCAGCGGCAACGCGGAGGAGTCGGCCGACAAGTACGTCCAGTTCGCGCGCCTCATCCCGCGCCTCAACGCCGAAGAGGACTACGTCGTCGACGAGAAGTTCAAGCAGGTCGCCATCACCGAGGCCGGCACCGACAAGATGGAGAGCTGGCTCGGCGTCGACAACATGTTCGCCGACGACTTCAGCCTCGCCCGCCACCTGGAGCAGGCACTCAAGGCGCAGGTCCTCTACCAGCGCGACAAGCGACTACGTCGTGAAGGACGGCGAGGTGATCATCGTCGACGAGTTCACCGGCCGCCTCATGCCCGGACGCCGCTGGTCGGAGGGCCTCCACCAGGCCGTCGAGGCCAAGGAGGGCGTGAAGATCCGCAACGAGCAGCGCACGCTCGCCACGGTCACCTTCCAGAACTACTTCCGCATGTACGACAAGCTGGCCGGCATGACCGGTACGGCCGAGACCGAGGCCGAGGAGTTCGCCAAGATCTACAACCTCGAGGTCGTGGTGATCCCGACCCACCGCGAGATGATCCGCGCCGACTACGCCGACCTCATCTACGCGCAGCAGAGCGGCAAGTGGAACGCGGTCGTCGACGAGATCGCGGAGGAGCACGAGGCCGGGCGCCCGGTGCTCGTCGGCACGATCAGCGTCGAGGTCAGCGAGATGCTCGGCGAGATGCTGAAGCGGCGCGGGATCAAGCACAACGTGCTCAACGCCAAGCTGCACGAGAAGGAGGCGGAGGTCGTCGCCCAGGCCGGGCGCTCGGGCGCGGTGACGATCGCCACGAACATGGCCGGCCGCGGGACCGACATCCTGCTCGGCGGCAACCCGGAGGTCATGGCCGCCGAGCTGCTCCACAAGCAGGGGACGAACGTGCTCGAGGCGACGCCGGAGCAGTACGCCGCGGCGCTGGCCGAGGCGGAGGCGATCTGCGCCGAGGACAAGGAGAGGGTCCTCGCCGCCGGCGGGCTGCACATCGTCGGCACCGAGCGCCACGAGGCCCGTCGCATCGACAACCAGCTGCGCGGCCGCGCCGGCCGCCAGGGGGACCCGGGATGCTCCCGCTTCTACCTGTCGCTCGAGGACGACCTCATGCGTCGGTTCGCCAACGACCGCGTGCAGGGCCTGATGCGGACGCTCGGCTTCACGGACGACACCGCGCTCGAGTCGAAGATGGTGAGCCGCACGATCGAGAACGCCCAGTCGCGCGTCGAGGGCTACAACTTCGACACCCGCAAGCACGTCGTCGAGTACGACGACGTCATCAACCGCCAGCGCGAGACGATCTACCGCGAGCGCGACCGGATCCTGCGCTCGCCTGACCTCGGCCCGATCGATCGAGGCGATGCTCGACGACGAGGTCGCCGCCCTCGTCGCCGAGCACACGGCCGGCGACCATCACTCCGACTGGAACGCGGACGGCCTGCGGACGCAGCTGGCCACCATGGTCCCGTCACTGACCGATGCGGACCTGCGCTTCGTCGACGAGGCGCACGAACAGGCGGGCCGTGGCCGATGCGCTCGCCGAGCTCGTCCGCGTCGCACTACGAGCGGAAGCGTGCCGAGGTCGGCGAACAGGGCATCGGCGTCCTCGAGCGCCTCGTCCTGCTGCGCGTCATCGATTCGCTGTGGGTCGAGCACCTCACCGCGGTCGACGACATGCGACGCGGCATCGGCCTGCGGGCCTACTCGCAGCGCGACCCGCTGAACGAGTTCAAGATCGAGGCGTACCGGATGTTCGACGAGCTCAAGTCGACCATCCGCCACGACGTCACGCACACCATCTTCCGCGTCTCCATCCAGTCCACGCAGCACACCCATCGCGCATGCGGCCACGCGGAACGTGACCGAGGGCCGCGCCGCAGTTGCGGGTACGACCTCGGTTGCGGGAGCCGCGACGGCCACGGCGGTGGCGGGCGACGGGAACGGCTCCGCCCCCGTGCGCTCCGGCCCGAAGATCGGCCGCAACGATCCGTGCTGGTGCGGCTCCGGCAAGAAGTACAAGAAGTGCCACGGGGCCTGACGGTCAGGTGCCGATGGTGTTCGTGGGGAGGCTCGTCCGCCCGGCCTGCCGGCCGGGCGGGCAGGACCGGCTGCCGAGCCCAACATCGGCCCGCATCGGCTCCTGAACGTTCGAAAGGCCGGTTGCGCCACCGGCTCCAGGATCTCCATCGAAGACCGCCCCGACCCACGCCAAGAGAGCCACATGTCCGGCGCGGGACGACTCAGTCGGCGAGCGTCGTCCTCGTTGCCGTAACGGTGGCGGCGGCGGCGCCAGGCGCGGATGGGGAAGAGCAGCACGCAGGCGATGGCGATGAGGCCGACGATGAAGAGGAACGGGTCGGGCATTCCGCACAACATCATGCCTCTTCTGGGAGATTTGTCGGGGTTGCGATATCTCCTCGAATCGCTACGATGGACCCAACGAGAAATCGCGGGCGCTCGGGCCTGCGAATCCGTTCGGTGGAGGGATTCGTGAAGCAGTTGACCGCACCTCCCAGGGCCTCCGTCCCGCTCCCCGTCAGCACGGCGGCCCACCTCCCACCGGTCACCCGCTTCCGAGATCCAGAGCTCCCCTACGAAGACCTCATCATGTGCGAGCGCGACTGCATGCGCTGCACGTACGCCGCGACGCTCGACTGCGATGGCAACTGCGGCGTCTGCCCGCGCCAGACCTATTGCCCGTGCGTCAACCCGGCCAAGGTGCGCGCCAAGGGCAACCGGCTGGCCGAGTTCGAGCTCCCCATGGTGGCATCGCTTGGACGCAATTAGGGACGAGGCGCAACGCCTCGCTCGCCTGGTGGCCGATACGTCGGTGCGTCTTTGACCATTCCGGGAAAGAGGCAGAGCTCGCCGAGCTGACCGAGCGCTCGGCCGATCCGAACCTGTGGGATGACCCGAATGCAGCCCAGGCGATCATGCGCCGCGCGGAGGAGCTGCGCTCCGAGATCGACGAGTGGCGCTCGTTCGGTGAGCGCGCCTCCGGCCTTGCCGAGATCGCCGAGATGGCCGCGGCCGATGCCGAGGAGGCCGAGACCCTACGGCCCGACCTCGAGCGCGACCTCGCGGCGCTGCAAGCCGATTGGGGAAGGATCGAGCACCAGCTGCTCCTCTCCGAGCCGTTCGACGAGCGAGGCGCAATCGTCTCGATCCATGCGGGCGCCGGCGGCACGGAGAGCCAGGACTGGGCCGAGATGCTGCTTCGGATGTACCTGCGCTGGGCGGAGCGCCATCGGTTCGCGACCGAGATCCTGGAGGCGACCGAGGGCGAGGAGGCTGGGCTCAAGAGCGTGAGCTTCAGCATCGACGGTCGGTGGGCCTACGGGCAGCTCCGGAGCGAGCGTGGCGTGCATCGGCTCGTGCGGATCAGCCCGTACGACTGGCAGAAGCGGCGGCACACGAGCTTCGCGCTCGTCGAGGTCATGCCCGAGGTGCCCGAGGACGCGGCCGTCGAGATCGACGAGAAGGAGCTGCGGGTCGACACCTATCGCTCGAGCGGCGCCGGCGGCCAGCACGTCAACAAGACCGATTCGGCCGTGCGCCTGACGCACCTTCCGACAGGGATCGTGGTTGCCGTCCAGAGCGAGCGGAGCCAGCACCAGAACCGCGAGCGTGCCATGGCCGTGCTGCGAGCGAAGCTGATCGAGCGCCAGGTGGAGGAGCGCGAGGCCGAGATGGCCCGCCTGCGCGGCGAGCACGTCGAGGCCGGGTGGGGAAACCAGATCCGCAGCTATGTGCTCCAGCCCTACACGATGGTCAAGGACCTTCGCACCGGCGTCGAAACCTCGAACCCGACGGCGGTCCTGGACGGTGAGCTTGACGCGTTCATCGAGGGATACCTCCGCTCGCGAGTCGGCGAGGGGGGCGACGGCCCCGCCCCGGCCGCCTAGCCATCGGAGATCACGGGTTCCCGGGGCTCATCCTCGTGCGCGATGTGCGCGAGCTGTCCCCAGATCAGCACCACGAACAGCACCGAGCCCGCGAAGGCAAACCAGAACGGCGCGGTGACGCCGAACCGCTGGGCAAGGATGCCGCCGACGCCGGAGCCGACGACCAGGCCGCCGAACACGCCAACGGTGTTGACACTGCCGACCCTCCCCTGGAGCTCGGTCGGGACGGCCCGCTGCCGGACAGTGACCGACGTCGTTCCCCATACGAACGCGTGGGCGCCGAAGACGAAGAAGATCGCCGCCGCGACGGCCGGGGCAGTCGTGATGGCGAGGCCAAGGTGCGTCAGCGTCTCGATGATCAGCCCGACGCGCATGATGTTGCCGAGGCTCACGCGTCGGGCGATCCAGCCGTACGCCAGGGTACCGAGGAGCCCGCCCGCCGCGGAGATGGTCGTGAGCAGTCCGAACCCGATCTCCCCGATCCCAAGCCGCTGCGTGGCGTAGAGGACGAGGACCGACCAGGCCGCGCCGAAGGTGATGTTGAAGATGAAGATCGTCAGGACCAGGGTCCTCACGGCCGCGTGATGCCGAACCCACCGGAATCCCTCCGCGATGTCGTGACGGATCGCCGTGACCCGCGCAAGGTCGCGCGCATGCGCCGGGAGCGCGATCCGGCTCACCAGGAGGGCTCCGAGCGCGACCAGGATCGCCTGCCCGACGAAGGGCCAGGCCATGCCGGCGGCGAAGAGCGCCGCGCCGAGCGGGGGGCCCGCCATCTGGTTGACCGTGATGAAGCCCGCCTGGATGCGAGAGTTGCCGAGGGCCAGGTCTTCGCGACGCACCAGCATCGGAAGCAGGCTCTGTGACGCGTTGTCCGCGAACACCTCCGCCGTCCCCAGCACGAACAGCGCGCCGAGCACGACGGCGATCGAGACGGCATCGGCAAGGATCGTCGCCGCGATGGCCACCAGCACGATCGTGCGGATCACATCCACGGTGATCACGATCAGCCGTCGATCGAGGCGGTCGGTCAACGCCCCCGCGAAAAGCCCGAAGAGCAGTTGCGGCAGCCACTGCAGCAACGCTGCGAGGGCAACCAGGAACGCGTCGTCGGTCTGCGATGCCACCAGGAGTGGGCCGGCGGCGATCGCGATGCCATCGCCGAGGTTGCTGATCCACGAGGACGCCAGCAGCCACCGGAAGCCGACACCCAGGCGCGCCGGCGACACAGTGTCGATGAGACGGCTCACAGGCGGCGCAGGCTAGCACGCACTCACCCGGCGATTGGTTACCATCGGACCAATCAGATGACATCCCTCCTGCGCCGCCGGACGCGCACGGCAGATCCCGACGCTCCGGTCATCAGCATGGTCGACGTCGGCATGACCTACCCCAACGGAAAGGTCGCCCTGGCCGACGTCAACGTCCAGATCGCACGCGGCGACTTCGTCTTCCTCGTCGGGCCGTCCGGCGCCGGTAAGAGCACGTTCATTCGGCTCCTGATCCGCGAGCAGCTGCCGACGACGGGCGGGGTACGGGTGGCGGGCCGGGACCTGCTCCGCATGCGGCGCGGCCAGGTGCCGGGCCTTCGGCGTCGCATCGGCATCGTGTTCCAGGACTTCCGGCTGCTGCCGAACAAGACGGTGTGGGAGAACGTCGCCTTCGCGCTGGAGGTGACCGGCACCGCCGGCACCGCGACCCGCCAACGAGTGCCCCAGCTCCTCAACCTCGTGGGCCTTCACGACCACGCCAATCACCTGCCGACCCAGCTGTCCGGGGGCGAGCAGCAGCGCACGGCGATCGCCCGCGCGCTCGTCCACGATCCCGCCATCCTCATCGCCGATGAGCCGACCGGGAACCTCGACCCGGTCACGAGCTGGGAGATCATCCAGCTCCTCATCCAGATCAACGAGCTGGGCACGACCGTGCTCATGGCGACGCATAACCAGGAGATCGTGAACGCGATGCGGCGACGGGTGCTCGCGCTCGAGGGCGGCCACCTGGTGCGCGACGAGGCCGCCGCGGCCTACGAGCGCGAGTACTAGGGCCAGATGGGCTTCCTGCGCTTCGTCGGCTTCAGCGTGGTGCGTGCCTGGCAGGGCTTCTGGCGCAACGCGATGATGAGCCTGGCCGCCACGGCGACGGTGATCCTGATGCTGGTCCTCCTGGCGTCCCTGTTCATCGTCATCGCGGGCCTGAACTCCGGGCTCGAGTTCATCGAGAGCAAGGTCGCCGTCACCGCTCGCCTGGCCGATGGCACGTCGTCCGAGGAGCGCGGCGCGCTTGTCGAGGAGGTCAAGGCGCTGCCCATGGTCGCGGACGTGGAGTACGTCTCGCCGACGGAGGCGATGCGGCGCCTCGAGCAATCCTATCGCGAGACCGGCCGCGAGCTCGACCTCGGTGGAGCGCGGATCACGCTGTTCGCGAGCCTCGAGATCACCCTCACCGATCCGAACGGCGCCGCGTCGGTTGCCGATGCGCTGAGCGATCACGAGCACGTCGAGCGGATTCTCACCAAGCAGGCCGAGTACGACACGCTGCTCGGGGTCATCAACATCGTCCGGACGGTCGGAATCGTGGCAGTCGGCCTGGTCGCGCTGACCGTCCTGTTCATGATCATCAACACGATCCGCATCGCGGTCTACAGCCGCGCCAACGAGATCGAGATCATGCGCCTCGTCGGAGCCAGCGACTCCTTCATCCGGTGGCCGTTCATCCTGGAGGGCATCCTGTGCGGCGTGGTCGGCGCGGTCGTGACGATCGCCCTGGTGGCGGCCGTGTGGGACCCGGTCCAGCCGGTGATGGTCAGCGTCTTCCAGATGCCGACCGCCGTGAGCAGCCGATTCCTGACGACCATCTCGCTGGTGCTGTTCGCGGTCGGCCTCGGGATCGGCGCCCTCGGCTCCTGGATCAGCGTTCGCTCCTACCTCTCGGCCGCGCGCTGACTCACGCTCCCGGCGTTTCCGAAACGTAATGAAGCGTCAACCGTGAGATCGCCCCCGCGTTGCTAGACTCTGTCGGCCAATGACGGACTCCGTGCCACTCCAGCCCCCCACTCCGCCTGCCTCGCCTCGCCGTGGCGGGACCGTGCCGTGGATCATCTCCCTTGCATTGGCCGCCGTGGTCGGTGCCCTCCTGTTTGCCGGGGGCTACCTGGCGGCCGGTGCAGGCGGCGGTTCCGGCTGCGCGACGCCCGACGAAGCGTTCGGCGCCTTCTGCGAGGCGTACGAGCGGCTGCAGCAGGAGTACGTGGACGACCTCGACTCCGAGAAGCTGGCGGAGGGTGCCATCCGCGGCATGTTCCAGTACGGCGTCGAGGATCCCTACTCGGGGTACATGGCGCCGGAGCAGTACCAGCAGGCGCTCGGCGACCTGTCCGGCACATTCAGCGGCATCGGCGCCGAGATGGCGATCCGCAACGTCGAGGATCCCGCCGACCTGGCGGCCTGTACCGAGTTCAGCGAGACCTGCCGCTTCGTCGTCCTCGCGCCGCTCTCCGACTCGCCGGCGGAGGCCGCGGGTGTCCAGGCGGGCGATGTCGTGCTGGCGGTCGACGGCGAGTCGGTGAACGGATCGACCATGGAGGACCAGATCAGCCGGATCCGTGGCGAGTCCGGCACCGACGTGACGCTGACGCTGCAACGGGACGAGGCTGAGCCGTTCGACCTGACGATCACGCGCGCCGAGATCGAGCTCCAGGAAGTCGAGACGCGGATGATCGACGAGCACATCGGCTACATCGCGCTCAACGGCTTCTCCGCCCCTGCCGCCGACCAGTTCGAGGCCGGCCTGTCGGAGCTTCTCGACCAGGGAGCGGACCAGATCGTGTTCGACCTGCGGGACAACCCCGGCGGCTATATCGATGCCGCGCAGCAGATCGCCAGCCAGTTCATCGACGAGGGTCTCATCTTCACCCAGGAATCGGCCGGCGAGGACGTCCGCGAGTGGCCGTCCACGGGTGATGGCGTTGCGACCGATCGCGACCTGCCCGTGGTCGTCCTGATCAACGCCGGCTCGGCGTCTGCTTCCGAGATCGTGGCGGCCGCCCTCCAGGAGTCGGGTCGCGCCACCGTCGTCGGGGAGCCGTCGTTCGGCAAGAACACGGTCCAGGTCTGGGCCCGCCTCGCGAACGAGGGCGGCGTGCGGATCACCATCAGCCGCTGGTTCACGCCGGAGCACAACAGCGTGGCGCCGGACGGAATCCAGCCCGACATCGCCGCCGCGCGCACGGCCGAGACCCCGCCCGAAGAGGACCCGGCGCTGGATGCCGCGCTCGCGTTCCTGGCGGACCAGCCGGTCGCGCGCGCGATCGAGGAGGCCGTTCGGGCGACGCCGCCGTCGGGCAAATCCTTCGGGACGGTCGTCGGCATTGTCGGCGCGCGGACCATCTGCTAGCATCGCCGGCAACGAAAGGAGGTGGTGTTGCAGATGGATAGTTCCACGCACGCCACCACCGAGGCAGTGGCCTAACACAGCTTCGCGTGGTGTAGCGACGGAGGAGCCGGCCCCGACTCCATGGAGAACGGGGCCGGCTCTCTCCATGTCCGCCACCCTCAAAGCAACCCGGAGCCACTCGACCGATGCCCGACGAGACGATCGCCGTCAACCGACGCGCCCACCACGACTACACCATCGAGGACACCCTCGAGGCGGGCATCGTGCTGACCGGGACCGAGATCAAGAGCATCCGTGCCCACAAGGTGAACATCGCCGAGGCGTACGCGCGCGTGGAGAAGGGCGAGGCCTGGCTCATCGGCGCGCACATCGCCGAGTACGCGCAGGGCAACCGCAACAACCACGCCCCGACGAGGGTCGCGGAAGCTGCTGCTCCACCGCGACCAGATCGCCGAGCTCACTGGGGCTCCAGGCGGCCAAGGGCCTGACGATCATTCCGCTGCGGCTCTACATCCGGCGCGGTCGCGCAAAGCTGGAGCTGGGCATCGGGCGAGGGAAGAAGCTGCACGACAAGCGTCGAACCATCGCCGAACGCGACATTCGCCGCGAACTCGAGCGCGAGTCAAAGGAATCCGGCCGCATCAAGCTCTAGAACAGGTGTTCACTTCCCCGCATCGGTCTGGTACAATGCGGGCCGTATCGGTTCGTGGGGATGTCAGGTCTCGACAGGGCCCGTGAGCCGGGAATCGCAGGTCGAGGTTGCTCGCAGGCCTCGTAAAAAAGCGGGCAATTGCTGTAACTGGCAACGATAGTTACGCCCTCGCTGCTTAGGCAGTGAGCATTGACGCCGTCCCCCCTCCCCGGACGGCGAAGATGTCATTAGGGGAGGTGCGGCGTCGCCGACTCCGGTGAGCGACGTCAAAGAGCCGAGAGGCATCACCGGATAGCAAGCGAGGCACCCCGCCGGTCGGGGGTCCGCAACGCGAAATCGCAAGTTGGCCGGAAATACCTGTAGGAAGTTCTCGGGGAACGTGTTCTGGACGGGGAGTTCGATTCTCCCCCATCTCCACCACTTCACTCTTCGGCCTGGAAGATCTCCTCGATCGATAGGTCGAACAGCCGCGCGAGCCTGAACGCCAGCGGCAGGCTCGGGTCGTACTTGCCGGTTTCGATCGCGTTGACGGTCTGCCGGGACACCTCGAGCGCCACCGCCAGGTCGAGCTGGGTCCAGTCGCGCTCGGCGCGCAGGACCTTGAGCCGGTTCTTCATCGGTACCGCAGCAGTCCGGCGACGCACCCGGCGTCAAGGGTCATTGACACAGGTTGCCTGGTCGAGCCGGGTGCTTCGGCACCCCAACTGGTCCTCTCTCCCCGCGCCGGCGTGGATCTGGTCCCAGGACCACCGAGCGCGCATGCTGTGCGTGAGATCTCGCCGCGCATTCACGGAGAACCGATGGCATCAGCCCCCGCGAACCCCTCTCCCCCCGGCGCTTCGTCGCGCGTCGACTGGCTGCTCTTCATCCTCCTCGGCTTCCTCTGGGGCAGCAGCTACCTGTTCATCAAGATCGGTGTCGACGCTGGACTGCAGCCGTTCACGCTGGTCACGCTGCGCCTGCTGGTCGGCTTCGCACTGCTCGCCGTGGTGGTGGTCGCCGCCCGCGAGCAGCTGCCGCGCAGCCCTCGGACGTACGGCCATCTGGTGGTCATGGCGGCGTTCAGCGTCGCCATCCCGTTCTCGCTGATCACCTGGGCCGAGCAGAGCGTCGACTCGACGCTCGCTTCCGTGCTGAACGGATCGGTGCCGCTGTTCGTGATCGTCATCGCCGCCGTGTTCCTGCGAGACGAGCCGATCAGCATCAATCGACTGGCGGGCCTTCTGCTCGGCTTCCTCGGCGTCGCGATCCTGGTCGGCTTCGACCCGGCCGACCTGGTCGGCGGTGAGCTGGTGGCGAAGCTGGCGCTCATCGGGTCGTCGCTCTCCTACGCGATCGGCGGCGTCTACGCGCGCCGCATGATCCATGGCCTGCGGCCGATGATCCCGGCGGTCTTCCAGGTCGGGTTCGCCCTCGTCATGGTCGGCGTCATGGCACTGATCTTCGAGCGGCCGTTGAACGTCCCGCTGCGACCCGACGCCATCCTCGCCGTGGTCTGGATCGGCCTGCTCGGTTCCGGCGTTGCGTACCTCGTGTTCTTCCGCCTCCTCGGCCGGTGGGGCGCCACGCGCACCTCGATGGTGGCGTACCTCCTGCCCGTCTTCGGCATCGTGCTCGGGGCGGTAGTGCTCTCCGAGGAGATCCACGCCGGCCTGCTCGTCGGCACCGCGCTGGTGATCGGCGGCATCGCCCTCGTCAACGCGCGCTGGGGCTCACGACCGTTGTTTGGGCAACGTGCCCGGGCTGCCGCGACGAAGCCGCAGGGCTGAAGCCAGACCCTCGTTTTCGGGCTCCGGCAGGAGCGGCGTGTGTTACCGTCGCGAGCGGACCTGCCCGAAGGGCGGCCCGATTCCGGTAAGACCTTAGGAGGGTCGGCGAGGTATGGATCTCAGCAAGCTCAACTCAAACGAGAGGCTCGCCTTCTGGGGCGCGGTCCTTTCGATCGTCGGCACGATTCTGACGATCGTCGGGGCGTACATCGGCGCCGGCGGGCTGTGGCTCACCTTCATCCTGGCTCTCGCGATGATCGCGATTCTCTTCCTGCCAACCTGGTCGCCGCAGACGACACTGCCCGGCTCGAAGGGCACGCTGATGCTCATCGTGGGTGGCATCGCGGCGGTCGGCGCGCTGCTCGGCCTGCTCTCGCTCCTCTCCGTGATCGCGTTCCTCGGCTCGGAGCCACTGTTCGTCATCGGCCTCCTCATCGGCGTCATCGGCGGCCTTCTCATGGGCTGGGGCGCGTGGCAGGAGTTCCAGGCCGAGGGCGGCAAGTTCCAGCTCGGCGCCGCGCCATCTACCTCCGGCACGCCACCACCCGCGGCGACTGATGCGCGGCCGGCCGACTCGACGGCTCAGTCCGCCCCCCCGCCGGTTGAGGCGCCGCCAAGCTACGAGTCCACGGAGCCGACAGAGCGCGAGGATCGCCCCAACCCCTGACCCGGGGTCAGGCGCGCTCCACCAGAGAGCTCACGCGGCGGCGGATGCGCGCGGTCGCATCCGCCCCGTCGCCCAGCGCCCTCGTCAGGCGCGCGATGGTGGCATCCGGCGCCAGCCCATCGTCCACGGCGTCGACCGCCTCGCCCAGGAGGCGGCGGCGGTCTGGATCGTGCTCGTGCTCCGCAACGTGTCGGACGAGCGCCCCGATGTCCCCGTGGGTGGCGGCAAGCTCGTCCGGTGGCGGATCGAGCGACTCCTCGAAGTAGGCCAGCGCCAGCGACAGCAGGTCATCCGGATCGGCCTCGACGTGACGCGGGCCGCCCTGCAGGTCGCCGATCACGAGCGCGTACGCGTCGTCCATGGTCGGCGCGAAGCCGACCCACGGGCCGTCCGGCCCGAGGCGGCCCACCGCGCACGCGACGACGTCCAATGGCCGATCCACGACCAGTCGGCGCCTACTCCTTGACCTGGCCCGCCGGCAGCACGACGATCCGGCGGTTCGGCTCGACGCCGACGCTCTGGGTCCGAATGCGGGGATTCTCGAGCAGCGCCATGTGAACCACGCGCCGCTCGATCGCCGGCATCGCCTCGAGCTGGATGATCTTGCCGGTCTGGATCACTCGCTTCGCGGCGCGGTCCGCCACGTCGCGCAGCTGTTCCTCGCGGCGCCCCCGGTAGTTCTCGACGTCGACCGCAATCCGATGGCGCTGGCCCTCACGTCGACCGACGATGAGGTTGACGAGGTGCTGCAGGCTCGCCAGCTTCTCGCCTCGGCGGCCGATCAGCACGCCCAGGTCATCGCCCTTCACGTTGAGGCGTGCCGTCTCGCCCCCGCTGGCGATCTCGACGCTGGCGGTGAGCTCCATGAGCTTGAGCATTTCGGTCAGCACGGTCTGGGCCGTCTCGAGCGTCGAGCGTTCCGCCTCGGAGAGCTCCTCGACCGGCTTGCCCGACACGAACGGGGCGGGCTCACGGCCCGTGCGCTCGCCTCGCTCGCGCGGCTCGCGGTCCGGGCGCGGCTCGCGGACGACATGCTCGCGGTCGCGCTCACGGCCGTTGCGTCCGCCACGTCCGCCACGTCCGCGGCTGCCCCGCGTGCGACGAGCGGCGTCGGCGCGCTCGAGCTCCGCAACCTGATCGTCGGCGACGGCCGCGGCCCGGTCGAGGTCGACCGGCGCGGAGTCGTCGGCCGCCGGACCGACCTCGAACGGCTCCGGCATCTCGTCGGCGGGCAGCTCCACGGCTGCGGGGCTCGGCTCGGGCCGCGCCCTCTCGGGCCGCGGCTCGGCGCGCGGCTCGGCTCGGGTTGGCTCCGGCGCCCGTACGGAATCGGCCGCGGCGACGGCCGACTTTGGCGCCGCCAGGATGCGGGCGTCCTCGGCGCCCACGCCGAGCACGCCTCGACTGCCCTGGGCCAGGATCTCGATGTCGAGGTCGCCCAGGTCCGAGCTGAACTCGGCCATCGCGGACCGGATCGCCTCTTCTACGTTCTTGCCGGTGAACTCACGGAAGGTCATCGCTTCTTGCCTCGTCGCTTGGCGCTCCCCTTGGATCGGTTGGCCGGCCGCGGGTTGTTGCGGCTGCCGACTGCTGCGGGGGCGCGGGAGGGGGTGGGCCTGGGCTCTTCGCTCGACGCCGCGTCGTCATCGCTGCGCTTCGGACGCGACGCTGGCGCGATGGCCGCCTCCGGCGAGGGCGCCCAGGCGGGCTGCCATCCGAAGAGCGGGAAGAGGTTGCCCCAGCCCATGATGAGGTACTGCTGTACCACCAGGTAGGCGGTGTACACGATCCAGTAGAGGATCAGGCCTGAAGGGAAGATCCCGCCCCAGATGATGGTGAGCAGCGGGAACGTGTAGGTCATCGTGCTCGTCATCGAGGAGGTGGGGTCGTCCGCGTTGGGGCGCGGGCTCGTCATCTTGACCTGCACGAACTGCAGCACGGCGGCGATGACGGCCAGGAACGAGAGCGCGAACCCGATTCCGGGAATCGTGACCGCGAAGACATGATCGATCTGGGCCAGGTCCAGGCCCATCAGCCAGCCGACCGTCGTGTCGACGTGGTCGTTCAGCTTGACCGGATCGATGAGCTGGCAGTTCAGCGGGAGGAACTGCGGCAGCTGAGCGTACTCGGGCAGGTTGCAGGCGCCCTCGAAGGCGACCTGGAAGGTATTCGGCTGACCGGCCACGGCCGAGACGACGTCGGCCTCCTGCAGCGCGGCGAAGGCCGCTCGGTTGCCGTCGTTGACCGTGAAGCCGGTGATGACGCCCGAGGCGCGGATGAGCGCCTGGTAGAGGGCGAACAGGATCGGCAGCTGGAGCACGACCGGGAGGCAGCCGCCGAACTGGTTGACGCCGTGCTCCTTGTAGAGCGCCATCGTCTCTTCGGTGATCTTCTGGCGGTTGCCCTTGTGCTTGCGCTGGACCTCGCGCACCAGCGGCTGCATCCGCTGCATCTCCTTCTGCGAGCGGATCTGTCGCACGAACAGGGGAGCGAGGATGGTGCGGATGACGATCGTGAAGACGATGATCGCCAGCGCGAAGTCGAAGAACGGGATCTCGTACAGGAAGACGAGCAGGTTGAAGAGCGGGAGGAAGAAGACGTCCCAGGGCGGCGTGAAGTGCTCGATCCCCAGGAATCCGGCGCCGATGATCGGGGTCAAATCGCTCTCTCTCGTCTAGCTGACCGGGTCATAGCCGCCCGGGTGGAAGGGGTTGCAGCGACCGATGCGCTTCGCGCCCATCCACGAGCCTCGCAGCAGCCCATGGCGCTCGATGGCCTGGTAGGTGTAGTGGGAACAGGTCGGCGAGTAGCGGCAGCTCGGCGGCATCCAAACCGTCAGCTTCTGGTACGCGATGATCAGTCCCAATCCGACGTTCCGGCCGATTGTCTTCATCCGTGTCCGATTTCCGATCGCTCCAGGAGCGCGTCGATCGCTGCTCCCAGCTGGGCCTGGCTGGCGTCGCCGGCGGCCGGCCGGGCGATCAGCAGGATGTCCCACCCGGGTCCGATCCTTCCAATCCGCTCGCGGAGCACGCTCCGCAGGCGACGTCGCACTCGATTGCGCTGAACGGCGCCCCCGAGCGTCCGGGGGGTCGACAGCCCGACGCGCGTCTCGCCTCGTTCGGTCCTCAACCATCGGAGGACCAGCAGCGAGGTCGACCGCGCGGTTCCGTCACGGCCGATCGCCTCGAAGTCCGCGCGGCGCCGAAGCATCGGCAGCACTGGCACGGTCCGGTGAGGCCCCTCGGCCGTCAGACGGTGAGCCGCTTGCGCCCCTTGGCCCGACGACGAGCGAGCACGCGGCGACCGCCCTTCGTGGCCATCCGGGCCATGAAGCCATGCTCGCGCTTGCGCGAGCGCTTCTTGGGCTGATACGTCCTTTTCATGAGCGCGTGCCGTTTCCTCGTTCAACGTTCGCGAGCGGGATACCAAACACACGAACGGCTGGCGTTCCGCCAGCCTGCGCGCGAATACGGATGGCCCATCTCGCTCTGGTTCGCGATTCTACCGACGCACCGGGGTCCGGTCAAACACTGACAGGGGGCCCGCGGGCCGTTTCGCGACGGATCCGGAGCCGATGGTACCGATCCATTGCCCCGCCGTTTCGGCCGCTGCTATAGTGGCCCGACCCCCGGCCCGGACCGCCCGGTTCCATGTCCGATCCCGGCCCGGAGGCGGACTCATCAGCCCAGCGGCAACCCCGCACGATCGGTTCGGAGCTCCAATTTGATGGATGCGAAGCAGGTGTGGCGCGCCGCCCTCGGCGAGCTGCAGGTCTCCCTCTCTCCCGCCAACTTCGAGACCTGGCTGAAGGACACGCAGCTGGTGGAGATCGAGGACAACCGCTACCGAATCTCCGCACCGAATGGCTTCGCACGCGATTGGCTGGACAATCGCTACCGCCCCCTCATCAGCCAGACCCTGGCCAAGGTCGTTGGCGGCTCGGTCCAGCTCGAGTTCATCGTCGCTGATGCGTCTGGCCCGGTGCCCGAGCAGGTCGACGAGGAGGCCCGGGTCGCCATGCCGCCGCTCTCGGCGGGCGGCAACGCCATCAACCTCAACAGCCGCTACACCTTCACGAACTTCATCGTCGGCTCGGCCAACCGCCTGGCCCACGCGGCCGCACTGTCCGTCGCCGAGCGCCCGGGGCACGCCTACAACCCGCTCTTCCTGTACGGCGGCGTCGGGCTCGGCAAGACGCACCTCATGCACGCAATCGGGAACGCGGTGTCCGGCAAGTTCCCGCGCAAGCGGATCCTGTACGCGACGAGCGAGAAGTTCACGAACGACTTCATCAACTCGATCCGCGAGCAGAAGATGGAGGACTTCCGCAACCGCTATCGGCGCATCGACGTGCTCCTCATCGACGACATCCAGTTCATCGCCGAGCGCGAGCGGACCCAGGAGGAGTTCTTCCACACCTTCAACGCCATCCACGAGGCCGGCAAGCAGGTCGTCCTGTCCGCGACCGACCGCCGAAGGCGATCACCACGCTGGAGGAGCGCCTGCGCAGCCGGTTCGAGTGGGGCCTCATCGCCGACCTGACCCCGCCGGACCTCGAGACGCGTATCGCGATCCTGCGTCAGCAAGGCTGACGACCAGCTGCACCTCATCCCGTCGGAGGTGATCGACTTCATCGCTCGCAAGGTGGTCAGCAACGTCCGCGAGCTCGAGGGCGCCCTCAACCGGGTCGTCGCCTACGCCTCGATGAGCGGCATGCCGGTCAACATCGAGCTGGCGTCGGCGGTTCTCTCGAACGTCATGTACAACCCGCGCAAGAAGTCGATCACGCCGCAGCGCATCGTGCGCGCCGTGGCCGACTACTACGGCGTCAACCTGGACCAGCTGCGCTCGTCGAAGCGCGACCGCGCCATCGTCGTGCCCGCGCCAGATCGCCATGTTCCTCATTCGCGAGGAGACCGACATCAGCCTCCTGCGCATCGGCGCCGAGCTCGGCGGCCGCGACCACTCGACCGTCCTCCACGCGTACGACAAGATCGCCCGCGAGCTGCAGGAGAACGACGAGATGCGGCGCGAGATCAGCGCCGTGCGGGAGATGATCTACTCCGAGTGAGCCGAGCCCATCGGGAGTTGCGGCGAACCCCTGATCCTCGCCAAACGCAGCTCGAAACGCCGGTATTGGTGGATAACTGCCCCGTTCTGGTGGATATCTCGGGGCCGATGTGGACAATCGTCCCAGCGGGGATGACCGATCAGTACCCTGCATCCACAGCAACGGGCCGCCTCTCCGCCGCGGATGAGCAGCCAGGCGGCGGATATCCGCCAGTGGTTCGTAGTTGTCGACAGGGCCGAGCCGCGCTCGGCGGTGCGGGCGATTGGGCCCTTCATCCACACCGTCCACACGCCTACTAGGGACGGCGACGGGTGAGTATTCTTCAAGATGAACCGTATAGAGCAACGGACCGAACCGTGGATAACCGATCCATGGAGCAGCAGGTGAGGACGGCATGAACATCTCGGTGATGCAGGAGAACCTGGCACGTGGCCTGGGCACCGTCAGCCGGGCGGTGAGCAGCCGGGCCACCCTGCCCGTCCTGGCGAACGTGCTCCTCAAGACGGAGAACTCCGGGCTCAAGCTGACTGCCACCAACCTCGAGATCGGGATCAATTGCTGGGTTCCCGGCAAGGTCACCGAAGAAGGCGAGATCACCGTCCCGGCCAAGCTCCTCACCGATCTCGTGGCGTCGCTTCCGAACCAGCGCATCGACCTCGTCCTGTCGCAGAAGGACCGGACGCTCAAGCTCACGAGCGGGAACAACCGCTCCAGCATCAAGGGCATCGAGGCCGATGAGTTCCCGGTCGTGGCGGCCATCGGCGACGCGCCGGCCACCAGCGTCGACGCCCGCGTGCTGCGCGAGGCGCTGGGGGAGGTCGTCTTCGCCGCCGCCTCCGACGAGAGCAGGCCGATCCTGACGGGCGTGCTGACGCGGATGACCGGCGACAAGATGACGCTCGCCGCGGCCGACAACTACCGGATCGCCGTCCGCACCCTGACGCTCGACAAGCCGGTGAACCCGGAGATCACCATCGTCGTGCCGGGCCGATCGTACGCGGAGCTGATGCGCATCCTGCCCGACGCCGAGGCGCCGATCGAGATCACCGTCACCCCGAACAAGAGCCAGATCCTGTTCCACGTCGCGGGGATCGATCTCGTCAGCCGCCTGATCGAGGGCCAGTTCCCCAACTACGAGCCCGTCATCCCGGCCTCGCACAGCTCGCGCGCAGTCATCGACCGCGAGGCGTTCCTGGCCGGCACCCGGCGGGCCAGCATCTTCGCGCGCGACAGCGCCAACATCGTGAAGATCGAGATCGGGGGCGAGGAGGCCGACGGCACGGGGATCGCCATCACCGCGCACGCGGCCGACGTCGGCGACAACGTCGATACGGTCGAGGCGGCCATCGAGGGTTCGCCCACGGCCATCGCCTTCAACGCGCGGTACCTGATCGACGTGCTCAGCAACCTCGGATCCGATGAGGCGGCGCTCGAGCTGTCCGGGCCACTCGCGCCGGGCGTGATCCGCGGGATCGGCAAGGACGATTACGTCCACGTCATCATGCCGGTGCGGACCGCGTCGTAGGAGCTCCCATGGCCCTGCGCGCGCCGCCGCGCGCCGCCGATGTCACGATGGTGCTCACGCGGCTGGCGCTCTTCGACTTCCGCAGCTACGCCGCCGCGGAGATCGCGCCGGATGCGGGCCTGACCGTCGTCGCGGGCCCGAACGGCACCGGCAAGACCAACATGCTCGAGGCGATCCACGCGACGATCGTCGGGCGGTCGCATCGGGCCGGCGCCGACGCCGAGCTCGTCCGCCACGGAGCGCCGTTCGCCCGGGTCAGGCTCGAGCTGGCAGGCGGCACCGCCATCGAGCTGGTTCTCCCGGGAGCGGACGCGCCCGCCGGCATACGCAAGCGCCTCATGCTGAACGGCGTGGCGCGCCGGACGTCCAGCCTGTCCGAGGTCGCCCGCGTCGTGCTGTTCCGCCCGGAGGAGATGCTGCTGCTGGTCGGGTCGCCCGGCGACAGGCGCCGCTTCCTGGATGGGATCCTCGCCCAGCGAGACCGCCGCGCGGCACGAGACCTGGTGGAGGTCGCCCGCGTCGTCGCCCAGCGCAACGCGCTGCTGCGCGCCATCCGGGCCGAGGAGGCGCCGATCGACGCCCTCGGCTTCTGGGACGAGCAGCTGGCACAGATCGGATCGCGCGTCATGCGAGCGCGGCTCGAGGTCCTGGCGGGACTCATCGAGCGCATCGGGCCATTGCACGATGCCGTCGCGACCGACGGCGAGCGCGGAGCGGCGGTCGGGCTGACGTATGTCGATGCGCTCAAGGAGGCCTGGCCGGAGCGGACCGATCCGGCGACCCGGATTCCGAGTGACGATGAGCTCGCCGCCGCCTACCGCCGCCGCCTCGCCGACGTGCGGCAGAAGGAGGCGTGGAACGGAGTGAGCCTGGTCGGCCCACAGCGCGACGACCTGCGCGCCGAGCTCGGGGGCCGCGATGTCGCCGCGCATGCCAGCCGCGGCCAGCAGCGGACCATCATCCTCGCCATGAAGCTGGCCGAGACGGACCTGCTCGGCGTGGACGGGCCGCGACCGATCGTCCTGCTCGACGACGTGTTCAGCGAGCTCGACCCCGAGCGGGCGGAGCGGCTCTCCGAGCTGCTGGCGCGGCGCGGCCAGGTGATCGTGACGACGGCCGACCCCGGCACGCTCCAGGGCGCGAGGCGACGCGAGGCGGCCGTCTGGCGGATCGTGGACGGCAACCTGGTGCGCGAGACATGAAACCAGCCGATACCGGCCGTGGAGAAGCCGGTGCCGCCGTCCAGCGCGCTCTCAGCGCATGCATGGGCCCGGCCGGCGCCGAGCAGCTGGCCCTGGCCCAGGTCCGGCTCGCCTGGGCCGAAGTCGTCGCCGAAGCGCGCCTGGAGCGCGGCCCGCTCAGCAGCCGCGTGCGCCGCGTGACGGGCGGCACGGCGCACGTCGAGGCGTCCGAGCCGATGCTGGCGCAGGAGCTCACGCTCCGCTCCGACGCCCTCGTCTGGGCCGTGAACGAGCGGATGCGCGGCCGGCCGGGGGCGACCATCGTGCTGGTCGGAGTGGCCGTATCGGTGGGTCGAATCGGGGTCTGACCCCTCCCTATACTGCCCTGGAGCACTCATCACGAGCACCCGGGCCGGCCCCATGAGCAACCGCCTCGCAACAAGGATCGGGCTTCCGTCCGCGGAGGAGCGGCCGGCCGACGCGTTCGATCTCAGCTCGTTCCACGAGCCCACGGTCGGAGCCCTGGCACGCACGAAGGGCAGTCTCTTTCTCCTGGCGCAGCTGAGCGGCGGAAGCGCAGCGCTCGCGAAGGCGGCGCAGGAGGCGCTCGACGCGATCCATCGCGACTATTACTACGATCTGTCCGCCGGCGTCGTCGTGTCGCTGGCGAAGGCGCTCGCCGGCGCCAACCGGCGGCTGTACCACGGGCGCCGCCGCCTCGGCATCCCGAAGCGATCGGGCGTGAGCATCGTGGCGGTCGTCATCCGCGGCCACGAGGCGCACGTGGCCAAGCTCGGGCCGGCCAGCGCTGTGATCGTTCGCGACGGCCGCATGTATGAGGTGCCGCCCCCGCCCGCAGTGACCGAGGAGGACCCGAGGGTCCGCCGTCGCCGCGTGGCCGCGACGCTCGGGGAGGCGCTTGAGGTCGAGCCGTACACCTGGGAGGGCGCACTCGCGCCCGGAGATCGGATCGCACTGGTGAGCCGTCACTTCGCCCATGCCGTCGGCGTCGACGAGCTGAAGCGCGCGATCGGCACCATGCGGCCGGCCCAGGCGGTCGAGCACCTTCAGCACGTCTTCGCCATCCGCGGCGGATCCGGTTCCGACGGCATCCTGGCGGTCGAGGTCACGGCGCTGCCGACCACCGCGACCACCCACCACCTTGAGCCAGTCCGGCCTGCCGAGCCCTTCGCCGGCCTGCCGGACCAGAGCCCGGTCCCGCTGGCCGATGCGATCGGTCGCGGCCTGCATCGCGCAGGCGACGCGGCGGAGGGCGCGAAGTCGGCGCTGGGCCGCGGACTGTTGACCGTCATGAGCTGGATCCTGGCCTTCGTCCCGCACCGCGGCCCGGAGTATCCGCGCAGCATCCCGCGCACCGCCGAGCGGGAGCAGGGAAGGCGCCGCCGGGTCGGGCTCGCCGGCATGGTCGTCGTCGCCGGGATCCTGGCGGCGGGAACCACGGTCGCCGCCCTGCCGGCCGCGCGACCGACAGATGCCATCCCCCGTGCGACGGTCGCCCGCGAATCGATTGCCGAGGCGGTGGAGCTCCTCGCGGCGGTCGAGGAACGCGTGGAAGGAGCCGACCTCGTCGACCGCGACCCCGAGTCGGCCGTCGAGCTCCTGTCGGACGCCCACGCGGCCGTCGAGCGAGCCTCCGACGTCGGCGTCGCGGATGCGCAGCTCCAGCCGCTGCGGCGGCGGATCGACCGTCGCCTGGACGCCCTCTACCAGGTCGCGCGGGTCGACCCTGGACCGCCCGTGGTCGACCTCTCGGCGGCGCTCGACGACGTCGACGCCACCGACATGGTGGCGGCCAGCGACGGCTCGCTGTGGGTCCTGGACTCCGGTCGCGGACGGATCCTCCGTGTCGACCCCGCGGACGGCTCAGCGACGGTCCTCTACCGCGCCGGGCAGGCCCTGGAGACCGGAGACACCCCGGGAGACCCGTGGCTGATCGCCACCGCCGCAACAGACGTCGTGGTCATCGACCGACAGCGAACGGCGTGGCGAATCGACCTCAGCGAGCGCATCCCGCGCCAGATGCCCCTTGCCGGCGTCGAGGGGATCAACTCGGAGACCCGTCTCATCGGTGCCCTCCAGCATCGGCCCCCGCTCGAGATCTTCAACCTTTACCTCGTCGACGGCGGCACCGGCGCGATCGACCGCTGGAGCCCGCCGGCCGTGATCCCCGTCACCTACCCGGACCCGGCCGAGCCGTTCCTGACGGAGGAGCCGGATCTCGATCCCAGGGACGCGCGCGACCTCCGGGTCGACGTCAATGCCTGGCTGCTTCACGCCGACACGGTCACCCGGATCGACTTCGGCTCGCCTCGCGACCAGGCCGACTACTCGCTCGACCGTCCACCCGATGCCGACGTGCGGCCGAACCTGGACTACCGGCTGCTCGACGGCGCGACGGTCGGGGACCGCGACTTCCTGTACGTGTACGACGCCGCCAACGATCGAGTCCTCGCCTTCCAGCGTGCGGATGGCGCCTACGTCCGCCAATGGATGGCCGGCGCGGCAGGTGGTTTGGAGGACGTCCGCGGGCTCTCCGTCACCTCGGTCACCGACGGTCCACCGGTGGCGTACCTCCTCACGGCTGACGGTGTCCTCCGGCTCGTCCTCGAATAGCCGACGCTAGAATCGGTCCATGCCTGAGCAGCCCTTCGGCCGGGTCCGGCTCATCGAGATGGTGGTCGAGAGCGTGCGAGTGCACATGCTCTCGAGCCAGCATGTGGTGATCCTGAAGGAGTCCGAGCGGGACCGATACCTGCCGATCTGGATCGGGTCGTCGGAGGCGAACGCCATCGCCATGCGGCTCCAGGGGCTGTCGGCGGAGCGCCCGCTGACGCACGACCTGATGGTGAGCGTGCTCGGCGCGCTCGGTGCCCGGGTGAGCCGCGTGGTCGTCACGCACGTGACCGAAGGGACCTTCCACGCCCGCCTCTACCTCGAGAACGCCGGCGGCGACGAGAGCGAGGTCGACTCCCGCACCTCGGACGCGATCGCCGTGGCGGTACGCCTCGGGTCGCCCATCTACGTCGACGAGCGGGTCCTCGACGAGGCCGGCGTCGAGCCCGATGGGGAGGGTGAGGACGACGAGGACGACGAGCGCCTCGCCGTCTTCCGCGAGTTCGTCAACTCGCTCGACGTCGACCTGTCAGGGGAGAAGGGGCCTCCAGCCGAGGAATCCTGATCAGCGCCGCGTCCCGAGCACCTCGCGTCGCTTGAACCAGAGCGCCCAGCGCAGCTTCCCGATGTCGCGGAAGGTGCGCAGGATCTTGCGGAACGACGCCCCCGTATTCGTTCCGGCCGCGCGAGGGTAGTGGTTGACCCCGACCTGCGCGAAACGGTCCCGGCGAGCCCTGAGCTTGATGAGCAGCTCGGCCGACAGGAACGGCGAGTCGGTGTCGAGCGGCAGGCCGTCGAACACCTCGCGCCGAAAGACCTTCATGGCGCAGTCGATGTCTCGCACGCGCAGGCCGAACAGGATCGAGACGATGGCGTTGTAGGTCTTGGCGATGAAGATCCGGTGCGGCGGATCGCGCCGCTTGATGCGGTAGCCGATCACACCCGCGACGCGCGCTTTCGCCGGATCGTTCAGGCGATCGAGCAGGCGCGACATCTCGGCCAGGTCGAACTGCAGGTCCCCATCGCTGAAGCCGATGAGCTCGCCCGAGGCGTTCTCGAACCCGGCACGCAGCGCGCCCCCGTAGCCGCGGTTGGGTTGATGGTGGACCCTGACGCGCGGATCGGCGGCCGCCAGCGCATCGGCGAGCTCCGGCGTCCGGTCGGATGAGCCGTCGTCGACGATGAGGACCTCGATCGAGCCGTCCACAAGCGGGCCGATCTCGGCCAGGGCGCGTCGGACCGTCTCTTCCACGTTCTCCTCCTCGTTGAAGGCGGGAAAGAAGAAGGTCAGGCGCGGGCGACCTGGGGCGGCATCGGTCATGAGCTGGGTCCCTCGACCAGGAGCAGGCGGCTGAAGCCGGGAAGCGTGGCGACCGTGCTCAGCTCCCAGCGCGCGGTCACCGCCCGCCGCTCCCAGTCGGGGAGCACGACATAGACGGGGCGTTCGCCGAAGTGGGCCCGGATCGCGTTGTTCATCGTACGGTACCCGTCGTCCAGGATGTCCCGCTCGTCGATGATGGTGACGTCCGGCCGCTCGCCGAGCACCCAGCGGTGGTGCCAGAGCGGCGTGCTGTAGCTCCACCAGCTCACGATCACCGAGTTCGGCGGCAGCAGCGCGTGAACCGACGCGACCCACTCGTCGGCGTCGCGGTTCGTGCTCTCGTCGTGCGCCTCGTAGCCGACCACGAGCGATGCGGCCGGCATGACGGCGCCGAGCGTCAGCACGATCCCGCCGGCGAGCGCGGCAAGGCGTCGCCGCCCGTCGAGGCTGCTGAGGAACCGCCGGCTCACCTCCGCCACGGCACGGGCGCACGCGGCGCCGATGGTGGCGACAGCGACGCCGAGGAGGGGCGCCAGGACGACGACGGTCGTCATGTAGTAGCGATCGATGTCACCGTCGCGGAAGTTCATCGAGTACACGATGTTGCCGACCACCCACAGCAGCAGCACGGCGAACGTGCCGAGGCTGCGCGCGGCGACCACCGCGGCCCCCACGGCCACCAACAGCCAGCCCGGCGGCACGAACTGGACGGACAGGACGCGCTCAACGTCGGCCCATTTGTCGGGCAGGTCCGAGAGCGGCGCCCGGAAGTCGCGGAACAGGCCGCTGAACTGCTCCGCGAAAACGAGGTAGCGGAACCGGTCCCAGGTATCGGGTCGCGCATAGAAGAGCGGTGGCTCGGGGTCTGTGATGGCGCGCAGCCAGAGGAGCGCGTACGGACCGGTGATCCCGGCGACGAGCACGGCCGCGCACACCGCGATCAGGCGCCAGCGGCGCCAGAACCCACGATCGACCACGAACAGCCAGACACCGATCCCGATGGCGAGGAGCCCGACGAGCGGATGAGCTCCGACGCCGATGCCGAACGCCGCGGCCGCGGCCACGAGCCAGCCGCCCGCGCGCGGCGATCCGACTCGCTCGGCGGCGCGCCACGTGAAGAGCAGCCACACCACGATCGAGACGAAGAGGACGTTCACGGCGTGCACGTCCGCGCGCGTCGCGTTCTCCCACGGCTCCGACGCGAACGCGAACGCTGCCCCGGCGATGCCGGCCGCCGCCGCAGAGAGGTTCCTGCTCCTCTGGACGATGAGATGGCCGGCGCTGAGCGTGACGAAGCCGCTCGCCAACGCAACGCACACCGCGGAGAGGAGATTCATGCGCCACGCGACCTCGCCCATCGGCAGCCGGGTCCAGAGCCAGCCGAGCATCTCGTAGGTCGGGAAGCCGGTGGGGTGAAAGATGGAGAGCGTTGGGGGGACGGTCTGCGCCTCGCCCGTGTCCCAGAACCCGGTCGACGGCAGCATCGTTCGAAGGTAGATCCCGAAGGCGAGGACCACGACCACGGCAGCCGCGAAGGCGACCGCGTTGTCGGTGTAGGGGATCCAGCCGGCTGCAACCCGACCCGTTCCGGGAGCGTCGGAAACCCGATGTATACTCACCGCCACCTTGGCGCGCATATTGATGCGGCGTTCCCCGCGAGGGCGCCGAACCTGATGGTCCACGGCCCCGTCGGCCGACGGGGCGTGGGGGTTCTCGACCTGGTCCGGCGACTCGATGCCGGCACGATCCTCATGACCCTGCTCGTCCTCGGCCTTGCCCTGCGCGTCTTCATTGCTGGCGTGTACCTGCCCCAGAGTGGCTACGCGATCGATGTCGGCGACTTCGTCGCCTGGGGTCAGCGACTGGCAACCCTCGGGCCAGGCGGATTCTACGAGCAAGGCTACTTCAGCGATTACCCGCCCGGGTACCTGTACGTCCTGTGGCTGCTCGGCAGCATCGGGGCCGCCCTCGCCCCGCTCGTCGGCCAGGACGCGACCGGGGGCCTCGTCAAGATCCCGGGCATTCTCGCCGATGTGGGCGTCGCCTGGATGCTCTTCGTCATCTGCCGCCGGTGGGGTGGCGAGCTCATCGAGCGGACGAGGTTCGCGGTGCGCCCCGAGACCCTGGGCCTCGTCGCCGCCACGATCTACCTGTTCAACCCGGGGGTCATCTTCGACTCCTCGGTCTGGGGACAGATCGACTCGGTCGGTACCCTCGTCCTGCTCGCGACGATCTATGCCCTCGCCCGCGGCTGGACCGAGGTCGCGGCACTGGGGGCCGTCGTCGCGCTGCTGGTCAAGTTCCAGTTCGCCTTCCTGCTGCCGGTCGTGGCGATCGTCGGAATCCGACGACACCTTCTCGGTCGCTCGTCGGATCCCAACCTCCACGGCCGTCGAGACCCGATGCGCGTGCTGACATCGCTGGCCGTCGGGGTCGGGACGCTGACAGTCCTCATGCTGCCCTTCAACATGGTGCTGTACGCGCCCCTCGCCGGCGGCGATCCACAGGGCTGCTCGGCATCCTCCCCGCCGCCGATCCGAGCCGAAGCCTCGTCGGCAAGTTCGTCGAGGCCGCGAGCACCTACACCGGGCTGTCGGTGAACGCCTTCAACATGTGGCGGAATCCGTGGAGCGGCCTCGGCGACACGCTGCACTGGGGCGACGACCGCACCGTCGGACTCGTGCTCGGCACGGCCACGTTCACCTGGCAGGCGGTCGGGACGCTGTTGTTCGCCGTCGCCGCGATCGGGGCGCTGATCATGGTGGCCCGGCGCGATGACCTGCGCGGTGTGCTGCTCGCGTCGCTCGTCCTGGCGATCGCCTTCTTCGTGCTTCCGACTCGCGTTCACGAGCGCTACCTCTTCCCGGCGCTCGTGCTCGGCGGCCCCGCTCGTCTTCTCGGGACGCGTCTGGCCCTGGATCTACGGCCTCCTGTCCCTCGAGCTTCTTCGCGAACATCTACTGGGTCTATACCGAGGACTGGTCGTTTGCCGGCCCCAGGGTCATGAACCCTGGCGCTGGCGGGATGCCGATGCCCCAGAGCGAGCTCCTGAATGCGACGCTCCTCACCAACTGGGGAATCTGGCTCCTGTCCGGCCTGAGCCTCCTCCTCCTCGGCGTTGTGGCCTGGCAGGCCCTCCGACCCGAGCCGATCGAAGCCGATGAGACGCTACCCGCAATCCCGTCACCCGAGCGAGCGCCACGCGCCAGAGAATGGGCTCCGTCCGCCGGGGCCGTGGCCGATCCTCCGCCCGCCCGATGGGCGCTGCCGTGGCTGGCCCGCAACCCGGCCGACGTCTACCTGCGCGAGCCCGGGCGCCGGCTCGACCGGCGCGACGCGCTCGCGCTGCTCGCGCTCGTCGTGTTCGCGCTCGTCTTCCGCCTGTGGCGGCTGGATGTCCCTCGCGGCCACCACTTCGACGAGGTCTACCACGCCCGATCCGGCGTCGAGTTGCTCGCCAACTGGCAGAACGGCTGGAACCGCGACGTCTACGAGTGGACGCACCCGATGCTGGCGAAGTACCTGATCGCCGCCGGCATCGTGGTCGCCGATCCGAACAAGGTCGTCGGCAGCTCGTCGCTCGATGCGGCGTCGCCGGCGATGGCGGTCGCGCCCGAACGATCCTCCATGGGCCGCAACAGGTCGGTCGTCTTCACCGCGCCCGCCGGCGGATCCACGATCGTGGCCGGCGACGCGGAGACGGGCGACGAGATCGGTCGCTGGGACGCCGGCGGGCCGATCGCGAGCCTCGCGTACGACGGCGACGCACCGCGCCTGCTGGTGGGCCGCACCGACACGGGCACCGTGGACGTCTACGAGCTCGCCGGCCTCCTGGCGTCCCCCGACGGCCGAGCCCCACCGACCGGACCGCCCATCGACACCGGGCTCGCGGGCGTCTCGCAGATCGACGTTCCGCGGGATGGCGGCGTGATCCTCTTCCGCGGTCCGGACGGGATCGCGGTGGCGGACCGCGCGACCGACGAGGTGCGCGGCACGGGGAGCGGCTCGTACGGCGGGATGGCGTACGTGCAGGCTGTCGGCGAAGGCAGCGCCTACGTTGCCGCGACCGATCCGACGCGCAACGCGATCGTGTTCATCGACGCCGCCACGCTCGAGCTCGCGGTCGACGCGGAAGGCGAGGAGAAGGAGCCGCTCGCGATGGAGGCGTCCCTGATCGGGCCGGTGGTCGCGCGCGGAAATGGCGAGGACCAGCAGCTGCTGGTGCTCACCGGGCCGCTGCCGGCCACCACGCCGGAGCATCCGGCCACCGCCGGCGGCCTCGCGTCGCTGGACGCGGATGCGCAGGAGGTGACCGACGTCGTGCCGCTGCCCGGGCGCTGCGTCGCTCATCGGCCGCCAGGTGGTGGCGGACCTCGTCTACATAGCCGGCACCAATGCGGCGGGCGAGCCCGTCGTGTGGCCCATCGAACCGCTCATCGACGACCGCGACTGCGGAAGCTGCGATCCGCCGAACGACTCGAGCTCCGGGCTCGCTGCGTTCGACGAGACGGTTCTCACTGGTCCGGCCCTGGCGATGGCGTTCGACACCAGCACGGACGGCCAGAGCGACGACCACGGCAGGCTGCTCGTCAGCACGGGCGACGGCTCCCTTGTACGGATCGACGCCGGGAGCAACGCGTTTGCGTGGAGGCTGGCCGGGGTCACCTTCGGCGTGATCCTCGTCGCCCTCATCTACCTGCTCACCGCGACCATGTTCGGCCGGCGCCGGATCGCCATCCTGGCCGCAGGCTTCGTGGCGATCGACGGCATGAGCTACGTGATGAGCCGCATCGCCATGAACGACATCTTCGTCGCGGTCTTCATCGTCGCGGGGTACCTGGTCTTCTGGCAGATCTGGTCGGGTCGATGGGCGCGCAGCGCCTGGTGGGCCCTGCCGCTCGTCGGCGTCCTCATCGGCCTGGCGGCCGCGACGAAGTGGGTTGGCTTCTACGCCCTCGCCGGGATCTGGGTGCTCGCTCTCGCACGATCCGACCTCGGCCGGCTGCTGCTGGTGGCGCTCATCGCGTTCGCCACCGTCGTGGGCGGCATCGGCGCGCCGTGGCCGTTCCTGGTGGCGATGCTGTTCCTGCTGGCGATCGCGCTCGCGATCGTCCACGCCCGCCCGATTCGACTCGAGCTCGACGACCTTCGCGTCGCCCTGCCGGCCACGGGCGTGGTGCTCGGAGGCGTCGGCCTTGCCTTCGCGCTGGCGTACAACCAGGTCGACGGCCGCACCCCCGGGAGCGCGGTCGAGTACGTCTTCAGCATCCTGACCCGAGGCGCGCAGGCCGGTTGGCCGGCGTTCGTCATGCTCGGGGTGGCCGGGCTGCTCATCGGGTGGCGCGCCTGGAGCTCGCTGCGCGACCCCCGCTCCGACGCCCGATGGTGGCACCCGGCGCAGATGGACGGCTTCGCGTGGTCCTGGATCGGCGCGTGCCTGCTCGTCATCCCGCTGACGGTCTACGCCCTCACCTACATCCCGTACCTCCAGCTCGGCCACCAGTTCTCGGCCGGGCCATTCGGCCCGGGGTATGGCTGGTCTATCGATGAGCTGCACGCCCAGATGTTCGACTACCACTTCAGCCTCACGGCCGGACATGCCAGCTCGTCACCGTGGTGGAGCTGGCCGCTTGCCCTCAAGCCGACGTGGTTCTTCAATGCCGGGTACGACGCCCGTCAGATCGCGGTCATCTACAACGGCGGCAACCCGATCCTGTTCTGGGCCGGCGTGCCCGCCATCGTGGCGTGCGCCGCCCTTGCCTGGCGACGTCGCTCGGCCGCCCTCGTGCTGGTCGTTGCCGCGTTCGCCTTCCAGCTCGTGCCGTGGCTCCGGATCGAGCGTGCCAGCTTCGCGTACCACTACCTGACCGCGGTCATCTTCGCCATGATCGCCATCGCCTACGTCGTCGACGAGCTGCTGCGGCGGCCGGCGTGGCGCGAGCTTGCCATCGGCTACCTCGCCCTGGTGCTGGTCGCAGCCGTGCTCATCTTCCCGCTCGGCTCGGCGCTGGCCATGCCGGATTGGTACATCAACGCGGCCCGCACGCTGCCGCCGTGGAACTACGCGTTCCAGTTCCCCGATCCACCCCAGGGTGAGCGTGGCGAGCTGTTGAGCGTGTCCGGCCTCAAGCTCGTCGCGGGGGCAGTCGTCGCCGCTGCCGCAATCGCGTGGTCGCTTGCCGGCAGCTCCTGGGTGACGCCGCTGCGCGAGATGATCGCCGCGCGCCGCGCGGTCCGCGACTAGGGTTGCTGTCAGCGCCGGCGAGAGGCAGTGACCAGGATCACCACGCCGGCAGCCACCAGCAGCAGCGGCCAGATGAAGCCCCAGTCGATGGACGGCAGGAACTCGCGGACCAGGAACCAGAGGCCGATGAGGACCAGCCCACCACCGACGAGTAGCGCCGCTCGCCCGTCGTCCTCACGGATGCTCGCGGTCTCGTCGCCCTCGGTCGCCGCCACCTCGGCACCGGCCGCTTCGGATCGGACACGCGGCTCCTCGGGGACGACGACCCACGCCACGACGTAGGCAACCAGGGCCGCCCCGGCCGTCAGCGGCACGAGCAGCGCCCACGCGATGCGCACGAGGGCCGGATCGGCCCCGATCCAGTTCGCGACGCCAGCGGCCACGCCGCCGACCATGGCGTCGCGCGAACGCGTCAGCCTGCGGTTCACTCACAGCCTCCTTCGGGGTTCAGTGTGAAGCTTGCCGCGTTGCCCTCGATCGAGAGGGCGACATCGGCCGCGCCGTCGCCGGTCGACCAGGTGTCACCCTGTCTCGTCAGCTCCAGCTCATCCAGGTTGTGGCTGAACGTGACGTTGTCATCCTCGATCGTGATGGCGACCACCGCGGCGTCCGGTGCGCACAGCTCGAGGGAGCCGGCGTTCATCTCGACCGTCCCATCGAGGCTCGTCGACGCATCGGCCTCGATCGAGAGCGAGCCGGCGTTTGCCTCGATCTCGACGTTTGCCACCGTCGCTCCGGCCAGTCCGATGTGCACGTCGCCCGCGTTCGCGTCGATGGCGAGGCTGCGACAGGTCCGCATCATCGAGCGACAGCTGCGACGAGGCCGCGTTGGCGTCGACCGTGAGGTCGAGCGCCGCATCGGTCGGCAGGACGACGTCCCACTCCTGTCGGCCATCCTGGGTGAAGGGGATGAACCCGTCACCATCGGCACCGACTCGCAGGGAGTTCCCACTGGAGCTGATCTCCGGCTCGCGGTCGCCGCCGTGGCGAGCCTCGACGCTCCAGTCCGATCCAGATGCCGTCGTGACCGCCAGCTCGCCGCAGTCGAAGTCGAGCACGACCTCCGCGCTGCCGTCGAACGTGCCGTCCTGGGCCGCGGTCTCGGTCGGCTCGCCGCCGCACCCAAAGCTCAGCCCATCCGGGAAGCCCGCGACCAGCGTCCCCGCGAGACCGCCTGCCACCAGCCCTGCCAGGACGGTCGCCATCAGCGCGAACGGCGTCCGCGACGCGATGACCGAGAGGCCGATGATGATCAGGACCACCGGCCAGAGCCGCCACGCCTGGCGCGCCGCATCCTCGGGGATCAGCGCCGACTGGATCGCCAGCGCGACGACGCCGGCGGTGACGAGGGCAACGCCCCAGAACGCGAAGCCGCGGTTGACGTGCATCTGCTCGGATCTCCTGCTCGGAGGTACACGATAGCGCTCGTGAATGCCGATGCGACAGGGCGAAATGACCTACCCCACGGCCACATGGCGCGCCGGAACCGACGTCGACTAGAGTGCGGGCCTGCACCCGGAGGGAGCCAGGCATCGTGCGGGCCGTTCGATGGACGAGGTGGACGCTTCTCATGGCGCGCTGCTTGACATCGGCAAACGGGCAGTCGTAGACTCCGCCGGCACCTCCGACCGCAGCCGACGCTGCCCGCGGGTGTCCGGCCGCCAACCAACCAGCACAGAGGAGCGATCTGACGGCAATGCGAATGAGCATCTGCGCCAGCACGCGCCGCGACTCGCGCCTACCGGCAATGGAGTCGACGGGAGATCTGTGCCCTGGTCGAGGTAAACGCAACGGCGGCAGGACCGCCGACGCAGACACCACGAGCCGTGGGCCAGATCGGGTCCACGGTTTTTTGTTGCCCCATGGGGCACCACGAGAGCCGCGGACCCGGGAGCAACGGGCCGCGGCTCTTCCCTTTCCAGGCCCCGAGGACAGCAAGCAACGGGACACGATGATGACCGAGGTCATGGACATACCAAAGACGACGACCGCACCGATCCAGGCACCGACGGCGACGCCGGTGCGTGAGCCGCTGCGCCGCGTCGGCCCGCCACCGGAAGGCGAGCAGCCGGCACTGCTCATCGAGCACGCCACGAAGCGGTTCATCGTGGGCCGCAAGAAGAAGGCGGTCGTGGCCGTCAGCGACGTGACGATGTCGATCCGCCGCGGCGAGATCTACGGGATCCTCGGCGCGAACGGATCGGGGAAGAGCACGCTCATTCGCCTCGTCAGCACGCTGCTGACGCTGGACGGCGGACGGGTCGAGGTGCTCGGCCACGACATCGAGCGCGACGAGATGGCCGTCAAGCAGCTCATCAACCGGGTGAGCGTCGACGCGGCATTCTTCAAGAAGCTGTCCCCGCACGAGAACCTCGCCTACGCGGCGCGGCTCTACGGCCTGGACGCGAAGCGGGCGCGCGCCGAGGCGATCACGATCATGGCGCGGCTGGGCATCGGCGAGAAGCGGCTGAGCCGCCCGGTCGAGCAGATGAGCCGCGGGATGCAGCAGAAGGTCGCGATCGCGCGGGCGCTGCTGACCAGCCCGACCGTGCTGCTGCTCGATGAGCCGACGACGGGGCTCGACCCGCGGTCGAAGCTCGACGTGCAGACCTTCATCGAGGAGGTGCGTGACACGCACGACGCCACGATCCTGCTGACGACGCACGACCTCGACGAGGCCGAGCGGCTGTGCGACCGGATCGCCCTGCTCAATGACGGCCGGATGGTTGCCGAGGGCACGCCGGCGGAGCTGATCACGATGGTTGCCCGGGACTACGGCAAGGATCCGACGCTCGAGAGCGTGTTCATGACGTTCACCGGCAAGAGCCTGGACGACGATATCGACGACGACAACGAAGACGACGAGTAGCGATGAAGAGAGGAGGTGATTCCCGTGCAGAGCAACCTTGACGTCCGTGTCGTGCTCAGCCTGATCGAGGAGCGCGAGTCGCGGCTGCGCCGCACGAGCCTCCCCGACGACGGGCGTGACCACGCCGGCGGCCGCCGCCCCGTGCGGCGGTGGATCGGTCGCCGGCTGGTGCGCTTCGGCAGCCGGCTGGCGGGCGAGCCGACGATGCGGCCGGTCCGAGCCCGATGAGGCCCGGGCCGGTCCATCGGTCCAACCAAATCATTCAACCCGGATAAGAGATCAAACCGATGTCCATCGCAACGCGCGAGCTGCGGGCGAGCTTCGCCTTCGTCGAGCGCAACTTCAACCTGACGAAGCGCTACTGGGGCTGGGAGGTCGCCTGGCTCGTCTATTCGCTGGCCGCTGCCCTGGCCGTGGCATTCATCGGCGTGTCGCAGAACGATCCCGGGCTGCTCCAGGTGCTCGTGATCGGCACCATCTTCTGGAACTTCCTCTCGATCGTCTTCGGCTTCATCGGCGAGACGGTCACGTGGGAGCGCTGGGAGGGGACGCTCGAGTACACCTTCATGGCGCCGGTGCGGCGCTACACGCAGCTGGTCGGCTCGACGCTCTTCGCGGTCGACCTACGCGCTGATCCAGATGGTGATCATCCTCGTGGTGATGATCCTCTTCTTCGAGCTGGAGTTCAGCGGCGGCAACTTCGTGACGGCCGGCGTCTTCATCCTGCTCGGGTCGCTGAGCTTCGTCGGCGTGGGGATGATGGCCGCCATCCTGCCGCTGCTCTACGTGGAGCGTGGCGACCAGATGGTGTTCGTCATCCAGTCGATCATCCTGCTGTTCAGCGGGGTGTACTACGAGACGAGCGACCTGCCGGGCTGGATGGAGTTCGTGTCGCAGTTCTCGCCGGGCACGTACGTCCTCGACGGCGTCCGCGGCGGACTGATTCGCGGACAGTCGGTCAGCGAGCTCATGGGCAACGTCTGGCCGCTGGTGATCATGGCGGTCGTGCTCATCCCGCTGGGTGTGTACGTGTTCGGCATCGCGGAGCGCTACGCGAAGCGCACCGGCAAGCTCAAGCGAGTCGGCTGATGAACGGAGAGACAGGCATGCAGACAGAGACGATCGCGGCCGGGACGCAGGGCCTCTTCCTGCGTCCCTACGCGGGGGAGGCAGACCTGGCGGAGATCGTCAGGATCCAGAACGCGGAGTGGGAGGCCGATGGGATCGTCGACCGCGAGACGGTCGAGGACCGGCGGGCCTGGTTCGGCAACCCGTCCGAGCAGTTCCAGCCGCTCCGCGACGTGACGATCGCCGAGATCGACGGCCGCATGGTCGGCCACGTCAAGCGCGACTGGGTCGACACGAACGACGGCCTGCGCGAGTTCCGGACCGGCGGAGCCGTCGACCCCGCGTATCGGCGCCGGGGGATCGGTTCGGCGCTCCTTCGCGAGAGCGAGCGGCGCAGCGCCATCCTCGCCGCCGCGCAGTCGACCGATCGGCCGCTCGTGCTCGGCTGCTTTACCGACGACCGCAACGTCGGGGCGAATGCGCTCGCCAAGGGCGAGGGCTTCGAGCAGGCGCGATGGTTCTTCGAGATGCATCGCGCCGGGCTCGACCGTCGACCTGCCCGAGATCCCGGCCCTGCCCGACGGGATCGAGGTTCGCCCCGTCGAGGAGTCGCAGTACCGCGCCATCTGGCGCGCCGACATCGAGGCCTTTCGCGATCACTGGGGAGGTGGCGACGAGTCCGACGAGGCATTCCGGCGGTACCAGGATGCGCCCAGCTTCGATCCCTCGCTGTGGGTCGTGGCCTGGGATGGCGACGAGGTCGTCGCCGCGAGCGTCAACACGATCTACCACGAGGACAACAAGGCCCTCGCCGTGAAGCGCGGCTGGCTCGACAGCATCTTCACGCGGCGGCCGTGGCGCAAGCGGGGCCTCGCCTCCGCACTCATCGTTCGCAGCCTGCACGTCGCTTGCCGATCGCGGCATCGGGATCGCGGCGCTCGGCGTCGACGCCGACAACCCTCCGGGGCGCTGCGCCTGTACGAGTCGCATGGATTCTCCGTCGTGGAGCGCGCCAGCGCGTGGCGCAAGTCGATGGAGGAGGTCCCGACGTGAGCCAGATCGCGGTGCCCGAGGCGCCGGCGGTGCCGAACCTCCGCTTCCGGCACTTCCGGGGCGAGGAGGACTTTCCCGGGATGCTCCGGGTGTACACGGCCGTCCACGAGCACGACGGCCTCGAGGAGGTGACGACGCTCGAGCAGCTGAAGCTCAACTACGCGACGCTCGTGAACTGCGATCCGGCGCGTGACATGCTGATGGCCGAGGTCGACGGGGAGCTGGTGGCCTATGCCCGGGTCTTCTGGAACGAGCTGGTCGAAGGCGGTCGCTCCTACGAGAACTTCGGCTTCGTGCATCCGGCCTGGCGCAGGCGGGGGATCGGTACCGCCATGCATCGGCGCAACGAGGCCCGGCTGCTCGAGATCGCTGCCGAGCACGTCGACGTAGCGCCCAAGTGTTCGGGTCCGAAGGCATCGACACCGATGGGGGCAACAAGGCGTTGCTGCTCGCCGACGGCTACACCGCAGCACGCTTCTTCTACGACATGGTTGCGTCGAACCTGGACGGCATCATCGAGCCGCCGATGCCCGACGGGATCGAGCTGCGTCCGGTGACACGCGATCAGTACCGCACGATCTGGCTCGCGTCGGCGGAGGCGTTCCGGGATCACTGGGGTGAGCAGGAGTGGACCGAGGAGGACTGGACCCGCTTCGACGCCGACCCGGACAATGCCGACCCGCGCTTCTGGCGCATCGGCTGGGTCGGGGACGAGGTGGCCGGCGTGGTGATGACGACGGTCCCGGCCGAGGAGAACGAGCGCTACGGCCGTGCCCGTGTCTACGTCCCAGGTCAGCGTGCGGCGTCCGTGGCGTCGGCAAGCGGCTCGCCCGTGCGCTGCTCGCCGGATCCCTCGTTGCCGCCCGAGAGGCGGGCTTCACTGCGGCCAGCCTGGGCGTCGACACCGACAGCCCGACGGGCGCCACCGCCCTCTACGAGTCGCTCGGATTCGTCCCGGAGAAGACATTCACGGCCTACCGCAAGCCACTGGCCGTCGAAGGCTGATGGCTGACGCGCCCTTCGCCGCGCTGGCGGCGCAGCACTCGCTGGAGGATCGAGCCCGACGCACCGCGGATGGAGTACTACCGCGCGCTGTGGCACCTCGAGTCGTGACCGACACCGCCCCGGTTATGGCCGGTGGGCGAGGGTGCGCTCGAGGGTCTCGTAGTAGTAGTCGACGATCCGCTCGGTCACTCGGTCCCAGCTGAACTCTGGAGCGCGGGCGCGGCCGGCGTCGCCCATCTCGTGGCGCAGGTCGGGGTCGCGGGCCAGCTTGTAGAGGGCGGCCGCGAGCGCGCGGTGGTTCTTCGGCTCCACCAGGATTCCCTGGACGTTGCGCTCCACGACGCGCTTGAAGCCGTGGATGTCGGACGCGACGATCGGTACGCCCGCGGCCATGGCCTCCAGCAGCACGATCCCGAATGACTCCTGGCCGGTGTTCGGGGCGCAGAAGATGTCGGCCGATGCGAAGTAGCGCACCTTCTCGTCGTCGCTGACGCGGCCGAGGAACTCCGACGTCTCGGATCCCGCGCAGGCCGACGAACCGCTTGTACTCGCGCAGCTTCGGACCGGCTCCGACCACCAGCAGCCGCGCGTCGACCTTGCGCTTGCGCAACCGGTTGTAGGCCTTCAGCAGATGAATCAGCCCCTTGCGTTCCTCGAACCTGCCGACGAAGAGGATGTTGAGCGTGCCGTCGCGCAGGTTCTCGTACGGCTCGGCGTGGTGTAGCGGTCGAGGTCGACGCCGTTGGGGATGATCTCGTACTCGCCGGGGAAGTAGCGGCTGATGAAGTGGCGCGCCGCACCCGCTCACCGCGATGCGCCCGTGGAGGCGATCGGCAAGGCGTCCGGCAAAGCGCTTGCCGATCCAGTACGAGGGCGAGAACCCGCCGAAGGCGTGGAATGTCGCGACGTTCACCGTCTTCGACTGGTCGAGCATCGTGGGCGACAGGAACGGCACGAACGGCTCGTGGAAGTGAAGGACGTCGAAGTCGTTGGCCTCGAGCACCTCGCGCGCCTGGCGCTTGAAGCGGAGACCCAGCGTGACACGGCCGACGCTCCCGTTGGCCGGCGCCGCCCAGCCGGTGCCGAGGCGGATGATGTGGCCCTCGCTCTCCCGCTCGCGGCCGTACTTGCTGGTGATGATCCACACGTCGTGGCCCATGCGCGTCATCGCCTCGTACGTGAAGCGCACGTGCTCGTTGACGCCACCCGGATGCGGATAGCCGTACGGGCTCACGATCCCGATCTTGAGCGGGCGTCGGCCGGCTGCCGACGCTGCCAGCACCGATGGCGCCGCGGACTCCAGGACCGATGTCACCGCCACTCTCCCGTAGGCCGCAGAGTATGCCGCAGGTGGCGGGCCTTGGCGCGCAGCTGCCTCCGGTATACGTCGACGTTGTGGAGGTGGCGACCAGTACGCCCCATCCGGGCGGGTCTGGCTGCTCTCGATGGCCGCGCGGTAGTCGGCCGCGGTCGGATCCGGGGAACCAGGTCCACGCCGAGCCCGATCCCCTCGAGGACGTGCGCGTCCGAGTTGCCGACGGCCGCAAGGTGCAGGACCTCGGCATTGAGGCGCTCCCGCGCGCCGCGGCGCGAGCGCCCGGCCGTGGACGGGTTCATGAGCTCGATCGCGTCCAGGCGGTGCCGGGGTTCCGTCGCCCCGCGGCTCCAGAGCAGCGAGCGCGACCCCAGCGACGGGATGAGCGGCGCCATCGGGTGCGCGGCGATCGCGATCCCGCCCTGGTCGTGGATGCGCTCGAGCGTCTCCGCCAGGGGTCGCAGGGCCGGGATGCGCTCGCTCGATGAACAGCGCGAGCACGTGGCCACGGCGCGTGGTGATCTCCTCGCCGACCACCAGCTCGAACGAGTAGCCTCCGGCCGCGTGGATCTCGCGTGCGCGCAGGGCGCCATCGATGCGCTCGTGGTCGGTGATGGCGATGACGTCGAGGTCGGTGTGCGCGCTCGACGTGATCGAGCACGGCCCGCACCGACGCGGTGCCGTCCGAGTAGAGCGTGTGGAGGTGCATGTCGGCCTTGCCGCCGAGCTCGCTGCCGCCTCGCGTCATGCGGCATGTCCGGCCAGAAGGGCTGGAAGGCGCCCCACCACTGCTCCGGCGCCTCGCCGATGTCGCGCTCGAAGCGCGCGGCGATGCGCTCGACAGGGCAGCCGTGTCGGCGCGCCGATCGCCGTGTCGCGGGACGCTCCACCAGCTCGCCCTCCGCGCGGAAGCGATCGGGCCCGACGCGCAGGCATGCGACCCACCAGCAGCGCGGCGCGATGCGTGACGGCGAGCAGACGCCGGGCCGAGTCGGCATCGGGTCCGGGGTGGCCGAACATGACGACGCGGCTGGCCGTCAGCCGGTCGAGGTCGCGGTCGCCGATGATCCCGACCAGGCCGCCCTCCCGCAGCCGCCGGATCAGGGCGCGGCGGGTCGATTGCGCAGCGGGACGAGGTCGACGTTGCCGGCGCCACGCCGCGCGGCGAGGAACTCGAACAGCGCGCGAGGCTCGATCTCCTCGATCGGTGCGAGCGGCCGGAACGCCGTGCGCCGCGAGGAACGCGCCAAACGGCTCGAAGTTGCCGAGGTGCGACGTGACCAGGACGCCCGGACCGCCGCGCAGGGCCTTCTCGAACGCCGGCCAATCCGGGATCGTCGACGAACTCGTCGATCCGATCGGGCGGGTAGTGCGGTGCGCGCAGCATCTCGACGTAGTAGCGCGCGTGGTTGCGGAACGCCGCTCGAACCAGCTTCGTGAAGGCGCGACCGGCCGGTCGGGCGTCCCGTCGCCGCGCACACCCGCGCCAGGTTGGCGGCGACGAGCCGCCGTCGGGCGGCGGCGAGCCGCGTACCACAGGTCGCCACCGAGGTCGGCAAGCGCGTACGCGATCGGCGATGGCAGCGCGGCAACGACGCGATCGGCGATCCTGAGGCCAAGGCGACAGCATCAGGCGCCGATCTTGGTCCAGTCCTCGCCGCGGCGGGCCGCCGCGAGCGCCTCGCGCGCGCTGCGCGCGGTCGGCATCGGTCTGTGGCCAGACCGGGCGGAACATGTACCACTGCCCGGGATCCTCGGCGATCACCGACGACGAGGGCGTCGGCGACCGCCTGCGTGGCGCGATGGATCTCCGCCGGCTCCGTGCTGCGCGCAATGGATCAGCGGCAGGCCACGGGTCACGAACCGATCGTCGTCGAGTGCGGCGGCAGGCGACCGTCAGGATCGGCGCCCCGGTCTTGGCGGCCAGCGTCGCGGGGCCGATGGGGAAGGTGGTCGCTTCGCCGCACAGCTCGACCGGCACGTCGCCGGCGGCGATAGCCACCGTCGCAGAAGAGGACGACGTTGCCGCTGTCGCGCAGGACCCGGAACATCCCGCGCAGGTTCCGCCAGCCGATGAGGAAGATGTTCTGGCGCGCGCGCGCCGCCGCGAGGTGGTCGTAGAGGCGGCCGTAGGTCGTGTCGTCGGCGACGACGTGCATCGAGTCGCCGGTCGAGCTTGAGACCCGGTCCGAGGAGATCCATGCCGCCGACGTGGGCCGTGCAGAGCAGGACGCCCTTCCCCTCGGCGTGTGCCTCGGTGAGGATCTCGAGGTTGTCGATGTCGACGAGGTCGGCGGCCTGAGCCGGGGTGATCTCGCCGATGCGCATCATGTCGGCCAGGTACTTGGCGTAGTTGCGGAACGCGCGGCGGGCGGCGCGCTTCACCCGTGGGTCGTCGGGAGGGAGTCCCAGCGGGTGAGCCAGGTTTGCATGGATGAGGCCCGCTTCGCCCCCGCGAGGTCGTAGGCGACGTTGCCGACCGCCGCCGCCGCCGGCATCACCAGGCCCCGCGGCATGGCGTTGATGATCCGCTCGCCGAGCCGGTAGAGCCAGAAGGTGACGATCTCCCGGCGGCGCTCGGTGCTGGCCGGGGAGGTGCCTTCGCTGCGCTTCACCCGGCCAATGTAGCGGCGGAGCGTGGGTTCCTGGGTGGCCGCCTCTCTCACGCGACCTCGGCGGCTGCCACGGCCTTTGCCTTGGCCCGGGTGCTCGTGGTCGACAGCTTCCTCGTCTTGCGCGGCGCGACCTTCTCGGTCCCGACAAGCGTCTCGTTGTCGTCGCCGCGAATGAAGTCCTCGACGCGGTTATGGGCGATGTCGTCGTGGATCTGCAGCGGGGGACTCTTCATGAAGTACGAGCTCGGCGCCACGAGGGTGCCGGCCAGGCCGCGGTCGAGGCCGAGCTTCGCGCAGCGGATCGCATCGGTGATGACGCCGGCGCTGTTCGGCGAGTCCCACACCTCGAGCTTGAGCTCCAGGTTGAGCGGTACGTCGCCGAAGGTGGTGCCCTCCATCCGGATGTGGCACCACTTGCGGTCCTTCAGCCACGGCACGTAGTCGGACGGGCCGACGTGAATGTCGCCGTCGTCGATCTCGTAGTCGATCATGCTCGTGACCGCGTTCGTCTTGCTGATCTTCTTCGACTCGAGGCGCTCGCGCTCGAGCATGTTGAGGAAGTCGGTGTTGCCGCCGAAGTTGAGCTGGTAGGTGCGGTCGATCCGCACACCGCGGTCCATGAAGAGGCGGGTCAGCACGCGATGCGTGATCGTGGCGCCGACCTGCGACTTGATGTCGTCGCCGATGACCGGCAGCCCCGCCTCGGCGAAGCGGCGCTGCCAGTACGGCTCTCGGCCGATGAAGACCGGGATCGCGTTGACGAATGCGACGCCCGCCTGGATCGCCTGCTCGGCGTACCACTTCGTTGCCTGCTCGCGAGCCGACCGGCAGGTAGCTGACCATGACGTCGACGTTGCGATCCTTCAGGATCCGCACGATGTCGGCCGTCGGCCCAGGCGCCTTCTCGATGATCTGCGACAGGTACTTGCCGAGACCGTCGTGGGTCATGCCGCGCTCGACCGGGACGTTGAGACGGGGAACGTCGGCGAACTTGAACGTGTTGTTCGGCTCGCTGAAGATCGCCTCGGAGAGGTCCTTGCCGACCTTGTTCCTGTCGACGTCGAAGGCAGCCACGAACTCGATGTCGCGGACGCGGTAGCCGCCCAGGTTGACGTGCATCAGGCCGGGAACGAAGTCATCGTCCTTCGCATCGGCGTAGTGATAGCGGCCCTGGACCAGGCTGCTGGCGCAGTTGCCGACGCCCACGATGGCGACGCGAACCTTCCCGTCGCTGGGCCGATCGCCGTTGGTGGCGGCCTTTCCGTTGCGGTTTCGAGCCACGGTGCTCAATTCTCCTTGCTGTCGGTGACGGCCACCGCCTGGCTCAGGCGCCAGACGTGCCAGATTCGCTGTACGACGGTCACCACGGTGAGCGCGGCGACCAGCACGAGGATCCCGATGAGGATGGGCGTGAAGCCGAGGCCCGCGAGGGCCACGCCAACGATTCCGAGCACGAGGCGCTCGGTGCGCGGCGCCAGGCCGACGCTCGCCGTGAGGCCGATGCCCTCTGCGCGCGCCCGCGCGTAGCTGACCATGAAGGAGCCGCCCAGCGCGATGAACACGGCCAGCACCGGCCACGTCGGATCGGCGAGCGTGTTCAGGAACCAGGCCGCGATACCGATGTAGAGGATCGCCTCGCTGGCACGGTCGAGCGTCGAGTCCAGGAAGCTTCCGAACGCGGTCCCTCCACCCTGTGCTCGCGCGAGCGCGCCGTCGACGGCGTCCAGGAGCGAGCCGGCGGTCAGGACCGCCGCGCCGACGAGCAGCCAGCCCCCCGCGATCAGGGCCGCGGCCATGACGGTGATCAGGAGCCCGATGACGGTGATCGTGTTTGGGGTCAGGTGCAGCGCGATCGCGAGCTTGACGACGGGCGCCAGGATGCCGCGCACGGCCTCCTTGACCCAGTCCGGCAGGACCGCCGCGCCCTTGCGAAGCTCCCGCGCGTGCTGGCGGCTAGCTGACATCGGGCACCGTTCCCGGCGCGTCAACCGGGCGCGCCACGCCGGCGGTCCCGCCCACCAGCCGGCCCTCGGCGTCGTGCAGCTCCTCGAACGCCGCGATGCGCAGCTTGCAGATGACGGTGCGGCCCTGGCGCTGGGTGTCCACCAGGCCGGCGAGGCGCAGGATTCGCAGGTGCCAGCTGATGAGCGGCTGCGAGAGGCCGACGCGGGACGACAGCTCGTTCACCGGCATCGGCCCAACCTCCGCAAGCAGGCCGATCATCCTGAGGCGGGTCTCGTCGCCGAGTGCTCGGTACAGGGTGCGCAGCCGCCGCAGGTCGTGCTCGGCGGGAGTCTCGGGCGTCGGGTTGATCACGTAGCGCTTCTTTATCAAATGCGGGCTTATATGAAGAAGTGCTTATGATATGGACGCCGGGCGGCCGTCGTCAACCCCGCGTGCTAGCATCGGCCCGCTTTGACCAGGTCGACCCCCGACGCGCTGTGGAGCGCGCCGCCCTTGCGCCTCCTGCGCCCTGCCGCCGTGGTCTGCTCGGACGTCAGCCGTGGCTCCGAGCTGGATCGCTGCTCGCTGTCGGTGCCGGCCGGAGGGCGCCTTTTGCTCGTATCGGATCCTGACTCGACCGCGTCCACGCTCCTTCGCGTGCTCGCCGGCCTTACCCGCGCCGACCGCGGCAGGATCCACATCGCCGGGTCGTCCGACGCCGAGGGTTGGGGGCAGCGCGTGGCCTACCTCGGGCCGAACCCCGGGCTCCACACGTGGATGACGCCGCTCGAGGTGATGCGCCTCGCGGGGGACCTGCTCGAGCTGCCGGCCGCTGAGAGCGCGCGACGGTTGGAGCGTGCCGTCGCATGGGCGCGGATTCCCGTCGGCGCCCTCGCCCGCCCGATGAGCCGCGCCGGCGTGGCTCTGCAGCAGCGAGTCGCCCTCGCGGCCGCCCTCATCGGCGATCCAGAGGTCCTGCTGCTCGACGAGCCACTGCGAGCGCTGGATGCCGATGAGCGGCGCCGGCTCCTCCTGATCCCCGGCCGTCGGCGCACGATCCTGCTCGCCAGCCGCTACCCCGCCAGCGAGATCGGCTTGGCGGCGCACGTGGTCTTCCTGCGCGGCGGGAGGGTCGAGCTCATCGCTCCGATTCCGGACCTCGAAGCGGCCGGGCTTCCCCTTTCGCACCGCGGCATCGAGGCCATGGCTGCCACGCGCGCCGAAAGCGCCGGCCGCGGCCAACGGCGCGCCCCCAAGCCGGCGTGAACCAGACCGGCGTCGTCGCCTGGCTCGCCGTGAGGGAGCTGTGGATCTCATTCCGCCTGCTCGCGCTGCTCACCGCGTACATCGGCGTCGGTGCGCTCGTCGCGCTTCTGCCGGCGCCCGGATCGACGGCGCTGGAGCGGCTCGCGATGGGCCTGGCGGTGGCGGCGATCGTGGGCGCCGGGATCGCCGCCGGCTCGCTCGGCACGGAGCGTGCGCTCGGCCGCGCCGGCTGGCTCGTGACGCGCTCGATCACGCGCGGCACGCTCCTCGTCGGCTGGTTCATTGCCCTGGCCGGCATCTCGCTGGTCGGCCTCGCTGCTGCCGCCTCGCTGGGATGGCTGGCAGCCAGCACGGTCGCGTCGCCCCTGGAGCTTGTGCCCTTCGCCATCGTGGTTGTCGGCGTCGCGGCCACGAGCCTCGCCGCCGTCGCGATCGGTCTCCTGCTCGGGTCAGTGATGGGCCCGATGCGGGCCACGGTCGCGGCAATCGGCGTCGGCCTCGTCGTGGGCGCGGCGGCACTCGCACTGCTGCCGGCCTCGATCGTGCCGCTCACCGCCCTGGCCGAGCTCCAGGCACTGGACCGCCCGGTCGCTGCCGGGGTGCAGGGCGCCGGAATCGGCCTTGCGATCACCGCCGTGGCCCTGGTGCTGGCCCGCGTGGCGCTGGGGCGCGTGGACCTGTGACGGCCGCCGGACCGGGCTCATCGGTGCGCATGCACCCCGTCGCGGCGTGGGCCACGCTGATCGTCGCCAGCCTCGGCGTGCTCCTCGGCGGCGCCGAGCTGATGGTGGTCGCGATCGCCCTCCCTTCCATCGTCGCCGACTTCGGCGGCTGGGCAGACCTCGCGCGGGTGAGCTGGATCGTCAACGCCTACCTGCTGGCATACGTGGTCGCCATGCCGCTGGCCGGCCGCGGCGCCGACCTGTGGGGAGCCCGGCGCCTGTATGTCGTCGCGCTGCTCCTGTTCGTCGTCGGCAGCGCCGGCGCCGGGCTGTCGCGGTTCGCCGGCCGAGGACGGGCTGACCTGGCTCATCGGGGCCCGCGTCGTCCAGGGGTTCGGCGGCGGGGCGCTGGTGCCCCTCTCGATGGCTCTCGCCAGCCACCTGTTCACGGGCCGTCAGCGCGCCGCGGCCCTCGGCCTCGAGGGCGCCGCGACCTACATCGGCATGGCCATCGGCCCGGCATACGGGGCGTGGGTGCTCCTCAGCTTCAACGTGGGGATCCCGGGTGTCGACATGGCCAACTGGCAGTGGATCTTCCTCCTCAACGTGCCGATCGGCATCCTGGCGCTGCTCCTCATCTACGTGGTCGCCGGCGGGATCGAGACGCCGCGAGCGCGCGCCGGGCTGGACCTGGCCGGTGCGGCCCTGCTGTCGCTGGCGCTGGTGGCCGGCATCGGGGCCATCACCGTCTCGGGCGCCAACGGCTGGACCGATCCGCTCGTGCTCGGCGGCGCGGCAATCGGCGCTGTTGCGCTGGCGGCCTTCGCCTGGCTCGAGCTCCGCACCAGCTCGCCGCTGGTCGACCTCCGGCTCTTCTCGGACCGCGCCTTCAGCGCTGCGAATGCGGTCAGCCTCCTGACCGGGTACACGCTGGCGACCGCCATCATCGGCGGGCCCCGTCTTCGTCGATCGCGTCCTGTTCGGCAGCGGGGCGCAGGCATCGACACTCCTCACCGCGCTCACGCTGGCGATCGCGGGGGGCGCGCTCGCCGGCGGGCTGGTGTCGGGTTTCATCGGCGAGCGGATCGTGACGCTGGTGGGCGTGGCGGCCAGCGCCGCGGGCCTCTGGCTGGCGCTCGGCTGGGGCGTCGACACCGGGCTGGATCGGCTCGTGCGCGACCTGGCGCTCTTCGGCGTCGGCTTTGGGCTCACCGTCTCGCCGCGCGCGACGGCGGCGGTGGAGGCAGCCGGTGCCGGCGCCTACGGCGTGGCAAGCGCGATGCTCCAGATCACGCGGACCATCGGCATGAGCGTCGGCCTCGCCCTCCTGACCTCGATCGGCCAGAATCGCATCGACGAGCTGTCGGCGCTGATTGCCGACCAGGCGCTGCTGGACGAGCTGGTGGTGGAGCTCGGCCGGCCCGAGTTCATCGGCGTCGACCCGCAGACGTCCCTTGCCCTGACCGCGGTGCTGGAGACATGGTCGCAGGGACAATCGGCCGACGTGCTGCGCCTGGTGATGGGGATCGCGCTGGTCGTGGCGCTGCTGACGCTGGTGCCGGCCTGGTTCGTGCGCGGCCGGCCGGGAACCGGCGACCGGCGGGTGGTCTAGGTCAGGCCTCGACCGGTTGGGCGACGATCACCAGCTCGCCCCAATTGCGGTTGTAGCCCTGCGAGGTCTGGAGCGTGAGACGCTCGTATGGCGTCGGCTGCGTCCAGAGCGCACCCTCCGCACAGGTGTCGTGGATCTGGAGCGCCAGGGGCGGGTCCGGCGGGTTGAGCGCGGGGTCGGCGTTCGGATCCGGGCACGGCACGTTCGGGCGGACCTCCGTCACGACGTAGCGCAGGACGGTCTCGTCCGACATCCGCACCAGGATCTCGGCACCGGGCTGGACGTTCCAGAGCGGCTTGAAGAGACCGAGCACGGCGTGGGCGAAGATGAACGAGTTCGTGTTGCGCCCGGGCTGGTGCCCCTCCGACAGGATGTATGCCGCGTCCGATCGGCGGGAAGCTGTCGTCGACCGCGCTCTGCGATTGCCTGACGAGGACGTTGATGCCGACTGACGGGATCTCGAGCTGGACCGCGGTCACGTCATCGGGCAGCGGTGTCCGGGAGGGCGTCGGGGTCGGTGCGACGCTCTCCGTGGGCGACTCCGACGCGGTCGGATCGGTCGTAGGCGTTGCCGCCACCTCGGTCGGCGACGGCGAACGCGTCGCGATCGGCGGCAGGCTGGCGGTCGCCTCGCCGTCGAGGTCGAGCGTGCCGATAATGATGAGTGCGACCCCCGCCACCCCCAGGATGATCGGGAGCGCCCATGAGGAGAGACGCTTCACGTGACCGAGTCTAGCCACCGGATCGACGGATCGCTCTCGGCCGCGCTGTCGCTGGCTCGGGACGCTCTCGCCGATGAGCCCGCGGGACTCCTGACCGATTTCGACGGGACGCTGTCGATCGATCGCGGCGGATCCTTTGTCCGCGAACTCGTCGAGGGCGCCGCACCCGCGCTCTCGACCCTGGCCGAGCGGTTGGCGGTCGTGGCCCTCGTCACCGGCCGGGCGCCACTCGACGCGCGCAGGCTGGCGGGCGTACCTGGGCTCCTGATCGCGGGCAACCACGGCATGGAGTGGCTGGAGCCCGACGCCGACGAGGCGCATGCCGCCCCCGGCGAGGCTTCGTTCCGCGATCACCTGAACGAGGTCATCGCCGGCCTACCCGACCTGCCGGGGATCGTGGTTGAACACAAGGGCGTCTCGGCCTCGGTCCACTACCGCAACGCCCCGGATCCCGACGCCACTCGTGCGGCGATCCTGGACGCCCTCGGCGACATCGAGCATCGCGGGCTGCGAATCGGCCACGGGCGAATGATCGTGGAGCTGAGGCCGATCGGGCTCGGTGACAAGGGGAGCGCGGTGCACGTCATCGTCGAGCGTTACCGCCTCCGCGGCGTGGTGGTGATGGGCGATGACATCACCGACCTCGACATGTTCCGCGCCGTCGACGAGCTTCGCGCCGCCGGCCGCATCCGCGGAACCATCATCGGTGTCGGCGGCGCCGATCACGAGGCGCCGGGCGAGATCGTGGCAGCGGCCGACGCCATGCTGGTCGACCCGGTCGCCGCCGCGCGGTTCCTGGTGGAGCTCGCAGGCTCCCGCTGACGGGCTCGTCTCGCGACGCGGTCAGCCCGCGAGCTCGGCGAGATCCTCCAGCTGACGGCGCAGCCACCACGTGATGTCCTCGCGCTCGACGCCCCGGCGGAGGCGCGCCAGGCGGCGGCGGCGCTCCTCGACCGGCATGGCCAGCGCTGCGGCCAGCGCGTCGGCGGTGCCGACCACGTCGGCTGGGGCCACGGGCAGGGCGCCGTCGGCCATCTGGTCGAACGCGCCGGCAGTCTCCGACAGCACCAGCGCCGCGTCGCGCTGCGAAACGATCACCGCCTCCTTGGCGACGAGGTTCATGCCGTCGACGAGGGGGTTGACCAGCACGACGTCCGCGATCGAGAGGCCGGCCAGGGCCTGCGCGTAGTCGTTCTCGTAGTAGAGCTGGACCGGCCGCCAGCCGGCTCGCGCGAACCGCGCGTTGATACGATCGACAGCGCTCTGTACCTCGCGGCCGTAGTGGCTGTACTCGCGAAGCCCGGTGCGCGACGGCACCAGGAACGCCAGGAAGCTGATGCGCCCGCGCAGCCGCGGCTGCCGCTGGAGCAGCGCCTCGTACGCGAGGAAGCCGCGGAGGATGTTCTTCGAGGGCTCCAGCCGATCGACCCTGACAAGGATCCGCTCGCGCGCGCCGCCCAGAAGCTGGTCCGCCCGCCTGCGCGCGCGGGGCGAGCCGGCCACGCGCCGTGTGGCATCCACGTCGATGCTGATCGGATAGTGGCGCACGTGCGTGGTCCGCCGCCGCCGCCGAACGGTCCATGCCTCGTAGTCGACGGTGGCATCGGGCACGAACGACTCGACCATGCGCAGGAAGTTGTGCGCGTAGCGCTCGGTCTGGAAGCCCACGACGTCGTTGGCCAGCAGTCCCGTGGCGATGCCCTCGCGGATGGTCGGCGCGATCGTCTGCCAGATGCTCGATGGCGGCCACGGGATGTGGGTGAAGTGGCTGATGATGGCCCTGGGTCGCGCCCGGCGGATCGGTGCCGCCGCGCAGTACAGGTGGTAGTCGTGGAGCATGATTCGCGGCGTTCGATCGCCGCGTGTCTGCGCCAGGATGGCGCGCGCGAAGGCCTCGTTCATCGGCACATAGCCTCGTTCCCACGCCCGCATGACGCCCGCGTCGATGACCGGCCGCTCCGGCAGGTTCCACATCTGGTGCTGGAGGAACCAGAGCAGGGGATTGGCAATGACGTTATAGGCAGCCTCGTAGACGGGCCGATCGACAGTCGCGAAGCGCAATCGCACGCCGTCGTCCCCGCCGGCAACCTCGCGCAGGAGCTTCGGATCGGCGGCCGCGCGGCGATCCCCGTCGCTCATCGCCGCCGCGACCCAGGTGACGGGCACATGGCGGCCGACATGACCGAGTGCCGTGACGAGGCCACCCGAGCCGCGACGCGGGCGCAGCGAGCCGTCTGAACCGGCGACGAAGGTGACCGGCCCGCGGTTGGTGGCGATGATCAGGCGCCGGTCTCCGAGCAGCGCGGAAGCCGCGGCGCCGAGTTCGGCGTCGGATCGGGCCAGGGTGTCGGCGTCAGAGGCCATGGGGCGCCTAGAAGAGGCTGGCCGCCGAAACCTCGACCAGGCTCAGGATGGCGTCGGGGAAGATCCCCAGGACCACCACGCCGGCCACGGACAGCGCGAGCGCGAACGTGCCGAAGGGAGAGGTGTCGACGGGTGCGGGAGCGGGCTCGGCATCGCGCATGTACATGTAGACGATGACGCGCAGGTAGTAGAAGGCGGCCATCGCGGCGTTGAGCACGATCAGCACGGCCAGCCATGCCAGCCCCGCCTCGACCGAGGCCAGCAGGACGTAGAGCTTGGCGAAGAAGCCGACCGTGGGCGGGATGCCGGTCAGGCTCAGCATGAGGATGGCCATGGCGGCGGCCCGCACCGGCGCCCGCGAAGCGAGGCCCGCGAACGAGTTCAGGCCCCCGAAGCGCGTGGTGTCGCGCTGGAGCATTCCGACCACGGCGAATGCGGCGATGTTCATGAGCGCGTAGCCGAAGAGGTAGAAGAGGACGGACTCGATGCCCTGTGCCCGGATCTCCGCATCGGTCGCGTTCGCGTAGGCCGCCAGGCCGGCCATGATGTATCCGGTGTGCGCGATGCTCGAGTAGGCGAGCATGCGCTTCACGTTGGTCTGGGTCAGCGCCACCACGTTGCCGACGGTCATGGTCAGGACGGTCAGCACCAGGAAGATGGCGATCCAGTCGGCCCGGACCGGCTCGAGGGCCTCGGCGAAGACCCGGATCAGGAGCGCGAAGGCGCCGAGCTTGGGCCCGACCGAGAGGAAGCCCGTGATCGGCGTCGGCGCGCCCTGGTACGCGTCGGGCGTCCAGTAGTGGAACGGCACCGCGGCGACCTTGAAGGTGGCCCCGACGGTCAGGAAGCCGATGGCCACCAGCAGGGCACCGCTCATCTGGCCGCTGATCGCCTCCGCCACTCCGGCGACGCTCGTCGTCCCGGTCAGGCCGTACAGCCAGGCGATGCCGAACAGCAGGATCGCCGACGCGAAGCTGCCGAGCAGGAAGTACTTCAGCCCGCCCTCGTTGCTGTATCGGTCGGTCTTGTGCAGCCCGGCCAGCAGGTAGGACGGCATGACCATGAGCTCCAGGCCCAGGAACAGCGTGATCATGTCGGCTGCTCGAGGCCAGCACGCACATGCCGATCAGGGCGGTGACGAGGATCATGTTGAACTCGCCGAGCGGAAGGCGCCGCACCAGCAGGTAGGACGGAGCGAAGAGCGCGCTGAGAATGCCGATCAGGATCGTGGCGCCCTTGAGGAAGACGCTCAGGTCGTCGACCACGTAGAAGCCGTTGTAGACCGTCTCGTTCACGCCCCACACCACGAAGCAGGCGGCCCCCGCCAGGATGAGCCCGGCCACGGTGAGCGGGGACGAGGAGCAGCTTGCTTCGCCGCGGCAGGAACAGGTCGACCGTGATGATGACGAGCACCAGCGCGGCCAGGATGAGCTCCGGGAGCAGCGTGACGAGGTCGTCGATCTGGTCCATCAGCGCATCACCACAGCGGACCGAAGCCGGTCATGCCGGCGCCGTTGACCGCCTCGATGATCCGATCAACCGGCGCGGCGATCATCTCGAGCACCGGGCCGGGATACACGCCGAGCGCCACGACGAGCACGATGAGCGGCGACAGCGCGATCCACTCGTTGCGGTTCATGTCGCGCAGGCCGGCCCACGAGCGCGCGCATCCAGTCGGACGGCACGGTGAAGAAGACGCGCTGGAACATCCACAGCATGTAGACCGCGCTGAGGATGACGACGACCATCGTGGCCGCGGCGACCCAGCCGTTGTAGCGGAAGGCGCCCAGGATGACGAGGAACTCGCCGATGAAGCCGGACAGCCCGGGCAGCCCGATGCTGGCGAAGGTGAACAGCCCGAAGATCGCCGCGTAGCGCGGCAGGCGCGCGTTCAGCCCGCCCATGTGGGCGATGGCGCGATCGTGGGTCTGCTCGTAGATGATGCCGACCAGCAGGAAGAGGGCACCGGTCGTGATGCCGTGGCTGATCATCTGGAAGACGGCGCCCTGCAGGCCCTGTTCGTTGAAGACGAACGCCCCGAGCATCACGAAACCCATGTGGCTGACGCTCGAGTAGGCGATCAGCTTCTTCAGGTCCGGCTGGACCATGCTCACCAGCGCCCCGTAGATGATCGCGATCACCGCCATCGTGATGACGATCGGCGCGAAGCTGACGGCGGCGTCGGGCAGGAGCGGCAGGCTGAAGCGCAGGAAGCCGTACCCGCCCAGCTTCAGCATCACGCCGGCGAGGATGATCGAGCCGGCGGTGGGGGCCTCGACGTGCGCATCGGGCAGCCAGGTGTGGAACGGCCACATCGGCACCTTGATGGCGAAGGCCAGGAAGAAGGCGACGAAGGCCAGCGCCTGGAGGCTGTCGGCGTAGCCGAAGCCGCGAAGCGCCTCGTAGGAGAAGGTGAGCGGGTTGCCGGTCGAGGCGTGCGCGATCACCACCGCCAGGATGGCGACCAGCATCAGGAGCGAGCCGACCAGGGTGTAGAGCACGAACTTGACGGTGGCGTAGATGCGTCGCGGGCCGCCCCACACGCCGATGATCACGTACATCGGGAAGAGGCTGATCTCCCAGAAGACGTAGAACAGGAACAGGTCGAGCGCGACGAAGACGCCGAGCATGCCGGTCATGAGGACCAGCATCGCGATGTAGTACTCCTTCACCCGCTTCTGGATCGGCTCCCACGAGTAGAAGATGCTGACGACGGAGAGGATGGTGGTCAGCAGCACCAGCACCATCGAGAGGCCGTCGATGCCGATCGTGTAGCGCATCCCGAACGCCTCGATCCACGGCAGGTCCTCGCGGAACTGGAACTCGCTACCCGCCGGGTCGTAGCCGAGCAGCACGAGCGAGCTGGCGAGGCTGCCGAGCGCCGCGGCCAGGGCGATCCAGCGGATGGCCCGGTGGGCGGTGCCGGGCACGAAGAGCAGCAGCAGGACGCCGATCAGCGGCGTGAAGACGACGAGGCTCAGCATCTCAGCGCACCACCGTCGCGTAGGCGAGCAGCACGATCGCCAGGCCGGCCGCGATGCCGAGGCCGTAGTTCTCGACGCGCCCGGTCTGCGTCTTCCGCAGGCCACCGCCGATCTGTCGCGCGAGCCAGCCGGCGCCGTTCACGGCCCCGTCGATGACCCTGGCGTCGAACCACCACAGGGCGTTCGCCAGGAGGACGCCGCCGCGCGCCCAGACCAGCTGGTAGATGTCGTCGACGTAGTACTTGTTCACGCTGGCCCGATACATCCCCGGCCCAAGGCCGAGCGGGAAGCGATCGACGAATCGCGACGCCGACTCGGGGCGCTCGACGTACCACCGGTACGCCAGCCAGACGCCGCTGACCGCCACGGCGGCGCCGACCAGGAGCAGCAGGCCGCCGATGCCGAACAGCTCGAAACCGTGGTGCTCGCCGGCGGCGATCGAGCCGGGCAGCACGCCGGCGTGCGCCTCCTCGGCGCCGTGGAAGACCTCCTCCAGCCAGGTGTGGATCGCCCCGCCCTCCGGCGGAATGCCAAGGACCAGGCCGGCCAGGACCGTCGGCACGGCCAGGATGACGAGGGGCGCGACCATGGTCGGCGCGCTCTCGTGGATGTGATCCCAGGCCGCCTTCGGACCGCGCCACTCGCCCCAGAAGGTCATGAAGATCATTCGGAACGTGTAGAACGCCGTCATGAACGCCACGACGATGCCGACGAGGTAGAAGACGAGGTACCCGCGGTTGAAGGCCTCGGCCAGGATCTCGTCCTTGCTGAAGAAGCCGGCGAAGATCGGAATGCCGGCCAGCGCAAGTGAGCCGATCACCATGGTGATGTACGTCCACCGCATCTTCGCGCGCAGGTTGCCCATGTAGCGCATGTCCTGCTCCCCGTTGGCCCCATGGATGACCGAGCCTGACCCCATGAACAGCAGGCCCTTGAAGAAGCCGTGGGACACCAGGTGGAAGATCGCAGCCACCCACGCGCCGATGCCGAGCGCCAGGAACATGTACGCCAGTTGGCTCACGGTGCTGTAGGCCAGCACCTTCTTGATGTCGTTCTGCGTCAGCGCGATGGCTGCGGCGAATATGGCGGTGAAGGTCCCGATGCTCGCCACCACCCACATCGCGGTGGGCGCCTCGGCAAAGATCGGGTTGGCGCGCGCGACGAGGTACACCCCGGCGTTGACCATGGTCGCGGCATGGATGAGCGCGCTGACCGGGGTCGGGCCCTCCATCGCGTCCGGCAGCCAGACGTGGAGCGGGAACTGTGCGCTCTTGCCGACGGCTCCGGCGAAGAGGAGGAGGGCGATGAGCGTGATCGTCCCCTCGTCGAGCGTGCCGATGCGCTCGAAGACCTCGTGGAAGCTCAGGGTCTGGAGGTTGACCCAGATCAGCATGATCCCCAGGCCGAACCCGAAGTCGCCGACCCGGTTGACGATGAATGCCTTCTTGGCGGCACCCGCCGCGGAGGGCTTCTTGTACCAGAAGCCGATGAGCGCATAGCTGCACAGGCCGACCGCTTCCCAGCCCACGTAGAGCATCACGAAGTTGTCGCCCAGGATCAGCAGCAGCATGCTGAACATGAACAGGTTCAGGTAGGCGAAGAACCTCCAGAAGCCCCGGTCCCCGTCCATGTAGCCGATCGAATAAACGTGCACCAGGAACCCGACGGTGCTCACCACCAGGAGGAGCATCGCGGTCAGGGAGTCGACCAGGAAGCTGATCTCCACGTGGAAGTCGCCCGACGCGATCCACTCGTAGATCGTGACCTCGTACTCGTTGCCGCCGAACACGACGCTGGCGAAGACGATCATCGAGAGCACCCATGCCGTCCCGACGACGGCGGTCGGAATGAGCCACGACCGATAGCGCGGTCGCTCAGCCCCCGGCGTCACGTGGCCAGCCTGGCCGAGGCCGTCGTTGTCCTGGGCGGGAATGACCCCATCGGCACCGGCGGCGTTGGCCAGGTCGTCGGCATGGCCGGCATGCGGGCTGGTGGCCGCCTGCTCCGCCTCCGTCGGCACCGTGCGGAAGGCCGAGTCGTCGACCTCTTCGTGCCCGCCGTGCTCCGCCGTGCCCGTCAGCCTCGCCGTGGCCGTCGTCGTGGTGGTCCCCGTGGCCGTGGAGCGGGATGTGGTCCAGCCGCGGTCCGACCAGGACGGCGAAGAGGAACCCCGCGATGGGCAGCGCCGGAATGAGGGCGATCAGCAGCTCCATGAGTGCTCGCCTATTCCTTCAGGTCGGCGTACTGGTCGACCTCGGCCGTCTGACGAGTGCGGATGATGGCGATGACGAGCGCAAGCCCGACGGTCACCTCGGCCGCGGCCACGGCCATGACCATCAGCCCGAAGACGGCGCCGGTGTTCGCGGCGCGACGGCAGGAACGCGTTGAAGGCGATGAGGCTCAGGTTCACCGCGTTGAACATGAGCTCGATGCTGATCAGCATCAGGATCGCGTTGCGGCGCGCCATGAACCCGAAGACGCCGATGCCGAAGAGCATCGCCGAGACGAGCAGGTAGCCCTCGAGCCCCATCGGTCAGTTGGCCCGCTCGTCCTCTTCCGGGCGTCGCGCCAGGAAGATGGCGCCGATGATCGCGACAAGGATCAGCAGGCTGATGATCTCGAATGGCAGCGCGTAGTCGGTGAACAGCGCCATTGCGATGGCCTCGACCCCGGCCACGACCGGCTCGGCCGCGACGGCCCAATCCGTCTGCACGACCGCCCAGCCGACCAGGCCGATGATGGCCAGCGCGACCACGACGGCGATCGGCAGCTGCCGATGGAAGGGCGCCGGCAGGTTCGCGTCTCCGGCCTGCGTGAGCATGATCGCGAACAGGATCAGGACGCTGATGGCCCCCAGGTAGATGAGGACCTGCGCGGCAGCCACGATCGGCGCCCCGAGCAGGGCGTACATCCCCGCCAGGGAACCGAAGCAGATCATCATCGCCACGGCCGAGTGGATGATGTTGCGCAGCGTGACGACGGCGATCCCGGCCCCTACCACGCCGACGGCGAGCAGGAAGAAGAGGACGCTGGAGATGTCCAGGGTCGGTGCTCCCGTTCGATGATTCGAGCGCTCGATGGCCCGTCTCGGGGCCGCGACCGATTCTAGCGTCACGCGGAAACCGTTGCGCGCTCGCCGGATCAGACCGTATGGTTCGCCGCATCGCCGGGCTCGGCGCTGGAGAGAGGAATCATTGGAGGTCGAGATCACGATGACGAGACGGACCATCTCGGTGCTCGCTGCCCTCGCCATGACGCTTGCTGCCTGTGGTGGTGGCGGCGGCGGAGGAGGAGGCGATACGGAGGGCAACCCGACCACGGCCACCGTCGAGGCCGGTGCCTCGCCCGCCGCGCAGCCACTCGCTCCGGGACGCTACCGGCTCACGATCCAGGAGGACTGCGACGACTACACCGTCAACGTCACCCAGGAGGGCGGTGAGTTCACCTACGAGATCTCGAACTCGCCGATCAAGATCGTGTTCGTGAACGACGTCCCGGGTGGCGACTTCCTCATCACCCAGACGAACCCCGACTGCACCGACTGGAGCCTCGACCTCACCCGAGTCAGCGGCGGCTGAGCGTCTAGCGGGTCGGTCGCTCCCGGTCGGACATCTCGAGGATGTCGAGCATCGGCAGGTCGCGCTGGTATTCGCTGAACTCGAACTCGGGGCCGCAGCGCAGCGCGTCGTACGGGCAGGCATCGGCGCAGATGCCGCAGAAGATGCAGCGGCTCACGTCCAGCTGGTAGGTCTCGAGGATGCGCGGGCGCGGCATGAGGGCGCCGACCGGGCACGTCTCGGCGCATCGGCCGCATGAGACGCACGGCGTCTCGTTGAGGCTCACGAAGTCGGCGGTGGTGACGAGCGAGTCGAAGCCCTTGCCGATGAAGTCGTAGCATCCGGCGCCGACGATCTCCTTGCAGACCTGGGCGCAGCGGCCGCAGTCGATGCAGCGGGAGTAGTCGCGCAGGATGAAGCTGTGCGTCTCATCGCGGCCATAGCCGTGGTTGACGCCGACGTACGGGTTGTCCTGGATCGAGCGCTCGTCGATCGCCATGTTGAGCGTCGTCTCGTACTCGATGGCCGCCTCGCGCAGGTCGCAGTGGCCGATCGCCTCGCACGTGCACTGCAGGCATCGTCCGGCCTCCGCCATTGCCTGGTCGCCGCTGAACCCGTGCTCGTACTCGTCGAAGTTCGTGCGACGCGCCTCCGGACCCTCCTTGCCCATGATGGCCCGCGGCTCCTTCACGTCATCGGTGAAGGGGACGATGGTCAGGAAGTTGGGCTGCGGCTCGGTGACGATGCGCCGCACCTGCGGGTCGTCGAGGTCGTGGCCGCGGAGCCAGTAGTCGATGGCGTACGACGCGCGACGCCCTTCGCCGATGGCCTCGACCACGGTCGCGGCACCGGTCCGCACGTCACCGGACGCGAACACCTTCGGCACGTTGGTCCGGAAGATGTGCTCCTCGGCCTCGAGCGTGCCGCGGCGCGAGACCTCGAGCCCAGAGCGGATCTCCTCCGGCTCGGAGTCGATCCAGCTCAGCTCGGGACCCTGGCCGATGGCGCCGAGGACGGTGTCGCACTCGACGATGAACTCGGTGCCGGGCATCGGCTCGGGGCGGCGCCGGCCCTGGGCATCGGCCTCGCCGAGCTTCATGCGCTGGAACTCGACGCCGGTGACCTTGTCCTTCTCGTCGGTCACGATACGGGTCGGCGCGGCCTGGAAGATGACTCGCGCCCCCTCCTCGATCGCCTCGTGCACCTCGTCCGCGGCGGGCATGTCCTTGAGGTCGCGGCGGTAGACGAGGGTCACCTCGGCGGCGCCCTGGCGGACGGAGGTTCGCGTGCAGTCGATTGCGGTGAAGCCGCCGCCGATGACCACCACCCGCGCGCCCTTCAGGCGCGGGACCGGGATGCCGCGGGTCGAGTTGTAGAGGTTCTCGAGGGCGTTGACCGTGCCGTCGGCGTCCTCGCCCGGGATGCCGAGCTCGTTTGGCTTGTAGCAGCCGATGCCGACGTAGATCGCGTCGTAGTCGTCGATGATGTCGCCGAGGTGGAAGTCGCGCCCGAGCCGCATGTTCGGCTTGAACGTCGCACCGAGCTCCCAGACGTGGTTCAGCTCGCGGTCCATCCAGCCCTTCGGGAGGCGGTACTGCGGGATGCCGTAGCGCAGCATGCCGCCCTGCTCCGGGTCGGCCTCGAAGACGTCGCACTGATGCCCGCGCAGCTGGAGGTAGTAGGCGACCGACATGCCGGCCGGTCCGGCACCGATGATCGCCACGCGGCGGCCGCTTGGCGGATCCTTCGGCCACGGGATCGGCGCGGGGGCGTCGACCTCGAGCACGCGGTCGGCGCAGTACCGATGCGAGTCGCGGATGGCGATCGCGGTGTCGACCTCCTCGCGCCGGCAGTGCGTCTCGCACGGTGCCGGGCAGACGCGGCCGAGGATGGCCGGGAACGGCAGCGAGCGCTTGAGGATGCGCGTCGCCTCCTCCCAGTTGCCGAGGGTGTTCTGCTTCAGGTAGCCCGGGATGTCGACGCGGGTCGGGCACTTGAACTGGCACGGCGGCAGGCAGTAGGCATCGTGGTCGCTGAAGATCAGCTCGAGGACCATGCGGCGGTTCTCGATGACGCGGTCGGAGTGGGTGGTGATGACCATCCCCTCCTCGATGTCGGTGCCGCAGCTGATCGGCGTGTCGTCGCGGCCCTCGACCTCGACGGCGCAGATGCGGCACGCGCCGTACGGCGCCAGCTTCGGCTCGTAGCAGAGGGTCGGGACCTCGATTCCGAGGACGCGGCAGGCCTGGAGGATCGTCTGCCCCTCCTCGACCTGGAGCTGCTGGCCGTTGATCGTGACCCCGATCTCGCGGGTGCCGGGCACCATCGGCCAGATGGGGGTGTAGTCCTGGCCAATCGCGTCGCCGGCCGTTGCCGTTGCCGTTGCGTCGTACCGAAGGTCATCGGTTCCTATCCTACTGAGGCTTGGCGGCCGGTGCCGGCTCGACGCCGGCGAGGGGTTCGAGCAACGGTGCCACGCGGTCGGTCGCGGCAGGCGCCGGCGGTGCACACGCCACGCTCCGCATGCGCCCGGTACTCGTCGCCGAAGCGGTCGAGGGTGGTGAGGATCGGTGCCGACGCGAGGCGCTCGAGCTTGCAGAGCGCGGTGTCGCTGATCTTGCGGGACAGCTCGCGCAGGAGCGTCGAAGTCGTTCGGTCGCGGGGTCGCGGCGAGGATGCGGTCGAGCGCCTCGACCAGCCGCTTGGTGCCGATGCGGCACGGGACTGCCTTGCCGCACGCCTCGCGCGCGCTGAAGTCGACGAAGAAGCGCGCCGTGTCGACCATGCACGTGCCCGAGTCGGTGACGAGGACCGATCCGGAGCCGATGATCGCGCCGGCCCCCTCGAGGGCCTCGTAGTCGTACGCGAGCTCGAGCGAGCCGGCGTCGATCGCTCCGCCACCGGGTCCGCCGACGAAGAGCGCCTTGGTGGTGCCGGTGCCGCCGCCCGCCATGCCGAGGAGGTCGAGCAGTGGGGTGCCGAGCGGTACCTCGATCAGCCCGGGCTCGCCGACGCGGCCCATGACCGTGACGAGCTTCGTGCCCCGGTTGCCGTCGCTGCCGACCGAGGCGAACGCCTCGGCGGAGTGCGCCAGGATCCAGGCCACGTGCGCCAGCGTCTCGGCGTTCTGGACGACCGTCGGCACGCCCCAGAGCCCCTTCGTCGCGGGGTACGGCGGACGGATGAGCCGGCATGCCGCGGTCGCCGGAGAGGGCGCTGATCAGCGCGGTCTCCTCGCCCGCCACGTAGGCCCCGGAGCCCTGCCACACGCTCAGCTGCACGCTCGTGTCGGTGCCGAGCACGAGGTAGCCGGCGAAGTGCGCCTCCGTCGCCTCGCTCGCGGCGGTCTGCGAGCCGCTCGATGGCAGCCGTCCAGTCGCTCCGCACCGCGATGATCGCCTCGCTCGGCGCCGGTCGCATAGGCCGCGATCAGCGCGCCCTCGACGACGAGGTGCGGGTTTCCCTCGGCCAGCGCGCGGTCGCCGAGCGCGCTCGGGTCGGCCCCCATGAGGTTGGCGACCACGATCTTGCGCTCCCCCGGGGCCTCGCGCGCCACGCGCCACTTCGCGGCCGTCGGAAACCCCGAGCCGCCGCGACCGCGGAGGCCGGCCGCCTCGATCTCGCCGATCGTCTCCTCCGGGGAGAGCCTGGTGATGGCTCGCTCGAGGCCCGCGTAACCGCCGTGCTCGCGATAGCTTGCCAGGCTGGCCGGGTCGACCCGGCCGATGTCGGTGAGGAGACGGGGCTCGCCGCCGGAGAGGATCCGGATCTGGGGGGAGAGCGGGCCTGCCACGTCAGCCACGGCTCCCGACCGGTGCCGTTGGCGCGTCGCTCGGCGAGCGAGGTGGAGCGCCTTGTCGTCGGTCAGCGGCCCGTAGACCAGGGTGTCGACACGCATCGCCGGGCTGATCGCGCCGGCGCCGACGTCGGGGCGCGTCTCGAGCGTGAATCGGCCGTCGGCGGTCGTCTCGCCTGCGCGGATGCCGAGCTCGTCCTCGATCGCGCGGAGGAGGCGGTCGCCGCCGGCGAAGCGACAGGAGGCGCAGTCACAGACGGTCACGACGTGGCCGTCGACGGGCAGGAGGCGGAACCCACCGAGACCTGCGGCGCCGAAGACCTGCGCCCAGTGGATGCTCATGCGGTCGCTGATGCGACGCAGCGCGCGCTCCGGCAGGTAGCCGTACCGATCGCTCGACGGCGCGGAAGATGGCGACCAGCGCCTCCGGCCTGCCGCCGTAGCCGTCGATCACCTCGTCGACGAACGGCCGCGTCGACCGCCTCGTCCCAGCGCGCCGCGTTGCGCATCGGTCGCGCAGGCAGGCCCGCCCGTCGATAGGCGTTCGCGTCCTTCCGCTCGTCGTAGATCTCCGGCATCCCGAAGCGGATGCGATTGCCCTCGGAGTCGAAGCCGCTCATGTCGATCGCCTCGACCGGGCAGACCTGCGCGCACTGGAAGCAGACCTCGCACTTGTGCTCGCCGAACGGGTCGTAGATCAGGTCGAGCCGGCCGCGCCATCGGTCGGGGATCTCGGGGCGCACCTCGGGGTATTGGCGCGTGACCTTGGGCGAGAAGAAGTTGCGAATGGTGGTCGACATGCCCTTGGCGATGCCGAGCCCGGAAATGGCATGGTCAGCCCGCTCCTTCGCGCATCACAGGTCGAACACCACCACCGCGATGGCGGTGATGAACAGGTTGACGAGGGCAAGCGGCAGCAGGATCTTCCAGGCCACGCCCATGAGCTGGTCGACGCGGACGCGCGGCAGCGTGGCGCGCAGCCAGACGGCGACGAACACGAAGATGTAGGTCTTCAGGAAGAACCAGAAGATGCCCCACAGCGTGCCCGCGAATCCGCCGAGCTGGGCGGGGAACGGCCACGGCGCCAGCCAGCCACCGAAGAAGAGGCTGACCAGGATGCCGCTCATGATGAAGAGGGCGACGTACTCGGCGAAGAAGAAGAAGCCGAAGCGCATGCCGGAGTACTCGGTGAACGGCCCGGCCACGAGCTCGCTGTCGGCCTCGACCATGTCGAACGGCGTGCGGTTGATCTCGGCCAGGCTGGCGACGTAGAAGATGCCGAGCCCGATCGGCTGCCAGATCAGGAGCCAGCCATGCTCGCGCTGCCAGGCGATGAGGTCGCTGAAGCTGAGCGTGCCCGGCAAGGACCACGGCGCCGACGATCGAGAGCGTCAGCGGGATCTCGTAGCTCACCATCTGCGCGGCGCTCCGCAGCCCGCCGAGCAGCGAGTACTTGTTGTAGCTCGCCCAGCCGGCCACCAGCAGGCCGACCACCGAGAGCCCGAGGACCGCGAAGAAGTAGACGATGCCGATGTTGAAGTCGGCGGCGATGGCGCCGGGTGCGAACGGCATGACGAGCATGCTCATCGCCGCGGCCATGTAGACCATCCACGGGGCAAGGGTGAAGGTCGAGCGATCGGCCTGGTCGGGGACGGTGTCCTCCTTGGCCAGCACCTTGAAGCCGTGGATGGTGCTCTGGAAGATGCCCGCTCGGCCCGATCCGGTTCGGGCCGAAGCGCAGGCCAGCCCGCGATGACCTTCATCTCCATCTGGATGATGACGAAGGCGGTCGGCACGGTCAGCAGCAGCAGCAGCGTCGTCGCCAGCAGGAAGCGGCCGAGGCCGAGCAGCAGCGTCGAGGTCCATCGGTTACTTGTCCACGCCGCCCATGACCGGGTCGAAGCTCGCCATGACGGCCATCGTATCGGCGACCAGCTTGCCGGGCATGACCTTGGGCACCGCCTGGAGGCTGATGAAGCTGGGGTCGCGCATCCGGAACCGATACGGGTTCGGGCCGCCGTCGCTGATGGAGTACACGCTGTACAGCCCGCGCGGAGACTCGACCGCCGCCGTAGGCGCGGCCCGGCTTGGGGCGGATGATGCCCGGCACCTGCGCCTGGACCGGTCCGTGCGGCATGCTTGTCGATGATCTGGTCGATGAGGTGGATGCTCTGCTTGATCTCGGCGATGCGCTGGAGGTAGCGAGCGTACGAGTCGCCGGACTGCTGGGTGATCACGTCGAACTCGAGCTCGTGGTAGATCGAGTACGGGATGCGCCTTGCGGACGTCGAACGGCACGCCCGATGCGCGCAGGTTCGGTCCCGGTCACTCCGAGCGAGATGGCCTCCTGGCCGGTCAGACGTTCCCATCCCGATGGTGCGCGCGCGGAAGATCTCGTTGTCGGTGATCATCCGCTCGTTCATCTCGATGTTCTTCATGACGTTGCTGCGCCACGTGCCGAGGCGGGACAGGAACTCGTCGTTCGTGTCGAAGTTCACGCCGCCGACGCGGAAGAAGTTGAACAGCATCCGCTGGCCGCTGATGGCCGACAGCATGTCGACGATCTCGTCGCGGTTGATGAAGCGTAGAGGATCGGCGTCAGGCCGCCCATGTCGAGCGCCAGGAAGCCCATCATCAGGCCGTGGCTGAAGATGCGATTCAGCTCCACCACCAGCGCGCGGATGTACTCGGCGCGCTTCGGCGCCTCGATCCCGTACAGCTTCTCGAACGCGATGGCCGGCGCGTGCTCGTTGTGCATCGTCGACAGGTAGTCCATCGGGTCGACGTAGGTGAGCACCGTCGTGTACGTCGCGTTCTCGCACAGCTTCTCGATGCCGCGATGCAGGTAGCCGAGCACCGGATCGATGTCGACGATGATCTCGCCGCGGACCTTCACCACCAGCCGCATGACGCCGTGGGTGGAGGGATGCTGCGGACCCATGTTGACCAGCATCTCGCCCTCGCCGAGGGTGTAGACCTCGGCCTCGCGCTCGGTCTGCGGCGGGCGATCGGGGATGCTGACCTGATCGAAGCCGGCGTACTCGCCGACCTGCGCGCGAACGGGGGTCAGGCCCGCCGCAATGCGCAGCCGCTCCTCCTCCGCCCGATCGAGCTCGATCGGATCCGGGATGCGCGTGTCGCGGTCGATGGTCGTCATCGGGGCCGGCTCTTGTCGGCGAGGGTGACGCCGTCCTCGACCGCCTCGGCCGGCGCGTCGCGACGCAGCTCGCTGCCGGCGACGGAGACCGTCAGCGCGTCGCGGGAGCGGGTGAGGTCCCAGGTCTCTGGCCGCTCGAGTGGGTTGACGCCTGCCGCCGCGGAGTCTGCGGCGTCATCGGGCAGGACGAAGTCCTTGCGCTGCGGAAACGATCGGTAGTCGGGCGTCATGTAGATGCGCCGCAGGTCACGGTTGCCCTCGAAGATGATCCCCATCATGTCGTACATCTCGCGCTCGTGGAACATCGCGCCTTCCCACAGAGCCGGTGATGGTCGGGATCCGTGGGTCTGCGCGATCGACATGGGCTCGGACGCGAAGCCAGGCCGGGATGCTTCCAGCTGAACAGGTGGTAGACCACCTCGAAGCGCTCGCCGGCTCCGTAATCGACAGCCGCCGCATCGGCGAGCATGAAGAACGTCGAGGTCGGGGTCGTCGCGCAGCGAGCGGAGCACCTCGAAAGTCGCGCTCGCCGTCGATCGTGGAACTCGACGGTGTCCTCATCGGTCCACAGGTCGCGCAGGTCGGCGGCGAAGCCGCTCGGTCAGCAGCCGGACGAGCGCCCCCGCGGCGACGGGCGTGGTCAGCGCACGTCTCCTTCCCATCGCGTGCGCTGCGGTCCGCGATCGACGTAGGTGTCCCACTGCGCCGCGTCGCTGCTTGACGAGCTCGTGGAGCTTCATCATCCCGTAGATCAGCCCCTCCGGGCGCGGCGGGCAGCCTGGGACATAGACGTCGACCGGCATGACGCGATCGACGCCCTGGACGACGCTGTAGCTGCGCTTGAAGCGCCCGCCCGAGGTGGTGCAGGTACCCATGGCGACGACACCACTTCGGCTCCGGCATCTGCTCCCAGAGCCGAACCAGCGGGCCGGCCATCTTCGTCGTCAGCGTGCCGGCCACGATCAGGACATCGGCCTGGCGCGGGCTGGCGCGGAACGGGAACATCCCGAAGCGATCGATGTCGTTCACGCTCGTTGCCGTGCTCATCATCTCGATCGCGCAGCACGACAGGCCCGAGAGCAACGGCCAGAGCGAGTTCGCGCGGATCAGGTCGAGCAGGTAGTCGGCCTTGGTCGGGATCACCTCGAGCAGGCCGTGGAACCCGCCCTGCGGGTGCTCCTCCATGTCGAACGGCGGAGCAGCGGGTCATCGGCCGCCTGGTCCGGGATGATGATCGGCACTGTCGCCGCGCCGTGGACACGGGCAGCATCGGCTCGGATTGGTTCGTGGTGGTCGGTCGGTCTACTGCCATCGGAGGTCACCCTTCTTCCATGCGTACAGCTCGCCGAACATGAGGATCGCAAGGAAGATGCCGATCAGGACGATCCCCTGGTATTCGATGGCCCGCACCGTGATGGCCCACAGGTAGACGAAGATGATCTCGACGTCGAAGGCCACGAAGAGCAGGGCATAGAGGTAGAAGGCCAGGCCGAAGCGGCTCCAGGTGTCACCGATGGTGTCGATCCCGCACTCGTAGGGCAGGCCCTTCTGCGGGCCGGCGCCGCCGATGCGTGATCAGCCAGCTGAACAGGATCGTGCCGAAGACGAAGATCGTCGCGGCGAACGCGAATCCGATGACGTAGAGCAGTCCGGTGTGATCCATCTCCACTCCGGTTGCACGCGTGGTGCTGGATGTCGGGCACGGTGGCCCAACGGTTGAGTTCGTCGTTCAGTGGAGCGAGCTTCGCGAGGCTGGCCCGCTCGCTTCACAGTCTAGCAGGGGCACTCCCGCGCGTGACCCGCGGCACTCGTCGCTAGTGGCCCTGCCAGGCCGCCGCCACGATCAGGCGCAGCCCGTCGCTCACGAGCGCGTGGCCACCGAACAGGAACGGGACGGATGCGCTCGCGGCTGCCTCGGTCAGCTCGCGCAGCCAGGGCGTCGCGACTCGTGCGTGGTCGCCGAAGTCCGAGGCGAAGCGCTCCTCCTCCGGAGGCCAGGCCGATGCGTCCGACGAGCCGGCCACCGACGCCATCAGCACCCGCGTGTCGAGGATCACCGCATCGCCGAGCCGCGCCAGCTCGGCCACGAGCTCGGACGGTGAGCTGCGCGTCCATGAGCGCGGCGAGGATCGAGCGCGGCGGTTGCGAAGCGCCTCGCGCCGAGCGCATCCCGCGCTCCTCCACGAGGCATCGGATGCGGCAGGCGGTCTCCGTCTCGAGCTCCTGCCACGTCGTGGCCGGCATGCGGCCCGCGACCACGAGCTCCGCCCCACGGTCGCGAATCACCTCGCCGATTCGTGCCAGGTGCGGCACCTCCAGCCCGACATCCGTCCCTGGGAGGCGGGCCATCTCCAGGAACCCGCGGATCGACCCATCCAGCGTGCGCGTCTGCGGCAGCCGGGTCGCGAGTCGCAGGAGCGCCAGGTCCATCGTGGTGTCGACGTCGAAGCGAGCCCAGGGTGTCGCTCCGAGATCGCGCCACGCGAAGCCGGCCTCGTTCAGCTGCCTCGGCGCGGCGTTGTCGGTCGCACAGCCTTCGAGCGCCGTCAGGGCGGCATCCAGGTCGCCGGCGACGACGAACGCATCGGCGCTGAAGCGGTTGTTCGCGACGACCTCGCCCGCGACGGGCGCGAGGATCTCGTCCAGCGCTTCGTCGCTGAGCAGGGCAAGGGCGCTGCCGCCGGCGTACCCGACGGCGTCGACGCGGCCCGCTCCGTCACCGAGCGCACCCCGGGCGGCGTCCGTGAACCAGCGGCCCCAGTGGAACGGCTCATCGTCGGCGGATGTGGCGTGCGGCAACGGGGCGACCGCCGCTCCCAGCCGGCCGAGACGCCGCGACAGGTCGGCAGCGAGCAGGCTCTGGCCATCGGCGGCAATGGCAGCGTGGCTCCCGAACGGCTGTCCGTGCGGTGGCGTCGTGACGAGCACGAGGGGCGCCGGACGCTCAGGCATCGGCTCCTTCGCCGCCGGCGGTGTCGCGCAGGCGGTTGAGCTGCTCGAGATGCATCAGGTCGTGGATCCCGATGAAGAGGAGCCAGTCTCCGCAGCGGAGGTGCCCGACGAGCGGGTGCTTCATGCGGCAGCGCTGTGTCTCATGGCCGCCGATGCGCTCGGCCGCGGCCCGGATGGCCCGACGGGACTTGTCGAGCAGGACGAGGAGCTCGTCGAGCGTCGCCTCGGGACGTCCGGGGATCGACGGCGTGACGACCGGCGGACGGTGCTCCGGCCAGCTGCCTTCGGCGTCGAGCGCAGCCCACGTCGGCAGGAAGCGCCGCGCGGCGGTGGTGTGCGCGAATGCCTGTGCCACGTTCCAGTCCTCCTCGCCACCCGGCGCCCGCAGCAGCTCCTCGGGCAGGTCGCGCAGGATCGCTTCGAGTGCGTTGCCGATGGCTTCCTGCTGCGCGAGGATCCGCGGCGCATCGCCGTCGTGGACGCGCGCGCCGACCTCGCGGCGCAGCGCCTTCAGGCCGGGCAGTGACCAGTCGAACACGCGCCAGCAGGCGACGACGTCGGGCGCGTCGGCCTCGAGCGGCTCGACCCAGGACGCCGAGGCCGATGCCATCGGCTCAGAGTCGCTCGAAGCGCTCGACCGGCTGGACGAAGACGGTTGCCCCGCCCACCTCGACCTCGACCGGGTAGGGCATGTAGAACTCGCCCGGCTCCATGATCGGCGGCATCGGGTTCACGAACTGCTTTCGGCTGTGGCAGTTGGAGCTGATGATGGCGAGCACGTCGTCGACCTGGTCGTCCTCGACTCCGAGCAGGATCGTCGCGTTGCCCTGCTTCAGAAAGCCACCGGACGAGTTGAATCGCGTGGCGCGGTACTCCTTCTCCAGGAGCGCGTCGACCAGCGTCGCGGCATCCTCGTTGTGCACGATGGCGGTGACGAGCTTCATCGGCGGGACGGCTCCTTCATCAAGCCCAGGCACGGCGGGCTACACCGATCTCGATTATGGCGCAGCACACGCCCAGAGGGCGAGAGTTGTCTCCGCCATTCAAGCGAGAAGCCGGCGCTCCACCGCTGCTTGGATCGCCGCGTCGGCAGCCGCGACCGAGCCGGATCCATCGACGATCTCGAACCGGTCGGGCTCTTCGGCGGCAAGAGCGAGGTAGGCGGCCCGCACCCGCTCGAAGAAGGCGACCTCCTCGGTGTCCTCGAAGCGATTCCACTCCGCGCGGCGGCGGGTCCGATCCAGGCCGACCTCGACCGGCAGATCGAGCAGCAGCGTCAGGTCCGGCCGCAGGTCGTAGGTGGCAAACTCCTGGAGACGCCGCAGCTCGTCCATGTCGTTGCCATAGCCGGCTCCCTGGTAGGCGAGCGAGGAGTCGAGGAATCGGGCGCAGACGACCCACTCGCCCTGTTCGAGTGCCGGGCGGATGACGCGCGCAACGTGCTGCGCACGGGCGGCGGCGTACAGGAGCGCATCGGCGCGCGGATCGAGGTCGTCGCTCATGCCGCGCATGTGGAGCACGATGCGCCGGATCTCGTCGCCGAGGGCGGTTCCGCCCGGCTCATGGGTCAGGACCGTCGCGATGTCGCGGCCGCGGAGCCATTCGGCGAGGTGCCGGGCGGCGGTCGTCTTGCCGCTGCCCTCCGGACCCTCGAGCGTGATGAAGCGGCCGCGCCCGGGCGACGCGTCGGTCACGCGGGCGGCAGGACGCTGGTGGCGACGAGTGCCAGCACGATGACGCCGAGGATCACGAACAGCACGATGCGACCGGCGCGACCGCTCATCGCCAGGACGCCCCTTCCTCGGGCACGAGCTCGACGCGGCGGTTCGGCTCGGATCCGCGCGAGCGCGACATCAGCGCGTTGTTCTCGGCCATCTGGTGCTGCAGCCGCCGGACGTACGCGTTCTGTGGCGCGAGCTCGACCGGCCGGCCGGACGCCTGCACCAGCCCGATGGCCTCGGCCGTCTCGCGCAGCGCAGCCTCCTGCGGGTTCGGCCTCCAGGTCGAACAGCGATGGCGAGCATGTTCTCCATCTGGAGGATGGTGTTCGTCTTGAGCACGTAGATCGGCACGCCGTGCGACTCGGCGTCGCGCAGGGCGGCCGGCTTGCGCTGGTAGTAGTTGCGCAGGGTGACGACGGCATCGGCCTCGTCGAGCTCGCGCGCGACTGTGACCGGCACGCCAAGCTCGCGGACCGCCTGCTCGAGGCGCTTGCGGCTGACGCCGAAGGCGAAGACGCTCATCGGCCGATGGGTCCTCGCGCGATCCGGGGCTGGGCGCTGGGCGCCGATCGGCCGGTCAAGGGAGGCGTCGTCGTCCATCTCGGAGAGGGCGCTGCTCCAGCTCGCGGCGCGCGTCGCGCTCGACAGCGCCGGTGGATCCGGTAGCGCCGGAGATCCGCTCGCCTGGGAGCATTCGCGTCGAGCGGCCGCCCGAGTCGCCAGCTGCCGCCCGGGAGCGGGCGAAGGCTGCCTCGCTCGTACCGGCCACCGCTGGAGCGTCCGCCGCGGCCGAAGGCGCCGAAGCCGCCCGTCGGCTCGAGCGGAGCGAAGGCGGGGTTACCGGACGGCGTCTCGCTGATGCGGTAGTCGTACTTGGTCATCGCCTTGAGCTCGCCGGCATCGTCGCGATAGCGCGCCTCCGGCGGGACCATGTGGCCGCGCAGGATGGCGTCGACCGTCTCGGCCACGTTGCGGTGGACGATGACGTTGTCGCGCTCGACGATCTCGACCAGGACGTCGAAGGTCGGCGGCGCCTTGCGCTCGAGCACGGTCTTCTGCGTCCCGCGGCGCCTGGCCTCCTCGTCGCCGAGCGTGACCGGCTGGATGCCGCCGACCAGGTCGGAGAGGGTCGGGTTGAGCATCAGGTTGTCGAGCGTGTTGCCGTGCGCGGTGCCGACCAGCTGCACGCCGCGCTCGGCGATCGTGCGCGCCGCGCCGGCCTCCAGCTCGGTCCCGATCTCGTCGATGACGATCACCTCGGGCATGTGGTTCTCGACCGCCTCGATCATCACCGCGTGCTGCTCGGTGGGCGTGCGGACCTGCATGCGCCGCGCGTCGCCGATGCCGGGGTGCGGGATGTCGCCGTCGCCGGCGATCTCGTTGGAGGTGTCGACCACGACCACGCGCTTGCCGAGGTCGTCGGCGAGGACGCGCGCCACCTCGCGCAGCATCGTCGTCTTGCCGACGCCCGGGCCGGCCGAGGATCAGAAGGGACTGCCCGGACTCGACGATGTCGCGGATGATGTCGATGGTGCCGAAGACCGCGCGACCGATGCGGCAGGTCAGCCCGACGACCTTGCCCGATCGGTTGCGGATGGCGCTGATGCGGTGGAGCGTACGCTCGATGCCGGCCCGGTTGTCGTCGCCGAACACGCCGATGTGGTCGATGACGTACGCGATGTCGGCGTCGGTGATCTCGCGGTCGAGCAGGTCCTCCTCGCCGGTCGTGAAGCGCGCCTGCGGCCGGCGGCCGAGGTCCATCACGACCTCGAGCAGGTCGGTACGGTTCGCGAGGCCGCGCAGCCGATCGCAGATCTCAGGCGGCAGCGCCTCCATGAGGGCATCGAGGTCGTCGGTCGTCTCGCGTCGTGCCACGTTACGTTTGCCCTCCTCCTCGTCGTCGTCACCGGATCGCCGGAACCATCGCCGGCTGCGTGATCCTGCGCGCGGACCTCGCGCACGAGAAGCGTCACGCGTCCGATCGGCTCGAAGCCGACTGCCTCTGCAGCGCGCGTGCCCGCCGACTCGTATGTTCGCACCGGAGCAAGGATGCCTGCAGCGATCGCGTCGCTGCCGATGCGTCCGAGCACCAGCGCGCAGGAACCGCGCGCCGTCGGCACCGTCGCGGACCAGGAAGCGCAGGTAGTGCGGCCCGGAGCGGCAGGCGCCGTGCTGGGCGAACCCTCCGGCACGCTGCTCGGCGGGCATGATCCAGGCGTCGACCTCGGCTGAAGTGCAGGATCGGGTTGAGCGCCGAGCGCGGCACGATGGCCTCGTGGCCGACCGACTCCCAGTCGGCCGCGCCGTAGCCCTCGATGCGCGCGATCGCCGGCGGCGTGGCGTGCGACCACAGGTCGAACAGGTGCCACGCGTCCGGCGCGCCGCCGGCCGGAGCTCGGCCGGTCCGGTGGCGTCAGGTCGGGCAGGTCGACGCGCCGGCGCGAGTCGCGGGCGCCACGTCCGTCGCGACTGACCATCGAGCGCAGCCACGAGCGCGGGCCGCGCGCGGCTCCGGCGGCCGCCACCAGATCTCCTCCTGGGCATAGGCCATGAAGCCGGACTGCCCGAACAGCTCGAGGTTCTCGCGCACGTCGGCGCACGCGGCGTGGAAGCGCGTGACCTCGTGGCGGGCGCCCTCCTCGACCAGCGCGCCGAGGAGGCCGTACCGGATCTCGGCCGCCATCGGCCCGTCGGCCGCGTCGAGCTCGGTGATGACCCAGTCGTCGCGGTGCGGCTCCTCGATGGCGCGGCACGAGCCGACGAGCTCCCCGTCGACCTCCGCCACCAGGTGCACCGATGGCGCGCGCAGCGGCAGCCACGACGGGATCAGGGTCGAGAGGCTGATGCGCGGCTGACTGCGCGGTCGGCGCCGGCACCCCCAGGCTGCGCCGGTGCGCGTCGGAGGCCGCGTGGACGCGTCGCGACAGATCGGTCAGCGCCTGGCGGTCGGTGAGGCGCGCGGCGCGGATGGTGCGCTCGAGCTGGATCACACGGACCTCCCCGCGCCCCTCCCGATCATCTCCACCAGCAGCCGATGCATGCGCCGGTCGCCGGTCAGCTCAGGGTGGAATGCCGTGGCGAGCACGCGTCCCTGGCGCACGGCGACGGGCGACCCGTCGGGGTCGCGGGCAAGGACCTCGGCGGCGGGGCCGACGCCGGACGACCAGTGGCGCGCGGATGAAGACGCCGTGCATCGGCTCCTCGCCGAGCTCCGGCGCGTCGAGATCGGCCTCGAAGCTGTCGAGCTGGCGCCCGTAGCCGTTCCGACGCACCTCGATGTCGAGCAGGCCGAAGTACGGCTCCTCGCCGTCGGTCAGCCGATTGGCCAGCAGGATCATGCCGGCGCACGTGCCGAGCAGCGGAGCGCCGCCACGAGCCAGGGAGAGGATCGGCTCGCGCAGCCCGTACGCGTCGATCAGCCTTCGCATGGTCGGTCGACTCGCCGCCGGGCAGGATCAGGGCGTCGAGGTCGACGAGGTCACGCGGCAGGCGAACCTCGACCGGCTCGGCGCCGATCTCGCGGATGGCGTTGACGTGCTCTCGCACCGCGCCCTGAACGGCGAGCACCCCGACGCGCGGCCGGCGCGCGTCCGAGGTCATGGCCGAGCGCCTACCAGCCGCGGCTGGCGAGGCGCTCCTCGGGCGGGATCTCGCCGAGCGACATCGCCCCGCATCGGCTCGCCGAGGCCGGCGCTGACCTCGGCGAGGATCTCGGGATTGTCGTAGTGCGTCGCCGCCTTGACGATGGCTCGCGGCGTAGCGCTCGGGATTCTCGCTCTTGAAGATGCCGCAGCCGACGAAGACGGCCTGGGCGCCGAGCTGGCGCATGAGGCTCGCATCGGCCGGCGTCGCCACGCCGCCCGGCGCTGAAGTTCGGCACGGGCAGCTCGCCCAGCTCCGCCGTCTGCTTCACGACGTCGTACGGGGCGCGGAGCTCCTTGGCGGCGGCGAACAGCTCGTCGCTGCGCATGGTCTGGAGCTGGCGGATGCCCTTCTGGACGGCGCGCATGTGGCGCACCGCCTCGACGATGTCGCCGGTTCCGGCCTCGCCCTTGGTGCGGATCATGGCCGCCCCCTCGCCGATGCGCCGCAGGGCCTCGCCCAGGTCGCGGCAGCCGCACACGAACGGCACCTTGAAGTTGTGCTTGTCGATGTGGTGCTCCTCGTCGGCCGGCGTCAGCACCTCGGACTCGTCGATGTAGTCGACCTCGAGCGCACTCGAGGATCTGCGCCTCGGCGAAGTGGCCGATCCGGCACTTCGCCATCACGGGGATGCTGACCGCCGCCTTGATCTCGTTGATCAGCTGCGGGTCGCTCATGCGCGCCACGCCGCCGAACTTGCGGATGTCCGACGGCACGCGCTCGAGCGCCATCACCGCCACCGCGCCCGCCTCCTCGGCGATGCGCGCCTGGTCGGCCGTGACGACGTCCATGATCACCCCGCCCGCGAGCATGCGGGCGAGCCCGACCTTGGTGGCCCAGGTTGATCGTTCAATCGTGGTCATGCGTGTTCCTGTGCTCGGACCGATGGCGGCGCCTCGCGCCGCGACGGATTCGACGCTCCATTCTACTCGTGGCACGCTCAACCGCCCATCAGGAGCGATGTGGCGTCGATTGGTATGATCGCGCGCAGGAAAGGCGCTCGATGATGATCAATGCCCCGGTACTGGTCCTGAACCAGAATTACGAGCCCCTCAACGTCTGTGACATCAGGCGCGCCTTCCGGCTGCTCGGCGCATCGAAGGCCGAGCTCCTGGCTCGCAACCACCAGGTCATCCACACCCCGACGATCGAGATCCCGGCGCCCTCGGTCATCCGTCTCCAGTACCACGTCAAGCGTCCGCAGCCGCGGGTCAAGCTGAGCCGGCGCGAGGTGTTCACCCGTGACCGGCACACCTGCCAGTACTGCGGCATGACAAGCCGCGACCTCACCATCGACCACGTCATGCCGAAGCATCGCGGCGGACGCCACGAGTGGGACAACCTCGTCGCCGCCTGCCGCGCGTGCAATCACCGCAAGGGAGGCAAGACGGTCGCCGAGGCGCGCATGCGCCTGCTGCGGGAGCCACGGGCGCCGCGCGCCGACCTGCGCTACCTGTTCGGGACCTACCTGGCCGACGAGCAGAACGACGCCTGGCGCAGCTACCTCTTCCTGGAGCCGATCCGCGCCCAGACCCGGCCTCTGCCCGCCGCCGGCTGAGGGCCGGCCCGTGCCACCCACCGACGAGGTCACCTATCCCGGCCTGCCCGCCCACGTGCGTGGCGTCCTCGGCGCGCTGCTCGAGGCCGGCCACGAGGTCGCCCTGGTCGGCGGAAGCGTGCGTGACCTCGTCGGGTCGGACGCATCGCGGACCGACAACTGGGACGCGGCAACGTCCGCTCGACCGGAGGAGGTCGCCGGCCTCTTCCCCGACGCGGTGTGGCAGAACCGCTTCGGCACCGTGACCGTGCTGGGACCTGCGCCCGTCGAGGTGACCTCGTACCGCACCGAGGGCGGCTACTCCGACCGACGTCGGCCGGACGAGGTGCGGTTCGGCGCTACGCTGGTGGAGGACCTCGGGCGACGCGACTTCACGGTCAACGCCATGGCGTGGGTGCCCACCGACCTCGCGTCCGGCCGCGGGCGGGTCGCGGACCCGTTCGGCGGAGCAGCGCGACCTGGCGGCTAGGCTGCTGCGCACCGTCGGCGATCCGCGGGAGCGCTTCGACGAGGACGCGCTGCGCCTCGTTCGCGCCGCCCGGTTTGCCGGACGGTTCGACATGGCCATCGACCCGGCAACCGAGGCCGCCATCCGCGAGCTGGCACCGACCGCGGGGAGCGTCTCGCCGGAGCGCATCCGGGACGAGCTGCAGCGCATGCTGCGCAGGGCCGTCGCCCTCGCGCGCGCTCCGGATCCTCGAGCGCCTCGGCCTCCTGGCAGTGATCCTCCCGGAGCTTGCAGCCTTGCGCGGCGTCCCCCAGGACAAGGCGGTGCCCGGCGATGCGCTCGACCACTCCCTCGCCGCGGTCGACGCCGTCCCGCCCGACGAGGACGCCAGCCTGGCGCTCGCCGCCCTGCTCCACGACATCGGCAAGGCGACGACGCTGGCCGAGGGCCACTTCATCGGCCACGACCGCGTCGGAGCGGAGCTGGCCGCAGCGCTGCTGGATCGTCTGCGCGTCCCCGGCTCGGACGCCGCCAGGATCGCCCACGCGGTGCGGCACCACATGTATGCCTACGACGACGAGTGGACCGATGCCGCCGTGCGGCGCTTCATACGGCGGCTCGAGCCGATCGGCACGTCGCTCCTCTTCGGGCTGCGCCGGGCCGATAACGAGGCGTCCGGGGTCGGCGCCATCGGCGAGGCGAACCAGGCGCAGCTGGAGCGGCGGATCGCTGTCGAGCTCGAACGTCGGCCCGACCTGCTCCTGCGGAGCCGGCTGGCGATCGACGGCCACGACCTTCAGCGCGAGCTGGGGATCGAGCCCGGGCCGCGTATCGGGCTCATCCTGGATCGGCTCATGGAGCGGGTCCTCGACGACCCGTCGCTCAACGAGCGATCGACGCTGCTGCGATCTTGCGGCCGAGGATGTTGCCGAGCGGTGACGGCGGTCACCATCCAGTCGTCCCACTCCGGATGCGTGATGGCCGGCACCCGGAGGGACGCTGCTACAATCGGCCGTCCGGAGCCGAACCGCCCAACCGGCCCCGGAATTGAAATCGCTGCCAACCGCGCGGAGGGACCGTCCACCCCATGACCGCAAGCGTGCGTCGAGCCGTCCGGCTCGAGCACCGGCTGACGCAGCCGAACGCGTCACTCGCCGATCTCGATGCGGCGGTGTCGCTGGCGATGGAGCACGACCTTGCCGCCCTGACGGTCAACCCCTGGCTCGTGAAGGTCGCCAAGCGACAGCTGGGCCGTTCGCGCGTGACGCTGGGGACGGTGATCGGGTATCCACATGGCGGGCAGCTCCTGAGCGTGAAGGCGTTCGAGGCGTCGAAGGCGCTCGAACAGGGCGCGACGCAGATCGACTTCGTGCTCAACGGCGGCGCGCTCGCGTCCGGTGACGACGAGACCGTGTTCAACGACATGCTGGCCGTGGTCGACATGGCCCACTCCGCACTGGCCGCCGCGGGCGTGATCATCGAGCCCGAGGCGCTGTCCGAGGAGCTCGTGCGACGTGCCTGCCGGCTGGCGGAGCGCGCCGGAGCCGACCATGTCGTCACCAGCCCGGGGGCCGCCACCGCGCGTGGCACCGTCGCGCGAACCAGGGTGCTGCGCGACAGCGTCGGCCCGCGCATCGGCGTGAAGGCCTGCGGTCGCTTCCGCAGCGCCGAGCAGATCAACGAAGCCGTCGCGGCCGGTGCGACGCGCGTGTCGGCGCAGCTGACGCCGGCGCTGGCGCGCCAGGCGGGCGAAGCGCCCCTTCCTGCCGGCTCGGCGCGATGAACGTGGTGAGGAGCGTGGATTGAGGCTGCTCGTCATCGGTGGCGCCGGGTACGTGGGCTCGACGAGCGTGGAGCGGTTCCTCGAGGCCGGCCACGACGTGGTCGTCTACGACAACCTGTCGACCGGCCACGCATCCGCGGTGCCGGATGGCGCCCGGCTGGAGATCGGCGATATCGCAGACCGCGCGCGGCTCGAGCGCCTCCTCCGGGAGGGTGTCGACGCCGTCCTCCATTGCGCGGCTCGATCGATCGTGGCCGAGTCGATGCACGATCCCGGCCTCTACTACCGAACCAACGTCGGCGGCGGGGTCACGCTGCTCGAGGCGATGAGGCGCACGGGAGTGACGCGCCTCGTCTTCAGCTCCACGTCGGCGGTCTACGGCGAGCCCCGGCGCGTCCCGATCGCCGAGGCCGATCGCACCGATCCGATCAACCCGTACGGCGCCACGAAGCTCGCCTTCGAGGGCGCAATGCGCTGGTTCTGCGCGGCGCATGACTTCCGTGGGATCAGCCTGCGCTACTTCAACGTGGCGGGCGCCACCGAGCGCAACGGCGAGGACCACGAGCCGGAGACCCACCTCATGCCGCTCGTCCTGCGCGTCGCCGCGGGCGAGGCGACCCACGTCCAGATCCACGGCCAGGACTACCCGACGCCGGACGGCACATGCATCCGCGACTTCATCCACGTTCGCGACCTTGCCAACGGGCACCTCCTGGCGCTCGAGGCGACCGGCGAGGGCGACCCCTCATTCGAGGTGTACAACCTCGGCTCGGCGGCCGGCTTCAGCGTGCGCGAGGTCGTCGAGGCTGCGCGGCGCGTCACCGGCCGCTCGATCCCGGCTCGCCCTGTCAAGCGCCGCTCGGGCGATCCTCCCGTCCTCGTCGCGTCTTCGCGCCGGGCGCGCCGCGAGCTTGGCTGGCAGCCCGAGCACTCGTCGCTCGAGCGGATGCTGGCCGATGCCTGGGCCTGGCGCTCGGCGCATCCCAACGGCTATGCCGATACCGCGCGGAACGGCTCCGAGCCGATGCATCCGCCCCAGGTCGCCGCCTCGGCGGGCTGAGCCCTCAGCCGCCGGCGTCTGCGACCTCGGCCGCGCAACGCGCGCAGAGCCCGTAGAAGTCGAGGCGCGCATCGTCGACCTTGAAGCCGCGATCCGCGGCGAGCCGCTCGGCGACGGGCGTGATGTAGGCCTCTTCGATCTCCTCGACACGCCCGCATCGGTCGCAGGCGAGATGGTGATGGTGCTCGGGGCGGCAGGCGACATACCCGTACACGTGGCCGTCCTGCTCGAGGCGGCGCGCGACCCCCGCGAGCACGAGGGCCTCCAGGGTGCGGAACACGGTGGCGCGCCCGATGCGGGGCTCGCGGCGCCGAAGGCGGTCGTACAGATCCTGGGCGGTGACTCGCCGTCCCACGGCAGCCAGGGCATCGGCGACGAGCAGGCGCTGGCGCGTGACGCGCTCGCCGGCAGCGGCCAGCCGGTCGGCGGTGGAGACGGGATCAAGAGGGGGGCCGGCCATCGGCAGAGGCTAGCACGCATTGACCGCCGCCGACCCTTGAGCCGATACTGTGTCTCACCATGACGACGAGTCGCGACGCGCTGACGATCCAGGGCCTGTCGGCCGGATACGGCGACGGCTGGGCGATCGAGGACGTGTCGCTGGAGATCCCCGCCGGGCAGCTGGTGAGCGTCATCGGTCCCAACGGCAGCGGCAAGAGCACGCTCCTGCGCGCCGTACTCGGCCTGGTGCCAGAGCGGCTTGGATCGGTCAGCCTGGCGGGGGTGCCCATCGAGAAGCGACGGAGCGAGGTCGCCTACGTCCCGCAGCGGGAGCTGGTGGACTGGAGCTTCCCGATCAGCGCGGCGCAGGTCGTGATGATGGGCCGCTACCCGCGCATCGGTCCGGTGCGTGGCAGCACCGGGGGGGACCGGGACGCGGTTGCCGGAGCGCTCGAGCGGGTCGGGATGGCAGACCTCGGAACGCGGCAGATCGGCGCGCTGTCGGGCGGCCAGCAGCAGCGCGTCTTCGTCGCCCGTGCCCTGGTGCAGGAAGCCTCCGTCCTGCTCCTGGACGAGCCGATGACCGGCGTCGACCGCGGCACCGAGGAGGCGATCACCGGCCTCATGCGCGAGCTGCGCGACGCCGGCACCACGATCCTGCACGCGACGCACGACCTGGAAGGCGCGGCGGACGTCAGCGACCTGCTCTGCTTCGTCAACGGCCGGGTCGTCGCCTTCGGCCCGCCCGACGAGACGTTCACCCCGCAGACCCTGCACGCCACGTTCGGCGGCGAGCTCATGATCCTCGACTCGGGCGACCATGCACACGTGCACGGCGGCGGCCATCACCATGGCGGCGACGCGCGCCGCGATGCCGGGTAGCTGGAGAGCGCACCGATGGCCTGGCTGACCGACCCCCTCGCGCTGGAGCTCTTCCAGCGGGCGCTCGTCGCCGCGGTCCTGATGGGCGCGACCTGCGGGGCGATCGGCGCTTACGTCGTCCTTCGCCGACTGGCGTTCATCGGCGACGCGCTGAGCCATGCCGTCTTTCCCGGCGTGGTGCTGGCGTACGTCGCCGGCGTGTCGGTTTTCGCCGGTGCCATGGTCGCCGGCGCGCTGACCTCGGTCGCGATCGCCGTCGTGAGCCGCGGGCAGCGGATACGTGAGGACACGGCCATCGGCATCTTCTTCGCGGGTGCGTTCGCGCTCGGGATCGTGCTCATCAGCACGCAGACGGGCTACCAGCGAGACCTCTCGGCATTCCTCGTCGGCGACCTGCTCGGTGTCGGCTGGGACGAGATCGCGGTGAGCGCGCTGACTGGGCTCGCCGTCGTCGGCGTCCTGGTCGCCCTGCGCAAGGAGCTCCTGCTGACCAGCTTCGACCGAGTCTACGCACAGGCGCTTGGCTACCCGGTGTTCGCCCTCGAGCTCCTCCTCCTCCTGCTGCTGACGGCCACGATCGTGGTCAGCCTGTCCGCGGTCGGCATCATCCTCGTGCTCGCCATGCTCGTCACGCCCGCGGCAACGGCGCGCCTGCTGGTCGACCGGTTCACGCCGATGATGATCCTCGGCGCCGTGCTGGGCGCGCTCTACGGCGTGATCGGCTGGTACGTCAGCTACTACCTGGCATGGAGCCCCGGTGGAGCCATCGTGCTCGTCGCGACACTCGCGTTCCTGCTGGCGTTCGTATTCAGCCCGAGCCACGGTCTCCTGGCGCACCGCATGCGTCGCCATCCGCAGCATGCGGCGCATCGCGCGGCCGTCGACCCGCCGGCCGGACACGAGCACGGTGACGAGGGGGGTCCCGTGGTAGCATCCCTACGGCGGCGTCACCCACCGGGACGCTAGCGCGTCCCGCCCGACGCGCCCATCGCCGCACCGGCGCGTCTCCCCGACGTGCCGCCGCGATCGCCCATCCCATTCCGGAGTCCCTTTGCCCGAAACCGATATCTCACGCGCGCGCAGACGCCGCGCACCGCGACAGGCACCTTCCGCAGCCGGCGAGGCGATGGCAATCGAGGTCGCCCCCGGCGAGCCACCAATGCCATCCGAGCTCGAGGTCGCCGTGCTGGCCGCCGCCGCCGGCTACCGCTTCGGCGACATCGAGGTCCCGGCCACCATCGCGCGCGCCATCGAGCGGATGGGCTTCGAGACACCGACGGAGGTCCAGGCGCGCTCCATCCCGCCTCTCCGACGCGGCGAGGACCTCATCGGCCAGGCGCAGACCGGCACCGGCAAGACCGCCGCGTTCGGTATCCCGATCGTCGAGAAGATCGAGCCCTCGAGCATGCACGTCCAGGCGCTGGTCCTCACGCCGACGCGCGAGCTGTGCGTGCAGGTCACCGACGAGATCTCACGGCTCGGCCAGTTCCGCGGCGTGCGCACGGTTGCCATCTACGGCGGCTCCTCGATGGACAAGCAGATCGAGGGGCTCAAGCGCGGGGCGCAGGTCGTGATCGGGACGCCCGGCCGTGTGCTCGATCTCATCCGCCGCGGGGAGCTCAAGCTCGACCGCGTGCACACCGTGATCCTCGACGAGGCCGATCGGATGCTCGACATGGGCTTCATCGTCGACGTCGAGACGATCCTCTCCCGCGCACCGCGCCAGCGCCAGACCGCCCTCTTCAGCGCGACCATGCCGTACGCCATCCTTCGCATCTGCGACCGCTTCATGAAGCGTGACCCCGCCCACGTCACGGTCCGGCCCGACCTCAAGACGGTGGAGACGGTTCGACAGGTGGTCTACTTCGTCGCGGAGCAGGACAAGGTCGCGGCGCTGCTCGAGCTGACCGACCAGTTCGGGTTCGATCGGCTTCTCGTCTTCCGCCACACCCAGATCGGGGTCGATCGCCTGGCCGCGACGCTGCAGCGCCGCGGCAAGAACGTGGCCGGCGCTCCACGGCGGCCTGTCGCAGCGGGAGCGCGACCGTACCCTCGCCGCGTTCAGGGCCGGCAAGATCCAGTACCTGATCGCCACCAACGTCGCCAGCCGCGGGCTCGACATCACCGACCTGCCGTACGTCGTCTCGTACGACATCCCCGAGGACGCCGACACCTACGTCCACCGCATCGGCCGAACCGGCCGCGCCGGCAAGGAGGGGACCGCGATCACCTTCGTCGGCGAGTGGGACCTGGACGCCTGGGAGGGCATCCGGGCCGAGGTCGGCGCCAGCGTCGAGGAAGGCCAGCTCAACCTCTACGACCGCACCTGAACCGATGCGGCCGGCCGGCGGTACGCTTGCCGAGATGGACGAGCCCGCCTTGCCCCAGCTGCCGACCGAGGCCAACGCCGAGGTGCTCAGCGTCGAGTGGCTGTTCGAGCCGCTCTGGCCGGGGACCCGCATGCTGGCGCGGGCGGATGGCGGACGCGTCACCCTGACGGATGAGCTGGGCGAGCCGGTGCCCGACGAGGGCGAGACGGCGGACGCCACCGAGATCCTGTCCGGCGCGATCCTGGCCGACGAGGCCCTTGTCGACGGCGTGTGGACCGCGCAGCCGTTTGTCGGCGACGGCAGCCCGGCGCGTGCCTGGGCCGAGACGATTGCGGTCGAAGGGTTGGCCAGTGACCTCCCGGACCCGCTCGAGACCGAGCGCCGCCGGGCGTTCGTCGCCATCGACCTGGTCGAGCTCGACGGGATGCCGCTCCATGACGTGCCATTCCAGGAGCGCCGGCGCCTCCTCGAGTCCGTCATCGACGAGGGGATCCGGGTCCGCCTCAGCCAGCTCGTGAAGCAGCCGCTTGCCGGCTGGCTCGTCGGCTGGCGCGCGAACGGCTTCACGCACTACGTCGCCAAGCACATGAACTCACGCTACCGACCGGGGGAGCGGACGGAGGACTGGCTCAAGCTCTCGCTGCGTTCCGAGGCACCGCGCAGCATGATGGGCCGCATGATGGGCGGCCGAGGGGATCGGGTCCGGCGCGTCCGCGACTGACGACGGTGCTACCATCGAGGCCCGGGCAGTCACCCGCCGACGCACGATCGAGGAGGCTCTGACCTGACCGCCAAGCCAGCCGCCGTGCCGTCATCGGCGCTCGACGCCGAGGGCATCGCAGAGGTGCGCCGTATCGGCTCAGCCGACCTCATGGTCGGGATCCCATCCTTCGGCAACGCCGAGACCATCGGCTACGTGGTGCGGGCGACCACCGCGGGGATGGTCCAGTACTTTCCGGAGCTCAAGCCGATCCTGGTCAACAGCGACGGCGGCTCGCCCGACGACACGCCCCGCGTCGCGGTCAGCACCGAGAGCCCCGACTACCTCGAGAAGATCATCCTGGTCAGCCCGAAGCACAAGCTTCAGCGCATCAGCTTCACGTACCAGGGCGTCAGCGGGAAGGGCACCGCGGTACGGGCGCTGTTCGAGGTCGCGCGCGAGCTGAAGGTCAAGGCCATGGTCATGGTCGACTCGGACCTGCGCTCGATCGTGCCCGAGTGGGTCGAGCTCCTGGCCGGCCCCATCCTGAAGGGCGGCTACGACTACGTGACGCCGCTCTATGCGCGCTACAAGTACGACGGGACGATCACGAACAACATCGCGAACCCGCTCACCCGCGCCCTGTACGGAGCGCGCATTCGCCAGCCCATCGGCGGCGACTTCGGCGTCAGCGGCGACCTCGTCAATCGATACCTCGAGCTCGACACGTTCGACGAGCTGACCGCTCGATTCGGCATCGACATCTGGATGACGCACTCGGCCATCAACGAGGGATTCGCCATCTGCCAGGCCCGCCTCGGCGCCAAGATCCACGACGCCAAGGACCCGGCCGGCGACCTGGGACCTATGTTCCGGCAGGTCGTCGGCACCCTCTTCAAGCTGGCCGGCGACTACGAGGACCGCTGGCTGCGCGTGAAGGGCTCGCACCCGATTCCGGAGTACGGCTTCGAGCGCGTCGTGGCGCCCGAGGAGGTCACGGTCAACCACGCCAAGCTGATCGACAACTTCGAGCAGGCGCGACTGACCCAGAGCGACGCGTGGGCCGAGATGCTGAGCCCCGAGCAGCACGAGCGGGTCATGGCGCTCGAGGTCGATGGCGATCCGTCCGGCTTCCACTTCAGCACCGAGCTGTGGATCCGCTGCCTCTACGACGCGCTGGTCGCGTTCAACCGCCCGAGGGTCGACCGCGAGCGGCTGCTGGCGGCATTGACGCCGCTCTACTTCGGGCGCACCGCGGGCTTCATCAGCGACACCCTCGACATGACGACCGACCAGGCCGAGCGGGTCATCGACGACCAGGCCCGCCAGTTCGAGGAGCTGAAGCCGTACCTCGTCACGCGCTGGCGCGAGATGCGCGGCGAGAGCGAGTCCGGCTGATGCCGGCACGACGCCGGACCCCGTACCGCATCCTCCTGCCGCTCGCCAATCCGAGGACGGCGCGCGACCTGGTCCGCATCGGCGCGGGGGTCGCCAACGGCCGCCCGACCGAGATCACCGTACTCGGAATCGTCGAGGTGCCGGAGGGCGTGAGCCTGTCCGAGGGAGCCACGCAGGCCCGGACCTCGCGCAGGCTGCTGCAGCGCGTGCTCGACGTCGGCGACGAGGAGGGCGTCGAGCTCCGAACCATGGTGCGGATTGGCCGCTACGCCGCGGACGGCGTGATCGAAGCGGTCGGCGAAGAAGGCTCGGATCTCGTCATCTTCGGCTGGGGCGGCCCTCCGACCGCTTCGCAGACGGCCCGGGCGGAGGCGGAGGCAACGGAGCTGACCCTGGCCGGTGAGCGGGTCCACCCGCGTCCGGTCTTCTCGCCCGACCATCGACGCCGTCGTGCGGGAGAGCCCGTGCGACATCGCCGTCGTCAAGCAGCGCGGGCTCGACAAGGTCGAGTCGATCCTCGTCCCGGTGCGCGGCGGCCCGCACGCCGAGCTGGCGATGCGGATCAGCCGCGACCTCGCCAAGCGCTTCGGCGCCAAGATGGTCGTGCTCCACGTCGTGCCGAAGGGAATCGGCGACCGTGCGGTGCAGCGCGAACAGGTGGCCGTGGACGCGTTCGTCCGCGAGCACGCGGGCACGCGTCGGGCGACCGGCCTCATCCGCGAGGCGTCCTCGGTGCGGCAGGCGATCATCAAGGAGGCGGCAAACCACCAGCTGGTGGTGATGGGCGCCTCGGCGCAGCCGACGAACGCGAGCCCTGACGGCCGGTACCTCTTCGGAACCCTGGCCGAGTCGGTGGCGTCGAAGGCGCGCCCGACAGTGATCGTGGTCAAGACCAAGCAGTCGCTGGGGTTGGCGACGTTCGACGAGCTCCGCGCCAGCGAGGGAACGCTCGCCCACGCCGATGCGTACGTCGAGCGGACGCGGTCGCTGCCGATCGTGGTCGACCGGTGGTTCGCCGAGAACAGCTTCCACGCCCACGAGTTCTCGGACATCCGCAAGCTCGTCGCACTCAAGGAGCGGCAGAACCTCACGATCAGCGTCGGCCTGCCCGCGCTCAACGAGGAGAAGACGATCGGCACCGTCATCAAGCGCGTGAAGAGCGCGCTGATGGACCGCGTGCCGCTGATCGACCAGATCGTGGTCATCGACTCGGACAGCGAGGATCGCACCGCAGAGATCGCTGCCGAGCTCGGGGTCCCGGTGCATCGGCATTCGCAGATCCTGAAGCAGACCGGCACGCACGTCGGGAAGGGCGAGGCGCTGTGGAAGAGCCTCCACGTCCTCGACGGCGACGTCGTTGCCTGGATCGACACCGACATCAGCAACATCCAGCCGCGCTTCGTGTACGGGCTGCTCGGCCCGCTGCTGCGCGAGCCGCGGATCCAGTACGTCAAGGGCTTCTACCAGCGACCGATCCGCCAGGGAAACACCCTGCAGGCCGAGGGCGGCGGTCGGGTCACCGAGCTCATGGCGCGCCCGCTGATCAACCTGTTCTTCCCGGAGCTGTCCGGCATCATCCAGCCGCTCTCGGGCGAGTACGCCGGACGGCGCGAACTGCTCGAACGGCTGCCGTTCTTCACCGGCTACGCCGTCGAGATCGGGCTGCTCATCGACATCCTCGAGCACTCCGGGCTGTCGGCAATCGGGCAGGTGGACCTGGAGCGCCGCATCCACCGCAACCAGCCCCTGCCGAACCTGTCGCAGATGGCGTACGTGATCCTGCAGGGCGCCATCCGGAAGCTCGAGGAGCGCCATCGGCTCGAGCTGCTGACCGAGGTAGGGCGCGGCATGAAGCTCATCAACACCGGCAAGGACCACTTCAACCTCGAGGTTCGGGAGATCGGCGACGAGATCCGCCCGCCCATCGCGTCCATCCCGGCCTACGTGGAGCGCCGGAAGACCCTGAACGACCGATGAGCCACGGTCGACCACCCGATGCGGGGCGGATGGCCGACGGCGGGCGGGGAACCGGGCAGCGTCGAGCGGGGTAGTCAGGTCGTGGAGGACCGTCCACCGGCCGAGACGGAGCTCGTGTCCCGCGCGCGCCGCGGCGACGCCGATGCCTATGCGGCGCTGGTGGCGGCCCACCAGGAGATGACGTATCGCACCGCCTTCCTCGTCCTCGGCAATGCGGCCGAGGCCCAGGACGCGGCGCAGGAGGCGTTCGTGAGGGCATACCGCGCGCTCGATCGGTTCCGCGACGGCGAGCCGTTCCGGCCGTGGCTGCTGCGGATCGCCGTCAACGCCGCCCGCAACCGGCGCCGCTCGGCAGGCCGCCGTCACGGGCTGGAGCTCCGCGTCGGCGCGAGCCTGTCGCCCGATGCCGCCGCACCTTCGGCCGAAGCGTCCGTCCTTGCCGCCGAGCGGCGGCGCATCCTGATCGATGCCGTCAACAAGCTGGTGACGGACGACCGGCTCGTCATCGGGGCTCGCTACTTCCTGGACCTCTCCGAGGCGGAGATCGCGACGCTCCTCGGCATTCCGCGCGGCACCGTCAAGTCGCGACTGTCGCGCGCCCGCGCTCGCCTGGCGACGCGACTCGAGGGAACGGACCTCGGGAGCCCGACCGATGGATGACCGCCTCGACGCGTCGCTCCGCGAGCTCGCGACGGAGGTCGACTTCCCGGCGACGCCGGACCTGCGGGCCGGAGTCGCCGAGCGGCTGCGCGCACCCGAGCGCCGGCGGTGGTGGGTGCCCGGCGCCTGGCCACGTGCCCTCGGTCTGGCGGTGGTCGTGACGGTGCTGCTGGCCGCCGGCGCGACTGCACTCGTCATCTCGCTGCCGGGGCTGCGCGTCACGTTCGAGCCGGCCCTGCCGTCGGCCGACGTTGCCGGCGAGCCGCTCGCCACCAGGCTTGCACTCGGCGAGCCGATCGCGCCGGAGACCGTGGGGGCCGGTGTGCCGGCGGAGCTCGGGACCCCGGACGAGGCGTACGTCGCCGGCGATCACGAAGTCCTCTCGCTTGTCTACCTTGCGGACGACGACGTGCCGGAGCTGGCCGGCAGCGGGATCGGACTTCTGGTCCAGGTCATCGACGGCGTTCTCGACCGCGACCGGGTCGAGAAGCTGGTGGTCGAGGTCGGGACCTCTATCACGCCGGTGCGGGTAGGCGCCGCGGACGGCTTCTGGATCGAGGGCCCGCCTCACCTCATCCGCTACGTCGGGCCGTCCGGCACGGATCGGTCGCAGCGCACGCGCCTCGTGGGCGACTCGCTCGTCTGGGAGTCCGACGGGGTGCTGTACCGGATCGAGTCGGGGCTGGGCATGGCCGGGACTCTGCGCATTGCCGAGTCGATCTCGCCGTAGGCGGAACCTCGGCGGCGTGAGCGGTGTATCGGTCTCATTCGGCATGAATCGCAGACCTGGAGGTCAGTCATGAGGCTTCTCACTCGCATCGGAGCGGCAACGGCCGGGATGGCCGCGCTCCTCACGCTCGTTACCGGCACCGTTCTGGCGGGCGGCTGGGCGGAGGCAACCATCCTCACCGGCTCGGAGGACCCCCCGGTGGCCGGCGAGGAACGCGAGGTTCGCTTCTCGCTCCTCCAGCACGGCGTCACCGCCGTCGACGACGGAAACGTGTTCCTGACCGCCACGCATCCGGAGAGTGGTAAGCCCATCGTCGTCCAGGCGACCAGCCTCGGAGGCGGCCGATGGTCCGCGATGGTCGCTTTCCCGACCGACGGAACCTGGGAGATCGCCATCACCCACGACTCGCTCGCGACGTCGGGACCGATCGACCTCGCCGTCGGCTCAGCCCCGGACGCCGCATGGCTGCCACCCGCAGTCGCCGTCGGCGCATTCGGGGCGATCGCTCTGGCCGCTGTTGTGCTCCTCGCGCGCGGACGCCCCCGAGTCAAGGCGGAGCCCCTGGGCGCGGCCTGACCGCGCCGCAGCCCCGGCCCCGGCGGTGCGGTCCCACCGCCGGGGCTTGTTTGTATCCTTGGCCGGATGACCGATGCCCCCGCACGCCCTCTCACCATCGTCGTCGCGCCCGACTCCTTCGGCGGAGCGCTCGACTCGGTGGGCGTCGCCGACGCCATCGCCACCGGATGGTCGCGAGTCCGCCCGGAGGACACGGTCGTGCGCAGGCCCATGGCCGACGGCGGCGAGGGCACGCTGGCCGCCGTGGCAGCCGCACTGGGCGATGGCGCGGAGCGCCGTACGACCGCCACAACCGACGCGCTCGGCCGGCCCATCGAGGCGGAGTGGCTCCTTCTCGAAGAAGGGCGAGGAGCGTTCATCGAGATGGCCTCCGCATCCGGGCTGGCGCGCCTGGCCCCGGAAGAGCGCACTCCCGAAAGCGCGCGGCGCGCTTCGACCAGCGGCACCGGCGACCTGATCCGCGCCGCCCTCGACGCGGGTGTTCAGCGCATCACGATCGGCCTCGGAGGCTCGGCGACGACCGACGGCGGCAGCGGCCTGCTCCGCGCCCTCGGCCTTCGCCTCCTGGCGGGCGATGGCAGCGAGATTCCACAGGGGGGCGGCGCCCTGGCCGGGCTCTCGCGGATCGATGCCGATGGCCTCGACCCCCGGCTGCGAGACGTGAAGCTCGAGGTCGCTTCGGACGTGACGAACCCGCTCGCCGGTTCTCGCGGGGCAGCGGCGACGTACGGGCCACAGAAGGGCGCCGACGCGGCCGCCGTCCGGGAGCTCGACGCCGCGCTCGCGACCTTCGGTCGAGCGATCGAGACGGCGACCGGGCGGCTCGTGGCGGACCTGCCCGGCTCCGGCGCTGCCGGTGGCACGACGGCGGGCCTGATCGGCTTCACCCGAGCCGTCGTGCGGCCGGGGGTCGAGGTGGTGGCCGAGCTGGTCGGGCTGGCCGCGGCGCTCGAAGCCGCCGACCTCGTCATCACCGGCGAGGGCCGCGCGGACGAGCAGACGCTCCAGGGCAAGACGGCGATGGGCGTCGCCTCGGTGGCCAAGCCGCGAAAGACACCCGTCGTGCTTCTCTGCGGTGCGCTCGGCGCGGGTGCCGAGGCGCTCGAGGCGGCCACGGCCCTGGCGGTGGTGCAGCCGATCGGCGACCGGCCGATGGACCTCGCGACGGCCATGGCAGAGACGGAGCGCCTGCTTGTGGCGGCCGCCGGCCGGCTGGCGCGCACGATCGGCATCGGCCTGGAGCTGGCGCGCCCCTAGGGCGCATCGGTCCATGGCACGCGGTCCGAGCCCGCAGAAGCGAGCGGCCGATCGGCGGAAGCGCCGAAAGCTGGCCGACGTGGTCCTCGAGCGACTCGGGGAGCGATACGACCACCCGTCGTGGGCCGGCCCGCGCGTCGACACCGTCAGTGAGCTCGTGCTGACGATCCTCAGCCAGAACACCGCGGACACGAACTCGTTCCGAGCCTTCACCGCGCTGCGCGACCGCTACCGCGACTGGGACGAGGTGCTGGCGGCACCCACCGACGAGCTGGAGGACGTCATCCGGCCCGGTGGCCTGGCGCCGACGAAGTCGCGTCGCATCCAGCACGTCCTGGCCGAGGTCCACGACGCGACCGCCGGCACGTGGGACCTCTCCTTCCTGGGCGAGCGACCCCTGCTCGAGGCGCGCGAATGGCTGACCTCGCTACCGGGCATCGGCCGCAAGACGGCCGCCATCATCCTGCTCTTCGGCTTCGGTCGGCCGCAGATGCCCGTCGACACCCACGTCCACCGTGTCGCGACCCGTCTCGGGATGCTCCCGCCGCGGACGCCGCTGCCGCGCGCGCACGACCTGCTCGAGGAGGTGCTCGAGCCCGACGAGATGTACCCGTTCCACGTGGAGACGATCCGTCACGGACGCGACACCTGCCGCGCGCCGCGGCCGATCTGTGGCCTCTGCCCGTTGACCGACGTGTGCGCCTACTACGTTCTCGCCGCGAAGGGCAAGGCGCCGATGGCGCCTATCCCGAAGGGCGCGATCGACCCGGAGGCGCCGCCGCGTTACCACGACCAGCTGATCCACGGTTGGATGCCGCCAGAGGCGCGCCACGGCACGGCGGATGCGGTTGCGACCCCTATGGACGAGGAGCGCACCTGTCCCAACTGCCGGGAGCCGATCAGCGACACCGACACCATCTGCCCGAGCTGCGGCGAGAGCCTGGTCGGCGGCTAGCCGGGCCGGACGCTCGGTATCGCCGGTTCGGGGATTGGGCTAGAATCGGCCACTCGCAGGGCCGAAGTAGCTCAGTGGTAGAGCATCGGTTTCGTAAACCGACGGTCGTGGGTTCGAGTCCCACCTTCGGCTCCAGCCATTCACCCGGGGATGCCCATGAAGCGGTATGAGGCAGTGCCCTGCTCGGCCGAGTCGTACCGGCTCGCCGAGGGGCCGGTGTGGGACGCCGCCGCCGGCAGGATCATCTGGGTCGACATCCTCGCCGGGTTGGTCCTCGAGGGCAGGCTCACCGATGGCGTCCTCGCAGAGTCGGCGAGGCACCCGTTCGACGGCATGGTGGGCGCCGCCGTCCCCGCCGAGGATGGCTCGCTGCTGGTTGCGGCACAGGAGCGGCTGGTGATCGTCGCGCGCGACGGATCGCGCCGAGACGGCCCGCGCGTCGTCGAGCCCGGCGTGCGGAGTCGCACCAACGATGGGGGCACGGATCCGTCCGGGCGGTTCCTCATCGGCACGCTTGCCCTCGACGACCGCTTCGGCGCCGAGCGGCTGCTGCGGATCGAGCATGACGGGGAGGTCACCGTCATGGACGACGACCTTGCCCTGTCGAATGGACTTGCGTGGTCTCCCGACGGGTCGAAGCTGTACAGCGTCGACACCGGGCGCAACGTGATCTGGGAGCGCGACTACTCACCGGGTAGAGAGCCGCCCGGCGCCCGGCGCCGATACCTCACCGTCGAGCACGGTCACCCCGACGGCATGTGCATGGACACCGATGGCAACCTCTGGGTCGCGATCTGGGGAGGCGGCGAGGTGCGCCGTTACGCGCCGGGCGGTGAGATTCTCGCGACCGTGCTCGTGCCCGCGCCGCATACCTCGAGCGCTGCCTTCGTCGGTGAGTCCCTCGACACCCTGCTGATCAGCACCGCCCGTAAGGACCTTTCACCCGAGCAGCTCGAGGAGTTCCCAGACTCGGGTCGCCTCTTCACGGCTCGGGTCGAGGCCACCGGACTGCCCACCGTGCCCTGGGCCGGGATCAGTGCTTCCCGTGCACCACCGCGTGACCTCGGCCCCGGGCAATCAGCCACCGGTTGACCGGGAACGCGACCAGCCACGCGATCGCCAGGGCCAGGGCGAGGCTGGCCCAGAAGATCGGCGAGTCGAGGTGCGCGTCCATGGCGCCCGGGGAGAGCAGCACGACCGCGTTGTCGACGATCTCCATGACCGTGATCGAGAGCGTGTCTGCCGCGAATGCCAGGCCGGCCGCCGCACCGAGCGACATGCCCGAACGGACCAGCGGCCACAGGGTGAGCGAATAGCCGAAGACGAAGGCGAGGGCCACCGCCAGGACGATCGTCGGCACCGTCGTCCAGCCGAGAGCGGTGCCGATCACCAGTCCCAGCACTTCGCCGATGCCGCAGCCGATGAGGCAGTGGGTCGTGGCCTGGGCAGCAAGACGGTTCAGCGACAGGGGCCGCCGCGAGCTCTCGTGGGAGGAGTGGTCCACGCGTTGACGCTACCAGTTCAGGACGGACCGAAGCGAACGACGTCGGTGCTGAACAAGCAGAACGGCCGACCCGAGGGCCGGCCGTCTGCTCGGAGGCGTTCGTCTACGCGCGCCGACGCTTCGCAACGGTGACCAGGAACATCCCGGCCAGCAGCGCCCCGCCGATCAGGACCGGCAGAGCGATTCGGTTCAGCTGTTCGGCAATCTGCGCGATCATGCTGGTATCGGGGAGGCCAGGAAGGAAGGGGAGGGACGGGGCCGCGAAGACGGGCACGTCAGCCGGCGTGACCCTCACGACCGGTGCCGCTCCTGGTGACGAGGGGCTCGGGGAGCCGGCGCCGGCGGGCGCAGCTGCCGAGGGAGCAGCCGTCCCTGCCGGAGAGCTCGGCGCGGCGGACCCAGGCGCCGCAGTCGGCGCCGCGGTCGGCACCGCGGTCGGCACCGCGGTCGGCACCGGGGTTGGTGTCGGAGCTGCAGCGAACGCGCAGCCGGCCGGCGGCGGAATGATCACGTTCGTATCGAGGGTCAGCGCGCCCGTTCGGGCCAGGGCCCGGCCGCCGTCGCCGATGCCGCCGACTCCGATCGTTGCACCCGTGGTCATGGTGATGCTCGCCATCGCCATGATCGTGCCCTGGAAGTCGGTCGTGGTGCCGAGCGTGGCGGAGCTGCCAACCTGCCAGAACACGGCGCATCCGCCGGCACCGTTGATCAGCTCGACATGGGAGGCAGAGGCGGTCGTCAACGTGCTTCCGATCTGGAAGATGAAGACGGCGTTGGTGCTGCCCTGGCCATCAAGCGTCAGCGTGCCAGTCAGCTGCGCCGAGCTGTCGAAGGTGTAGACGCCCGGGGTGAGCGTCAGGCCGCCCAGGTCCGTGCCGGTCAGGTTCACTGTCGTGATCTCGGCGGCTGCGTCGTTGTACGCAGTCACGAGATCGGTCTGCGCGAGCACGGCGTTCGCGTCGGCCATATCCATCTGACCGGTCACCACGCCAGGCAGGAAGCCGGTCACCGACGACGAGCCGGAGGGACTGATGGCCAGGTTGCCATTGACGACGGTTGGCCCGGTGTTGGTGATAGCGGTGGCCGCCATGACGGCGTAGTTGCCGGCGGTGCCGAGGCGCGGCTGCGCTGCCGCGAGGGCAACCGAGGCGCCGAAGGTGGCCGAAAGGATGGCGATGGCAAGGGTGCCAATCGAGAGGAAGGTAATCAAGCGACGCATTGCGACACCTGTACGGGTCGAGCGTCGTAGCCAATGGGTATCAGCGTTATGGGGCCCGTGCTCCACAGGATGACGCGGCATCTGCCGAAGTCGACCCGACTATCAGGCCCGGGACTGACGCAAGCTCCCAGATTGGAGCCCGTCGTGCCTTACGACAACCGCGTAGGTCCCCCGATGTCCACCCAACTACTCCGGACCAACCGGGTGAGCGAGAGCAGGGATCCAGAGGTACGGGGGGAGGTCCTATGGTCGATGCTCTCCGTACATGCCGAGTACGGACCCCGCAATCCGTAGGGTCCTACGTGCTGGCACGAATGGGCAGACCCACCTGCGCACTGCACCCTAGCCTCGGGACGAGGTCGCCCTTCGCGAGCTCAGCCGCCCTTCTCACAGGCGAGGTTGTCAACGTCACCGTGAACTCGATCGAATGCACCGAATGCGCGGAGCGACTGATCGGCAGTGCCGCCCGATGCTCGAGCTGCGGTCATGCGGTCTCACGGTTGCCGGGAGTGGTGCGTGTGGCGCTGGTGGTGGGATCCTTCGTCCTCTGCCTTTCGAGCGCGCAGATCATGAGCGCCGCCTCGCAGCCGGCGGCTGATGCCGTTGTTGCGACGCGCAATGAGCCTCTCGTCGCACGAACGAACGCGCTCAGGGCGCGGGTCGTTCAGGCCACGGCACCCGGTCACCTCGCCTCCGAGGAAGACCTTCCGAGCGCTCTCGTCGAGGTCGACGCCGGGCCTGACGAGATGCGCCACGGAGGCGAGCGAACTCCCACACCCGGTGTGGAACTCACGGCGGAGCCGCAGCTGCCACCTGCTCCGGTCGTCGCTCCTTCCCCACTGATCGCATTGCCCGTTCTCGCTGCCGACGTGTGGAGCGCGGAGGAGCGCTACTTTGCGATCAGCGGAGGCACTCCGGACGAGCTCATCGCATCGGCGAAGGCGTCCGTCCCCGCAGACGCTCACGGGATCGACCGCGCATCGATGGCCTATGCGGGGCCGACCGTGTGGCAGCACCAGCCGTCGTATGTCATCGACCCGTCGACCGGGGCATGTACGATGACCGGGGTGACCTCCATCGTGAGCTACCAGGCCACCATTCCCCAGTGGACGTCACCATCGCTCGTCCAGTCCGAGCTCCTTGCCTGGTGGCAGGTCGTGCTGGAGCACATCCGCCAGCATGAGGGGCAGCACATCCGAATCTTCGCTGCCTTCGCCGCCGAGCTGCCGGCCCGCGTCTCCGGCCAGTCCTGTGACGCGTGGGCGTCGATCACCAACGCGTGGTCCGCCGAGCTCGCCTCGGCACAGAATGCGTTTGACGCGCAGGAAGCGTCGTGGGCGTTCCCCGGCTACATCGGACCGTCCGGCGGGTAGACGCGGACGCGACCGGACGTCAACGCGGAGATCGGTGCACGAGGTCGGGCGTGATATCGGCGATCGACCGGCAGCCCGAGAGGGCCATCGCGAGCGAAAGCTCGTCGCGCAGGATCTCGAGGACGCGCTGCACGCCGTCGGCGCCGGCGACCGCGAGGCCCCACAGCGGCGGGCGCCCGACTGCCACCAGGTCAGCGCCGACGGCCAGGCCCTTCAGGACGTCGATCCCGCGCCTCACGCCGCCATCCACGACCAGCAGCGCGCGATCGCCGACCGCGTCCGCGATGTCCGGCAGCGCGTCGACTGGCGCGATCGCCGTGTCGAGCTGCCGCCCGCCGTGGTTGCTGACCCAGATCCCGTCGCAGCCGGCATCGACCGCGCGCGACGCGTCGTCCGCGCGCAGGATGCCCTTCACCACGAGCGGAATGGTGCAGATCGAGCGCAGCCAGGCGAGCTCGTCCCAGTCCATGGTCGGAACGATGACGACGCCAGTCTCCGGATCGACGGGCTGGTCCGCCGGCAGATGGACCCCCAGGTCCACCGCGAAGTCGTTTCTCCGGTCGCGCTCGCGGTTACCGGGGAATGGCAGGTCGACGGTCAGGACGATCGCCCCGTACCCGGCGGCGGCCGCGCGCTCGACCAGCGCTCGGCAGGCATCGCGGTCGTCGGGCGCGTAGAGCTGGAACCAGCGTGGGGCGCCGGGGACGCTTGACGCGACCTCCTCCATCGGTGCCGACGAGATGGTCGAGAGCGTGAACAGCGCGCCTGCGGCGGCGGCGCCGGCGGCGCTGAGCCGCTCCGCGTCCGCGTGCGCCAGGTTGTGGGCAGCCGTCGGCGCGACGATGATCGGATGAGGCAGCGGAACCCCGAACGCGGCCGTCGCCAGGTCGAGCCTCGAGACGTCCACCATGACACGAGGTCGGAGCCGCAGCCGATTCCACGCCGTCCGGCTGTCGGCGAGGGACAGCTCGTCGCCGGCGCCGCCGGCGTAGTAGTCCCAGGCGGCCGGTGTCGCCGCCATTCGTTGCCGCGCGAGCGGCTCGTACTCGGCCACCGTGATCGGCGTGGCTTGGTCGCTCATGAGATTGGCGATGATGCCACTGCCGACCGGGCAGAATGCACCGATGCAACGCTCGTCCGCGTGGTGGATCGTCGGTATCGCGGTCCTGGTGCTCGCCGCGGTGATCGGCTTCGTGCTGCTCTCGAACCGGGGGCCGGGCGAAGCCGATCCTTCGGGAAGCGCGCCGGCGAGCGGCGCCGCGCCCTCCGCCGCCGCCTCGGTAGCCGGTGACCTCCTGGAGCAGCGATGGACGGTGCTCTTCGTCGGCACCGATCACAACGCGTCGCGCGAGGCAGCCGGCGAGCCGATCAACGCGGACTCGATCCTGCTGGCCAGCCTCTCAGCCGACCAGTCGGTCCTGACGCTCGTCGGCCTTCCGCGCGACACCGTCGACGTGCCGCTGCCCGATGGTGGCAGCTACGAAGGCAAGGTCAACGAGCTGTATCGCGAACGGGGGATCGACGCGATGCGGGCTGCCATGGAGACGCTGTTCGACGTCCCGATCGACGCGCACGTCGTGCTCGATATGGACGATGTCGAGGCGCTCGCCGAGGCCGCGGGCGGCGTGGACGTCGATCCGCCGGAGCCGCTGGCCGACCCGATCGTCGACCTCGACCTCGACGCCGGACCGCAGGAGCTGGACGCGGCAACGGCGCTTGCCTACGTCAGGACGCGCGTCGACCAGGACTACGGCCGCATGGGGCGCCAGCAGGAGGTCATCGTCTCGCTCGTCGGCCGCCTGACCGATCCCGAGGCCGGCGTCGACCTGCGTCCGCTGCTCGACGGGCTCGAGTCGCTCGAGACGGACCTGACCCTCGGCCAGCTCGACACGTTGCTCGAGCTGGCTCGACGTGGCGCGGAGGCGGAGGTGACCAACCTGATCATCGAGCCGCCGCTCATCACGTTCGAGGGCGACCGGAACGACGGCCGAGGCTACGTGCTCGAGGCCGACATCGATGCGATCCGTGCCGAGGTGCAGGCGCTCATCGGCGACTGAGGTCGACGAACGGTCAGGACTCGGAGGTGTCCTCGCCCGAGTCGCCGCCGGCGGCAGATGCCTCTCCTTCGGCTCCCTCTTCGCCCTCGGCACCCTCGGCGGCCTCGCCCTCTTCGCCCTCCTCGCCCTCGGCGACGACCGGCTCCGGCTCCTCCTCGACGCGTGGCGGGACGACGGTTGCAACGAGCGTCTCTCCATCGGTCAGGACGTGGACGAGGTCCCGGTTGAAGCTGAGGTCCCTGACGTGGATGGCCACGTCCAGGCTGGTGAGGGTCGCGACGTTGACCTCGATCTCGTGCGGGATGTTGGTCGGCAGCGCCTTGACCCGCACGCTCGAGACGTTGTGCAGGAGGGTCCCGCCGGTCTCCTCGACCGCGGGGGCCACGCCGGTGAAGACGAGCGGGATGTCGACTTCCATCTCGACATTGAGGTTGACGAGGTAGTAGTCGACATGGAGCGCCTGGCCGCTCAGCGGATGGCGCTGCACGCTCTTGATGAATCCGCTCGTGGCGCGGCTGGCACCGGGGAGCTTGAACTTGACCACCGATGTCTTGCCGGCGGCGCGGTAGAGGACCTCGAACGTCTTGGCCTCGACCTGGACGTTGGTCGAACCCTCGCCCTTGCCGTAGACGACGCCGGGCACGATCCCCGAGCGGCGGAGCCGCTTGTTCGCCTTGCCCTGCACCTCACGCGAGTCGAGGGTGAGTTCCAGGTCCATCGGTCGTTGTGATCCTCTCTGGTGGTCGCGGGCGCCTCGGTCGCTCCGTGAGGAGCGGCGGGCAGCGCCGGACGATTCGAAAACGCTCTTGTGGCGACGCGGAATGGTACCCCGGCACGCTCCGAGCGGCAAGCGGGCCACGCTGGCTAAGGAATCTTCAGGCCACCGAAACCGTGGACGCGGGGGACGTTCCTATAATCGGCCCCCAATGGCTGGAACCATCATGATCGTGGAGGACGAGCCCGCCGTCGCTCGCGGCGTGCAGGTGGCTCTCGAACGCGAGGGCTATGACGTCAGCGTCCAGGCCACAGGCGAGGACGCGCTGAGCAACTTCGCCGATGCGGCCCCCGATCTCGTGGTGCTCGACGTGCGACTGCCCGGCATCGACGGCTTCGAGGTGCTCCGCCAGCTGCGCCGCACGTCGCACGCCCCGGTGCTCTTCCTCACCGCCCGCTCGGACGAGGTGGACAAGGTCGTCGGGCTCGAGATGGGCGCCGATGACTACCTCGTCAAGCCATTCAGCGTGCGCGAGCTGGTGAGCCGCATCAAGGCGCTCCTGCGCCGCGCCTATGGCGAGCTCGCCGATACCCAGACCGGACGGACGCTGCGGCGCGGCAGCCTCGTCATCGACCTCGAGCGTCGTCGTATCACGCGCGACGGCGAGCGTATCGGGCTCACCACCACCGAGTTCGACCTGCTGCGCCACCTTGCCTCGAGCCCGGGACGCGTCTATACCCGCTCGCAGCTGCTGGAGCTCGTCCGTGACTACGACGACGCCCTCGAGCAGGACGAGCGAACGATCAACGTCCACATCAGCCACATTCGCGACAAGATCGAGCCCGATCCCGCCCATCCCCGCTACATCCGGACGGTGAGGGGCGTCGGGTATGCCTTCGCCGAGGACTGATCCGGCTCCCCTCGAGCCGCACGGCCGCTGGGCCGCGCTCGATCCGCGCGGCCTTTCGGCGCTGGGTGCGCGCCTCAACATTCGCTTCGTGCTGGCACTCGCGATCGTGGCGCTCGTCGGCCTCGTGGTGTCGGGGCTCGCGATCAACCAGATCCTGCCGGGCTACTTCGCCGGGCAGACGGAGCAACGGATTCGGACGGCGGCCGCATCGACCGGCATCCTGCTCATCCAGGAGGTCAGCGCCGAGAGCGAGATCCGCCCGGGCGTGGTCGCCACGGCCGAGACGCGCGACCGCTTCATCGTTCCTCCCGTGGCGGTCACCGCGGCGCAGGTCTACAACGCCACCTTCACCATCCTGAACGAGCAGGGCGGGGTCGTTGCCGAGGCCCAGCCGCCCGACCCCGAGAGCCTCGAAGAACAGGGCCTTCAACGCGAGACCGACGTCGATCCGGTTGCCGTCAACGCCAACGTCGACCTCCCGACGGGTGAGCAGACGCGCTACCAGATCGTGGTCAGCGACCCGTACTCGACGCGTTCCGAGACGCTGGCGCGCATTCGCGAGGCGCTCGTCGGCGCCGGAGTCCTGGCGCTCGTCGTCTCGCTGATCATCGGGATCATCGCCGCACGCAGCCTCACCGTGCCGATCAGCAGGCTCCGGGGCGTCGCCGGCCGGGTCGCGCAGGGCCATCTCGACGAGCGGGCCACGCCGTCGGGCGTGCTGGAAGTCGACGAGCTGGCGGCGCAGTTCAACGTGATGGCCGACCGGCTGTCCGGAACGCTCCGCATGCTCGAGGCCGATCGCGACCGGCTCCGCGAGTTCGTCGCCGACGTCAGCCACGAGCTGCGCACGCCGATTGCCGCGCTCAAGGTCTACACCGAGCTCCAGCGCGACGGCGACGTCGATGAGGCGACGCGGGCCGAGTTCCTGGAGCGCTCGACCGAGCAGATCGGCAGGCTCGAGTGGCTGAGCACCAACCTGCTCGACCTCTCGAGGATCGATGCCGGCATCTTCCCCCTCGACATGCGCGACGGCGACCTGCGGGAGCCCGTGCAGGTCGTCGTCCAGGCGCTGTCGGAGGTGGCCGTCGTCGCGCGGCATCGGCCTCGAGAGCTCGGTGCCCGGCCGAGCCCGTCGAGCTGCGCTTCGACCGCGAGCGCATCGTCCAGCTGCTGACCAACCTCATCGGCAACGCGCTGAAGTTCACGCCGCGCGGCGGTGGGGTATCGGTCCATCTCTCGACCGGGCCCGAGGAGGCGACGCTCGAGGTGCGCGACAGCGGGCCGGGGATCCCGCCCGACGAGCTGCCGAGGATCTTCGATCGCTTCTACCGCGGCACGAACACCGGCGAGGCCAGAGCGTCGGGGAGCGGCCTGGGGCTGGCAATCGTCCGCTCGATCGTCGACATGCACGACGGCGAGATCGACGTCACGAGCGTGGTGGGGGAGGGAACCGTCTTCCGCATCACGCTCCCGCGCGAGCCATCGGAGGGACCCGCCGCCCTCGACAAGGTCAACGAAACTTCACGCGCCGGCCATCCTGCCCGCAATCCGGAGTCGATAGCCTGAAGGTTGCCCGCCCAGCGACGGACCTCGCAGCAGGGGCGCCACAGGAACACTCATGACACACGATCCAGACAGACCAATTGATCGCGACCCGACCGAGCCGGTCGAGGTCCAGCGCTACGGCCCGGTCGGCGCGCGCGATCCCGGGCCGTCCACCGGCCAGACCGCCGGCGCCTGGAGCAGCCGCTCGCCGCAGATCGTCGCGGCCGCCCCGCCACGTCGCGGGCTGTCGGCGGCACCGATCATCGCCATCGCCGTGGTGGCCGGCATCCTCTCGGGCGCCCTCTCGTCCGTGGCGGTGTCGAACTTCCTGCGCGAGCCCACCTTTCCGACGGGGGACTCGGCCATCGAGACGCCCGGTGCCAACAACGTCAGCGACGTGCGCATCGACGAGTCGAGCGCGGTCATCGCGGCCGTCGAAAAGGTGGCGCCCGCCGTCGTCACGATCCAGGCCAGCGGCAGCGGCTTCCTCGGAGCAACCGAGGGCACCGGCTCGGGCTTCATCTACCATCCCGACGGCTGGATCCTCACCAACAGGCACGTCGTCGAGGACGCGTCCGAGCTCCTCGTCGTCATGAACGACGGTCGCGAGTTTCCGGGCACGACCTACGGGATCGACACCCTCACCGACCTTGCCATCGTGAAGATCGAGGCGGCCGACCTGCCGTCGGCGCCGATCGGCACATCGGCGGACCTCGAGTCCGGGCAGCTGGCAATCGCCATCGGCAACCCGCTCGGGTACGAGAACACGGTGACCACCGGCGTGGTCTCGGGCCTCGGCCGGCAGATCACTGCGTCCGACGCGACGCAGACGAGCTCGGAGACGCTTCGCAACCTGATCCAGACCGATGCCGCGATCAATCCCGGCAACTCGGGTGGCCCGCTCGTCAACAGCGCGCGGCCAGGTCATCGGCGTCAACACGGCGGTCAGCACCACCGCGCAGGGGCTCGGCTTCGCCATCCCGATCGACGTCGCCAAGCCGATCATGGAGCAGGCCCTCGAGGGTCAGCCGCTGGTCCGTCCATGGATCGGGGTCTACTACGTCCCCATCGATCCGGTGCTGGCTGCCGAACAGGACCTGCCGGTCGACTACGGCGCGCTGATCGGGACGACCGATGGCTCCGACCAGGCGGTCTTCCCCGGCTCGCCGGCCGAGGCGGCCGGGCCTCCAGGCCGGCGACATCATCACCGCCATCGACGGCGAGCAGATGGGCGCCGAGAAGGAGCTGTCGATGCTGATCCTGCCGCACGCTCCAGGCGACACCATCACCCTGCGGGTCCTGCGCGACGACTCGGTCCGCGAGGTGCAGGTCACGCTCGGAGAGCTTCCCGCCGACGAGTGAGGCTCAGTCCCGGCGCCGAATGAGCGCCACCTCCACCGTGTCGAAGGCGCCGTCGATCGGCGCCTTCGGCTTGCGCACCCGAACGTCCACCTCGTCCACCAGCGCCGGGTCGGTGGCCGCAAGCACGGCCGTGGCGATCGCGCCGGCGAGCGCCTCGATCAGGTCGAACGACGGACCCTCCACGATCGACCGCACGAGGTCGAACAGCGGACCGTAATCGACGGTCGCACCGATGTCGTCGGAGACCGCACCCGCCGAGAGGTCGGCGCGCAGGACGAGGTCGACTTCGAATGGCTGGGGGGTGTCCTTCTCGTGATCGAGCACGCCATGGCGGGCATCGAACCGCATCCCGAGCAGGCTGAGCCGATCCGGATACCGGTCGCTGCTCATCGGCGCACGACGGCGTCGGCGACGCGCAGCGTTCGAGCGATGTGAGCCACGTCATGGACGCGCACGATGTCGGCGCCGGAGGCGAATGCCAGGGCCACTGTTGCCGCCGTGCCCTCGAGGCGATCGTCGGGCGCCGCGCCGTCGAGCAGCTCGCCGATGAACCGCTTTCGGCTCGTGCCGACCAGCACCGGCAGCCGCCCAGCTCCGCCTTGAACGCGCTGAGCCGATGCAGAAGCTCCAGGTTCTCCTCCGTGCCCTTGCCGCCGAAGCCAATGCCCGGGTCGACGATGAGCCGGTCACGCTCCACGCCGCGCGCGATGGCGGCATCGATCGCGTCGCGCAGCCACGCCACGACGGTGGCGTACACCCCGTCGCGGTAGCCGTCCTCCTCCTGGTTGTGCATGAGCACGAGATGCGTTCCGGGCGCCGAGGCGACCGCATCCGCGGTCCCCGCGTCGCGAGTCGCCGCCCACACGTCGTTCACCATGGTTGCGCCGGCCTCGAGCGCCGCGGCGGCCACCACGCCCTTGCTGGTGTCGATGCTGATCCGCGCCCGGTCACCGAGCTCGGATGCGAGCGCGCGCACGACGGGGATGGCCAGCGCCAGCTCGGTGCGGGCGTCGACCGCGGGGTGGTCGCCGTACGCACTCCGAGGGCGGGTCGACTCGGCGCCGACGTCGAGGATGTCGGCGCCCGCCTCCACCATCGCGCGGCCCAGCGCCATGGCGGCCGTCACGACATCGGCCTGGTCGCTCCCGTCGGGCGCCAGCCCGTCGCCCGAGAACGAGTCGGGCGTGACGTTGACGATGCCCATCAGGTACGTCCGCTTGCCCCAGCGCAGCTCGGGTGCCATCACTCCTCCTCGGGTTCGGGCACGATCATGCCCCGAACGGCACCAACGAGGTAGAGCGACCCGGCAACCACCACCGGATCGGCGTCGGCGCGGCGCAGCGCTTCGGCCGGGGTGTCGGCGATGACGCCGCCACGCCCTCCGATCCCGGCCCACGCGTCCGCGAGCGCCGACGGCGCCAGCGCGCCAGGGTCATCGACGCGGGTGAACACGAAACGCGGGTCGAGCGGCATCAGCGAGCGCAGGACCTCGCGGACCTTCTTGCCACGCATGGCGCCGAAGACGATCGTCGGCCGTCGCAGCCCGAGGTCGGCGAGCGCCCGCGCCAGCGCCGCGGCACCGGCCGGATTGTGGGCGCCATCGAGGAGGACGCGGCCGAGCCCGATGCGGCTCCCCTCGAGGAGCTCGAGGCGTCCGGGCCATCGCGCCGCCGCCATGCCGGCCCGCAGCTGGTCCTCGTCCAGGTCGATGCCCCACCGCTCCTCGAGCGCCTCGAGCAGGGCCAGCGTCACCGACGCGTTGTCGGCCTGGTGCGCGCCGAGCAGGCCGACCCGCAGGCCGTGCAGGCGGCGCGACGGCGTGCGGGCGTCGACCACGATCCCGTCCCATCCGGTGTCGCCGCAGCGTCGCGCGATACGGCTGCCGCGGCCCTGCACGGCGAAGGGCACGCCCAAGCGTCGCGCATCGGTCGAGGATCGGGCGCAGGCCGCGGCCCGGAGGCCCCGGTGACGGCCAGGTTGCCGGGCTTGATGATCGGCGCCTTCTCGCCGCCGATCGCCGTGAGCGTGTTGCCCGAGATGCGCCTCGTGGTCGCGCTGCACGTTCGTGATGGCCGCCACGCCGAGGTCGAGCACGTTCGTCGCGTCGAGCCGCCCGCCCATGCCGACCTCGACGATGGCAAGGTCCACGCCGCTGACGAGCCAGCTCGGTGATGGCGGCGGCCGTGAGCGCCTCGAACTCGGTCGGCGGCCCGACCTCGGCGGCGACCCGGTCGATGGCCGGGCAGGACGCGCTCGACGGCAGCCGCGAACTCGCCGGGGTCGATCGGGTTACCGTCGACGGCGATGCGCTCGCGGTAGCTGACGAGGTGCGGCTTCGGCATCGTGCCGACGCGCAGCCCGGCGGCCGAGAGGACGGAGCGGGCCATGGCCACCACGCTGCCCTTGCCGTTGGTGCCGCCCACCAGCGCGCCGCGCAGCGAGCGTTCCGGATGCCCGACCTCGGCCATGAGGCGCTCGACGCGTTCGAGACCCAGGCTGATGCCGAAGCGCCCACGCTCGGTGAGGGCGGCGACCGCGTCCGGGTAGGTCAGCCCTCGGGCTCCGGCATCGGATCCTGATCGGTCAAGCGGTCAGTCCGCGGCGTCCTCGTAGAAGACGCAGTCGTTGAACTGGCCGGTCAGGCACAGGTCGTTGACGTAACCGGAGTCGAGGTGGACGCCACCGCGGAGCTCGCATCGGCTGACCGTGCCCTCCTGCTTCATGAGGGTGCGCATCAGCTGCGGCGCCCGGATCGGCACGCGTCCCTGCGGGCCGTGGGTGAGGTAGAAGTGCGGGCAGTGGTGGCGGCGGGGTTTGCTGTAGCCCAGCGGCATGCCGCGGCGCCCCACGTGGACCGCCAGTGGCTCCGGGGTGCCGGCGAATCGCTTCTCCGCGATCACGCAGCGGCCGGGCTCGCATTCCTTGTCGTTGTGGCAGCACGCCCTGGCGGGACCGACGCCCTCGACAGCCCACAGCTCCCAGCACGGCCGGCGCAGGATGAAGGCGGGGCACCGATAGCGAATGGTGAGGTCGCAGTTCTCGACCTCCCAGCACATCGTGCGCCGGTCGCCCTCGCGCCGTTCGGGCGCGAAGGGGTCCGCGGCATTGCGTCGTTCCGCACCGGCGCGACGCTCGGTCTTGATGATCATGAATGCTCGGACTGCCCTCCTCGCGGGCGAGTGTAGCGGCTGGCACGGCCACGTGAGGGGTGACGAGAAGCGGAGCGGACGACGGCACAGGGCGCGGTATCGCGTGATCGGCGTCGCGCCGGGTCATTCGAGCGCGGTTCGGGCCTAGGCGATGAACTGGCTGAGCCGCTCCTCCATGACCTCCTGGGGCATGTAGCCAACCAGGCGCGCCGCTTCGCGGCCGTTCTGGAAGACGATCAGGGTGGGGATGCTGAAGATGCTGTAGCGCATCGCCAGCTGCTGGTTCTCGTCGGTGTTGACTTTCGCGACGGAAAGCCTCTCGGCGTGCTTGTCGCCGAAGCTCTCCACTACCGGCGAGACGAGCCGGCACGGGCCGCACCATGGGGCCCAGAAGTCGACGAGGACCGGCTTGTCCGCGTTGAGTACCTCCGACTCAAAGGTCGCTTCATCGACCGAGACCGGGGCTGTTGTGGCCATATCTGAACGAACGTGCCTCCCAAGCGTGGAGTGGGACTCCGGCCATCCTAGCATCGGGCGTTCCAGCTCGACGTGACGTCCCTCTACGGTGCCGGCACCGTCGGGCTCGGCGGCGGCGGCAGTGTCGGCACGGGCGTCGGGGTTGGGGGCGGTACGGGCGTCGGCGTTGGAACAGGTGTCGGGCTCGGCGTCGGCGACGGGGTCGGCCCCGTGCTCACGATGAGGTGGATCTGCGTTCCCGGCGCCTCCTCCGTGCCCGGAGGCGGATCGCTCGTGATGACCGAGCCGTTGGGGATGTTCGGATGCGGCTCGAACCGGATGTCGCCGGTGCTCAGGTCGAACTCGCGCAGGGTCGTCTGCGCCTGGTCCAGCGTCTGCCCGCTGAGGCTCGGGACGGTGACCAGGTCCTCGCCGCTCGAGACGAAGACGCGCACCGTGGCGCCCTCGTCCACCTGCTCGCCGCTCGGTGGATCGCAGCGGATGACGTTGCCGTCGTCGACCGTCTCCGAGTTCTCCTCGGTCTCGTCCGGCTGCAGGTCGAGCTCGATCAGGCGCGTCCGCACCGTGGTGAGCGGCTCGTCTTCGCACTCGGGGACCGTCACGAGCGCCGCGGTCGGCGTCGGGGTCGCGGTCGGCTCCTCGAACCCACCCAGCAGCTGCGCGGCGAGGAACCCGATGGCGCCCAGCAGGAACACCGCAAGCACCGCGAGCAACCAGATCCACCATGGCTGGCCATCGCCTCGGTCGTCCAGGTACGGGTCGCCCCGGCGCGGCGGCGGCGCGACCGGCACGCGGTCAGCGGGTCGGGTCACGCGCGGCGGCACGTAGACGGTCGGCTCGCCGGCAGGTGGTGTGCGGGCCACCGCCGGGCCGGCGGCACCGGCGGCCAGCGGAACCGCGGCATCGGGGTCGCGTCGCCACACGCGCAGCGCCTCGGCGAAGGCGCCGGCATCGGGAAAGCGCTCAGCCGGATCGCGCGACAGGGCGCGCATCAGGATCGCCTCCAGGCCGGGCGGGAGCGGATGCCCAACCGCCGTCGGCGTCGGCGCATCCTCGGTGAGACGCTTGAGCGCCACAGCGGCGGCAGAGTCACCCTCGAACGGACGGCGCCCGGTCAGCATCTCGAACAGCACGATGGCGAGCGCATAGACGTCGGAGGCGCCCGTGACCTCGTCGCCGCGAGCCTGCTCGGGGCTGAAGTAGTGGACCGATCCGAGGGTCGTGCCGGTCACCGTCATCGACGCTTCGGAGACCGCGCGAGCGATGCCGAAGTCGGTGACCTTCACGTCCCCGGCATCGGTGATGAGGATGTTGCCCGGCTTCACGTCGCGGTGGACGATCCCCTTGCGATGCGCCACCTCGAGGGCCGCGGCGACCCCGATCGCCACGCGGACGGCATCGGTGGTGGACAGCGACCCACGGTCGCGCAGGATCGTCGAGAGGTCGTTTCCCTCGATGAGCTCCATGACGATGTACTGGTCGCCATCGGCTCCATCGGTGCCGTAGTCGTAGACGCCCACGATATTTGGGTGGGAGAGGCCGCCGGCCGAGCGGGCCTCCTGCTTGAAGCGCGCGGCGAATCCGGGATCGGCGCTGAACTGTGGGCGCAGCAGCTTGACGGCGACCTCGCGGTCGAGCTGCTCGTCGATGGCACGCCAGATCGTGGCCATGCCGCCCTCGCCGAGCGGGGCGATCAGGCGGTAGCGGCCGCTGATGAGCCTACCGATCATCTCCACGCGGCGTCAGTCTCGCAGGTCGAGTCCGCGGAGGTAGGAGCGAAACTCGTCCGCGTCGTCCGACTCCAGGCCGACCGCCACGTTCGCCTTCAACCACCCGAGCCGCGTGCCGGCGTCGTGCCGTGTGCCCTCGAACTGGTACCCGAAGACCGGCTGCTCCTTGATCAGGCCGCGGATGCCGTCGGTCAGCTGGATCTCGTCGCCGGCGCCCCGAGTCGTCTGCTCGAGCACGTCGAAGATCTTCGGCGTCAGGATGTAGCGGCCGAGGACGGCGAGGTCCGACGGGGCGTCCTCGCGCGACGGCTTCTCGACCAGGTCACGGATCTCCACGAGCCGTCCCTCTTCGTGGAGTGGCTCGACGATGCCGTACCGGCCGACCTCCTCCGGCTCGACGCGCTGCACGGCCAGGACGGACCCGCGGTGGGCCAGGTGTGCGTCGATCAGCTGCTTCGTCACCGGCTCCCCGCCCGGGTTCAGCATCACGTCGTCGGAGAGGATCACGGCGAAGGGCTCCGCCCCCACGAGGTCCTTCGCCATCAGCACGGCGTGCCCCAGGCCGAGCTGCTCGCGCTGGTGGACGAACGCGACGGTGCCGTACTCGCTGATGCGACGGATGGTGCGCAGCATCTCGATGTCGCCGCGCTCCTCCAGCCAGCGTTCGAGCTGCGGGCTCGAGTCGAAGTGGTCCTCGATCGCGCTCCGTCCGCTGGCGATGACAATGATGATCTGCTCGATCCCGGAGGCGACCGCTTCCTCGACGGCGTACTGGATGATTGGCCGATCCACCAGCGGCATGATCTCTTTCGGAATCGACTTCGTCGCCGGGAGGAATCGGGTGCCAAAGCCTGCTGCGGGCAGAACGGCTTTTCGGACGCGCACGATGGTCGAGATACTCCTGTTGCGGATCGATGACGCGGCGCAGCAGCGTGACTGCCCGGACGCGCGCGGCCGCGCACGCTCTATGTCGTACTGGGGACGCCAGTATAGCCGTCGTCGTTGCAGCCACCCGAGCGGGTACAATCTCGCGGCCGATGATGAAGTCGCTCGTCCGCACCTTCCGCGGGCCCAGCCGGGACCCACGGATGGCGTATATCAGCCGACCGCTGCCGCGGGATCTGCCCGACGAGCAGGTCATCGCCGCCCTCGAGCTGGCGCTCGCGACCGACCCGAACCCTGCCTACCTGGTCGAGACCCTGCCGCCGGCGCTGCTCCAGGTCACCGGCCGGGAGAACCTCGAGGTGCTCGACCGATCCGTCCGTGACGTCACCGGGGCCTTCGCGAAGACGATGGTCATGATTCGCGACGGCGACGTCGGTCGCTGGCCTGGCTACGCGGCAATGTCGTATCCGCTCCTCGACGCGTCGGCCAAGGTCGAGGAGACGCGCGCCGCCATCGTGGCGGCCGATGCGCCCGAGGGATCCGACGCCGCGCCGTCCGGTCCGAAGCCGGGCTGGGCGCCTCCACCGCCGCCAGAGCGCCGCTGAGCCGGTGGGCCGGCAGAACGTGCCACGCGATCAGTGGCTCGAGATGGGCTACGAGTGCCCGCGCTGTGGCGAGCGCATCACGGAGGCCGACGTTTACGCCTGGCGACCCATGCCCGAGGACCCGAAGCTCCTGCTGCTCTACTGCCCCAACTGCGGCGACAGGATCGAGATCAACCACATCTGATCGGCCATGAGCCGGTCGGAACGGAGCACGCGTGCCGAGCCGGGCCAGCCGGACAGGCCGGCTGCTCCCGGTCGGCCACGCTCGATCATGCTCAGCCTCGACCCCTGGACGTTCGGATGTTCAACGCTGCGGCTGGCCCCGCTCCGGGGACCTAGGGGTTCAGGAGGGCGTCGATCTGGGCCTGCACGTCAGCGGTGACGACGGTTGTGCCGCCGAGGACGGTGACGCGATCGGGGTCGAGCCGGACGAGCTCCGCGCTGACGTCCGGAGGCAGGGACGAACCCGGCACGAGCAGCAACGGGCCGCCGCCGAGGGCGGCCGCGGGGCCACCGGCGAGGCCATCGGGGAAGTTCAGTCCGGTGGCCACGAAGACGTGACGCGCGCCGCCGGCGAACGAGCCCAGTGACACGGCAACGGCGGTCGCGTAACGGTCCGCGCCGGAACGGCGAACGATGCCGGTCGGGGTGTACTGCTGGAGGCTGTTTGCGACCTGGACGCTCACGGCTTCCGGCCCGCCAAGGACCACGATGCGCTGCGGGTTCAGCCGGTCGAGCTCGGCCGTGGTGGCCGCTGGAACCGCGGTCGGCGTGACCAGCACAATCGGCCCACCCTCGCGGCCGGCCGCCGGCCCGCCGGCCAACGCATCCGGGAAGGCGAGGCCCGTCGTGACGTACGCGACGGGGACCCCGGGGGCGAAGGTCGCGCGCGAGATTGCCGCCGCCGTGGCGAACCGATCGGCGCCCGAGAGGCGAGTCACCCCGCCGGGCGCATAGGCGGCAAGCTGGTTCTGCACCGCCTGCGAGATGGCGCTGGTGCCGCCGAGGACGACGATGCGCTGGGGCTGCAGGCGTTGGAGCTCGGCGCCTGTCACGGCCGGGATGCCGCCGTTGACGAGGAGGACCGGGCCGTGGTCCCGAGCTGCAGCGGGCCCACCCGCAAGGGCGTCGGGGAAGTTCCTGCCGGTGGCGACGTAGACCACCGGGACGCCGGCCGGGAAGGTTCGGGCGGAGATCGCGGCGGCGGTGGCGTATCGGTCCGGCCCGTCGAAGCGGTCGACGACGACCGGTCCCGGCACGATGCGGAGGACCCGGTCGTTCGTCCCGTTCGATGTCGTGGCGTACAGGGCGCCGTCCGGCGCGAGCACCGCTGCGCGCAGCCGGCCGAACTGGCCGTCCAGCATGAGGTTGGCCTGCGTCATGGTCGCGCCGCCATTGGACAGCGTGAAGCGGCGCAGGTCCTGCTCCTTGAGCTGAGAGACGACCGCGGTACCGGCCCAGGCATCCCAGAGCGCGTGGTCGAGGAAGGTCATTCCGGACGTCGCGATCGTCGCGTTGCCGGACGACCAGGCCGGGTTGGCGTAATCGGTGGCGGGACCGCAGTCCCCGGTCACGTTGAAGGGCCGACCTGCGCCGGTGTAGCACGGCCACCCGTAGTTGGCGCCGGCCACGATCCGGTTGATCTCGTCGTCGACCGACGGCCCATGCTCGGATGCCCATACCTGGCCGGTACCCGGCTCGAACGCGATGCCCTGCGGATTGCGGTGGCCCATGCTGTACACAGCCGTCGGCGCGTCGTCATCGGGCCAGACCGGATTGTCGTCAGGGATCGACCCGTCCCGGTTGATCCGCAGGATCTTGCCGTTGAGGCTTTCGGGGTCCTGCGCCCTTGACTGGACCGCGCCGTCGCCGATCCCGACCCAGAGCCTTCCCGCCGCGTCCATCTCGAGCGAGCAGCCGTTGTGCTGGAACGCGGCAAGCCCTCCGGTGAAGATGACCCCGCCGTTGGCGAGCGCTCGCTGCGGCGTGACCTCGTATCTCAGGACCTCGTTCACCCACGGCATCGGCCCGCCCACGCCATCGGCATCCCGGGACGCGCAGACGTAGATGAACGGGTTGGCGGCGAAGTCCACGTCGACGGCGATGCCATTGAGGCCCGACTCGTGCTCAGAGCGAACGTTCGGCACGACCGTGGGTGCACCGAGTCGCGCGGCTCCGGGCTGCCCGCTGGCGAAGACCGAGATGAGGCCCGAGCGCTCCGTGACGAACATCGTTCCGTCCGGCGCGAAGTCGAGATCCCACGGGATGGTCAGGTTCTGCTGCACCACGGTGGGAGTAGGGATGGGGTGCGACGCGCGCGCCGGGGCCGGCGGGCCGCTCACGATGACGACGATGGCAACGAGCAATGAGCGGACGAGACGGGCAGCCACGATGCGAATCCCCCTTTGCGCGCGGATGGGTTCCTCGACCACCGTACCCGATGCCATGGCCGGGTGGCTCGCAATCGGCTCCCGAAGGCCTGCCGGGGGTTCGTCGCGGGGAAGGGAGTGGTGCCCCCAAGGGGATTCGAACCCCTGATCTCCACCTTGAAAGGGTGGCGTCCTAGGCCTCTAGACGATGGGGGCGACGCTGCCGCAGCCGCAATCGTAGCAGCGGCGAACCCCGGTGCCGTCAGCCCAGGAAGAAGAGCAGCAGCAGGATGAGGAGCCCGGCAAGGGCCACGGCCGCGATGAGCGCCATCACGCCTCCACCGATGGCGATCAGCAGCGAGCTCCCGAACTCGCGGCGCCGTGCCGCCCGGCTGGCCCAGATCCAGCCCTGGCTGTACAGGAAGAGGCCGACGATGAGCCCGAGCACGCCGGCCGCCAGCATGGCGAGGACCGACAGGTCGGAGTCCCGGCCCAGCAGGGCAAGCGCGGTGAGAGCTCCGGCGATGATCAGGCCGACGATCCCGATCACGACGTTGCGCAGCAGTGGGTGCATCGGCGCGCAATTCTAGACGGTCGCCGTCCAAACCCACGCCCGATGGATCGGGCACACGGTACGCAACTTGCTCACGGCTGGAATCAGGATTCGAGGTCGGTCAAGCACGCAGCAGACAGGAGGCGCCCGATGGTCGAGCGCGCAGGCACGGACCAGAACGGCACTCCCGACGAGGGCAACATGAGCGTTCGCGAGGCAGGGCGCAAGGGTGGCAAGACCACGCGGGCACGCTACGGTGCCGAGTTCTTCCAGGAGATCGGTGCCAAGGGCGGCAAGGCCGTCAGCGAGCGGTACTCGAACGAGCACTTCCGCGAGATCGGGCGCAAGGGCGGCCGTCGGGTCGCCGAGCTCATCGCCCGCGCCAAGCGGATGGAGCCCGATCAGCCCGAGTAGCGCTCCTCCTTCCACGGGTCCGCCTCGTTGTGGTACCCGTTGCGCTCCCAGAAGCCCGGCTGGTCGTCCGCGGTGAACTCCACGCCGCGCAGCCATTTCGCGCTCTTCCAGAAGTAGGTGCCGGGAACGATCGCCCGTAGCGGGTATCCGTGCTCCGCCGTGAGCGGCTCGCCGTCGTAGTTCCACGCCAGCAGGCTGTTCGGCTGCATCGCCGTGGCCAGCGGCACGTTTGCGGTGAAGCCGCCCTCGGCATGGAAGATGACGAATCGCGCGTCGACCGTCGGCCGCGCCACCTCCGCGATGTGGGTGAAGGCGACGCCCTCCCATCGCGTGTCGAGCTTCGACCAGCGTGTCACGCAATGGATGTCGAGCGTCTCGCTCGGAGACCGGCAGCGAGCGAAACTCGGCCCAGCGCAGCGTGAACGGCTCGGCAACCTCGCCCCACACGCGGAAGTCCCAGCTGGAGAGGTCGCCGTAGTCGGGCACGCGGCCGAAGTGGAGGACGGGGAACTTGTCGGTCAGCACCTGCCCGGGTGGGATGCGTTCGGCGAGCTCCGACGGGACGTTGCGCTTCTGCCAGGGAAAGACCATGCGCTGAGCGTGCGCGGTTGGTCGGCCGAGGTCAAGCCCATTGCGCCGGCGCGAGCCGTCCTAGACTCGTGCCCGTATGGCATCAGCTTCCAGCCCCTTCGCCGATCTCGCCGCCGTCGCCGCCGCGGTCGGCGCCACGCGCAGCAAGCATGCCAAGCGCGATCTGCTTGCCGCGTACCTGCGCGACCTTCCGGTCGGGGAGCTCGGCGCGGCGGCGGCGTTCTTCGCCGGCCGCCCGCTGACGGACCCCTCGGCAAAGCTCGGCATGGGCTGGGTCCAGCAGGGCGCTGCCCTCGCACGAGCCAGCGGCGCTGACGAGGAGGCGATTCGGGGCTCGTACCTGCGCCACTCGGACTTCGGCGATGCCGCCGCCGAGCTGCTCGCAGGCGCCGAAGCGAGCGGCGCTCCCCTCACGGTGCGTGAGGTCGCGGCCGCCTTCGACGCGATCGCCGCCGCCTCCAACGGCGAGGCTCGTATCGGCCTCATGACGGAGCTCTTCCGTCGAGCCGGCCCCGATGAGGCGCGCTTCATCGGTCGCGTCTCGTCGCGCGAGACCCGGATCGGGCTGCGCGAGGGGCTGCTCGAGGAGGCCGTGGCCGCGGCCTTCGATCGTGAGCTGGACGCCGTCCGGCGCGCGCACATGCTGACCGGGGACATCGGCGAGGCGGCGCTGCTGGCGCGCAACGACAGGCTGTCCGAGGCTGCGTTGCACCTGATGCGGCCCATCAGGTTCATGCTCGCCACGCCGGTGGCCGACGCCGACGAGGTGATGCGTCGCGTCGGCGAGGAGGCGTGGATCGAGGACAAGTACGACGGCATTCGCGCCCAGCTGCACGTGGACGCCGCGGCGCCGTCCGCCTCTTCAGCCGCGACCTCAACGACGTGACGCGCTCCTTCCCCGAGGTCGTGGAGGCGGTGGCGTCGCTGCCGGACCTCGGCCCCATCGTCATCGACGGGGAGCTCGTGCCGTGGCGGCAGGGGACCGTCCTCGACTTCGCCTCCCTGCAGACCCGCCTCGGGCGCGTTCGACCCTCGGCCGAGCTGCTGGCCGAGGTGCCGGTCGTCCTCGTCGCCTTCGACCTGCTTCACCACGCCGGTGACGACCTGATCGAGACGCCGCTCCGCGAGCGCCGCCGCCGGCTGGATGCCCTGGCGTTGCCCGACCGGAGCGGCGAGCGGCTGCTGCTGGCGCACCTGGCCAGCGCGACCTCCGCGGACGAGGTCGAGCGTCACTTCGACGACGCGCGGGAGCGTCGCAACGAAGGGCTCATGGTCAAGGACCCTGACTCGACCTACCAGCCGGGGCGGCGTGGCCTCGGCTGGCTGAAGCTGAAGAAGGCCCTCGCCACGCTCGACTGCGTCGTCGTCGGCGTCGAGTGGGGCCACGGCAAACGACGCGGCGTTCTCTCGGACTACACGTTCGCGGTGCGCGAGGCGGACGATCCCGACGCGCGCCTCCTCACCATCGGCAAGGCATACACCGGCCTGACCGATGCCGAAATCGCCCAGATGACGGAGCGCTTCAAGGCCATCACCCTCCAGGACCACGGGCGGTATCGCACGGTCGTGCCGGAGGTCGTCGTGGAGATCGCCTTCGACCGGATCATGCGCTCCGCCCGTCATCGGTCCGGCTTCGCAATGCGGTTCCCCCGCATCGTCCGCATCCGGGACGACAAGACGCCGGCGGAGATCGACACACTGGCCACGGTGGAGTCGCTCTTCGGCGAGCAGGCCTCCGGTCGCATCCTGCTGGCGACCGGGTCCGGCGGCGAGACCGAGCGCATCGCTGCGACGGGTGGGGCCGCGGAAGGGTAGCGCCGCCCCATGGCGGCGGGGGTTCCGCAAGGGATCCAACGCCGCTAGCATCGCGCCCATGGACCCCTTCGGCGCATTCGGAGAGACCAACCCCGTCGAGGTCGACGTGGTGACCGATGCCTATCGCATCGCGGGGACGATCCAGACGCGGTTCGGGCGGCTGACCGACATCCTCAACCAACAGGCCGCGCCGTACGTGACGATCGGCCAGGCCACGATCAGCGAGCACGCCGATCCGACGGCGACCGTCGCCGCGCCCTCGGTCCTGGTGGCGGTCTCGGCGATTCTCCTCATGTCGGCAGCGAACCTCACCGGAGAGTCCAACGCCGAGATGCGGATCGCGAAGCGCCCGGTGCGGGCGCAGCTGGCGTTGCCACCCATCCGCGTCACCGGCACGATTCACGTCCCTCAGGGGAGCCGTCCGATCGACGGGCTCCTCAACGTGAGCGATCGATTCCTGGCGATGACGGACGTCACGATCGCGTCGGGCGCCTATCCCGAGCTGTCAGGCACGGCCACTGCCGTGGCGGTCTGCCGCGACCGCGCGCAGCTGCTGCTGGTGGCTGACGACGAGGAGTCCGAGGAGCTGCTGGCGGACGTCCTCGACCAGAGCACGGCCGAGGCATGGTTGCGCCCGGACGAACGATCCGAGTAGACGAGCGCCTCGCGTCAGGGCTGCCGGGCGGCGGCCCGCGGCGCGGGGTGCGGCTCCGACATGTCGGCCGCATCGAGCACGGCGGCCACGAAGGCCTGGCCGGCTGAGGGATCCAGGCGTCTGACGCGACCGATCGCGTTGGCCCACCACGGCGCGTTTTCGCCCGTCACGACTTCGCCCTCGGGCTCCTCCAGCACCATCCGCGACTGCTTGAGCGGGAAGGCGACAGCTCCACGGACCGGGAGGTTGTGCACGCCGGCCTCGACGGCCCAGCGCGCGACGCCCTCGCCCAGTCGGGTGGCGTCGACGCTCGGATTCGTGCGGCACGGGATCCATCCGCGGCGGCCGCCGGCGTCGAACTCCCATCCGCTGCCACGGACCCGGTACCGGCCGTCCCAGTCGCGGACGGTGAGGGCTCGCACCCCGGCAGGCCCAACGAGCAGGCCGTCGAGCCGGTGGCCCTCGCGGACCGGGAGCTGCGGGCCGAGCACGAGCGTGTAGGTGTCGTCGAACACCGGCGCGAGCATCCGTGGAGCAGCTCGGCGGCCGACCGCCGGCGGTTGGGGCCGATGATGCGGAGGAGCCACGCGGTGCCGATGCCCAGACCGATGGCACCGGCGCTCACCATGACCCCGGTCGCCGTTGTGATCCCGGACGGCAGCAGCGCCAGCTCGATGCCGAGCACCCCGGTGGCGAGCATCGAGAGCGCGAAGAGCAGCGGTCGCCGTCGCTCACGCGAGGCGAGGCGAGCCGGCCGGATCACGCGCATGGTGTCGCCTCCCGCTCGGCTAGGCTTGATGCATGTCGATCAGCATCGTGGCCGTCGTCGATCCGTCCACGCAGCCGGGTCGAGGCCAGGACCTCGCGTGGGCGAGCTGGTGACCATGGACGCCGATCCGCCCGAGGGCGATGGCGCGGCGCCCGGTCCGAAGGAGACGCTGCTGGTGGCGCTGGCGGGCTGCACCTCGATGGACGTCGCGAGCATCCTGCGCAAGAAGCGGCAGGCGGCGGAGGCTACGAGATCGCCGTCGATGGCGAGGCGGCCGACGAGCACCCGCAGCGTGTTCACCGCCATCACGGTGGAGCACGGGTTCGAGGCGAGGTGGACCCGGAGGCGCTGCGCCGGTCGATCGAGCTGTCGGCGACGCGCTACTGCCCGGTGAGCGCCATGCTGTCGCGCCGTCGCGACGATCGAGCATCGGTATCGCCTCACGCGAGCCGGTGGGACGTGCAGCGCGAGGCGCTGGTGGCCGTCACCGGGCCGAGCGGAGTCGAGTCCTCTAGGGCCACGACCCCGGTCACGAGGCGCTGCGGAGCTCCTGTGCCGCGGTCGAGGGCCTCTCCGACCGCGGCGCGGAAGGCGTCGAGGTCGAATGGCTTCGCCACGACCGGACCGATCGGCTCCAGCTCGGCCAGCCGCTCGCGGCTGGCGGCCGAGACGATGACCGCCGGGATGCCCGGGCCACGCGGTGCGCAGCAGCTCGGTGATGTCGCCGCCGTCGCCGTCGGGAAGCATGACGTCGACGACCATGAGGTGCGGCAGCGCGACCTCCATGAGGTCGCCGAGCTCGACGATGCGGGTGCAGGTCACCACGCGTGAAGCCCATCTCGCGCAGGAGATCGGCCTCGAGGGCGGCGATGTCGGGGTCGTCCTCGAGGACGTAGGCGCGCAGTGGCGGTCTGCTGTGTCAGTCATCGCAGCCAAGTGTCGCCGTCGGTCCTGGCGCCGGTCTATGGCCCTTCGGAGTGGTACCCGCGTGGTACTGGGGCACGTTTGCACGACCCGTTGTACCATCACCGCCCGCGTTCGAAGCGACGCAGGGCACGCGTTCGAACGAACGCACAGCAGGAGCATGCGGACGTCCAATGGCACGATCCATGTGGCGGGGGGCGATCCAGTTCGGACTGGTGACCATCCCGGTCAAGCTGTACCTGGCGACCGAGACAGGGCGGCATCGGCTTCAACCTGCTCCACGCGAGCTGTCTGAACCGGATCCAGATGAAGGTCTACTGCCCGTACCACGACGAGGTCATCCCGCGCTCGGAGACGGTGCGCGGCTACGAGTGGAGCAAGGGCAAGTACGTCGTCGTCACCGAGGAGGACATCGACTCGGTGCCGCTCAAGACGATGCGCGCCATCGAGATCGAGATGTTCGTCACCGCGTCCCGCGACAACGCAGGGCACGCAGTTCGTGAAGCAGGCGTACTACCTGGAGCCGGAGCAGATCGGCGCGAAGGCGTTCTACCTGCTCAAGTCGGTCCTGGCCGATGAGGGCAAGAGCGGCGATCTGCAAGATCGTCCTCAAGGACCGCGAGCAGCTGGCCGCCCTCAACCCGTTCAGCCAAGACGATGCTGCTGACCACGCTGCACTGGCCGGACGAGGTGCGCGACGATCGGACGAGCTGAACCTGCCCGAGGACCGAGATCGACATCAAGCCGTCCGAGCGGAAGATGGCCGAGCAGCTGGTGGCGAGCATGACCGGCGAATTCAACGCCGATGACTACGCCGACGACTACCGGCAGGCGCTGATGGCGGTCATCGAGCGCAAGGTGGCCGGCGAGAAGCCGGAGCCCGCCGCGCGCAAGCCGAGCCGACCAACATCACCGACCTGATGGCCGCCCTCGAGGCCTCGGTCGGCCGCCGCCCGCCGATCGGAAGGCCGCGATCCGCCGACGACAAGGCTCCGACCAAGGTCGGCGCAAAGGGACCGGCGAAGTCCGCCACGAAGGCGACGAAGGCCGACCAAGGCCGGCGAAGGCGAGCGACGAAGAGGCCGAGGCGCCCCGCCAGCGCCGGCGCAAGACCGCCTGACGCGCGGGTCGTGCCCGGAGAGCAGCTCGACCTTCCGATCCCGACCGCCGACGCGGCCGGGCGGCTCCCAGCCCGCATCTCGCCGATGCAGCCGACCGCGGGCGTCGCCCCGTTCGACGATCCCAGCTACCTCTTCGAGCCGTGGTGGCCGGGCGTCCGCGCACAGGCCTGGGTCGAGGGCGGACAGCTGGTTCGCCTGCGGGCGGAGGGCCTGGCCGACGCGCTGGTCGCGTTCGGCGAGCTGGTCGAGGAGCTGCCCGAGCGACTGATGGAGGACGGCGTCGCTGCTCGACGGCTGGTTGCTGGCACTCGACGAGGGCGGCTGGCTCGACACCGATCTCCTGCGGCGCCGGCTGGGCGGCGACCGGTCAGCGGGTCGCCCCGCATTCGTCGCCTCCGACCTGCTGTGGACCGGCGGAGAGGACTGGCAGCGACGACCGTTCGCGGCACGTCGCCAGCATCTGGAGGCGGTCCTGCGCGACGGCGACCGCTGCGTCGTCTCCCACGCGCTCCGCGGAGAGGGGACGCTCCTCGCCGAGGCGCTCGCGCGCTTCGGGCTCGACGCCATCTCGGCTCGCCGGCTCGACGCCCGCTATCGCACGGGACGCGCCGGCGACGCGTGGCTGCGCGTCCCGGTCGCCCCGGTCGAGCGCACCGAGCGGCCGCGCCTCGCGCTCATCCAGCGCCTCCCGTTCCTCGACGAGGTCGGCTAGGGAAGCAGCTCGGCCAGGATCCAGGGATACGGCGGCGTCGTGAAGGTGCGGACCGCATCGGTCACGAATCCGTCGCGCGGATAGGCTCGGAAGCTGCTGACGTCGAAGCTCTGCGAAGCGACCCCGGCATCGAGGTCGCTCGGCGGGAACGGCCGCCCTCGGACGACCTCGGCGATCCGAAGCTCCTCGTCCACCGGCTGGCCCCAGGCGTCGCGCAGGACGATCGCGAAGTCCCAGGTCGCCGACGTGTCCGGCGTCGACTCGATCGCGGCGGCAAGATGCGCCTCGGCCGCCGGCCGCTCGCCTGCCATTGCGTGGGCGAGCGCCCGGACGCCTGGATCGTCGAACTCCTCGGGCGCGACCGGCTCGCCGACGGCGTGCAGCGCGAGGAGACGGTTCAGCTGCCAGGCCGCGTCGCCGTAGTCGGGGATGGTGCCGTCGCCGATGTGGACCGTCCGCGGCCAGTCGAGCGCGAACGACGTCCGCAGCTGGCTGAGCAGCGAGAGCCGGTACGCGCGATCGGCCGCGCGCGCTCGCCCAGCGTCCTCCAGGAGGACGGCGGCGTTCAGCAGCTCCGCCGGGCCGAGCGCGCCATGGCGGCCGCCCGCTCGGCGGCGTGGACCTGGCAAGCCTCGTCCCCCGCGTCCCGGCAGAGCAGCGACAGGTTGGTCCAGGCCGGCGCGTCGCCCGGGTTGAGCGTCGTCGCAGTCTCGGCCGCGGCGCGCGGGCGATCTCCGGCCGCCGGCTGCCTCGGCGGCGACGGCCAGCGGCTTCGGGTCCGGCGGGGTGCCACGGATCGATCTCGACGGCGCGCGTCAGCCAGCGAGGTGGACTCCGCCCAGCTCGCCGTCGACCGCGCTGCGTATTCCCGCTCGGTAGGCGATGCCGCCGGCATCTGCGGTGACCATGGCGGCCAACAGGACGGCACCCCCGGCGACCGCCGCGAGCGTCGCTGGCAGCCACCGGCCGCGCCTGCCCCACGACGGGCGCGCCCAGTCGACGGCGCCGGCATCCAGCAGCGCGACGGCGATGAGGGTGATCGCGAGGAGGTCGAAGCCCGGGGATGAAGGTGAGGTCGTCGAACAGCCCGCCGACGCCGAGGCCGAGCAGCACGATGCCGGCAGTGCGTCCGACCGACGTGCGGCTCCGCCACGGGCCCGCCACGACGAGCAGGGTGACCACGACGACCGCCGCCAGGGCCAGCCCGACGACGCCGGCGTCGCCGAGCACGCCGAGCGGCAGGTTGTGCGAGTGGGGCTGGCGGACCGGGAAGGTGAAGTCGGCGCGCCGCCGCCTGGCGGGCGTACGGCATGAAGCCGGGCCCGATGCCCAGGAGCGGATCCGTCTGCCAGGCGGCCAGGGTGTCGCGCCACAGCGCGACGCGGTAGAGGAGCGACGTGATCGCCGTGAGGCGCGGGACGCGACGAGCCACGACCAGCGCAACGACCGCGAGCGCGCCGGCCGCCGCGAGCGAGGGCCTGCCAGGTCGACGCCGGGAGGGACGCAGCCGGTGACGATGGCGCCACGCGAACGGGGCGACGCCGATGACGGCGGCGACGCCGATCGCCAGCCAGGCCGAGCGCGAGCCGGAGAGGATCGTCATCGGGATGCCCACCGCCACCAGGCCGATGCGCACGATCCGTCGCAGCCAGGCCGGCTCGATGAGGCCCGGCCAGCGCCCATGCGGGCCAGATCACGAACGGCGGCACCGCGACCGATCCGAACGGCGTGCCCTCCGCCGGCAGGCGCAGCGGTGGCAGGCCGGGCGCACCCACCAGGATCCACTCGAGCCTCCGGGCGAGGAGGATCGACCAGCGTCGGGATCGACAGCAGCAGCACCGGCACGCTGGTGACGAGTCCCGACCCAGGCGGGGCGGTGGCGAACCGCCAGCAGCGCAACCGGCAGCATCAGCCGCGAGGGCGGCGATGGCCGCCATGGCGCGCAGGCTCATCCCGAGGTTCAGGGCGGACGCGGTGGCGAGCGCGAACGCCGCCAGCAGGCCGAGCAGCGGCAGGTCGACCGGGCTTCGCGGCAGCTCGCCACCGCGCACGCGCCACCGCCACCAGGCCACAGGATCGCCCCGACCGCGACGAGGTGCAGGAGGAGCTGGAGGCGTGCGTCCCACAGCGCGCCGTCCCAGCCGAGGTAGCGAACACGGCCAGCCCGGCGCCGAGGGCCAGCCACTCCGCAAGAGTCCGCGGGCGTGGCAGCGAATCGTCATCCGGCTCGCTGCAGTCGGTGCGAGGGCGTGCTCGAGCTTCGTGCGCGGCTCGGGCACGAGGCCCGGGTACCGACGCCAGTGCGTCGGCCAGCCCGCTCAGCTCCGCCTCGCCGCATCGGGACGTCGGATCGAGCTCGAGCTCGACGACGAACAGCTCACCCGGTCGACGCCGCCGGCGGCCGACCGCACCCGGTCGAGGGTGAGGGTGCCGATCGGCTCGCCGCCATCGAGCGTGACCGCTCGCTCGGTCCGTCGCTGACGCAGGCGCAGGCGCTCCATCAGGGCGTGCCCGCCGGCGAGCGACTCGAGCGAGGTCGCGCGCCTCGCTCGCGGGCCAGACATTCGGCGCGATCTCGTCCGTCGCCGGGCCCTCGACCTCGGGCCGTCGGTGATGCCAGGCCGCCGCCGGAGCGTCGCTCGGCGGGCCCTTGAGCGAGATTCGGGTCGTTCCGTCGCGCAGCCGCAGGCGGCACGCCCACCGGGCCGATGCCAGCCGGCCGTCGTCGGTGTCGAGGTAGCGATCGGTCTCGTCGACAGTTCGCGCCGGCCCGAGGCTGGCGTTCCCGAGCCGGTCCGCCACGGCCAGCGCCTCGAGCGGGCCGGGTCCGTCGGCTCGGAACTTGGCCTCGACCTCAGTCGGCATAGCGCGCGGCGGCATTGCGCACCGCAACCGCCACCGCCTCGCGCAGCGCCGGCGGCTCGAGCACCTCGACGCCGTCACCCCACGACAGGATCCACGGCCGGATCTCGACGATGCCGGCCACCGTCACCGCCAGCTCGACGCCACCGCCGTCGAGCTCGGTGAGCTGCTGCGACCGATGCCAGACCGACTCGCGGACGCGATGCGCGACCGACGGGTCGAACCGCAGGCGCACCCGCTCCGTCGGCGTCGAGTCGGACGACCAGATGCCCCACGAGTTCGCGAGCCAGCGGTCCGGGTCGAAGGCCTCGGGGATCTCGTAGCGGTCCTGCGTCAGCGTCGCGGATCGGATGCGCTCGACCTTGTAGGTGCGCATCGCGTCGGCCGGCTCGTCGTGGCCGATGAGGTACACGCTGCGAAGCGCGGCGTCCGGCTCGAGGGAGTACGGGTGGACCGCGCGTCCGCTTCTCCTGTCCCGTGCCGGGGTCGTAGGTGATCTCGACCACGCGGCCCTCGGCCCAGCCGCGCGCCACGGCCGCGAAGGTGCGGGTGAACGGCTCGTTCGTGTCGTGCTCGCCGAACGGCGAGCATCGTGGCCGCCACGTGGCGCGCGATCGGCTGCGGCAGGGCATCGGCGAGCTTGGTGAAGGCGCTCACCACCGCCGCGTCGTACTGGTCGCTCCAGCGCGCGATGAGGCGCGACGCGAGGAAGAGGACGATCGCCTCGGGCACGCTCAGGCGCAGCGGCGGCAGGAAGAACTTGCGTGTCGATCCCGTAGTGGCCGCGGCCGGCCTGGAAGACCGGCACGCCCAGCTCCTCGTCGAGGGCGCTGATGTCGCGGTACACGGTGCGCGTGGTCATGCCCGGTCAGCTGCGCGATCTCGCTCACCGCCACGCCCGCCTCGCCGCTGCCCCTCGAGTAGAGGATCGACGCCACGCTCAGCAGCCGCGCCAGCCGGTCGCGCTTGCGGCCGATGCGGTCGTCGACCCCGTCGTCCCAGCCGCCCCAGTCGTCTGGCTCGGTCATGGCGTGGTCCGGTGGCGGCGGGGCGGGTCGGGTCCGACGACCAGTCGCTCCAGGAGCCCTCGTAGAGGCGCGCCGCCGTCGATGCCGGCGATCTCCATCGCGAGCAGGTTGTGCGTCGCGCTCAGGCTGGAGCCGCAGTACGCGACCGACTGGCCGCTCGGCGGCGCCGAGCGCCTCGTAGCGGGCGCGCAGGGCCTCCGCGGGCAGGAAGCGGCCGTCGGGCCCGAGGTTTCCGATGAACGGAGCGTTCACGGCGCCGGGGATGTGGCCCGGCCGCGGGTCGATCGGCTCGGTCTCGCCGCGATAGCGTTCGGCGGCGCGCGCGTCGAGCAGGAGCGTCCGCCGATCATGGCGGCCACCTCGTCCGTGCCGACCAGGTCGTCGGCGGGCTCGCCCGCCGTCCAGGTCGGCGGTGGGTGGCCCGGTACCGCGGTGGTGAGGTCGTGGCCCGCATCGGTCCAGGCGCCGATCCCGCCGTCGAGCACCGCGCATTCGCCGGCAGGCCGAAGTGGCGACACAGCCACCACAGCCGCGCCGCGATGCTGCCGCCGGCGTCGTCGTAGGCGACCACCACGTGCTCGTCGCCGATGCCCGCCCGACCGAGGACGCGGCCAGCTTGTCGGCGGTCGGTAGCGGGTGGCGGCCTGCGCCCTCGCCCGGCGAGCTCAGCTCGTGGTCGGCGTCGAGGAAGACCGCGCCGGGGAGGTGTCCGTCGGCATAGCGCTCGCGGCCGGGCGGCCCGGACAGCGACCAGCGCACATCGGCGATGCGAAGGGCGGGATCGGTCAGGTGGGCCGCCAGCCAGTCGACGCTGACGAGCGGCCCCGGCAGGCTCAGCATCGGGCCATGGTAGCCCGCCGCATCGGCCCCGGCGCTACGTCAGGAAGAAGAAGGCGATGGCCAGGATGACGTAGACGCTGATCAGCTGAAGCCCCTCGACCCAGTTCGACTTGCCGTCGAGGGCGATGTAGCCGGCGATCATGACGCCGACCGACGCCACCACCTCGAGCGGGGTGAAGACCAGCGTCAGCGGGTTGCCGACCAGGAGGCCGAAGAAGACGAGCACCGGCGCGGCGAAGAGCGCGATCTGGGTCGCGCAGCCGATGGAGGTGATCAGGCTGAAGTCCATCTTGTTCTTGTAGGCCAGCGTGACGCCGACCACGTGCTCGGCCAGGTTGCCGATGATCGGGATCAGGATGATGCCGATGAAGAACTCGCTGATCCCGAGCGACTCGACGGCGGGCTCCAGGGAGTGGACCAGGATCTCGGAGGTCGCGGTCAGGGCGGCGGCGGATGCCAGCAGCACGACGAGCGACGGGCGCCGGCTCCAGTGACGCAACCTCGTCCTCGCCGTGCGGCCAGCCCGGCGACTCGGGAGAGCGGAGGAAGAACCAGGTCTGCGCCGCGTAGGTGAGCAGCAGCAGCATGGCCACGCCGATCGAGAGCGCCTCGATCCTGGAAGAACTCCGGATCGCCGGGGCCGGTGTCTGGCCCGCCGCCGATGAGGAAGGCGAACGTGGCCGGCACGATCAGCCCGATGGTGGCGAGGATCAGGCTCGCGGCGTTCATGCCGGTCGCCTGGGCGTCGTAGCTCTGGACGCCGTTCTTGATGCCGCCGATGAGCAGCGACGCGCCGAGCACGAGCAGCAGGTTGCCGATGATGGAGCCGGTGATCGAGGCGTGGACCAGCTCGATCTTGCCGTCGAGGATCAGGAAGGCGGCAATGATGATCTCGCCGACGTTGCCGACGGTGGCATTCATGATGCCGCCGATACGCGGGCCGAGAGTCAACCCCAGCTGCTCGGTGGCGTGGCCGAGCGTGTAGGCGAGGCCGAGGATGGCGAGCGCGCTGACGCCGAAGGTGAGCGTCGGGTCGGCATTGAGGAGCCGCAGCGCGATGGCGGCGATGGTGCCGCCGATGGAGAGCGCGTAGGCGATCCTGGCGAACATGCCGTGCCATGGTAGTGGCGGCGAACGCCACCGCGCACTGGACGGCGGTCAGGGCGTGGCGGACGGCTCTCCGCTGGCCTCGCCCGCGGACGGAGACGCGGTGAGCGTGGGCGACGGGGCCGGCTCGCCGGGCAGTGCCTCGATGACGGCCTGGTTGAGGGTGTCGTCGACGCCGATGAGCAGGAACACGAACTCACCGCTGGACCAGGTGTAGACATGGGTGCCGGCTGCAGTGGCGTTGTCCTCGGGACGCACCCACACCTTCTTCCCGCCGACCACGCCGGCGTCCCACGGATCCGGATCGAGGCCCGCGATCCCGACGTAACGCCCGGCGGTGGCCAGGTGCGGCTGGAGGTCATCGGTCGCGACGGGATCGCCCTCGACCCGCATCGCGTAGAGCGAGAGGCGTGGCCTCTCGACGTACGCGAGCGCCAGTGACGCGAACCGGTTGCCGATCTCGCCGTAGGCAAGGCCGATGTCGCCCGGCGTCAGGGCGAAATCGTCGAAGGGCGCCACCACCACGGGGATTCCGTTCACCTCGGTGGGGATGAGACCGGCGAGCTCGTCGTCAGGCTCGTTGGTGAAGCGCGGCGTCTGCTCGGGAGTGGGCGTCGGCTGCGGCGACGGGCTCTGCGTCGGACGCACCGATGGGGCCGCATCGGTCGTGGACGGACTCGAAGTGGGTGGGGTGTCGCTGGCGCATGCAGCAAGCGCGACGGCGGTTCCGAGCGCCAGGCTCAGCACCCCGCGCAAGCGCAGCGATGCGAGGCGGGAGATCGGCATCGGCGCCGGAATGATACACGGCACCCCGCGGAGTCAGGCTGCGCCGAGCTCCCGATTCGGCTCGTCGCTGGCACGACGCCGCCTGCCCTGGTCGCGATGATCGTCCACCACGGCGGCCAGGGCTGTGAGCACGTCGGAGCGGATGGTCGTCGCGTCGGAGCGCACCTCGCTCATCGCATCGGCGCGGGTGATGCGCCCGCGCCCGACGCCCGAGACGAGCGTGTCGTAGGCATTCGCGGCGGCCACGACGTGGGGGCCGATCGGCCCGCGCGCCCGCGGCCCGCGCCGCCCGCGGCGCTCTCCCTCGGCCACCAGGCCGCGGTGGCCGGCGATCAGCGCTGCCACTCGGTGCAGCGCGGGCAGTTCGCTGAGCTCGGCCACTGCGCGGTCACCGAGGTTGTGGAGGCGCCCCGCCAGCTCGAGGGCTCGGAGCTCGTCGGCGCGCAGGCCGAGCCGCTCCCCGATGCGGACCGCCAGGCGGCCGACGCGGTCGCCGTGACCGGCGTCGGCGTCCCCTCCGGGCCGGTCCCGGAACCGCCGGCCGCAAGTGCTCGTGTGACCGTCAGGACGGCGGCACTGACCGCGTCAGCCTCGTCGTGGACGACCCCGGTGAGCTGCGTGGCGCGCTCCACGAGGTGCTCGACCGCGTAGGGATCGTCGCCGTCGCGCAGCGCCGCGCGAGCCAGCTCGTCGAGTGTGCCCCGCAGGTCGACGACGTCGCGGGGCAGCTGGTTCGCGCGGAGGACGCGGTTCTGCCCCGCGCGCTTGCCGTAGTAGAGCGCCGTGTCGGCGGCCTCGATCAGGCTGGCGCGGTCGTGGGCATCGCCCGGAAGCCCTGCCACGCCGATGGTGATCGTCACCGGCTCCGGGGAGGTTGCGGTCAGGTCGGCCACCGCGGCGCGAATCCGCTCGCCGACGCGTGCGGCCTCGGCCACCGTCGTGCCGGGCAGGATCAGGGCGAACTCGTCGCCGCCGTAGCGGTAGACGTGGTCGTTCGATCGCGCCGCGCCGTGGATGGCGGTGGCGGTTCGGTGGAGCAGCGAGTCGCCCGCGGGGTGGCCGTAGCGGTCGTTGTATGCCTTGAACGAGTCGAGGTCCATCATCAGCACCGCCATCCGTCGAGGCGCGCCACTCGCGCCAGCGTGGACCTCGTCGATGATGCGGGCCAGCTCGCGCTGGAAGGAGCCGTGGTTCGCAAGGCCGGTCAGGGCATCGGTCTCGGCGCGCTGGCTCATGGCGTGGTGGGCATCGGCATTGCGCAGGGCGATCGACGCCTGGGCGGCGAAGAGCTGGATGAGCTCGAAGTCGCTCTCGCTGAAGTACACGTCGGCGCCGCCGATGCGCGAGGCGTTGAGTGCGCCGAGCACCTCGCCGTCGGCGATGAGCGGAACCACGACCACGGCCTCGGGATCCGGCGGCGTGCCGGGGATCTGGAGGGCACGCGGGTCGCTGAGCGCATCGTTCGCCAGGATCGGCTGAGCGTGCTCGACCGACCAGCCCATCAGGCCCCGACCGAAGGGGATGGGGTAGTTGCCCACCTCCTCCGCGTGCTGCTCGCGCGTGAGGACCGGGACCATCGCCCGGCTCACGTGGTCAGTGCGGTAGATGGACAGGTTGTCGTACGAGACGACCCCGCGCAGGCCGTCGGCGATCGTCTCGAGCACGTCCGCCTGGTCGAGCGTGCCGAGCAGCCGCTCGTTGGTCTCGAGCAGATGGCGCTGCGACTCGGCGCGCCTCGAGAGCTCGGTCGACTGGGCGACGAGCTGGTCGTAGGTCGTTGCGTTCGCCATGGCCTGCGCGGCGTAGCCGGCGAAGATGCTCATCGTCTGGAGGTCGTCGGTGCTGAAGCGGTGGAACCCGAGCTGGCTGAGCACGATGACGCCGAGCGCCCGGCCCTCGTACAGCATGGGCACGACCAGCATCGACTCCGGGACGTCCTCGGTCCCGTCGATCGTCTTGCCGCGCTCGTCGTCGAGTGCGTCGTTGATCAGCATCGGTTCGCCGTGCTCGGCGACCCATCCGGTGAAGCCCTCGCCGACGTCGACTCGCAGGAGCGCCTCGGCGTCTGCCGGATCGCCGTCGAGCATCTCTCGGGTGAATGCGATCGGGTCGCAGACGCGGCGTTCCCAGTCGACGCGGTAGATGCGGATGTCGTGGTACTCGGCGAGTGTGCTCGCCTCGGCCACGATCGCCTCGGCGATGGCGCGTACGTCGGTCAGGCGGTTGAGCCGCGCCGAGAGGTCCTGGATCGACTGCATCCGGGCCGCCTGCATGCCGATCGAGCGGTACAGGCGCGCGTTCTGGATGGCGACCGCGGCCTGGTCGGCAAACGCCTGCAGCAGGGCGACCTCGTCGGCCGGCCACGGACGGTCGCGGCGGTGGTAGAGGCCGAGCAGCCCGAGCGGCTCATCGCCGCCGATGAGCGGGACGAGGCAGGCGGTGTCGATGCCCTCGGATTCGTATGCCGCAGCCATGAGGCCGATGCCCTGCGTCGGGGCGTCGCGCACCCAGTACGAGCGCCTGTCGCGAATGGCGCGGGTACCGATCGTGTCGGCGCCGACCTTCAGCCCGCCAACCTGTGCCAGGAACTCCTCACTCAGGCCGTGGTGCGCCGCGACCTCGAACGGGTTGTCTCCGTCGGCCACCAGCCAGAGGCCGGCCTTGTCGGCCTCGAAGAGGGCCCGGGTCAGCTCGACCACCTCGCCGAGCAGGGACGTGAGGTCGAGGGTCCCGGTGAGCTCCTTCGTCACCGAGCGCAGCGCTCGAGCGCGGCGGACCTCGCGACGGGCGCGCCCGAGGAGTCGTGCGCTCGAGAGCGCGGTCGCCACGCTCGTGGTGATCGCGCGCAGGAATGGCGGAGACATGCGCTCGACGGCGGCGGCATCGATGACCAGCACCCCCACCGTGCCGGCGCGCGTGGTGAGCCTGATCTCGCGGTCGGCGCCAGCGCTGAACGTCGGGCCCTCGCCCTGGGCAAGCGTGGCGGGTGGCGGCGCATCGAAGCCTGCATGGACGACCAGCTCGAGCACGTCGTCGGTGAGGACGTACATCGCCGCACGGTCGACGTGCCACTCGGTGCGCAGGGCTTCGACCAGTGCCCGAGCGACGCCGGAGGGTGACGGGCTAGCCGCCATGCCGGCCGAGAGGCGCTCGAAGATGGCCAGCTCCGCGGTACGACCGGCGCGATCGGCGCGATCGCCGGCACCCGCCTCGGGCGCTGTGGCCGGGGCATCCTCGACCAGGATGCGCTCGACATCGCCGCGGCGGAAGCGTCGATCACCCCGGGCGTTGATCCGATACGCGGTCAGCCGGCCCGCATCGGTCCAGCTTCGAACGGTGTTCGGGTGGACGCCAAGAAGGAGCGCGGCCTGGGCGACGCTGAGCAGGGCGTCCTGTCCGTCTCGAGGCATCCACGTTCACCGTAGTTGGGTCCAACCGGTGCTCCACTGGTCCAGATGGAGCTTCTGGTAGGTCCCGTGTAGCCGATGCTAGAAACGGTGGGTCTCGGACGCGATGACTCGTTGGTACCGGTCGACCCCGTACCCGGCGCGTCAGGCCAGCATCGCGCTCAGAAACGCGCCGACACCGCCGATGGCAAGGAGTGCGACGGAGACGGCGAGGCCGACGATACCCGCCGTCAGCAGCCGTCGATTCCGGCCCCCGAGGAGCCGCATCGCGTCGTCGAGCTCGAGGTTCGTGACGAGGTAGCCGCCATCCGGCGGCTCGAGGGCGACGCGACCACCGCGCTCACGCCGCGCACGGGCCACCAGGAGCAGCCGATCCGTCACGTTGACGCCGCGAGTGATGGCGCGCGCCGCGACCGCGGGCCCGTGCCGCTCGGCCAGGCGGGCGACCGCGGACGCGTGCGGCTCCTCGAGCTGCGAGGGTTGGCCGCGCCAGACCTTGGGAATGACGACGAGCGGCTCGGCGGCGTGCGCCGGGTCGACCGACAGCGAGCCATCGTGGTCCCACAGGTCGAACGATCGGGTCTCGCGCAGCCGCTCGATGCTGCGCCAGGTCTTGCCGATCCGTACCTCCACGTCGCGGTGGAAGGCGACGAGGCGCTCGCCACCTCCCATCTCGAGCGGGTCGCGACAGCGGATGCGCCCGACGACGCGCACCGGGCGCTCGGGCAGCTGCTCGTCGCCAAGCAGCTGTCCGACCTTCATCTCCGGCGGGCCGGCGAGGCGGCGCGCGATGGTCGCCTGCGCCCCCGCCCGCCGCAGTGCGATCAGGGAGATGGCCGCCAGGAGCACCCCGGCGACGACGAGCACGGCGAAGACGAATCCGATCGGCATAGCGGGCCGAAGGATACTTACTCGGCCAGGTCGGCGACGCTGCCGCGGCTGACGGAAACGAGCGCGTCGGGCGCGATCGGAAAGACCGCGTCCGGGAGGCCGGCTGCCGCCCATACGCGATCGAAGGCCAGCAGATCGCGGTCGATGACGACGGCCACCGGACGAACGTGCCCGAACGGCGGAACTCCGCCGATCGCCACGCCGGTGGCTGCCCGTGCCTCGTCCCCGTCCGCCCGCCGTACGTCGGCCGCGCGCACGGCGGCGGCCATCTTCCCGGTGTCGACCCGGTTCGCACCGGAGACGAGCGCGACCACGGCATTGCCATCGGCGATGAAGACGAGCGACTTCACGATCTGCGCGACATCACAGCCGACCGCGCGCGCCGCGTCGGCCGCGGTGCGCGTGCCCGCCGGAAAGCGCTCGACCGCGATCTCGAGTCCCGCCGCGCGGGCCGTCTCGATGACGCGGGCCACGTTCGGGTGCATCGACCGATCATAGGTCCCGTGCTAGGCTGCGCGGACAATCCAGAAACGACAGGGGAGCGCGCTAAGCGCTGAGAGTGCGGACGCCGACGCGTCCGCTGACCCTCGAACCTGATCCGGGTCATGCCGGCGAAGGAAGTCGAAGCAGCACGTGCTACGGCGCGCCCCGGGAGTTCGACTCCGGGCGTGCCGTTCGTCGTTTCCGGGCCGATGGAAGAGGGAAGCTCATGAGGGTGGTCGTCGTGGCGTCAGCGGATCTCGACCCGTCCGACGGGGCGTGGCTCGACGGCGCCGACCTGGTCATCGCCGCCGACGGCGGTGCCGGATCGCTCGATCGGATCGGACGTCTGCCGGATCGTCTGGTCGGCGACCTCGACTCGGTCGAGCCGGGGCTCGCCGAGGGCCTCGCAGCCTCCGGCGTGGTCGTCGAGCGCCATCCGACCGACAAGGACGGATCCGACACCGAGCTGGCCGTGGAGGCCGCCCTTGCGGCAGGTGCCACCGAGGTGGTGCTGCTCGGGGCCTTCGGCGGGTCGCGCATCGACCACGAGCTGGCGAACCTGCTGCTGCTGGCCGACCCGGCCCTCGCCGGGCGCTCGGTCCGCGCGGTGCGGGCAACCACCCAGGTGCGTGCGCTCAGCGGCGGCGGCAAGACCGACCTCGACGGTGGGGTCGGCGCGACCGTCACGCTGCTGCCGGTCGGCGGTGACGCGCTCGGCGTGACGACCGAGGGCCTGCGCTGGCCGCTCGCCGACGCGACCCTGGGCTTCGGGCGCTCGCGCGGCCTGTCCAACGAGGTCGTCAGAACGCCGGCATCGGTTCGGATCGAGCGCGGGACGCTCCTCGTCATCGAGACAGCACGAGAGGAGAGCAGATGACCACCACAGCCACCGGCCGCCAGAGCGGCTGGCGCATCGTCGACATCGTCGTGGCCGCCGCGGTCGCCGTTGCGTTCGGCGCCGTCTTCCTGGCGTGGAACGCCGCCTACACGGCGGCCGCGCCGCTCTTCGCGTTCCTTCCACCGGCGCAGGGGATCATGTACGGCATCTGGCTGCTGCCGGCCGTGCTCGTCGGCCTGATCGTTCGACGTCCGGGGGCCGCGCTCTTCGGCGGCGTGGTGTCGGCGGCCGTCTCGGTCCTGCTCGGCTCGCCGTACGGTGCCGATGCCCTCGTCTCCGGCGCGATCCAGGGCGGCGGCGCGGAGCTCGGGTTTGCCCTCGGGCTGTACCGACTCTGGGGGCTTCCGACCGCGGTCCTGTCAGGCGCCCTGTCCGGGCTGTTCGCTGCGGTCCACGACGTCATCGTGTATTTCCGGGACACGGGAGCCGAATTCTGGGCTGTCTTCGGCGTGGCGACGATCGCAAGTGGCGCGATCGTGGCCGGCGTCGGCGCATGGCTGCTGCTCCGCGCGCTCGTCGGCACCGGGGTCCTGCGCGAGTTTGCCGCCGGTCGCGATCAGCGCGAGGTCTGACGCGCCGAGGCAGCATCCGAGCCATCACACGGGCCACCACAATGGGCCGATGGCGGACGAGACGCGGCCGGCGCGCATCGATGCCCGGGGATGGGGCCTTCGCCACCCCGGCCGGCGCGACTGGGCCGTGCGTGGCCTCGACCTGACGATCGAGGCCGGCGAGCGCGTGCTCCTGCTCGGTGCGTCGGGCGCCGGCAAGTCGACGCTGCTGACGGCGCTCGCGGGCCTCGTCGACGAATCCGTCGTCGAGACCGAGGGCCAGCTCCTGGTCGACGGGCGGCATCCGCGCGATGCGCGCGACCGGACCGGGCTCCTCTTCCAGGACCCGGAGGCGCAGATCGTCATGGGCCGGGCGGGCGACGACGTCGCGTTCGGCCTCGAGAACCGATGCGTCCCGACGGAAGGGATCTGGGCGCGGGTCGACGCCGCGCTGGCAGCGGTCGACTTCCCATATGGGCGCGACCGGCCGACGCACGCGCTCTCGGGCGGCGAGCAGCAGCGCCTCGCGCTGGCGGGAACGCTGGCGCTTCGGCCCGGGCTGCTGCTGCTCGACGAGCCGACGGCGAACCTCGACCCGGATGGGGCGGCGGAGGTGCGCGACGTTCTCGGGCGCGTGCTGGAGCGCCTCGGCGCCACGCTCCTGCTGGTCGAGCACCGGGTCGACGAGGCGCTCTCCCTCGTCGATCGAGTGGTCGTGATCGAGGCAGGCGGTGGCGTCGTTGCCGACGGCGCCCCGCGCGACGTGTTCCGAGACCACGCTGCCCGACTCGCCGACGCGGGAGTCTGGGTCCCGGATCATCCGCCGGCCGCCCCGCCCCGTCGCCCCCGTCCGCCCAGCGAGACGCTCGTCATCGCCGAGCACGTCGCCTTCCGATACCCCGGCTCCACCGTGGACGCGGTCGCCAACGTCGACGTTGCCGTTCGATCCGCCGAGGCACTGGCCATCATCGGCCCGAACGGCAGCGGCAAGTCGACGCTCGGCATGCTCCTGGCCGGCCTCCTTCGGCCGCGCGCCGGCTCGGTGATCTCGGGCGAGGCGCTCGCGGCGGGGCGCGGCCACGAGCGGATCGCGCGCTGGCCGGCCCGGGAGCTCGCTCGCCAGGATCGGCACCGTCTTCCAGGATCCCGAGCACCAGTTCCTTGCCGCCTCGGTCCGTGAGGAGCTGCTGCTCGGCCCGAGGCGGGTCGGGGTGGCCGAGGCCGACGCGCGCCGGCGCGCCGACGAGCTGCTCGAGCCGCCTCCGCCTGTCGCACCTCGCCGAGGCCAACCCGTTCACGCTGTCGGGCGGCGAGAAGCGCCGCCTCTCGGTCGCCACGGCGCTGGCGACCGCGCCGCGCCTGCTCGTCCTGGACGAGCCGACATTCGGGCAGGACCGTCGCACGTGGGGGGAGCTGCTCCATCTCCTCGCCGCGCTGCGTGACGATGGGCGCGCCGTGTGCTTCGTCTCCCACGACCGGGCGTTCGTCGCCGCGCTCGCCGACCGCACGCTCCAGCTCACGGCGGCGTCGCTGATGCGCCTCCTGACCCCGATCGTCCCCGATGCCGGCGCCCCGCTTGCCCGAGCCAATCCGGTGGCGAAGCTGTTGGCGGCGCTCGTGCTGCTGCTCGCGCTGTTCTCCTCGCTTGACGGCGTGACGGCGGGAGTGATCCTCGCCGGGCTGGCCGCGCTGCTGCCCTTCTCCGGCCTGTCGACGCGCGCCCTCCTCGGCCGGGCGTGGCTCATCGGTACCCTCGCCATCGCCATCGCGGTCCTCAACGTCCTGTTCGCCGCCCAGCAGCTGGGTCCGACGGTCATCTCGCTCGGGCCGATCCGGATCGGCGCCGAAACCCTTGTGAACGGGGCCGGGCTTGGACTTCGCCTGGTCGCCATCGCATTGGCCGGGCATCCTGGCTACCGCCACCAGCGATCCCACCGAAACCGCGGACGCGCTGATCCAGCAGGCGCGGGTGTCGCCGCGCTACGCGATCGGCGTCCTCGCGGCGCTCCGCCTCCTGCCCCTCATGTCCCGGGAGTGGGAGACGATCGGCATGGCGCGGCGCGCACGCGGCGTCGAGGCGGGTCGTTCGCCGATCACCGCCGTTCGGCTCTTCCTCGGCAAGCTGATGTCTCTGCTGGTCGGGGCCATACGTCGGGCGTCGCGGATGGCGCTTGCGATGGAGGCCCGCGGATTCGGCGCGATGCCGTGCCGCAGCATCGCGCGCCCACGCCGAATGCGCACCGGAGACTGGGCGTGGGTCCTCGCCGCCACGCTGCTGGCCGCGGCCGCCATCGCCGTCAGCCTCGCGCTCGGCACATGGCGGCCGCTGTTCGGCTGAGCGGCCGGACCCGAGCGTACCATCGGCCCGTGACGCGCTCCGACGACCTTCGCTTCCGCGCCGGCAACCTGTCGCTGGCGGCGACGCTGACGCTGCCCGACGGCGCGGGGCGCCTGCCCTGGGCCGTGCTCGTCCCGAGCTGGCTTCCGCGCAACCGCCACGGCGCGTGGGATCGGGAGCGCCACGCCGGCTGGTTTGCCCCGATGGGTGGCCGGGTCGCACCATCGGGCCCGCTCGCGCGACTGGCCGAGGCGCTCGCAGCGCGTGGGGTCGCCAGCCTGCGCTACGACCCGCGTGGCTGCGGCGAGTCCGACGGCGACTGGGAGACGAGCGACCTGTTCAGCCGGATCGACGATGCTCGGGACGCCATCGGCGCGATGCGCTCGCGCCGCGAGCTCGATCTGCGGCGGACGGCGATCATCGGGCACGGCGAGGGGGCGGCAATTGCGCTGAGCGTGGCCATCGGTGACCCGGCCATCGGGGCGGTGGGGCTGGTCGGTGCGTCTGCCCGATCCCTCCGCGACGTGCTGCGCCGTGGCGTGGCCGAGCGGAGCCGAACCGGAGCCGACCTCGACCAGCCGGCCGTGGCGGCCCTGGATCGAGTGTCCGAGGCGCTGATCGAGCGAGCCGAGCGACGCGAGGCGGAGATCGCGCTCGAGATCGGCGACGACGGCGTCGCCCTGGCCCTGGCGGGCTGGGATCAGGCGTTCCATACCCCGCCCCTCGCACTCGCGACGATGCTGCACCGGAACGTCGTGCTCATGCACGGCACCGCCGACGCGTGGGCCGATGCGGACGAGTCGCGCCTGCTCGCGGCGGTGCTGGCCGATGCGGGCAACGAGCCCGTGCTGCAGCTCGTCGACGGCGCGGGCCACGACCTCGCCGAGGCTGCAGACGAGGCGTTCGCCGAATTCGCCGACGCGGTCGTGGCGCGCATGCAGCCACGCGACCTGCCACCGGTCCTGGTTGCGATCGAGAAGATGGGCTCGTGACGGGCTAGACTTCCCGCGTGAGTCGACTGAACGCCGGAGCTCCGGCTCCCACCTTCGAGATGACCGCCGACGACGGCCGGGTCGTGTCGACGGAGTCGCTGGCCGGCTCGCGCTACGTCCTGTACTTCTATCCCAAGGACGACACCGCCGGCTGCACCGCGCAGGCGTGTGGGCTGCGCGACAGCTGGTCGCGCGTCGCGGACTCGGGCGTGGAGGTCTTCGGCGTCTCGCCCGACGACACGAAGAGCCACGTGAAGTTCCGCGAGAAGTACTCGCTGCCGTATCGACTCCTCTCCGACACGGGGCACGCGGTCGCTGACGCGTTCGGCGTGTGGGTCGAGAAGACCTTCGCCGGTCGAACCTACTTCGGCACCGAGCGAACGACGTTCATCATCGGTCCGGACGGACGCATCGAGCGCGTGCTTCCACGCGTGAAGCCCCAGGAGCACGTCGACCTGCTGCTCGAGGCCCTGGCTGCGTGAAGGACGGGGCGACCGTCCTTGCGGCAAGCGTGCTCGTCGCATCCGCGCTGCTGCTCGTGGTCCTGGCCGTCCTCGCATTCGTCATCCTGCTCGACCCGATCCCGTGATCTGGGTCGCCACCGCCGTCGCGCTCGTGCTCTGGCTGGCGGGCGTCATCCTTCGCCTGGGGCAGTGGGTCAACCTGTTCCTGCTCCTCGCAACCATCCTGCTCGTGTACCAGGTCATCGAGGAGCGTCGCTCGCGTAGCGAGTAAGCGGTCGCGCGTCGACTGGCACGCTTCCTGCCAGACGGTTCCGCGTGCGTCGCCACCGCGACGGCGCGCAGAGGGGTCCACGAAGGAGTGAGGAGAAACCGATGCTCTGGACGATCATCGTCATCCTGCTGGTGCTCTGGCTTCTCGGCCTGATCGGCGGGATCGGCGGCAACCTGATCTACCTGCTCCTGGTGATTGCGGCCATCGTGCTGCTCTTCCAGTTGCTCAGCGGACGTCGCAGCGTCTGACGCCGCGGCGCCGTGCAACAGGCGCCGACCGACGCGATCCGATGATCGCGCGGGGGGAGTCGGTCGGCGTCGCCTATCAGGGGCCAGCCTCACGACCGTTGAGCCGTCACGGCCATCGGCCACGCTCGGGCAGGCCCTCTCCAGTGAAGCCGGGCTGACTGCTACGATCGGCGGCAGCGATGCCAGACGACAAGCTGCCAACCCCTGAGCGCGTGCTCGTCGTCGCCGCGCATCCCGATGACATCGAGTTCGGGGCCGCGGGCACGGTGGCTCGCTGGGTGGCCGAAGGTGCCGACGTGCGCTATCTGCTGGTCACGCGCGGGGACAAGGGCAGCGACGATCCCGCGACCGACGTGGAGGCGCTCGTCGTTCTCCGTGAGCGCGAGCAGCGAGCCGCGGCCTCCGAGATCGGCGTCGCAGGCGTCGACTTCCTGGACGAGCCCGATGGCCAGGTCGAGCCATCGCTCGCGACTGCGCGAACGCATCACGCACGCCATCCGCGCGTATCGGCCCGAGATCGTGATGACGCACGACCCGACGGTGCTCTTCGTCAACGACGAGTGGGTCAACCACCCCGATCACCGTGCAGTCGGCCAGGTCACCGTCGACGCCGTCTTTCCGACGGCCCGCGATCCGCTCAACTTCCGCGAGCACCTCGATGCCGGCCTGGAAGCGTGGAAGGTCGCCGAGCTGTACCTGTGGAGCACGAACGAGGCGAACCAGCTGGTCGACATCGCGAGCACCATCGAGCGCAAGATCGACGCATTGCGCCACCACGCCAGCCAGTTCCGGCGCTTCGACGATATCGCGCGCTGGGTTCGGCGTCGGAGCGAGGAGCTCGGCGAGCGCGCCGGCTACCACGCGGCGGAGGGGTTCCGACGGGTCACGCTCTCCCGATGACGACCCGTCGCGTGCTCCGGCAGGCCGCGCTCGGCGCCGTCGGCCTGCTGCTGGCAGCGTGCGTCGCCGATCCCACCCCGCAGCCGACGCCGGCGCCGACGACGTATCCGGCGGCCCAGCCCGACGCCGCCGTGGAGCTGGCCGAGGCCTACCTGGACGCGTGGGCCGCCGGCGACTACGCGACGATGTACGCCGCACTCGATCCCGCCGCGCGCGAGCGGTACCCCGTCGAGCAGTTCATGGAGCTCCATGAGACGTTCATCGAGCTCGCGCGCGTCAGCGACATGACCGCGACTGCGGGCGAGCCGCGCCTGGTCGCGCTGGCGCCCGAGCCGCGTCCGGAGGCGTTCCCGGCGCCGACGCCGGATCCCGCTCCGACGCTGGACTCATCGGCCGCGCCCGACCAATCGGCCACGCCGACACCCGAGCCGACACCCACACCTGACCCTGCGCAGCCGCTCGAGGGCCCGGTGCGCGGCCTCGCCGTGCCGCTGGAGCTCGCGCTCGCCTCGGACCGGTTCGGAGATCTCGACCTCGCACGGGACCTGACCATGGCCGAGGGGCCGGATGGCTGGCTCGTTCGATGGAGCCCCGAGGTGCTCTTCCCCGAGCTCGGGGAGGATGGGGCGCTGCGGCTGGACCGGACGCTCGGCCCGCGCGGCCGCATCCTCGGCGTCGACGGCACCGTGTGGGCCGAGAGTCGCGAGGACGGCGCCCGCGTCTATCCGCAGGAGTGGCTCGGCGGCCAGGTGATCGGCTATGTCGGCGAGGTCACCGCCGAGGATCTCGACGGTGGCCTTGGCGAGCAGGGCTACGCCCCCGGGGACGTGGTTGGTCGCAGCGGCCTCGAGTTCGGTGCCGAGGCACTCCTGCGGGGAACCCCGGGCTGGACGCTGGTCGCCGTGCCGCTCGATGCGCCCGAGGAGATCCTGTACGACGTGCCGATGGTGCCGGGCGCCGACATCGCCATCACCCTGCGCCCGGTGATCCAGGCCGCCGCGCAGCAGGCAATCTCGGGCTACGGGACCGCGGCGACCGCCGCGGTCGACCCCACCACCGGTGACGTCTGGGCGCTCGCCAGCCAGCCGGCGTTCAACCCGAACTCGATGACGCTGGGCGCCACCCTCGCGGGCGATCCCCTCGCCGCGGCCGACGCGTCCCAGGTCTTCAACAAGGCGGTGCTCGGCGCTTACCCCGCCGGGTCGTCCTTCAAGCCGTTCACCCTGGTGGCGGCCCTGAAGACCGGCGTCGCCACGCCGCAGACGCTGGTCACCTGCCCGCCGACGTGGCAGTACAGCACCTTCACCTTCCGCAACTACATGAACCACACGCTGCCCGGACTCGTCGGCCTGGCAGAAGCGATGGCCTTCAGCTGCAACACGACCTTCATGCCGCTCAGCTACGCCGTCTACGAGGCGAACGAGACGGCCCTGACCGACCTCCTGTTCGAGTTCGGCTTCGGTGCGCCGACCGGCATCGGGTACCTGGTCGAGGAGAGCGGGATCGTGCCGGATGACGCCTGGCTTGCCGCAAATGGCCGCGGCGGATACTCGGGATTCGAGCAGATCCAGCTCTCGATCGGCCAGGGCGCCTTCCTCGGCACTCCGCTGCAGCTGGCAAACGCCTACGCGGCGATCGGGAACGGTGGAACGCTGTGGCGGCCGCGGATCCTCGTCACGGCAACGCTGCCTGACGGCACGGTCGTCGAGACGGTCGACCCGATCGTGGCCCAGCAGATCAGCGTCTCAGCGGAGCAGCTCGCGTTCGTGACCGACACGCTGGAGGCCGTCGTCACGCTGCCGTACGGCACCGGCACGCCGGCGTTCGCCGGATTCGGCATCCCGGTTGCCGGAAAGTCCGGCACCGCCGAGACCGGCACGCCCGACCCCCACGCATGGTTCCCGGCCTACGCACCGGCCGACGCGCCGACCATCAGCATCGCCACCATCCTGCCCAACATTCCACTCGGCACGGGTGGCTCGGACGCCGCGCCGCTCGTCCGACAGGTGATGGCGGTCCACTTTGCGAACTGACCCGGCGGCGACCCTCCTTGCACCGTACGTGACCGAACGGGTAGCATCGGTTGGCCGCTCCTTGATAGCCCCATGGTGCAAAGCCGCCCGGAGAGCGACCACGACGCCGTGATCAGCGATACCGCAATTCCACTGAGGTTCCAGACTGCCGAGGTCGGCGTCGACTGGCTTCAGTGCAATATCGAGTGCCAGGAAGGCTGCCCGGTCAACACGAATTGCCGGGGCTACCTGATGCTGGCCGCGGAGGGTCGCTTCGAGGAGGGCTACATCCTCGCCCGCGACCCGAACCCGGTCGCCGCCATCTGCGGCTACGTCTGCTCGGCGCCGTGCGAGAAGGCCTGCCGCAGGGCCGACATCGACAAGCCGCTCGCCATCCGCGCCATGAAGCGCTTCCTGGTCGACTGGCATTACGGCAACAACATGCCGGACAACATCGTGGTGCAGCCGCCGACGGGACGGAACGTCGCGGTGATCGGGGCCGGTCCGGCCGGGCTGGCGGCCGCCAAGGAGCTCGGTGGCTGGGGGCACGAGGTGCACGTCTACGAGGCACTGCCGAGCGGCGGCGGCACGACCCTCATCGGCGTCCCGGCCTTCCGTCTGCCCCGCGACGTCATCGAGCTCGACGTGAACTGGGTCGCCAAGCACGGCGTGGAGTTCCACTACAACGTCGAGATCGGGCGCGACATCACGCTCGAGCAGCTCCGTGAGCGCCACGACGCGGTCGTGGTTGCCACCGGCTGCATGTACCCGGTCGCCATGAACGTGCCCGGCGAGGAGCTCGAGGGCGTCATCTACGGCGTCGACTTCCTGAAGCGCGCCAACCTGGGGCAGCCACAGTGGGTCGGCGAGCACGTCGTCATCATCGGCGGCGGCTACACCGCCATGGACTCGTCACGAACGGCACTGCGCCTCGGCGCCAAGTCCTCGACCATCGTCTACCGCCGCGGGCCGGACGAGATGGTGGTCGACGAGGAGGAGCAGCACGAGACGCGCTTCGAGGGCGTCAAGTTCGAGTACTTCAGCTCGCCGGTCGAGGTCCTGGCCGGCGCGGACGGCAAGGTAAACGGCATCAGGTTCGAGCGCACTCGCCTTGGCCCGCCGGATGCCAGCGGCCGCCGCAGCGCCGAGTCGATTCCGGGCAGCGACTTCGTCCTCCCCTGCGACATGGTCATCCCCTGCACCAGCCAGGCGTCCGACAACAACGTCCTCGGCGAGTTCGGCGCCAAGCTCAACCGGCACGTCGGGGTGACCGACACGCGCACGGTCGTCGAGGGCGGATCCCTGTCGTCGTGGCGGACCGAGCCGCTCAACGGGACGACGCCGAAGGATGCCGACGGACGGCCGATGAACGACCTGAAGTTCGAGTTCAACCGCGGCAACGTGACCATCAACGCGGATACGTTCGGCACGGTCGTGGACGGCATCTTCGCCGTCGGTGACTTCGTCACCGGGCCGGCAACGATCATCGAGGCGGCCGGCCTCGGGCGACGGGCCGCGCGATCGGTCGATCGCTGGCTGGCCGGGCTGCGCGGCGAGGAGCTCGAGGAGCTGCCGGTCATCAACCGCGCCGTCATCACCCAGACCCTCGATCACGACATGCCGCGCTTCTACGAGGCGACCGAGCGCCAGCACATCCCGATGGCACCCCCGGAGCTGCGGCGCGACTTCACGTCCCTGGTCGAGGTCGGCTACGACACGCGTGGCGCGATCATCGAGGGCACCCGCTGTCTCCAGTGCAACCACAACATCAACATCGACGGCCCGCGCTGTATCCTGTGCGGGCTCTGCGCCGACGTCTGCCCCGAGGGCGTGATCTACATGATCGACAAGGCGCAGGTCGGTGGCGACGATCCTGAGCAGGACTTCTTCCAGACGTGGCCGCGCGGCATCGCCATGATCATCGACGAGGAGCGCTGCATCCGGTGCAACCTGTGCGTGGAGCGCTGTCCCACCAACTGCATCACCATGGACCGGCTCGAGCTCGAGCGGTTCACGCCTGACGGGAAGGTTCTGTTGGAGAGCTACAAGGACAACGTGCTCGGGCAGGTCGGCCAGCAGGCCGGCACGGCGGTCGACCGATGAGCAACGGCAGCGAGGGCAACCCGATCGTCCGCTTCGTGAAGGAGTCGGCGCTCTGGCGCAGCCTCTTCCGCCAGCCCTACCCGACCACGAGCCGCACCCGCGCCCTGGCGGTGATGAACAACGTGTTCCTGCACCTGCACCCGGTGCGCGTCAAGCGCCACGCCGTGCGCTACACGTACACCTTCTGTCTCGGCGGGATCAGCTTCTTCCTGTTCCTGGCCCTGACCGTGACCGGCCTCTACCTGATGTTCTTCTACGTGCCGTCCGATCAGCCGCGCCTACCAGGACGTCCAGGCGCATCGAGGCCTCCGTCGCATTCGGCACGCTGGTGCGCAACATGCACCGATGGGCGGCGCACCTGATGGTCCTGACGGTCTTTCTGCACATGATCCGCGTCTTCTACCACGGGGCGTACAAGCCGCCGCGCGAGTTCAACTGGGTGGTCGGCGTCGTGCTGCTCTTCCTGACGCTCAGGCTGTCGCTTCACCGGCTACCTGCTGCCGTGGGACCAGATCGCGTTCTGGGCCATCACGGTCGGCACGCAGATGGCGCCCTACGCGCCGCTGCTCGGCCAGGAGACCGAGCTTCTTCCTGCTCGGCGGCATCCAGGTCGGGCAGGACACCCTCCTGCGCTTCTACGTCCTCCACGTCATCGCGCTGCCGCTGATCGCCGCCATCTTCCTGGTCGTCCACTTCTGGAGGATCCGGAAGGACGGCGGCATCAGCGGACCGGTGTAAGGTGAGGATGGACCGATGACGATCGAGAAGCGACCGAACGCCACCGCCGACAAGAACGCGCCGACCCAGGCGCCGCGTCCGGCGCCGATCGTGTCGCCGGGCACCGGCCCGAAGCTTCCCGGCCCGCCCGGCGTGCCCGGAACCGAGCGCTTCCGCCTGCTTGCCTACGTCAAGCAGGAGTCGATGGTCCGGGTCGACAAGCGACCCGACGAGACGGTGCTGACCTGGCCGCACCTGCTGCGCGCCGAGTTCCTGATGGCCATGCTCATCAGCCGGGCTGCTGGTGGTGACCTCGGTCTTCATCCACGCCCCGCTGGAGGAGATGGCCAACCCGGCCGTAACACGCCGCACGTGGCGAAGGCGCCGTGGTACTTCCTCGGCCTGCAGGAGATCCTCAGCTACTTCAACGCCACCGTCGCCGGCGTCATCGTGCCGCCGTCTACCTGGTCGGCCTCGCTGGCGATCCCGTTCATCGACCGCACGCCCGTACAAGGCGGCGCGCGACCGCAAGCTCATGTGGGTCTTCTTCATGTGCCTGATGGTCGGCGGCCTGATGGTCACCTTCATCGGCTCGTTCTTCCGCGGCCCGGGCTGGAACTGGGTCTGGCCGTGGGAGGGGCTCTTCTTCACCCTATGACACAGCACGCTTCGCTACGGCGAGGTCCACGGTCCGCCGATCGGCGAGATGACGCCGGCGCAGCTTCATGCGTCGCATGCTGGGCGTGGGCGTCGGCATCCTCTCCCTCGAGTTCGTCGGGGCTCGCTGGCATTCCTGTGGCCGAACCTGACCGAGGGGCTCGGCGCCGAGATCTCGCTCGGGACGGCGGACGACATCAATGCCCGTCGCACCCGAGTGGGCAGAACGGCCTGCCGTACGTCTACAACCAGGCGAACCTGTTCTTCGTCAACGTTCCCGCCTCGAAGGCGAGGGTGGAGGGCGACGGAACCGTCGCATCCGGGGTACCTGATCCCGGGACCAACGTCGACGAGGAGCTTCCCTTCTCCGATCGCTCGGTCATGGCCCTGTGGCGGAAGTGCCCTCACCTGGGCTGCCAGGTGCCGCAGCTGTGCAACGCGAGCCAGTGGTTCGAGTGCCTCTGCCACGGCGTCGAAGTACACGGTCCTCGGCGAGAAGCGGGACGGGCCGGCGCCGCGTGGCATGGACCACTTCCCGGTCGTCGTGGCGGACGGCGCGTACGTCGTGAACACGGCGGAGGTCGTCTCCGGCCCGCCGCCCGGGACCGTTACCTTCGACGAGCGTGCGCCGACCGACATGCCGCACTGCACGGGCTAGGCGATGCGGCTCAAGACGCTCGGCGTCATCCTCGTGACGGCGATCTCAGCGTTCACCGTGCTCTACTGGCTCACCGATGGCCCGCGCCGCGAGGCGGTCGCGGCCGCGCACGATGAGGAGCTTCACGAGTTCGGCGAGATCATCTTCGGCAACGATCCCGCGGAGCCGGCGGCAGCGGGCTGCGCGCACTGCCACGGCGCGGACGGCACCGGCGGCGAGCCCGGCGCCCCGGTGGTCGGTCCGAACCTTCATCGCGCAGCATCGCCGACAAGCTGCGCATCAACCCGAACTACGTCCACCTGGCGGTCAGCTACGGCGGCGTCGTGGTGTCCGGCAACGTGAACTCGCCGATGCCGGCCTGGAGCTACGAGGTCGGCGGCCCGCTGAACGAGCAGCAGATCGAGGCGGTCGTCACCCTCGTCGAAGGCTGGGCCCAGGAGGCCGCGGAACAGCCTGTCGAGGAGGTCGCGGACACGGTCGAGGGCGGTGCCGAGGTGTACGCGACCGCGGGCTGCGTCAGCTGCCACGGCGCGGAGCTCGAGGGAACGTGGCGCCGGCCCGAACATCCAGACGATCGGCTCCGCGCTCATCACCGAGTTCGAGGACTTCCCGACGCCGTCCGGAGTGGACCAGATGCCGGCCGATTACGAGGAGGATCCGCGCCTCTTCCTGGAGAAGTGGATTCGAGACTCGGCGGGCAACTACAACGACGGCACGGCCACCGGCATGCCCCCGCATCCGGAGAGCCAGCTCAACGAGAGCCAGCTGACCGCCCTCATCACGTTCCTCCTGTCCCAGACAGGTGAGTAGGAGGCCCGTTCGCAGATGAGCACCTATCCCGCCTACCGGCCGCGAGGCGGCGTGAATCGCCTGCTGGGCTGGGCCGACGACTTCATGAGCTGGTTCCTGTACGGCCACGAGACGTGGCTCGTCGCGGTGCTGAAGGGCGTGCCGCTCTTCCTCTTCATCTACTTCATGCTCACGTACGTCCCGAACTACATCTACTACCTGCTCACCGTCGAGCTGCCTTCCTCCGATTCAGCGACGACGTCGGCTTCCTGGTCGCCAACGGCATCGCCGGCGGCAACTTCGCGATCCTGATCGTGCTCGCGCTGGGGATCCAGGCCGCGCGCGGCCGGCGGGGCTTCGGGTGGTCGCTCATTCGCATCTTCGTGATGCTGAACTACCTGTTCGTGGTCCTGCTCCTGATCCCGCTCCTCGCCTTCAACCTTGCCGGCGGCTCATTGTGGCCGGTGCGGTTCCCGCTCCAGGCGGTCGCGTTCGGGGTGATGGTGGCCGGCCTCGGGGCGGCGGCGTGCGTGTACCTCTACTTCGAGTACCGCCGCATCACCCGGCGCGAGGCGGCCGAGGCCACGCGACGCAGCGACCAGCTCGCGCGGCGCTGAACCGACCGCTCCTCGCCCACCTGGCCTGGTCGCCGCTCATCGTCGCCGCGGCCGCCCTCGTCATCGGTGTCGAGCTTTCCGCCCCCTGCCCGCCCGGCGGCCCGCTCGCGTTCGGCGATTGTGCGCGCGTGCGTCCGTTCGCCATCGGCGTGGTCGGGCTGGCGGCGATCCTCTACGTCGCCGGCGCTGACCGCGGTGCGCTGGTGGACCCCGGGCTGCTCGGCCGCGGCCTTGCCGACCCACGTGCGGCGCGCGACTGGTACCTGCTCGCCGGCGGCCTCGGCCTGCTGGTCGCGCCACTCCTCGCCTTCACGCTCGCGTCGGCCCTTCGCTAGCATGGGCGCATGAGCATTGGATCCGTGGAAGACCTGCACGCGCGTCTCGGCGGCGTCGCGACCATCGGCGACACCGGCCTCGCAGTCCTGGACGAGCGACGCTTCCGCGATGAGGTCGTCGACGATCTCGCGTTCGCGGCCGTCTTTGCGGCTGACGTCGGCCTGCGCGACGCCGCGCGCTGGGTCATCTGGAGCGCGTCGCAGGCGCTCGGCTGCGGCTCGGCTTCGATCCACGAGCTGTACATCGCCCGCGGCCGCGGCGAGATCGAGCCCACCCGCTTCACCGTGCCGGCCATCAACGTGCGCGCCGCGACCTACCTCACCGCGCGCCAGGCGTTCGCGCGCCGCGCTGGAGCGCGACGCGGCCACCGTCATCTTCGAGATCGCCAAGAGCGAGATGGCCTACACCGACCAGCGCCCGGCCGAGTACACCGCGGTCATCCTGGCCGCGGCGCTGCGCGAGGGCTGGCGCACCCCAGTCTTCCTGCAGGGCGACCACTTCCAGTTCAACGCCACCAAGTGGGCGGCCGATCCGGCAGGCGAGCTCGACGGCCTGCGCGACCTCACCCGGGAGGCCGTCGGCGCCGGCTTCCTGAACATCGACATCGACAGCTCAACCCTCGTCGACCTGTCGCAGCCGACGGTTGCCGACCAGCAGCGCGTCAACGCCGAGAACACCGCCGAGCTGACGCGGCTCATCCGCCGGCTGCAGCCCGACGGCGTGACGATCAGCATCGGTGGCGAGATCGGCGAGGTCGGCAAGTCGAACTCGACGGAAGGGGAGCTGCGCGCCTACCTCGACGGCTACCTCGCCGCTGCTCGGTGAGGGCGAACAGCCAATCAGCAAGGTGAGCATTCAGACCGGCACCAGCCACGGTGGCGTCGTCCTTCCCGACGGCAGCATCGCCGAGGTCAGCATCGACTTCGACACCCTCCGCCGCCTCTCCGCGGTAGCGCGCGAGGAGTACGGCCTGGCCGGCTGCGTGCAGCACGGCGCCTCGACGCTGCCGGACGACGCGTTCGACCACTTCCCGGCCAACGGCGCCGCCGAGATGCACCTGGCCACCGGCTTCCAGAACATCCTCTACGACGGTGGCGGGCTGCCCGACGAGCTGCGCGCCGAGATGATGTCCTGGACGGCCGCCAACTGCGCCGACGAGCGCAAGCCGGACGAGACGGAGGAGCAGTTCCTCTACAAGTCGCGCAAGAAGGCGATCGGGCCGTTCAAGCGTCAGCTGTGGACGCTGCCAGCCGAGAACGCCGAGCTGATCGCGGCGAACCTTCGCGCGAAGTTCGGCCTCCTGTTCGACGAGCTCGGCATCGCGGGACTCGGGCCGACGTCGAGCGCTACATCACCCCGGTGCCGCTGCCGCTGCCGCTCCCGGCCGCCCTCGGCGGGCGGGACGCCGTCGCCGTCACCGCCGGCGCGGCGGTCTTCGAGGACGACGGCTCGGGCGAGTGATCCCCTAGCGGATACCGATGAGCCTCTGAAGCACGGGCTGATCGGCCAGGCCGATGAGCCGGCGCGCCGCCGACGGCGGCAGCTTGGCCAGCGCCTCGAGCGCGCTGAGGCAGCTCGTCCGCGCTCAGCTCGCCGACCAGGCCCCACAGGCGCATCGACCGTCTCCGGCTCGAGGCGGTCGAGCGTCGGCGAAGAGCCGCTCGATCGAGCGCGCGTCGCCTGCGACGAAGATCTCGACCCCGCGGTCGAAGCGCCGGACGAACTCGAGCAGGCTCGCCAAAGCGATCACCCAGACGCGCCAGCTCCGGGTCGGCTCCGCCGCGTGCCCCGCTGCGCGCCTGCTCGACGCAGCGCGCGATGACCGGCAGCACCGGATCCGTCTCGCGCTCGCTTGCGCGCCGCCGCGACGCGCCGGAACCACTCCCAGTGGTCGCCGACCACACTCCACGCGGCGGCGGCCGGCCCGCGCTGGCCGGAGCGGCGGGGCGCGTCGGCGCGCTGGATGAGCCCCCATTCCTCGCACTGGGCGAGGGCCAGGCTGGCGGCCCGGTGGCTCATGCCGAGCGCGCGCCGCACCTCCGGCTCGGACAGGGGTCCGTCCGGCACGAGCAGGTAGCCCTGGACGGTGGCGGTCGACGGCGCGATGCCCCACGCCGCACCGATCTCGCCCCACGCGGCCGCGAACGAGCGGCGGAGCGCCTCGGCTGCCGACGTGCCCGGACCAAACGTGCTACTCACGTGAGCATGTTACCCGACCGACAGCCCCGGCATGAGGACGCCCCGGGGCTGTCGTGGAGTCAGAGCTGAGCGAGGAGCCTAGTGGCGCAGCCGCCCGCCTTGGCGGGGGAGCCATCGGTGTTGAACGAGGAGCCGCAGGCGCAGCTGCTGACCGCGTTCGGGTTGTTGATCGCGAAGCCGGAGCCCATGAGCGAGTCGACGTAGTCGATCTCGGCGCCGTCGACGTGCTGGTGGCTGAACTGGTCGATCACGACCGGCACGCCGGCGTGGTCCTCGACCCTGTCGCCCTCGTTGAGCCGGTCGTCGAAGGCCAGGCCGTAGCTGAAGCCCGAGCAGCCGCCGCTCTTCACGAACAGGCGGAGGCGCGCATCGGCCTTGCCCTCGCGGGAACGGAGCTCGAGCACCTTGTTCGCCGCGGCCTCGGTGACGGACACGAGCAGCCCAACGCTGGGGCGCCGCCGGTCATCGGGATCGGCTCGCGAGGGGTCTCGGACATGGTCATTGGGTTCGCGTCTCCTGATGAGCGCGCCGAGGCGCATCGGTGCTGGGATTTCGCTGCGGAAAGTATAGCAGCGCATTGCTTGTTCCGCAATGCCAGTCGCTGCCGAGTCCGGCGACCTGCATCGGTACACTAGGGGACCCGGCCAACGCGACGCACCGCAGCGAGGAGAGCCAGCGTGAAACTTGCCACCCGCATGGAGCGGATCGGGACCGAGACCGCCTTCGAGGCGGCGGCCCGCGCCCGTGCCCTGGAGGCGACCGGGCGCGACGTGATCCACCTCGAGATCGGCGAGCCCGACTTCGACACGCCGCGCCACGTCTCCGAGGCCGCCGCCCGCGCGCTGCTCGACGAGGGGCGAGACGCACTACACCGCGGCGACCGGGATCGCGCCGCTGCGCGAGGCGATCGTCGCCGACGTCGAAGCGCTGGAAGGGGATCGACACCACGCCGGAGCAGGTGGTCGTCACGCCCGGGCGCCAAGCCGATCATGTTCTTCGCCATGCTCGCCCTGATCGACGAGGGCGACGAGGTGATCTATCCGAACCCCGGCTTCCCGATCTACGAGTCGATGGCCCGCTACGTCGGCGGCGTCCCGGTCGCGGCGCCCGCTGCGCGAGGAGAACGACTTCCGGATGGACGTCGACGAGGTCGGCCGGCCGGATCACCGAGCGCACGAAGATGATCGTGCTCAACACACCGCACAACCCGACCGGCTCGATCCTGACCGATGACGACATCGCGCCGCCTGGCCGAGCTGGCGGTCGAGCACGACATCGTTGTCCTGGCCGACGAGATCTACGGGCGCCTCCAGTACGAGGGCGAGCCGCTCTCGATCGCCACCCTGCCCGGCATGGCCGAGCGGACGATCACCCTCGACGGATTCAGCAAGACGTTCGCGATGACCGGCTGGCGGCTGGGCTACGGGATCGTGCCCGAGTGGCTGGTGCCCGCGTTCAGCCGCCTCGTCATCAACAGCGTGTCGTGCACGAACGCCTTCGCCCAGTTCGGCGCCGTCGAGGCGCTCACCGGGTCGCAGGACGAGGCCGATGCCTATCGCGGCCGAGTTCATCGCGCGGCGGACGCTGATGATCGACGGCCTCAACGCGATCGAGGGCGATCACTGCCGCATGCCGCACGGCGCGTTCTACGCGTTCCCGAACGTGACCTCGTTCGGGCGCACCAGCGCCGAGATCGCCGATCACCTGCTCTACGACGCCGGCGTCTGCGGCCTGGCCGGCACCGCGTTCGGCAGCGCACGGCGAGGGGTACATGCGCTTCAGCTACGCGAACTCGCGCGAGAACCTGTCGCTCGCCCTCGAGCGCATCGGCGAGTCGCTGGGCAAGCTCGAGCGCACCGGCGAGCTGGTCGCCGCGTGCACCGATGTGCGGCCGCGCGTCTTCGTGACGCGGGTCATCCCCGACGAGGGCCTCGACCCGGTTCGCGCCGCCTGCGAGGTCGACCTGTGGACGGACGAGCTGCCCCCGCCGCGCGACGAGCTGCTGCGGCGGGTCGCCGGCGTGGACGGCCTGCTCTCGCTGCTGACCGATAGGGTCGACGACGAGCTGCTCGACGCCGCCGGGCCGCAGCTCAAGGTCGTCAGCAACTTCGCCGTCGGCTTCGACAACATCGACGTTCCCGCCCTCACCCGCCGGAAGGCTCCCGGCCGGCAACACGCCCGGCGTGCTGACCGAGACGACCGCCGACCTCGCCTTCGCGCTGCTCATGGCGGCCGCGCGCCGCATCCCGGAGTGCGTCGACTACGTCCGCGACGGACCACTGGAAGACCTGGGGCCCGATGCTCCTGATGGGCGTCGACATCCACGGCGCGACGCTCGGCATCGTCGGCTTCGGGCGCATCGGCCGCGAGATGGCGCGACGCGGCCGCGGGTTCGGGATGGAGATCCTGTACCACGACGTCCACCCTGCCACGCCCGAGGAGGAGGCCGAGCTCGGGGCGCGTCGGGTCGAGATGGACGAGCTGCTGCGCGAGTCGGACTTCATCAGCCTGCACGTCAACCTGACCGATGAGACCCACCACCTGATCGACGCCGATGCGCTGCGCTCGATGAAGCCGACCGCCGTGCTGGTCAACACATCGCGCGGGCCGGTGGTGGATCCCGACGGCGCTCGAGCATCGCCCTTCGCGACGGAGGGATCTTCGCCGCCGGGCTGGACGTCACCGAGCCCGAGCCACTGCCCGCCGACCACCCCTGGTTCGCTGCCGAACTGCGTCGTCGTGCCGCACATCGCGTCCGCGAGCCGCGTGACGCGCGGCAAGATGGCCGCCATGGCCGCCGCGAACCTGCTCGCCGGGCTGCGCGGGGAGCGGCTGCCGACCCCGGTCAACCCCGAGGTCTACGAGTAGCCGTGCCCGACTCGCCATTCCACCTGCCGGACCTGTCCGAGCCCCACAAGTACGAGCACCAGCAGGCCGCGGCGTCCCCGCACCTGCCGAAGCGGCTCAAGCCGCCGCCGGAGCGCCGGGCCGCCCGACCTGACCTGGTTCCTCTACGTCGGGTGGCGCTGGCGTTCGTGGCCTCGTGGTGCTGGTGGTGCCGTACCTGATCGGCTACGTGTTCGAGGTCGTCCGCTTCTAGGGGACGGGTCAAGCCTGCGCGGTCCAGACCAGGATCCTGCCGTCCTCGACCTTGACCCGCGGACGCACGAGGTCCGGCAGCTCGACCGGGTACGCGCGGGCGTCGCCGCGATACGGCGGCCTCCCGCCAGCCCGCCGTCCGTTCGCGAGCGCGACCCGCGAGGTCGAAGCTGGCGCCGTGGCACGGGCAGCGCAGGTCGCTGCCACTCGGGGCGGAAGTGCAGCGTGCAGCCCATGTGCGTGCAGACCGACGAGAGCGCCCGCACCTCGCCACCGTCGTTGACCACGAAGCCGTCGAAGGCGGCGGTCGAGAAGCGCATGGCGCGTCCCGGGTGGCAGCTCGTCAAGGCCGCGCCACGTCGTCCCAGAATCCCTCGCCGGCCGACGAGCTCGTCGTCGCCGCCCAGGCGTTGGAGCCTCCGAGCGTCGGTTGCCCGCGACGCATCGCGCCGATGAGCGCCGGCCGCGAGCCCGGCCGCGGCGCCGAGCCCGGCCTGCAGCACCTGGCGGCGGGTGAGCTGCCACGGACGGCTTCCGCGGGTTCGACGTCGGGCGCGCGTCGCTCACGCGGACCGGCGGGGTGACGCGGACGGCGGCGACGCCCGCATCCGCCTGCGCGCATGCGGAGCCGCATCTGCTCGAGGAAGGCCGGATCCGGCGGCGCCGCTCTGCGCGACCGACCGCCGCGGCCAGCTCGGCCGCCAGGCGCGCCATCTCGGCCTCGTCGCCGCTCGCGACGTCGTCCGGGGACGGCCGGCCGTCGCCGAGCAGCGCCTCGAGGTAGCGCTCGAAGCGCTCGGCCGCGTCGCCGGTCGGGCGCTCGTCGTCAGCCATCGGTCGCCATCTCCGATCAGGGCGGCCTTGCGCAGCGCGCGGTACTGCAGCACCTTGGCGTTGCCGTCGCTGACGCCCATGGCCTGCGCCGTCTCGGCCACCGAGAGCCGCTGCAGGAATCGCAGCTCGAGCACGCGGCGATAGTGCTCGGGCAGCCGCGCGCAGCAGCGCCTCGACGCGCACGGCGGCGCGATCATCGGGGGCGGGCTCGGGTCGCCGCTCTCGTCGGTCGGCTCCCAGCCGGGCGCCAGGTGGTCGACGGCGACCAGCGGCAGGCGGTAGAAGGCGCGCCAGTGGTCGGCGATCGCGTTCTGGCGACGCGGTACAGCCACGCGGCGATCTGGCCGGGCTGTCGCGGCTGGTGTCGAGCTGCTCGACGGCGCGGACGAAGACCTGCGCGGTCAGGTCCTCCGCATCCGGCCGGTTGCCGACGCGGGCATAGATGAACCGATAGATCGGCACGACATGGGCGTCGTAGACCTGCTCGAAGCGACCCCGGGACCGATGGACATGCTCACCGATGCGGTTACGTGGTCGGTTACGTCCGTGGCCGCAGCGGGACGAGGAGCGCGGCGACCTCCTCGAGGAAGCGGGCATCGGTCTCGTCGAAGGCATCGAGGTCGGAGCCGTCGATGTCGATCTCGCCGACCACGCGCCGCCCTCGAAGATCGGCACCACGATCTCGCTGCGGGTGCTGGCGAAGCAGGCGAGGTAGCGCGGGTCGGCGTCCACGTCGTGCACGATCTCCGTCTTGCCCGATGCGGCCGCGGCGCCGCAGACGCCGGTCCCGATCGGGATGAGGGTGTGCTCGGTCGCCTCGGGCCCGGTCCACGGGCCCAGGACGAGGTCGTCGCCGTCGACCCAGTAGATGCCGACCCAGTCGTAGTGCGCGAAGCGGTCGTGCAGCAGCTCGACGACGCGCTGCGCGGCGTCCTCGGGACCGGCGGCCTCGGCGATCTGCGGCGCGGACGAGTTCAGGGCGTCGCCGTGCGCTGCCGGGCGCTCCTCGGCGACGGGGTGGCTCACTGTCGCGCGCCCAGCGCTCCGCCCAGCGGTCGATCCCCGCGATGGCACCGCGCAGGTCGCTGCCCTTGGCGGTGAGCGAGTACTCGACCCACGGCGGAACGGCGGAGATGGCGCGGCGCTCGACCAGCCCCTCGTCCTCCAGCAGCTTCAGCCGCTGCGACAGCGTCGCCGAGTTGGCGCCGCCCAGCGCGTCCTGGAGCTCGCAGAAGCGCTGCGTGCCGGTCACCCAGCACGCGGACGATGCGGAGCACCCACTTCTGGCCGAGGACGTTGAGCGCGGCCGTGGCGGCGCACTCGGCGCGCTGTGCGGCTGCGCGGCGCTCGGCGCGCGAGCGCGTGGTCGCGGGGGACGGTTGTGCGGGTCCGGGGTCCATCAGGACGCGAACCCTAGCACCGCCCCCCGCGGACGATCAACCGGAGGGTAGCGGGCTCAGCCCTCGACGGTGATCGTCATGTTCATCGCCGGGTGAATCTTGCAGGTGATGTTGAACGTCCCGGCCTCTTCGAAGGTGACCACGATGTCCTCGCCGCCCTGCTCATCGACGATCGGATCCTCGACCGCCGTCCCGTCGGTGCCCTCGGTGACCGTGTGGCTGGCGGTATCGGTGAAGGTCACCGTGGTGCCGACCGGAATGGTCAGCGACGACGGCGAGAACTGCCCGCCGGAGAGCGAGACCGTCTCGCCCGTATCGCCTCCCCCGTCGTCGCCCCCGCCGGCAGGGGCCGAGCTCGCCGAGCCGCCTCCACAGGCCGCCAGGATCAGGATGAGTCCCGCGAGCAGCGACGCGAGCGTGGTCGGTCGGGATCGGTGCAACGTGGACCTCCTGTTCAGCCTTCGACAGTGACCGTCATCTGCATCGACGGATGGATTTCGCAGGTGATGTCGTAGGTCCCGGCCTCATCGAAGGTGACGCTGACCGTGCCATTCTGCGCGATCTCCTCGTCGACGATCGGGTCGTCGACGGCCTGGCCATCGGTCCCCTCGGTGACCGTGTGCGCGAAGCCGTCCGCGTTGAGGAACACGACCTCCGTGCCGACCGGGACCGTGATCTCCTCGGGTCGAAGGCGGAGCCATCGATGCGCACGCGGACCTCTTCCGCTGCCGCCTCCTCGGACTCCGCTGCCCCTGACTCTTGCGCCGCCGCTGACTCGGTCGGCTCGGCGCTGGCTCGGGTCGGCGGTCTCGCTCGGCTCGGCCGGCGTCGAGCAGGCGGCGAGGGCCAGGACCAGAAGGGCGGCCATGAGGAGGGCGCTGGATCGGTTCTTCACGTGCGGGTGCTCCTGTTGGGGATGGTCGGGCGGATATGGGTTCGTACGCGCCCCGTTACGCTCGGGGCCGATCATTTGACGCCCATCAACGCGGACCGCATAGTGCGGGAGCCCACCCTTCGCCCCCGCGCGTCGAGCATGCCGCAGACCACGATCTACGTGGCGCCCCGCTCTCTCGGGGCACCGATACGCGCCCGCCGGCGGTCGTCACGACCGACCTCGCCCGCCTCTTCGCGGGGAGCCCGGCGCTGGCCGGCGTCTCGCTGCGCGTCGACGCCGGACGCGCCGTCGGCCTGCTCGGCCCGAACGGTGCCGGCAAGACGACCCTGCTGCGCATCCTGGCCACCGCCATCCGGCCGTCGTACGGCCGCGGCGCGGTCGACGGGCTACGACGTCGACCGCGACGCGGCCATCGTCCGCGAGCGCGTCGCCTACCTCTCGCACGCGACCGGCCTGTACGACGACCTCACCGCGCGCGAGAACCTTCGTTTCGCCGCGGCGATGCTCGGCACCGATGACGCGCGGCGCGCGTGTCGAGCGCGCGCTCGAGGACGTCGGCCTGGCGTCGCGAGCCGGTGACCGCGTGCGCGACTTCTCCGCCGGCATGCGCAAGCGCCTGGCGCTGGGTCGCATGCTCCTGGGCCGGGCGTCGCTCGTCCTGCTCGACGAGCCGTATGCCGCGCTCGACGCCGATGGGATGGCGCTCGTCGACCAGCTGCTCGCCGCGTGGCGGGAGGTCGGCGTCACGGTGCTCGTTGCGTCGCACACCACCGAGCGCATGGCGTCGATGCTCGACGGCTGCGCCGTCCTCGAGCGCGGCCTGGTGGTCGAGGTGACGGGGGCCGGCGTCGGCAGCATCCCGCCCTCGCTTCCCGGGGCGTCACGTCCAGTCGTCGCCGAGGCGCCGCGATGAACGCGTTCCGCAACGAGGCGAGGATCGCCCTGGCGGTCGCGCGCAAGGACGCCCTGTCCGAGCTGCGCGGGCGACACGCGACCGTCAGCACGCTCTTCTTCGCCGCGATCGTGCTGCTGCTCTTCGGCTTCGCGCTCGGGCCGGACGCCGCGCGGCTGGCGGCCGCGGCGCCGGGGCTGCTGTGGCTGGCCGTCGTCTTCGCCGGACTGCTCGCCGTCAGCCGGCTGCACCTCCTCGAGACCGATGACGGTGCGCTCGAGCAGCTCGCGCTCTACCCGGTCTCGCGCCGCGCGATCTACGCCGGCAAGGCGCTCGGCGGGTTCGGCGTGATGCTGCTGCTCGGCGTCGTGGTGCTCGTCGGCGGTGGCGTCCTGTTCGCGTGGACGTCGGCGGCGCGTGGCCGGCTGCTCCTGGCGACCGTGGTGCTCGGCGCGCTGGGCGTCGCGGCCGTCGGAACGTTCTACGCGGGGATCACGGTCCGGCTGCGGGCCCGCGAGGTGATGCTGCCGCTGCTCGATGCTGCCGGTGCTGGCGCCGCTGCTGCTGGCCGCGGTGAAGGCAACCGGTGCCGCGCTGGGCGGCGACCCGTTCGGCGAGCTCGGCGCGTGGCTCCAGCTGCTGCTCGCGTTCGACGTCCTGATGCTGGTCGCCGGCGCGGCGACCTACGGCTTCCTGCTGGAGGACGGATGAAGACCCGCATCCTCGGGCTCGTTGCGCTGCTGGCCGTGGCGGTCGCAATGTTCGTCGCCCTCTTCGTGGTGCCCGCCGACCTCAACCAGGGCGACGCGCAGCGGATCATGTACCCCCACGTCGCCTCCGCCTGGCTGGCGTACCTCTCGTTCGGCGTGACCGCGCTGGCGGGCATCGGCTGGCTCTGGAAGCGCGACCTGCGCTTCGACGCGATCGCCGTCGCCGGCGCCGAGATCGGGTGCATGTTCACCGCCTTCGCGATCTGGGGCGGCATGATGTGGGGCCGCCCGATCTGGGGCGTCTTCTGGCAGTGGGAGGATCCGCAGGCTCACGACGACCGCGCTCCTGCTGGCGCTCTACGTCGGCTACCTGCTGCTGCGCCGGCTGACCGATGATCCCGAGCGCCGCGCGACGCGCGCCGCCATCGTCGGGATCGTGGCGGCCATCGACATCCCGATCATCCACTTCAGCGTCGAGTGGTGGCGCGGCCTGCACCAGACGGCGACCATCGGCTCACCGGAGCGCGTCCTCAATCCCGCCGCGCCGATGCAGTTCGTCGGCACGCTGCTCGGCATGCTCGGCGGCCTTCACCCTCGCCTGGCTGTACCTCATGATCCGCCGCTACCAGCTGGCCCGCGCCGAGGCGGCGCACGAGGAGGCACGACGCGCTCGATCGGATCGTCGGCGCACGCACCGTCGAGGCGGCCCGATGACGGACGCAGGCTTCGTGATCGCCGCCTACGGGGTGATCCTCGGCGGGCTCGCGCTCTACACCGTCGCGCTGTGGCGCCGGCTGCGAGCGGCCTCCGCGCCGCGACGACGAGGCGCAATGACGGTAGCGGCACCCACCGAGCCGATGCTGCCGCCGCGCCGGCGGCCGTGGGGGATCCTGATCCTCGTGGCGGTGGTGCTGGCGGTCATCGCCTATCTCGCCTTCAGCAGCATCGGCAACGCGCTCGTCTACTACCTGACGCCCACCGAGCTGGCGGCCCGCGGCGATGCGGCGGTCGGGCACACGGTTCGCCTGGGCGGGCAGGTGGCGGCGGGCAGCGTAAGCGGACCGGCGACGGACCTGAGCTTCGTGCTGACCGATGGGGAGACCGACATCCCGGTCCACTCGACGGTCGCGCCGACCCGCTCGTTCCGCGAGGGATCGGGAGCCGTGGTCGAGGGCGCCATCGGTGCGGACGGCGTGTTCGAGGCCACCCAGGTCATCGTGAAGCACGACGAGAACTACGTGGCCCCGTCCGAGGCGCGATGCCGTCGGACGGGCGTTCGACCCGGGGGAGGAGCCGTGATCCCGACCATCGGTCACGCGGCGGTCCTCGTCGGGCTGGGCCTCACCGCGTACGCGATCGTCGCCTTCGTGCTCGCGGCGCGCGGCAGGCGATCCGCGGCTGGCAAGCGAGCGCGCGCCGCGCCGTCATCGGCTCGTTCGTTGCCGACCGCTCGTCGGCTGCGTGGCGATGGTGATCTCGCTGCTCGGCCACGACTTCAGCGTCGCGTACGTGGCCGAGAACAACGCCACCACCACGCCGCCGTTCATCAGCGCCATCAGCCTGTGGGCGGCGCTCGAGGGCTCGATCCTGTTCTGGACGCTGCTGGCCACCGGCTGGGCCGCGCTTGTGCTGGATCGGCACCGCGACCGGCACCGGCTGCTCATGCCGTGGGTCGGGGCGACCCTGGCATGCGTGAACCTGTTCTTCTTCGCGGTCATGACCTGGCCGGGCAACCCGTTCGCGCTGCACGGCCCGGTGGCGGGCGGAGGGCAACGGCCCGAACGCACTGCTCCAGAACCACCCGTTCATGGCGCTCCACCCGCCGCTCCTCTACCTCGGCTACACCGGGCTGGCGGTGCCGTTCGCGTTCGGCGTGGCGGCGCTCGTCACCCGCCGGCTGGACGAGGAGTGGCTGCGCATCGTGCGGCGCTGGACGCTGGTGCCCGTGGATCTTCCTCACGCTCGGCATCACGGCCGGCGCGTGGTGGAGCTACGAGGTGCTCGGCTGGGGCGGCTACTGGGCCTGGGACCCGGTCGAGAACGCCGCGCTCCTGCCGTGGCTGACCGCGACCGCGTTCCTCCACTCGGCATGGTCGCGGAGCGCCGCGGCGGCCTGCGCATCTGGACCAGCGCCCTGGTGATCGCCACGTTCACGCTGACCCTGGTCGGCACGTTCCTGACCCGCTGCGGGAGTGGTGGCCAGCGTCCACTCCTTCACCCAGTCGGCGATCGGGCCGTGGTTCCTCGCCGGCATCGTGGTCGCGCTGGCCGGGGCGCTGAGCGCTGCTCGTGTGGCGCCTGCCCGAGCTGGTCGGTGGCGGACGACCATCCGGGTTCCGTGAGCCGCGAGTCGGCGTTCCTGCTCAACAACGTCCTCTTCCTGGGCCTCACCTTCGCCGTCCTGTTCGGCACGCTCCTGCCGCTGCTCGTGGCCGGCGACGACCGGCGAGACGATCAGCGTCGGCGCGCCGTGGTTCAACGCCGTCAACGCCCCGATCTTCGTCGCGCTCCTCTTCCTGATGGGCGTCGGCCCGGCGCTGCCGTGGGGCAGGCGTCGTGGGCGACGCTGACGCGATCGCTTCGCGGTCCCGCGATCCTGGCGGCCGTGGTCGTCGCGGCGGGGCTGCTGCTCGGGCTGCGCGACCTCGCCGCGCTGGTGACACTCGGGCTGGCGGTCTTGGTCGCCGCGATCATGCTCGACGAGGTGATCCGCGGCGCGCGCGCACGTGCCCGCGGACGCGGGGAGAATCCCGTCGCGGCGGCGTGGCGGCTGACGACCCGAAACCGGCGACGCTACGGCGGCTACGCGGTTCACGTCGGGGTCCTGGTCATGGCCGTCGCGGTGGCCATCTCGTCCGGCCTCGCCACCGACGTCACCGTCACCATCGCGCCGGGCGAGACGGCGCGGATCGGCGCGTACGAGATCCGTCACGACCGGCTGGTGGTCGAGCCGCTGGCCGACGACGCGCGCGTGATCGAGACGCGCGCCGAGCTCACGCTACGACGGACCGCAGAGCGGGACGCTGGCCACCGCGCTGCGCGACTACCCCAACTCGCAGGCCGCGATCGCCACACCCGGCCGTGCGCACTTCGCTCGGGGAGGACCTGTACGTCACGCTGCTCGCATCGGACCCCGAGACGCAGGCCATCACGCTCCACCTCTTCGTCAACCCGCTCGTGGTGTGGATCTGGATCGGTGGGCTCGATCGTCGGCATCGGGTCGATCTTCGCCATCTGGCCGGAGACGCGCCGGGCGACGGCGCCGGCGGTCGAGTCCCGGCGGGCGCCATCGGTCAGCCCGGTGGAGGGCGCGTGATGCGAATCCTGCGCTGGCTGCTCATTCCGGTCGTGGTGCTGCCGGTGGGCTGGCTGCTGTTCACCGGCTTCGGGCGCGACCCGCGCGAGATCGCCTCTCCGCTGGTTGGACGGCCGGCGCCGGCGTGGAGCCTCGTCACGCTCGACGGCGAGCGGCTCGGCTCCGATGAGCTTGCCGGCCGCCCGTACATCGTCAACTTCTGGGCAAGCTGGTGCGTGCCGGCGTGCGTCGACGAGCATCCGGTTTTGGCGTCCGCACACCAGATGCATGGCGAGGACGTCACCATCGTCGGGGTGCTCTACCAGGACGAGCCCGGCGAGCGCCGAGAGCTTCCTCGCCCGATACGGCGACGCCGGATACGCGCACGTGAACGACGAGGCCGGCCGGCTGGCGATCGACTTCGGGGTGACCGGGCCGCCCGAGACGTTCTTCGTCGACGCCGACGGCATCGTGCGCGACAAGCAGTTCGGCCCGCTGACCGAAGAGCTGCTGGCGGAGCGCATGTCGAGCATCCTTCCGGTCGCCGCCCGATGAGGCGCCCCCTGCCGGCGATAGCGCTCGGCGCAGTCCTTGCCATCGCCGCGCTCCTGGTCGTGTACGCAGTGCGACCAGGTCCCGATCCTACCGCGCTCCAGCGAGGCGACGCGATCGCCACCGAGCTGCGCTGCCCCGACTGCCAGGGCCTCTCGGTTGCCGACTCGCCGACCAGCTCCGCCCGCGAGATCCGGCGCCAGATCGACGAGCTGATCGCCGAGGGTGCCTCCGACCAGGCCGTGCGCGACCACTTCGTTGCCCGCTACGGCGAGTGGATCCTGCTCGCGCCGAGCTCGCCCCTGTTGTGGGCCATCCCGCTTGCGGTCGTGCTGGCGGGGGCGGGCGGAATGGCTGCCTGGCTGGCGGCGCGGCGTCCTACCGATACGGCGGTGGCGCCCCTCACGCCGGAGCGACGGCACGGCCTGCACGAGGAGGTCGAGGCGCTCGATGCCTGAGCCGATCGTCCTGCTCATCGGCCTGGCTCTCGCTGCCGCGTTCGTCGTCCCACCGCTCCTGGACGGCAGCGCCGTGGTCCCCGACGGCCAGGACGAGCGCGATGCCGCCGCCGTGCGGCACCGCGTGGCCCTCGAGACGCTGCGCGACGTCGAGGCCGATCGCCGCGCGGGTTCGCTGGATGACGCCGCCTATGCCGACCAGCTGGCACAGGCCGAGGCGCGCGCCGCAGAAACCGGCGCGGCGCTCGCGGACGCCTCCTCGCACCCCGACCCGCTCCGCGCCCCGCGGAAGCACGGCCCGCGCCGCGGCCTGGTTGTGGCCGCCGTCATCGGCGCGGTGCTGCTGGTGGGCGCAGTCCTCCCCGCCACCGGCCTCGCCAATCCGACCGTTGTCAACCAGGGTCTCGCCGAGGCCCAGGCTGCCGAGGCGGATCGCCAGGACCGGATCTCCGGGCTGCTCGCGCGCCTCGACCCGGACGCGCCTGATCCGGCCACGCTGTCGGACCTTGCCGACGCGTACCTTGCGGGTCAGACCGAAGACGACCTCGTGCGGGCGGCCGTCGCCCTGCGCCTGCTCATCGAGCTCGATCCGGACCGAGCCGACGCCTACGAGCGCATCCTCGGCGCCTACCTCCGCGCCGGCGACTACGTCAACGCCCGGGCGGTGCACGACTCGTATGCCGCGGTGGCGACCGCCGACCCGTTGGAGCTCGCGTTCTTCGACGGGCTCATCGCGCTGGCTGAGCGCGACACGACCGCGGCCATCGAGGCATTCGATCGGTTCCTGGAGCTTGCGCCGGACGATGCGCGCGCCGGGATGGTTCGCGGCCTGCGCGAGGAGGCGGCCGGGGCTCCCTGAGGTCGGGGGGGCCGACCTACTCGGCGATCACCGGCGCGAGCATGCGCTCCAGCGACGCGAGGTCCTCCGGCGGCATGCGATCCAGGAAGTGGGCGGCCACGCCACGCAGGTGGGTGGGGGAGGCTCGGCGCAGGCGGTCGTATCCCGCCTCCGTCAGCGCCGCCCACTGGCCGCGGCGGTCCGACTCGCACGTCACTCGCTCGACGAGACCGTCGGCGACGAGCCGGTCGACCAGGCGCGTGACGCCCGAGCGCGAGAGGAGGAGCCGATCAGCCAGCTCGCTCATCCGCAGGCGCCGCTCGCCGGCGACCGAGAGCTGGACGAGCACGTCGTAATCCGTGAGGGCCATGTCCTGCTCGGCCTGCAGCTCGCGCTCGAGCTCGCGGACGACCCTGGCATGCGCGCGCAGGAACGTGCTCCATGCGGCGAGCCGCGGGTCGCGGTGCGTCATCGGCTTGTTCATCGGGTCCAATCTGAAAGCAGTTGCACGGTCAATCATACGTCGAGAGCATCGGCTCGCGGCACCTCGATCCAGAAGGTCGACCCGACGCCCTCCTCGCTCTCCATTCCGACCGCGCCACCGTGCGCCTCGGCGATATGCCGCACGATCGCCAGCCCCAGGCCCGCGCTGCCGCCCGGCTCGCGCGCCTCCGCGTTCGCGGGCGCGCGACCGATCGACCTTGTAGAAGCGCTCGAAGATCCGCTGCTGGTGCGCTTCCGGCACGCCGATGCCGTCGTCGGCAACCGTGAAGCGCACGCGGCCGGCGACGACCTCCCAGCCGATCCGGACCTCGCCGCCGGGATGGCTGTACTTCACCGCGTTGTGGGCGAGGTTGAGGAGCGCCTGTCCGAGCCGGCCCGGCTCGGCCATGGCGCGCACATCGGATGCCGACGCCGGGACACGGGTGATCGTCACCTCGCTGCGCTCGGCGACCGGACCGATGCGGGCCACGACATCGGCGATCACCTCCTCGGGATCGAGCGCCTCGAGCGCCAGCTTCGTCTCCCCGGACTCGATCATCGACAGGTCGAGCAGCTCGTCGACGAGCTGGGCGAGGTGATCGGTCTCCCGCTCGATCTGGGTCGCGAACTCGCGCATCGTCGGGCCGATCGTCCACCGTGCCGGTGCTCAGCGTCTCGGCGAGCAGCTTGATCGAGGTGAGCGGCGTGCGGAGCTCGTGGCTGATGTTGGCGACGAAATCACGGCGAACCCGCTCGATTCGACGCAGGGCGGTGATGTCGTGCAGCGACATGACGAGGCCGCCGTCATCCAGCGGCACCGCGTCGACGGCGAACTGCCGTGCCCCAAGGCGTCCAAGGTCGGCCTCCCCGCCCGTCGCCTCCCCGCTCGCGGCTGCCTGTCGCGCCACCGCGTCGAGCGACGCGGAGCCGAAGGCCGCGATCAGGCTCATGCCGGTCAGCGACTGCTGACCGCGTCGGCGAGGGCCGCCGCCTCGAGCCCCGCGCGAACGATCCGCAGGTGGTCGTCGACCAGGATGAGGAGCATCGCCGCCGCGGCGGGCCAGCAGCGCTTCGAAGGCGCCGACGCAGGTCGGGTCGGTCATGCCGGCCGTGGGGCGAACGCGTAGCCGACGCCGCGCACCGTGCGGAAGTAGTCGTGCCCGTCGTCGCCGCGCAGCTTGCCGCGCAGCCAGCTCACGTGGACGTCGACGGTTCGGCCGTCGCCGGCGTAGTCGTAGCCCCAGATGCGCGACAGCAGCTGGTCGCGGGTGAAGATCCGGCCGGGACTGGCGGCCATGTGGGCCAGCAGGTCGAACTCCTTGGTCGTCAGGTGGATGGGCTCGCCCTCCACCGTCACCTCGCGACGCGCGACGTCGATCGCGACCTGGCCGAATGCGAGCTGGTCGCGACGCTCCGGCTCGTCGGACTCGCGCCGATGGCGGCGCAGGACGGCCTCGATCCGCGCCAGCAGCTCCGGGCGGCTGAACGGCTTCGCGACGTAGTCGTCGGCGCCGACCTTGAGGCCGACGACGCGGTCGATCTCGTCGCCCTTCGCCGACAGGATGATCACCGGCGTCGTGACCCCCTCGCGACGCAGGACGCGCAGGACCTCGACGCCGCTCATGCCGGGCAGCATCACGTCGAGCAGGATGAGGTCGAGCCGCTCGCTGCGTGCCGCCTCGAGCGCCGGACTCGCCATCGGCGGCGGTGGCGCACCTCGTAGCCCTCGCGCGTCAGGTTGAAGGCGAGCGCCGGGCGAAGCGTCGGATCGTCCTCGACCAGCAGCAGCCGCCGTCGCATCGGTCCCCTCCTAGGGGTTGAGGTCCTCGACCTGCCCGGTCGCCAGGTAGACGACGTCCTCGCCGATGTTCGTGACCCGGTCGCCGAGCCGCTCGAGGTGATGGGCGGCGAAGAGCATGTGGGTCGCCTGGCGGGCGCGCTCCGGGTGCCGCCGTCATCAGCTGCATGGCGTCCTCGTAGACGCTGTTGTAGAGATGGTCGAGCTCGTCGTCACGCTCGCAGACCTCGCGGGCCTCCTCCTCGCTGATGTCGACCAGGGCGCGCATGGCGCGCGCTGAGCTGCTCGCGACAGATCTGCTCCATCTGCGGGAATCTGCTTGAGGATGGGCGTCTCCGGCTCGCTCGCCAGCTGCTGGGCGAGCTTGGCGATGTTGACCGCGTAGTCGCCCATGCGCTCGAGCTCGGCCGAGGCGTGGTAGAGCGCCAGGAGCTCGCGCACGTCGCGGGCGACCGGGCCCTGCGTGGCGATGAGCGGTCGTGATCTCCTTGTTGACCTGCCGCTGCAGCTCGTTGACCTGCGGCGTCGTCCCAGCGGACCTGGTCGGCCAGCTCGGAATCGCGCTCGACCAGGGCCCGCCCCGCCCGCTCGAGAGCATGCTCGACCAGCGCGCCCAGCCGCAGGACGTCGTCCTTGACGCCATCGAGGGCTCGTCGAACGTGGCGCGCGGCCCCTCGCACGCGCAGGCGTCCGGTGCGTCGATTGCCCGCTCCATGGTCGGTGCTCCTTCCCGCCGCTCATCCGAAGCGTCCGGTGATGTAGTCCTCGGTGAGGCGGTTGGCGGGCCGCGTGAAGAGCTCCTCGGTGGGGGCCATCTCGACCAGGTAGCCGGCCCGATCCTCGCCCATGGTCAGGAAGGCGGTGCACGTCGCTGGCCCGCGCCGCCTGCTGCATGTTGTGGGTGACGATGACGATCGTGTAGTTCTCCTTCAGCTCGTGCATGAGCTCCTCGATCTTCAGCGTCGCGATCGGGTCGAGCGCGGAGCACGGCTCGTCCATCAGGATCACGTCCGGCTCGACCGCGATCGCCCGGGCGATGCAGAGGCGCTGCTGCTGGCCGCCGGACAGTGCGGTGCCGGGCTGGCGCAGCTTGTCCTTGACCTCGTCCCAGATGGCGGCCCGCCGCAGCGAGCGCTCGACCAGCTCGTCCATGTCGCCGCGGTAGCCGGCGACCCGTGGGCCGAACGCCACGTTGTCGTAGATCGACTTTGGGAACGGGTTCGGCTTCTGGAAGACCATGCCGATGCGGCGTCGCACCTCGACCGGGTCGACGCCCGTCGGCGTAGAGGTCCACGCCGTGGTAGCGGACTGGCCCTCGATGCGTGCGCCGTCGACGAGGTCGTTCATGCGGTTGAAGCTGCGCAGCAGGGTGCTCTTGCCGCAGCCGGATGGACCGATGATCGCGGTGATCTGGTTGCGCGGGACCTGCAGGCAGATGTCGCGCACCGCGCGGAACGAGCCGTAGAAGCAGCGACAGACTCGAGCTCGAAGACGACCTCGTCGGAGGCGAAGTCCAGTTCGCCCTGCGCCCCTCCCGAGGCGGGCTGGATCTGCTCGGACTCGTCGAGTGCCTGGGTCGCCATCAGGCGTATTGTCGGCGCTTCGTGCACGTCGCGCTCGTCGTCCGCGGGGGCTGCCTGTCTTGATCGTCACGCTCACTCCGCTCACCACCGTCGGTCGTATCGGTTCCGCAGATAGATCGCAAGGGCGTTGACCAGCAGGATCACCACGAGGAGCACGACGATCGCGGCGTAGACGTTCCCGCTGAAGGTCTGCGGCTTGCGGGCCCAGTCGTAGACGATGGTCGGCAGCGCCGTGTACGGCCCTGGAGCATGTCCGACGACGCTGTCGTACTCGACGTTGAAGGCGCCGACGACCGCGCCGACCATGATGAGCGGAGCCGTCTCGCCGAACGCGCGCGCCAGCGACAGGATCGTGCCGGTCAGGATGCCCGGAGCCGCGTAGGGCAGCACGTGGCTGCGCACCACCTCCCAGCGCGTGGCGCCGACCCCGAAGGCGGCCTCGCGGATCGAGCCGGGAACGGCGCGCAGCGCCTCGGAGGTGGTGATGACCACGATGGGCAGCACCAGGATGGCCAGGGTCAGGCCGCCCGGCGATGAGCGCTGCGGCCGCCGGTGAAATCGGCCAGCGGGACGACGAAGACGGCGAGGCCCAGCAGGCCGTAGACGATCGACGGGACGCCGGCGAGGTTGCGGATGTTCGTGCTGATCAGGCGCGTGAACCACGTGTCGCGGGCGTACTCCTCGAGGTAGACAGCCGCACCGATGCCGAGCGGGAAGCCGAGGAGCGCAACGAACAGCATCAGGTACAGCGATCCGACGATCGCCTGGCCGACGCCGGCCAGCTGTGGGCGGGACGCGAGGGGGCTCGTCAGGAAGTCGGTCCCGCGTTCGGCGAGGACCGGGATGCCGTTGACGAAGACGACGGCCAGCAGCCACGCCAGGACGCCCATGGTGAGCACGAGCAGCAGGACGAGCAGCGACTGGAATCCGATGCTGCGCCAATCGGTCGCTCCCCCCTGGAGCGCGCGCCGCACCGCCTCGGCCCCCGTCATCGCCTGCGCCCGCGGAGTGCCGGCCATCAGTACGCGATCCTCACGCGGCGCACGAACGCTGTCGGCGATGAGGTTGAGAGCGAGCGTGAAGGCGAACAGCAGAAGGCCGACGAAGAAGAGGCTCGGGAAGGTGAGCGTCGCGCCGCGGACCTGGTCGGAGCCGATGGCGAGGGCCGTCATGGCGGCCGTCATCGTCTGCCCCGGCTCGCACGGATTCAGCTTGAACAGCGAGCCGCCGGTGGCCCCCGCCGCGATGGCGACGATCATCGTCTCGCCGATGCCCGCGCGACAGGCCCAGGATCAGGGCCGCCACGATCCCGGAGATCGCGGCGGGGAAGACGATCCTCAGGCTCGTCGTGCGCTTGCGGGCGCCGAGGCCGTATGAAGCCTCCCGCAGGGAACGCGGCACGGCGTACATCGCGTCCTCGGCGACCGATGCGATCAGCGGCGTGATGAGGATGCCGACGCCGATGCCGGCCGCCATCAGGTTGGACCTCGGTCGCGCCCGGACAGACGCTGTCGACAACGGTCGGGCTGATGATCTGGAGCGCGAAGTAGCCGAGGACGACGCTCGGGATGCAGGCGAGGATCTCGAGGATCGGCTTGATCGTGCGGCGGACGCGGCTGATGCGTACTCGCACAGGTAGATCGCAGCTCCCAGGCCGAGGGGCGCGGCGACGACCATCCCGATGCCCGCCACGATGAGCGTGCCGGCGACGATCGTCTGGATGCCGTACAGGTCGCGGCGGGGGAACCATCCGCGCTCGACCAGGAGCGCGAGGTCAACCCGGGAGATGAACGACCATGCCTCGCCAACCAGGGACAGGATGATCAGCCCGCTGACGAGGATCGACATGGAGGCAGCAGCCAGGAAGAGCGAGCGGACGGCGAGCTCCCGCCGTCGACGGGCCGGACTGCCTTGCAGGTCGCGGATCGAGATGCGCGCGGATGGCTGCTCGGAGGCCGTCATCGGGGGCTAGCGGCCCTCCCATGCATCGGCGGTCGCCTGGGCCTGCTCGTCGGTGAGGGCAACGTAGCCGACCTCGGCAGCGAGCGCGAGGCCCTCAGCCGAGACGTAGAAGTCGACGAAGGGTGGCGAGCGGCGGGATTCTCATCGACCGCACTGAGGCTCGGGTAGATGAAGAGCGGCCGGCTGATCGGGTATGACTCGTCGGCGACCGTTTCCTCCGATGGCGCCACGCAGCCGTCGCCGCCATCGACCTCGAGCGGACTTGATGGTGTCCGCCTCGCCGGCGAACGCAAGCCCGACCCATCCGAGTGACGACGCGCTGTCCGCGACGCCCTCGACGATGACGTTGTCGTTGGCCGATGCGGTGTAGTCGGATGCGCGAGACCTCCTCCGCCCCGCGGGCCTCGGCGATGTCGCCGAAGACGAGCTCTACGAAGCTGTCGTAGGTGCCCGACTCCTCACCGGGAGCCGTGACGTCAGAGGAGCATCCGGGTATGGAGCGTTCGAGGCGCCGAACTCGTCACCAAGCTCGTCCTCGAGCTCGGCCGCCAGGTCGTTCGCATCCCTCCAGCTCGTCGAAGCCCTGGGACTCGGGCCCGAGCAGCGCGTACAGGTCAACGAAGCTCAGGCACGACACGCCGGCGTTCTCCGCCGAGGTGATGACGGAGAGGCCGTCATACGCGACCAGCAGCTCGACGTACTCGACGCCGGTCTCCTCGCACAGCGCGATCTCCTCGTCGTTGATCGCGCGCGAGGCGTCGCTGATATCGGTCTCCCCGTCGCAGAAGAGCGCGAAGCCGTCGCCGGTGCCGGGACCCTCGATGGTGTACTGGAAATCGGCGTTCTCGACGGCGTGGTCCTCGGCCACCGCGTTCGTGATCGGTTCGACGGTCGAGGACCCGGAGACGAAGATCTCGCCGCCGTCACCATCGCCGCTGCCGGCGCCGGGGTCCTCGTTACCGCTGGAGCTGCCGCAGGCCGTCAGGACCAGCATCAGCGTGACGCCGGTGGCGAGTAGCGATGGCATTCGCTTCAGGTTGACTGTCAATTCATCCTCCGTGTTTGGAGCAATCCGATTGCGGGGCCAGCATCGGACGGAGGCCTTAACGCGGCCTTAGCGCGGCGTCAAGGGTGTGTTAAGTCGCGAGGCCGGCTGCCGAGGCGGCCACGCGTGCCCCGGCAACAGCTCGCGGAGGCGGGCTCCCATCGGTCTAGCCCAGGATCGGGCGGAGGACCAGGTACGCGACCGCGGCGGTGAATCCGGAGGCCGGGATCGTGAGGACCCACGCGGTGACGATCGACCGAGCGACGTCCCAGCGAACGGACTTGAGCCGGTCCGAGGATCCGACGCCGATGATCGCTGAGCTGATGACGTGTGTGGTGCTGACCGGCATGCCCAGCTGCGACGCGCCGAAGATGACCGTGGCCGCAGTGGTCTCGGCCGCGAAGCCGTGCACCGGGTCGAGCTTCACCACCTTGGTTCCCATGGTCTTGATGATCCGCCAGCCTCCTGCGGCCGTGCCGAGGCTGATGGCCGAAGCCGCCAGGAGGATCACCCAGAGCGGGACGACGAACTCGTCGATGACGCCCGCCGTGAAGAGGGCCAAGGTCATGATGCCCATCGTCTTCTGGGCATCGTTGCTGCCGTGGCTGAACGCCATGTAGGCGGCCGAGACGACCTGCAGACGCCGGAAGACCGCGTTGAGCCGTCCCGGATGAGCCCGGCGAAAGACGTTGAAGATGAGCGCCATCAGCAGAAGCGCGACGGTGAAGCCGACCAGCGGCGAGCCGAAGAGGGGAACCAGCACCTTGCCGATGATCCCGTCGATCTTCCACGCCCCGAAGCCGGCGGCGGTGAGGCTTGCTCCGAGCAGGCCGCCGATCAGGGCGTGACTGGACGACGACGGGATGCCGAGCCGCCAGGTAAGAAGGTTCCAGACGATGGCGCCGATGAGCGCGGCGGCAATGACCGTCTGCGATTCGAAGTTGGTGTCGATCAGGCCCGACCCCACGGTCTTGGCCACCGCGGTCCCGGTGAGCGCGCCGACGAAGTTCGCGACTGCGCTCATGCCGATCGCCCAGCTCGGGCTCAGCGCGCGGGTGCTGACGCTGGTCGCGATCGAGTTCGCGGTGTCGTGGAAGCCGTTGATGTAATCGAATGCGACCGCGAGGCCCAGGACGGCCAGCAGGGTGAGGGTGATGCCCTCAGGCATGCTTGACGACGATGCGTTCGATCACGTTCGCCACGTCCTCACACGCGTCGATCGTGTCCTCGAGCAGCGTGTAGAGATCCTTCCACTTGATGATCTCGACCGGGTCATTGCCGTTGGTGAACAACTCCGCGATCGCCTGCCGAGCGATGCGGTCGCCGTCGTTCTCGAGCCGGTGGATCTCGATCCAGTGAGGGCCGAACTGCTTGAAGCCCTTGAGCTTCTCCAGCGCGCGCACGATCTCCTCGCACTGCCTGACGATGATCGCGGTCTGGTCGCGGGCGGGCTGCGTGGGCTCGTCGATCTTGTAGAGGATGCAGGTGTCGGCGACCTCCTCGATGAAGTCGAGGACGTCGTCGAGGCGGCTGATCAGCTGGTGGATGTCCTCGCGATCGAACGGCGTGACGAAGGTGTGCTCGAGCTTGTTCCCGATGTCATGGCTCAGCCCGTCGCCCTTGCGTTCGAGGTCGCGCAGCTGGCTGGCGAGACGCTCGCGCTGATCGTAGGAGCGGAAGAACTCCTCGAGCACCCGCGCGCCGGTCAGGACGTTGTTGGCGTCGTCGATGAAGAGCTCGAAGAACTTCTCTTCGCGCGGAATGAAGGGAAGGCGCATTCGATACTGGCATCCCGTGCTGGCGCTCCGGCCGATGGTTCGTCCATCGCACCCCGAGGCTGGCGCTAGCGTACTCGCTGCGACTCATGGAGACCGCTGTGGGAAGCGGGCCAGGTCACCAGCGTGACCCGGCCCCATTTGCTCACCAGCAGGCGCCTCCGGCGCATTCGCAGGTGCCGTCGCAGCATCCATCGTTCGTCCGCATCTCGTCCTCACCTCCTTTCGATCTCATTCGGACGAAGCCTACGAGTCGATATAGATGCTTGTCAATATGGACGATCATCGATATGCTGCGAGACATGAGATCCGCCGATCCCGACGTCATGCTCCTGGCCGCCCTGGCTGACCCGGTACGCCTGTCCATCGTCCGCCAGCTCGCGGAGAGCGACGGCATCTGCGCCTGCGACTTCACCGAGTGCTGCGACGTGAGCCAGCCGACGATCAGCCACCACCTCAAGGTCCTGCGCGAGGCGGGAGTGCTGACGAGCGAGCGGCAGGGAACCAACATCGTCTACTCGTTGTCGCCCGATCTGGCCCGCCGCTTCGGTCGGCATCGGCGCCAGCCTCGCGGGCCTTGTCCAGGTCAGCCTGAACAAGGGGAGGCCCGTCCGTGACCGATCAGATCCACGAAATGGTGCGGGAGCGCTACGCGGCGGCCGCGGCCGGGCGGCCAGCGGCAGCGGCGCGTGCTGCGGACCGGAGGAGGGCGATTGGCGCCGGGCTGTACACGCACTCGAGCGCAACGAGCTGCCCGACGCCGCGGTGCTCGCGTCGCTGGGGTGTGGCAACCCGACAGCGGTGGCGGATCTACAGGAAGGCGAGCGAGTGCTGGACCTGGGCTCGGGCGGAGGCATCGACGTCCTGCTCTCGGCCAGGCGGGTCGGGCCAACCGGCCGGGCCTTCGGGCTCGATATGACCGATGAGATGCTCGCGCTCGCCAGTCGCAATGCGGCCGAGGCCGGCGCGACGAACGTCGAGTTCCTGAAGGGCCACATCGAGGCGATCCCACTGCCGGCCGACTCGATCGATGTCGTCATCAGCAACTGCGTCGTCAACCTCGCCGCCGACAAGCCGGCCGTATTCCGCGAGATCGCGCGCGTGCTGCGCCCGGCGGGCGCATCGGCATCACCGACATCGTCGCCGACGACTCGTTGACTGCTGAGCAGCGGGCTGAGCGCGGCTCGTACGTCGGCTGCATCGCGGGTGCCCTGTCCTTCACCGAGTTCGAGATCCGGGCTGCGCGATGCAGGTCTGACCGACGTCTCGCTGACACCGACCCACCTCGTCGCCGACGGCATGCACAGCGTCATCGCGCAGGCCGCCAAGCCGTCGATCGTCCCCTCCTCGGTCGCACGACGGGCGACGGAGCTGCCGATGGCGGCGCGGGTGCGGCTGCGGATCCGGGAGCTGCTGCTAGGCCGTGCGCCCGGCTCGCTCGAGGCCTTCGAGGATGAGGTCGAGCCCGTACTCGAACTCGTCGCCGTAGTCGTATCCGGGCTGCATGGCGTGCTCGGTGATGAAGGCGGCGAGGTTCGGATACGTGTTGACCGGAAACGGCTGGAGCATCTCCTGGGCGGACTCGCGGTCGCGACCGCGCTGACGCTCGCCGTCCGCGTCGTCTACCCCCGCTGGTGGTTCGACTTTGCGCGCGAGCTGACCCGATTCAGCGCGCGAGTCGGAGCCTATTCGGCCCTCCTGACCGATCAGCTGCCGTCGACCGTCGAGGAGCAGTCGGTGCACCTGGAGATCGACTATCCCGACGTCAAGCGGCTCAACCGGTGGCTGCCGCTCGTGAAGTGGCTGCTCGCGATCCCGCACTACGTCGTGCTGGCGTTCCTCTGGATCGGCGCGGCCGTCGCGATCGTGGTCGCCTGGTTCGCCATCCTCATCACCGGACGCTATCCCAGGCCGCTCTTCGACTACGTCGTCGGCGTTGGCCGATGGACCCTCCGCGTCAACGCATACGCGTGGCTGCTGGTCACCGACCGGTATCCGCCCTTCAGCCTCAGGTAACGCCGATGACTGGGCCTACGCCCAGCACGCAGCAGAAGAGGCAGGACACGAACGACTCGTGTCCTGCCTCGTGCTGACGGAGCCTATCGGGGCAGGTCCCGGTCCCCGTCCTCGTCGAGGTCGCCGTCCTCGGCGCCTTCCTCGAGCTTGTCACCGGCACCGGCACCGGCTGCGGCACCGACCGCGCCGCCGACCACGGCTCCGGGCGGTCCGGCAACCGCACCACCGACGAGAGCGCCGCCCACGGCGCCACCGGCGCCACCGACACCCGCGCCACCCTCTTCGTCGCCCTCGGTGGCCTCACCGGCGATTGCACCGCCGGCCGCGCCGATTGCACCGCCGACTGCCGCGCCCACGGGTCCACCGACCACGCCGCCGACGACGGCACCGGTCACCGCGCCTGCGGCGCCACCGATGGCCTCGCTGCCGTGCTCGCCCTCGCCGTCGTGGTCGTGGTCGTGGTCATGGTCGTGATCGTGTGCCTCGTCCGTCACGGGACGGGCGTACGGGTCATTGAGATCGCGATTCCGATCGTCCATGTTGGGAAGACTCCTTCATGCGCGTACGTCGAGATGCCAGCGGCATCGACGAGAGCAATGGCAAATGCGATGCCAGCAAGGCGCTGTCGCCTGTGGGCCGGCAATGACCGACTCACCGGGGAGCGCTGTCGCGGCCGAGAGACTCCGTTGGCCGGCCTCATGGCGCCAGCGCGAACACCTCGATCGGCCGCTCCAGACCCTTGACCTTGTGACGCCCGCGTTCCTCGAAGCGAAGGTCGCTGCCCTCTACCAGGTCGCGCGCGACCGACGACACGATGACCTCGGATGCATGCCCGAGGCCCATGATCCGCGCCGCCGCATGGACGGCGACTCCCCCGATGTCGTTCGGCAACACCTCCACCTCGCCCGTATGGACGCCGATCCGGAGCTCGATGCCCAGGCCTCGGACCGCTTCGAGCATCGCGACCGCGGACCGGAGGGCGCCCGCGGCGCTACCAAAGATCGCCAGGAAGCCATCCCCGGTGGTGTTCACCTCCCTCCCTCGAAAACGATCGAACTGCGCGCGGATGAGGCGGTTGTGTTCGGCGAGCACCTGCCTCCATGCCGCGTCCCCGAGCCTCGCCGCGATGAGGGTCGAGTCGACGATGTCGGACATGAGGAGGGTCGTGACGAGGCGCTCGTGCTCGCCCGGCACGCCGAGCGCGCCGATGTTGCCCAACACGTCGACGACGACCACCGGCTCCTCCCCGACGACCCAGACGTCATGCCCTGGGGGTACGTTCATGACGTCGCCCGGCCCGAATTCGGCGGTTTCGCCGTCGTCCATCTCAACGTGGAAGCGACCCTGCAGCATCAGCTGAAGATGGTGGATCTGGCACGAGGGAGTTCCCTGGATCGGCTTCAGGGACGTAGACCAGCGAAATCCCGGCTGCAGGATCCCGCGGCCCATCGTCACGGAGCCTATGTGCACCAGGTCGACGATGCCCCCTGGGAACCGCCGTACGTCATCCGGCGCATCGAAGCTCTTCTGCTGGACGGCAGCGACTCTCCGTCCATCGCGCTCGGGCATACCCATGCCCCTTTCTCAGCCGACGACTTCGAGGGACCGCTCCGGCTCCGGGAGCGGCAGAGGTGGTCGCGCGTCCTCGGCGCGCTCGACCGGCACGAACCAGCCGGGCAGCGCGGCAACGAGGTCGGGCTGGCCGTAGAGGCGCACCGAACCGTCAGCCACGGCATCGGTCCATGAGCGAATGCCGCGGGCGATCGGGTAGAGGTCGGCCGCATCAGCCTCGACAAAGACGTAGCGGTCCTGGCCGATCAGGGGGTCCTCGAGGCAGAGGGTGGGTTCGGTGCCGCGTGCGAGCAGCAGCCAGCATCGGTCAGCATCGTTGCCGCGCATCGCGACTTCGAGCGCAACCTGCCGTACGGGTGCGGTTCGCACGTCGACGCGATGCGTGAGCCACCACAGGATGACGGTGGGGTCGCGCTGGGCCATGGCCGGATCCTCGGGCACCCACTTCTCGGCCCACTGCCAGAGCGACTTCAGGGTCGGCATGAGCTGCTCGCCCGCGGGCGTGAGGCAGTAGGGAGCCGACCGCGACCCTGTCGCCGGATCATGCGCGACGAGCCCGATCTCCTCGAGCTTTCGGAGCTTGTCGGCCAGCACGGACCGCGAGACGTGGCCGGGCAGACCGCCGACCAGGGTGTTGAACCCCTGCGGCCCGAACATCGCCAGCTCGCGCACGATGAGGAAGCTCCAGCGGTCGCCGAGGTGCTCGACCGCCTTGGTGAATGCGCAGTAGTCGGTCTTGGCGCTCGATCCCATTGACGCATTCTCGCACCGCCCACAACAGAGCCAAGTTCGGTGATCGAACTAGTCGGGTCGCTGCGCCGCCGTCCATCGTCGATGCCATCAGGTATCAGACGCGGAGGTCAAGGTGTGAATGCTCGAAACGTGGAGCGCCACGAGGTGGTCGTCATCGGCGCCGGCCAGGCGGGCCTGGCGGCCGGCTATCACCTCGCCCGGCGCGGCATCGAATTCGTGGTACTGGAGGCCAGCCCGCGGGTGGGCGACGTTTGGCGCGATCGCTATGACTCGCTGAAGCTCTATTCGCCGGCGAAGTACGACGCCCTGCCCGGGCATCGCTTCCCGCTGAAGCGCAACGCCTTCCCGAGCGGGTCGCAGATGGGCGACTACCTGGAAGCGTACGTCGCGCATCACCGGCTGCCGGTGCACACCGGAGTCCACGTCGACTCACTGGCGGCCGGATCGCCTGAAGGCGACGGTTACCTGATCAGCGCCGGTCCACGGACCTACGAGGCCAACCAGGTGATCGTGGCGACCGGCGCCTTCCAGCGACCCCGCGTGCCGGAGTTCGCCGGGCAGCTGGACCCGCAGATCCGTCAGCTGCACTCGTCCGACTACCGCAACCCCGCGCAGCTCAAGGAGGGGCCGGTCCTGGTGGTCGGCGTCAGCCACTCCGGCGCGGACTTCGCCCACGAAATCGCGGCGGCCGGACACCGAACCATCCTGTCGGGCAAGGATCACGGACAGCTGCCGTTCTCGGTGGACAGCCGCCGGGGCGTCCTGGCCTGGCCGATCATGCGGTTCGTCGCGTGGAACCTGCTGACCCTCAGCACGCCGATCGGTCGCAAGATGGCTCCGCACGTCCGTATGGGCGGAGGGCCGCTGCTGCGGCACCGGCGCCGAGATCTGGAGCGTGCCGGCGTCGAGCGGTTCGAGGAGCGTACGACCGGCGTCCGGGACGGGCGGCCGATGCTTGCCGACGGAACGGTGCTCGAGGTGGCGAACGTGATCTGGTGCACCGGGTTCCGTCCGGACTACGGCTGGATCCAGCTGGCGGTCATCGGCGATGACGGCTGGCCGATGGAGTACCGCGGCGTGGTCAACTCGAGCCCCGGCCTCTACTTCCTCGGCATCCCGTTCCTCTATTCGTTCACCTCGATGCTGGTGATCGGCGCCGGGCGCGACGCGGCCCACGTCGTCGAGCAGGTCGCGAAACGCCGCGGGCCGGCCACCGCAGGCTCCAACGCTGCCTGATGGGGTATGGCGTGGACGTGTCTAGAATCCGCCCGTGGCATGTGCTGATTCGACCCGCTGCCCGGTCGCAAGGAGTCGCCCGTGTTGACCCAGGTCGCGGAGGGCGTGCTGGTCCACCAGAGCGAATTGCTCCAGAACAACACCGTTGTCGTGCAGGGCCGGACGGGCGTGTTGCTCGTCGATCCCGGGATACAAGGCTCCGAAATGGCCTGCCTCGCGAGCGACATTCGCGAGTTGGGCCAGCGCGTTGTGGCGGGCTTCGCGACGCATCCCGATTGGGATCACGTGCTCTGGCACGCCGAGCTCGGCGAAGCGCCTCGTTACGGGACGGCCCGCTGCGCTGCGTTCATGCGAGATCTGCTGTCGAACGCGGACTGGAAGGACCGCGTCGTCGAGGGGCTGCCGCCGGAAATCGCCGACGAGATACCGCTGGATCTGTTCGGCATCATCACCGCTCTGCCTGACGGGACCGCGCTGATTCCCTGGGATGGCCCCGCAGTCCGGATCATCGAGCACCCGGCGCATGCCCAGGGGCACGCGGCGCTGTTGGTCGAGGGCCGCGGCGTGCTCGTCGCCGGCGACATGCTCTCAGACATCCTGATGCCGTTCCCCGACCTGGACGCCGATGAGCCAATCGAGGACTACCTCGTCGGGCTGCGGCTGCTCGAGGGCGTGGCGGACGGCGTCGATGTCCTCGTCCCCGGTCACGGGTCCGTCTGTGGAGCCGAACAGCTACGCGCACGCATCCAGCTGGATCGCGCGTACGTGCATGCCCTGCGTGCCGGCCATGTTCCCGATGACCCGCGCATCGGTCCATCGGCCACGTTCGGCACGGATTGGCTGTCCGGCGTGGCTGAATGGCAACTACAGAAGCTCGCCGCAGGAGACGGTTGATCGTCATGGAGGGCCGTGTGGGATTCGAACCCACGACACGAGGATTAAAAGTCCCCTGCTCTAACCGCTGAGCTAACGGCCCACGCTTCCTACAGTATGCAGACACTCGCCGCGCTGGCACCGCTCACTCGAGGTTGGAAGGAAAGCTCCAGCGAAAACGGGTCTGGCCGAGCCACTCCTGGAGGCTGGCCGCTTCGGCGTCGATCATCCGGGCCGTCTCCGACCCGACGTCCTCGAGAAGCCGGGGCACGATCTCGCCGGTCTCACGCTGAAGCCACCCGCCGACGATGCGGCCGTCGACCCAGATCGTTGGACCCGCGTTTCCGCTGCCGTCGAAAAGCGTCGGGCGATGCGGGCCCAGGTACCAGTCCCGGCTCGTCCACCCCATGGTTGTCGCGTCGAGCGCAGGAAGCAGCGCGATCCACGGTTCGGGGCCCTCGACCGGGTCGAGATCGTCCGCCAGCAGGTAGCCGGTCTCTCCGCCATCGAGATCGACCTCGACCGCACCGATGGCCGCCAGAGCCTGTTTGACGGCAGCGACGGTCCATCCCGTCCACCACTTGATGTCGTCGCGCGTCCCCGGCCCGAACGTCAGCAGCCAGCGTCGCACGAGCTCGGCCCGCGCCTCGTCGACCGGCAGCTCGGCAATCCCGGCGGGCAGCCATCGTTCGATGGGGCTCCAGCGGTACTGGCTGGCGATCCATGTGCCCCGTGGCCTGGACCGAGCAATCTTGCCGTCGAGCGCCAGGTGGAAGAACACCTTCTGCGCGAGACTGATCGTTCCCTCCCACCGGGTTCCGCGCGCGATCGTGATCCGCTGTCGCAGCCGTGGCTCCGCAGCACTCAGCTCCGCGGTCGCCGCCTCGCCGCGCTCGCGAACGGCGGCCAGCCCGATGGCCTCCAGCTCCTCGAGGAGGGCGGCCGCGTCGGGCTCGATACCGCCCTGGACGAACATCCCGATGGTGCGCCTGCGCTCGGTCTCCGCGATCGCGCGAGAGGCGGCGGCATGCACCATCGGTACGTCCGCCAGCGGAACCAGGAAGAGCGTGCGGCGCATCGCGAGCAGGCGCAGCGCGCTGCGCTCCTCGTACAGCTCGCGTTCGATCTCGGCGGGGGATGACCGCGCCATCCGCGCCCGAGCCTGCAGGAAGACGCTGACCGCATCGGTCGCGTGGAGGACGACCATGGCTGCCGCCGCCTCCGCAACGGAAGCGACCCGGGTTCCCGGCGCCAACCGGTGACGGATTCCCAGGCGGGCGCGACGTTCGTCGACGCCGACCGTTCGTCTGGGCGGGATCACCATGCTCATCACGCGGATTCTTGCGTATCGGTCGCCGCCGGCGTGAACCAGGTGGCCCGTGCGGGCATAGTTAGCCAGTAGGGAGGATCCGGATGGTCGAGGGCCTGCTGGCCCCGCTGCGCGTTGTCCTGCACCGAAGCCTCGCCGACTGGCTGCTCGTGGTCGCGACGTGGCTCGTCATCGTGTGCGCCACGACATTGCTGGCGATCGGCGTCCTGTACGGCGACGCGGTCGCGCTGAGCGGGCTGCGCCAGGTCATCGGCGCCGAGCCCGATGCCTCGACCAGCGTGGCGGTCGACATGCGCGTGGGTCCGGACGAGCTGGCGGAGGTGGATGAGGTCGTCAGCCACCAGGCCCGCCGCATCCTCGGATGGACCGATGGCGAGCTGGCCCGGATCATCCGCTCCGGGACCTACGACCTCGCCGGCGCCATCCCCGATGCCGAGGAATCGGACCTCGCGGTCTTCGCCGCGGCCGACCGCCTCGACCGGCACGCGTCGATCGTGGAGGGCACATGGCCGGCGAGCGCCGCCGAGCCGCTGGAGGTGGCGGTATCGACTGCGACGGCCGATGGGCTGGGGATCGTCGTCGGCGACGAGCTGTCGCTGACGAGCCGGGCCGGCGTCGCGCGAACCGTCGACGTGCGCGTGGTCGGACGGTGGGAGCCGAACGATCCCGAGGATCGCTACTGGCTCGGCGACGTGCTCGAGCTGAGCGGCGTGAGCCAGGGGTCTTCCTTCACCCTGCACGGACCGATGATCGTGACGGCCGACGACCTGGTCGGCCGGGTCGCGACGGGCAACCTCGACGTCACGTGGCGCGTGCTTCCCGCCTTCGAGAACCTCGCCCTGGAGAACGTGCGCTGGATGCGGAGCGACGCCGCGGCTTTGGAGCGGCGGATCCGCACCGAGCTCGGTGACGACGCGTTCTTCAGCGTGACCACCGACCTGCCATCGGTGCTCCAGGGGGCAGATCGGTCTCTCCTGGTCAGTCGTTCGGGCGTCCTGGTGCTCACCATCCAGTTCGCCGTCCTGGCCGCCTACGCGCTGGTGCTGGTTGCCGGGCTGCTGGTCGAGCAGCGCCGGATGGAGACGGCGCTCATGCGATCGCGAGGGGCCAGCGCCGGCCACGTGGCTTGGATGGCGTTCCTCGAGGGGCTGCTGCTCGTCGTGCCGGCGGCGCTGGTTGCCCCGTGGATCGCGCTCGGCGTGCTCCGGCTGTTCGGCAGCGTCGGCCCCCTGGCCGCGGCCGGGGTGAGCATCGAGCCTCGCGTCGACGCCGTGGCGCTCCTCGTCGCCGCCGGGGCCGGCCTCGCGTGCCTGCTCGGGCTCGTCGCGCCGGCCTTCGCGTCCGGGCACGGCCTCGGCGCCGTGCGGCAGACGATGGCGCGCCAGGGCAGCCGCACCCTCCCGCAGCGTCTCGGCATCGATCTCGCCCTCGTCGTCCTTGCGGCGGTGGGCCTCTGGCAGCTGCGCCAGTACGGGGCGCCACTGACGGCCACGGTCCGCGGCAACGTGGGCCTGGATCCGCTGCTGGTGGCGGCCCCCGCCATCGGCCTCCTGGCCGGCGCCATCCTGGCGCTGCGCATCGTGCCACTGCTGGCCGAGGGCGCCGAGCGGCTCCTCGGCTCGCGGCGCGGACTGGTGGCTCCCCTGGGGGCGCGGCAGCTTGCCCGCCGTCCGTTGCGCTACACGCGGTCCGCGCTGCTGCTCATGCTCGCCGCGGCGCTCGGGACGTTCGCCGCCACCTACTCGACGACGTGGACGCGCTCGCAGGCAGACCAGGCGGCATACCAGGCCGGCGGCGACCTGCGGCTCGACATCGCGAGCTTCCCCGACCTGCCGCTGTGGGCATTCGGCGCCGCCTACTCGGACGTGCCGGGCGTCGAGCACGCGTTGCCGGTCGTGACCGGCACCTTCGACGTGTCGGGTCAGGCGACGAGCGGCAACCTCCTCGCGCTCGACAGCAGGTTGATGTCGCAGGTGGTCGACGCTCGCCCCGACCTGCTGGGGAACCGCACCCTCGACGAGGCCGCCTCGGCGCTTGCCCCCGACCTCGAGGGCCTGGTGCCGCTCCCGATTCCCGGCGAGCCGGCGAGCCTGGTTGTCGGGCTCGACACGGCCCTCACCAGCTTCTCCCGGCAGGATCCGGACGGGAACGAGCTGTTTCCCGGCCAGCTGATCGACACGGTGCTGGTCGGTCGCGTGAGCGTCGCGCTGCGGGACGCGGGCGGGCTCGTCCACACCTTCGAGAACGGCGGCATCCAGGCGGGCATGGCCGGCCAGCTGATCGAGATACCGCTCTCGGAGGAGATGCCGAGCGGCGAGACCCTGACCCCGGATCACCCCCTGGAGCTGCTCGGCGTCCAGCTCCTGCTCGAGCTGCCGCCGGCCACCATGGTCGGGGGCGACATCGAGGTCACAACCATCTCGGGCGTCGACGCCGCCGGGACATCCGAGCCGCTCGACTTTGCGCCGTCCCGGGACGGGTGGAGCTGGCTGGTGGAGCGCGGGCTCCTGCCCCCCGAGCCCGCGCCGACGGCCGGCAACCGCCCCGAACGCATGACCTTCGACGAACGCGAGGATCCGCTCTTTGGCGACGAGGGCCCGATCAGCCTCCGAATGCTTCCCGACTCGCTGGCGGAGGCAGCCGACCGGCCGCTGCCGATCCTGGTGAGCAGGAGCTTCGCCGAAGAGACGCGCTCCCGCGTCGGGCACCAGGTCGCCATCGGCTCGTTGACCCAGCGCACGGACATGGTGGTGGCGGGAATCGTCGATGGGTTCCCGACGCTCGATCCCGGTGAGCCGTTCGTCATCGTGGACCTGGGCGGCTACGCACTGGCGACGTACGCTCGCAGCGGCGACGACCTGTTCACCGACGAGTGGTGGCTGGCTGTCGACGATCCGGTGACGGTCTCGTCCGTGCTGCTCGAGGACCCGTATTCGGTCGAATCGATCATCAGCCGCTCCGACCGAGCTCGTCAGCTGTCCGACGACCCGGTGGCCGTGGGCGTCATCGGTGCGCTGGCCATCGGGTCGGTGGCGGCGCTCATCGTGGCGGCCATCGGCTTCATCGTGAGCGCGGTCGTCAGCACCCGCGAGCGGCTTGGCGAGTTCGCGCTCCTGCGCGCGCTGGGCCTCTCGCCGGCGCAGCTCTCCGCCTGGCTGACGTTCGAGAACGCGTTCCTGCTGGCTGCCGGCGTCGTCGCGGGCACCGGCCTGGGGCTGTTGCTGTCGTGGCTCGTCCTTCCCTTCGTCACGCTGACGCAGGACGCCCGGGTCGTGGTCCCGCCGATCCTCATCGAGATCCCGTGGTGGGCCATCGGCGCCGTCGTCGCCGTCGCGATCGTTGCCCTGGTGGTCGCGGTCGTCGTCATCGGTGGCGTCCTGCGGCGCGTGCCGGTCAGTGGCGTCCTGCGGTCGGGCCAGGACTGAGCCGATGCGTGCCGCCACCTTCCTCCTGAACCGGTATCGAGCCGAGCTTCTTCCGATGCTGCTCCTGGCTCTCATCGTGGCGGCCACCGCCTTCCTGGCGGCGGTGGGGCCTCGGCTCTTCAACCGCGTCGCGGACGAGGGACTGCGCTACGACGTCGATCGCGCGCTGTCGGTCGAGCGCAACTTCGAGCTGGGACAGATCGGGTTCCTGAGTGCTGGAGGCGGCGGGATGGAGCGCGTCGCCGAACATGGCGCCGAGCTGGAGGCGGAGCTGCCGGACACCGTGCGAGGGCTCATCACCGGCCGCGCGTCGTGGGCCGAGAGCGCGAACTGGGCCGTCATCGGGCCACCCCGCGAGTGGCCGACCTGGCTGCGTTTCCGATTCGCCGACGGCGTCGACGAGCGGATCACGTGGGTCGATGGTCGTCCCCCGACCGGCGAGACGACGACCATTCCCGGCCAGCGCGGCACGATCTCGGGCGAGCCGGAGGAGGCGACCGTCTTCGAAGTGGCGCTCTCGACGGAGATCGCCGCCGAGATGGGCGTCGGGGTCGGGGACCGGCTCGAGATGCAGCCGGACACCGACGACATCCTGGTCGGCCAGTTCAGCAGCCCCGTTCGTGCGGCGGCGGACGTCGTCGGCCTGTACACCGTGAACGATCCGGCCGATGAGTTCTGGTTCAACGACTCGTCGCTGGAGCTGCCGACGGTGATCGTCATCAGCCCCGAGCTGCAGCTGATCTACGGCACGGCCCTCCTCTCGCCCGACGCCTACGGCCCGCTGCTGGCGAAGGGCCTACCGGCTCGCTACGGGTGGCGGTACTTCATCGATCCCGCGGGCCTCGACGCCGGCCTGCTTCCCGATCTGACCACCGACCTGCAGCAGATGCAGACCCGCTATCCGCCGTTCGTGACCTCGATGCTCGACGAGGGGGTCACGACGCTCCGCACCGGCCTGCTCGGCCTGATCGAGGACTTCGCCGACGAGCGCCGCACCGCGGAGGCCGTCCTCGTGACCGCGGCGCTCGGCCCGGCGGCGGTGGCCACGGCGGCGATGGCGCTGGTGGCGCTGCTGATGGTCCATCGTCGGAGGCGGGCGGTGACCCTGGTGCGCGGCCGGGGCGCCTCGGTAGCCCAGCTTCTCGGCTCGCACGTCGTCGAGGGTCTGCTGATCGCCGTGCCTGCCGCGGCGGTGGCGTACGTTGCGGCCACCACCCTCGTCGACGCGCGAGCCTCGGGCTGGAGCCCGGTCGCTGCCGCGCTCGTCGCGGGCGGAGCGACGCTCGTGCTCGTGCTGACCGTCATGCGTCCGGCCACGGCCCCGCTTCGCGAGGTCGAGCGAGAGGCGCCCAGCGCGGCTCGGGCCAGCCCGCGCAGGGTTGCGTTCGAGGTGCTCGTGATCGTCCTTGCTGCGGGTGGAGCGTTGCTGCTGCGGCAGCGCGGCGTGGCGGGCGGCAGCGCGGCGGGACCGCTGGAGGGCGTCGATCCGATGCTGGCAGCGGTCCCGGCCCTCATCGGGCTTGCCGTCGGCCTGGTCACGGTGCGCCTCTATCCGCTGCCGCTGCGGATCGCCGGGTGGTTCGCCGACGGATGGCGCGGCATGGTGCCGGCGCTCGGGCTCAGGCGTGCGGCGCGAACCGGCGACGTCGGCAGCCTGCCACTCATCGTGCTCCTGGTGACCGTGGCCATCGGCGCCTTCAGCTCGACCATCTTCGTGACCGTCGAGCGCGGCCAGTCGACCGCGGCGTGGCAGGAGGTCGGCGCCGACCTGGCCGTCGAACCGGGGACGCGGCCGTTCCCGTCCGACTTCGATGCCGAGACCCTCCCCGGCGTCGAGGCGGCCGCACGCAAGCACGTGGACACCGCATCCCTCGGTGGCCGGGGAGGCGCGCGCGTCCAGCTCCACGCGATCGACGCGCCAGCCTACGTGGCGGTGACGGCCGGCACGGACGCGGATCCGCGGCTGCCCGGCGTGATGACTCAGGCGCCGGATCCCGATCAGCCGATCCCGGCCATCGTGTCGCGCGCCGTCGCCGCCGGCGGATCGAGCCCGATCCGGACCGGGGACCAGATCGAGCTGCTGATCGCGGCCCGGCTCACCACGCTTCGCGTGCTTGCGATCCGCGACAGCTTCCCGGGCATCGACCCCGACACCTCGTGGCTGGTCGTGCCGCTCGAGGCGCTCCGCGCGGCGGCGGGCGACCGCGCGTTCGCCGCCAGCGTCATCTACCTGCGCGCACCAGGCCTGAGCGCCGCTGACGCGCAGGCCGCCGTCGACGGGGTCATCCCGGCTACCCGGGTCACGGGCCGCGCCGAGCTGCTCGGGGAGCTGCGGGCCGGCCCGCTGGTGCGCGGCGTCGGCGCCGGCTTCGTGATGGCCGTCGCGATTGCGATCGCCTATGCGGCGCTGGCAACCACCGCGGCCCTCGTGCTCGTCGCGGCGGTGCGCAGCCGCGAGACGGCCCACCTGCGGACGCTCGGCATGACGCCGCGCGGCCTCGTGGCCCTCTCGGCGATCGAGCATGGCCCGGCCGTGATCGCCGCCACCATCATCGGTGTGGCGCTGGGCATCGGTGTGGCCTGGTTCGTGGCGCCGGGGCTCGACCTGGCCGGGCTGATCGGCTCACCCATCGAGGTCGTGCTCGTGATCGACTGGCGCGTCGTGGGACTCCTCCTGCTCGCGTTGGTGGCCGTGCTCGCCGTCGGGATCGCGCTGTCGACCTGGATCGGCCGCCGCACGAGCCTGGCCGGGGCGACGCGGCAGGGGATCGAATGAGTCTGCGAGGATGACCGGATGAGCGGACCGATGGGCGATGGGCGCGGAGACATCGTCGACCTGCCGGGCACGGCGCCGGTCGAGGCAGGACCGGCCTTTGCGACGCAAGCGCCACGTCGGAGCCTCTTCGGCGAGGGTGCTCAGATCGCGTGCGACAACCTGGTCAAGATCTACAAGGTCGCCGATCTCGAGGTCGTGGCCCTGCAGGGACTCGACCTGCTCGTCGACCCGGGCGAGATGATCGCCATCGTCGGAGCCTCTGGCTCGGGCAAGTCGACGCTGCTGTCGATTCTGGGCGGTCTCGACACACCATCCGCCGGCCGCGCCACGGTCGCCGGCCACGACCTCACGTCGATGGGCCGGCGCGAGCGGACGGAGTACCGCCGACGCGTCATTGGCTTCGTGTGGCAGCAGACGGCGCGCAACCTGCTGCCGTACCTGTCGGCCGCCGAGAACGTCGAGCTTCCGATGATCCTGGACGGCCGCGCCGCACGCTCCCGTCGCAGCCGGGCGCACGAGCTGCTTGGCCTGGTCGGGCTCGAGGGCCGCGCCGATCATCGGCCCGATCGGCTGAGCGGCGGCGAGCAGCAGCGCGTCGCCGTGGCCGTCGCGCTGGCCAACGAGCCCGAGGTGCTGCTGGCGGACGAGCCGACCGGCGAGCTCGACACGGACACGAGCGGCGAGATCTTCGACCTCATGCGGCACGTCAACCGCGAGGTGGGAACGACCGTCGTCATCGTCACGCACGATCCGCTGGTATCGGAGCAGGTCCAGCGCACCGTCGCCATCCGCGACGGCCGCACGTCGACCGAGACCCTGCGCCGCTCGTCGCTCTCCGATGAGGGCGACCACGAAGTGATCGCCGAGGAGTTCGCCGTCCTCGACCGCGCCGGGCGGCTGCAGCTGCCGCGTGCCCACGTCGAGGCGCTCGAGCTCGAGCGACGCGTCCGACTGCGCCTGGAGCCGGACCATATCGGCGTCTGGCCCGACGCCCATCGCGAGCCGGAGGACGACAGATGATCGATGGTGCCGCCCGCTACCGGCAGCCCGATGCCTCGGCCATGGTCGTCGGCACTGCCCTCGTTCGGGACTATCCGTCGGGTGACGACGTCGTCCACGCGTTGCGAGGGGTGGACCTGCGGGTCGACCGCGGCCAGCTGGTGGCGATCAGGGGCCGATCGGGATCCGGCAAGACGACGCTCCTGAACCTGCTCGGCGGCCTCGACCGTCCGACCTCGGGGACCGTGACCGTCGACGGTGAGCTGGTCAGCGGCATGGGCGAGTCGGCGCTCGTTGCGTTCAGGCGCTCGACGGTGGCATTCATCTTTCAGGCCTTCGGCCTGCTGCCCATCCTGTCTGCCGCCGAGAACGTCGAGGTTCCGTTGCGCCTCGTGCGGGCCGAGCCGCGCGCTCGCGATGCGCGGGTTGCGGAGCTGCTGGAGCTGGTCGGCCTCGGTCCACGAGCCCGACATCGGCCCCACGAGCTGTCGGGTGGCGAGCAGCAGCGAGTCGCGATCGCGCGTGCGCTGGCGAACCGGCCGAAGCTGCTCCTGGCCGATGAGCCGACCGGGCAGCTCGACTCGCACACAGGCCACGCGATCATGGGACTCCTGCGCACCGTCGTCCGCACCGAGAGCGTCACGGCGGTGGTTGCCACCCACGACCCGGCGCTGCTCGACCTCGCGGATCGAGTCCTCGAGATCCACGACGGCATGCTGACGGAGGCCGGCCGCACACCGCTTCCTGCGTAGCGCCCGGCATCAGGCTTGCCGTGGTCTGCGCGTGGTGTACGAGCCGCCCTAGGTCGCGCTCTCTTCGGCTGGCGGCTCCGTTTCGGGCTCGACCAGGAGAGTGATGCCCTCGCGCCCGAGCACGCGGACTCGCTGTCCGATATCGGCTCCCCGGCGGCAGAGCGCGCGCCACGATTCGCCGCGCACCTGGACCTCGCCGATGGGGTTGCAGTCCCGCGTGACCCTCGCCACGGCCCCGATCAGCGTCTCGGGACCCGTCGCCACCGGCACCCGAGAAAGGAGGCGAATCCAGACGAAGGTCTCGGCCACCTCGACCATCGCCCCGAGTGCGACGACGGGGAGATCCCACTGATCGGGCAGGACGAGCACCGCCAGCAGGACCGCGACGATCAACCACATGCTGCGATTGTCGCCGAACGAATCGACGGCGAGCTAGCGTGCGTCCTCGAGCCAGCCCTCGCGGATGGCGCGCGCCGCCAGCTCGGTGCGCGACGCGACGTCGTGACGCTCGAACAGGCGCCGAAGGTGCGATTCCACCGTCCTGGCGCTGATGCCGAGCCCTGCTCCGATCTCATCGTTCGAGGCGCCGTCCACCACGCGGCGAAGCACCTCGCGCTCGCGGTCGGACAGCGCCACTCCCTTTCCCGGCCGGACGCCGAAGTGGAGGCCGCCGCTCGCGGCACCGCGGATGGCGTCGAGCAGCTCCGCGGTCGGAGCGGTCTTGACGACGAAGCCGGCGGCGCCCAGCCGCAGCGCGGCATCGGCGTACTGGGGATAGTCGAACGAGGTCACGACAACGACCGCAGGCATGTGGCCCGCGTTCTCGTGGCGCAGCAGGTCGAAGCCCGACTCCTCGCCCAGGCGAAGGTCGAGGAGCAGCACCTGGACGTCGCCGTCCTGGAGGATGGGGCGGAGCTCGTCCAGGCTTGCCGCGACGCCGGCGATCTGCATGTCCTCCTGCCGGTCGATCAGGGCGGCCGTGCCCTCGCGCACGAGCGGATGGTCGTCGACCACCGCCACCCGGATCATCGGGTCACTGGGGACGCCACTCGAAGGCGACGCGTGTCCCGCCCGCCGGCCATCGGCGGACGTCGAGCAGCGCGCCGATCTGCTCCGCCCGCTGCTGCATGTTCGCGAGCCCGAAGTGGCCCTGGCCGGGTGCCTCCTCCGCGGCCTGCGTCTCGATGCCGGAGCCGGCATCATCCACCGCCAGCGTCACACGACCCTCCGCGTTGACGTCGTAGCGCACGGCGATCGGGGTCCGGCCGTGCCGGACGGCGTTGTTGAGCGCCTCCTGCGCCACCCGGAAGACCGCGAGCTCGACGTTCGGCGGCGGGCGGGATGCGTCGGAGCGCTCCAGCTTCACCGGGCCGCCGGCGAGGGGCTCCATGCGCTCGACCAGCCATTCGAGGGCCGCACCCGCGCCCAGGTCGTCCAGGATCGGAAGCCGGAGGTCGCCCACGACCGAGCGCAGCTTCGTCGCCACCTCGCGCGCTTCGGCGGCGGCATCGGCCTGCCCGGACTCGTCGAGGGTGCGGACCAGCATCGTCAGCTGCTGCAGCGCGTCGTCGTGGAGGTCGGCCGCCAGGCGGGCGCGCTCGGTCTCGGCCGCTGCCACGGCCAGGTCGCGCTGGAGCTGCGTGCGGGTGGCGAAGCCGATCAGCGGGTTGAGCGTGAACTGGCGCCACACGACCACCGCGATCAACCAGAGCCCGATGAGGACGCCGTTGGTCGACGGGATGAGCGCCGTCGCCGCGGCTCCGGGCGTCAGGGCGATGGCCAGGGTCTCCATGCGCGACGAGATCGCCGGTGGACCGTTCCTGCCCAGGGCAAGGGCCGCCGGCACCGCGGGAATGAGCGCGATGACGCCAATCAGCGGGATGGCGAGCGTGACGCCCTGGATGCTGAGGAACGCCACGAGCGCCGCGACCGCCGCGGACCCCATGAAGAGGCGGCTGCGCCATGTCGAGTCGGCGTGACGGCCGGCCAGCACGTGGGCAACGGCGAGGGCCGCCAGCGCCATCGGTACGACGCTGCGCGCGTTGGACTCGAGCATCTCATACGGAAACAGGATGATTGGCACGCCCACGGCGGCAGCCAGCGGGAGGGCCGCATCGGTCCATTCCGGCCCGAGAAACTCTCGCCGGACCGCGATGACGACGAGGATCGCCAGTCCGATGCCGACGACCATGGACCATGCACTGAACTGGGTGAGGTTGATCAGGACCGAGAGGCCGAGCAGGCCATAGCAGAGGCGGTCACGCCAGGCCGTCAGGACCGGTTCGACCTGTGCGGTGCCTACCGACGACGCCCGCACCCTGCCCAGCGACGTCCCGACGGCCGCGAGCCCGCGCTCGACCGGCAGCAGCTGCCACCCCATCAAAGCGCCGATCAGGACGACGGGGAGCCAGGGGTCGGGCACCTGCTGGCCGATGAGGGTCATTGCGGCCACAGGAACGAGCCCCAGGGGAACGGCGCGGCGGGCTGAGGTCCGCGAGATGATCGCAGGCACGACGGCGATCGCGGCAACGACGGTCAGGATCACGCCGCGGTCGTCGGGAGAGAGCGCGGGGGAGGTCATGTACCGAACGACGAGGAGGGCGACGAGTGCCGTGGCCACGAGGGCGACCGCCACGCCGGTCTGCCGCAATGCCCGATCCGGAGCGGAGCGTGCGAACGCCATGCCGAGGATGAGCGCCAGCGCCGACGGGACGACGTAGCCGGCGTAGATCCCGACGGTCGTGCCGACCTGCACGATCGGCAGCAGCACGAACGGCACGGCCGCGGCGGCTCCGACCAGGATTGCGAGGTTGCGGCCCGCCGGCCCGGCGAGGCCCCGCGAGAGGGCCAGCCACACGAGGACGCCGATGACGAGCCCGAGCGCGGCGATCCAGATGGACTGCCTCAGCAGGTATTCGAGGAAGGTGCGGTCGATGGTCGCGAAGACGCCGACCTCGTCGCTCCCGTAGTCGAGATAGCCGGCTGAGGCGGTCGCGATCCGCGAGGCCTCGACGGCTTCGAGCGGAGGCCGATGACCCGCTTCGATCTGCGTGATCGGGCCACCGATCCCGAAGAAGAAGCCCCACAGCTCAGACGTGCGGTATGGCGCGAATCCGTAGACGGTCCGCCCGATCGGCTCGCCGAGGTCGACGTCGCTGCCATCCACCGTGGTCAGCTCGATGATCTGCGAAAAGGGGGTGAATCCGCTGCGCGCGGCGTTCCCATCAGGGGTGACTTCCGTGACGAGGACGCCCGGAGGGTCGGTGAGGCCGTGGGTGTCGGCCTCGATCGTCATCCCGAGGTCGACCCTGCCGTAGTCCCACACGACCAGGGAGGCGACCGCACCGCCCAGGACGATGAGCAGCGCGAGGAGGTCATGGCGCTTGATCGGCATGGCCTCGAAGGTAGCAGAGGGGCATCGGGTCACCAATGCGGGAGATCACGCAACGGTGCGTGGTGAGATGACGGATGGCGCAACCAATCGTCCGCGTCGAGCATCGGTGCACTGAAGGAGGTGAACCCCGATGCAAACGCTCCGCGCATCCGCGATCGCGCTGCCGTTCGTGGCCCTCGCGCTCGTCGTCGCAGGTCTGACGCTGATAACCCGCTGAATCGCTGCTACTATCGCCGCGGTGCCACCGAGGCGGTAGGTATTGCGACCAGTCGCCACGGAATCGGTAGGCCCCGGTCCAGCCATTCTCAGTAACGGTGGCACATGCGGGTCCTGCTCATCGGTGTCGGAACGGTGGGGGAGGCGATTGCGCGCCTGAGCGCGGATCGCGACTGGTGCGAGGTGATGGTCCTCGCCGACTACGACGACGACCGCGCCCGGACGCTCGCCGACTCCCTTGGCGGGGCGCCGCGCTTCCCGGCCACTCGCATCGACGCCCGCGACGCATCGGCCATCACGGAGCTCGCTCGAGCCCACAGGATCGACCTCGTCATGAACGCGGTCGATCCACAGTTCGTGATGCCGATCTTCAACGGAGCGCTCGAGGCCGACGCGAACTACATGGACATGGCCGTCAGCCTCTCGAAGCCGCACCCGGAGCGACCCTACGAGCTCCCGGGCGTCAAGCTGGGCGACGAGCAGTTCGCGCTCGCCGCCGAATGGGAGTCTCGCGGAAAGCTCGCGCTCGTCGGCATGGGCATGGATCCCGGCCTGAGCGACATCTTCGCCGCCCATGCCGCCAAGCACGCGTTCGACGAGGTCAGCGAGGTGCACGTCCGCGACGGCGGCGACCTGGAGATCCCCGGCTACCCCTTCGCGCCGGTCTTCAGCATCTGGACGACGATCGAGGAGTGCCTGAACCCGCCGATCATCTGGGAGGACGGCGACTGGCACACGACGGAGCCGTTCAGCGCCCCTGAGTCATTCCCGTTCCCGGAGGGCATCGGCCCCGTCGAGTGCGTGAACGTCGAGCACGAGGAGGTGATCCTCGTGCCGCGCTGGATCAAGGCGCGCCGCGCCACCTTCAAGTACGCGCTCGGCGCGGACTTCATCGACAAGCTCAAGACCATCCACGCGCTCGGCATGGACCGGACCGATCCCGTCACGGTGAAGGGTGTGGAGGTGGCTCCGCGCGACGTCCTGGCGGCCCTCACTCCCGACCCGATGACCCTGGGCGACAAGTTCCGTGGCCGAGCCGTGGTCGGTACGTGGGTGCTCGGCACGAAGGACGGCAAGGCGCGGGAGACCTTCGGCTACCAGATGGCCGATGCGGAGGAGATCTGGGGCAGGCACCGCCTCCAGGTCGTTGGATGGCAGACCGGCTTCAACCCGGTCATCGCCATGGAGCTGCTCGCCACGGGCACGTGGAGCGGCGCCGGCGTCCTCGGGCCCGAGGCCTTCGATCCTGACCCGTACCTGGCGCTGCTCGACCGCTACGACATTCACCACGCCGTCGCGGAGATGGAGCCGGGAGCGCACCTGCCGACCTGACCTCGGCCTACTCCTCGACGTTCAGCCGCTCGATCGTTGCATCCACTCGGGAGCGGATCTCCGCGAGCTCGCGGAACGCCGCGGACGCCCAATCCTGGTCGCCGTCGGGCGCCGGCGGAATCGGCTGCTGGAGAACGCGCAGCTGGAATGGATGATGGGGGAGGGTGCTCTCGATCTCCGCTCGCCAGTCCGCGATCTGCGTGCGCCAGTAGGCCTCGGAATCGGGTGCGGTACGAGCGTCGCCGCGCAGGCGGCGCTCAAGGTCGACTCCGAACCGTCGGAGCCCCGCGAGCCGGGCAGCAATCTCGCGATTGGGCACGCAGTCATCCTAGCGACTCGGCATGCTGGAACGCGCTCATGTTCGCGGGTAGGCAAGGGCCCGGGATCAGGCTCGGGTCACCCGTAGTGCGGGTGATCGCATAACCCTCGAGCCCGCCTGCAGTCGCGCCACGCAGCTCTGGCATAAGAGGAGCATCACAGAGACAATGACCTATCAACCCAGGGAGCAGGTGACACCGATGAAGGTCGACGAGATGCTGCAGGGCGCACGGGATGCCATGACCGCGAGGACCGTATTCGCCGAACCGATCGAGCGGGACGGCCTGCTGGTCATCCCGGCGGCGAGGGTGCGCGGCGGTGGGGGAGGGGGCGGTGACAGCGAGAACAACGCGGGCGGTGGCTTCGGCCTGGCCGCCTCGCCTGCGGGCGCATACATCGTGCGCGACGGCAAGGTCAGCTGGGAGCCGGCGATCGATGTGAATCGCATGGTGCTGGGCGGTCAGATCGTCGCGATCGTCCTGCTGCTGGTCCTGCGATCCATCCTCAAGAACCGGCGCTGAAGCCCAATTCGTTTGACCGATCCAGGGCCCCCGCCTACCATGGGAGGTCGCGGGGTGGAGCAGTGGTAGCTCGTCGGGCTCATAACCCGAAGGTCGGCGGTTCGAATCCGTCCCCCGCAACCACGCAATCCAGATCGAAAGCCGCCTCCCACCGGGCGGCTTTCGTGCTGCTCGTGAGAAGCGGTTGGGTACAATGCGGCGGCCTACTCCGCCCCGAGAGCGAGCCCCAGGAGGGTCGACGCGCCCGATGACGGTGAACCCGAAAGAAGCTGCGACCGTATGACCAGCCGCCGAAGCGACGTCGCAGCCTGATTCCCGACGGTCCCGACAGCTCGGCCACGGGCTTCTTCGTCGCCGCCGCGCTCTGGCTGGCGGTGGCAACCGCGCTCGGCGCGCTGGCCATCGGCATGCGCATCATCACGCTCGAATTCTCGTTCCCGCTGCTCTTCGGCTTCAGCTTCGAGTTCGACGCGCGCCGGGTCGAGTACGCGTTCGTGAACGCCACCGTGTATGGCTGGCTCACGAATGCAGGATTCGCGGCGGCGGCGTTCATGACGCCGCGCCTGCTCGGCCGCCGGATGGCCATGGAGCCGCTGCTCATGCTGGGCCTGCTCGCGTGGAACATGTCGCTCGCGCGGCGGCATCGCGGCGCTGTACGTGTTCGATCTCGGGCCGAACGCCCCGCTCTCCGCGCTCCCGTGGCTCATCGATGGAGGGCTGGCGACCGGAGCGCTCATCGTGACGGCGGCGTTCCTCGTCACCGCGGTGGCGGGACTGCGAACCGGCTACGTCAGCCTCTGGTTCGCGGCGGTCGCGCTCCTTTCGATCGCCGGACTGACGGGCCTCAATGCGCTCGTCGGCCTCCTCGAGTGGGTCATCAACCTGGCCGAGCTCCCCGTGGCGCTCGCTTCGGTCTTCGTCGAGCGGGCCATGGTGACGATGTGGCTGCTCGGCATCGTGTACGCCGTGCTCCATTACGTCGTGCCGCGCGCCACCGGCCAGCCGCTGGCCTCGGCCGGCATCGGCATGCTCAGCTTCCTGACCTGGCTCGATGCTGGCGCCGATCGCCGGGCTGGCGACGCTCGTCGATCCGAGCATCCCGTTCGCGATCACCAGCCTGGGCAACGTTGCCAACATGCTGCTGCTGGTGCCGGCGGCGCTGACCATCGTCAACCTCGTCCAGACCATGCCCGGCCGATGGTCGCTGCTGTTCGGCTCGGGCTCGCTGGCATTCGCTGCCGTGTCGATCGCCTTCCTGCTCGCCGTGAGCCTGCTCGACGCCATCGGCTCGCTGCGGACTGTCCAGGAGCTGGTCGCCCGGACCGATTGGGAGCGCGGCGCGTTCCTGTGGACCGCCTACGGGACGTTCACCTTCGCCGCGTTCGCCATCGCGGAGCACGCGTTGCCGCGCATCCTGCGGCGAGCGTGGGGCGGTGGCTTCCTGTCGAGCGCCCAGCTGTGGCTGGCGTTCGGTGGGGTCACGCTGGCCGGCCTTGCGCTCATGGGCGGCGGAATGGCCGAGGGCTCGCTCAGGGCCGCCGGTACCGCGCCCGATGCGATGTCCGCGGTGCTGCTCGTCTACCGAGGCATCGCGTTCCTCGGCTTCGGGCTGCTTGCCCTCGCCGCGCTCGCCTTCTCGCTGAACATGTTCCTCATGTACACCAGCGCCGAGCCCGCGGAGTACACCGTTCCCGGGCCTCTCCCGCGACCGCCCCGGCGACCGGGCACTGATCGACCGATGACCGTCCACACGCCGATCGACTCGCGCTCCCGCGGCGTCCCACCGTGGGCCATCGGCCTCACCGTCTTCGTCTTCCTGGTCGGCGGGGTCTACCTGTTGTCGAACCTCGTCGGCCAGAACCCGGCGTTGGCGATCCCCGGCTCCAGTGCGCCGCCCCCGGCGTCGTCCGGTGAGCCCGATCCGGCGATCGGCGAGCAGCTCGTCGCAAACGCGCAGCCGTCGTGCGCCACGTGCCACGGCGCCGACTTCGCGGGCTCCGGCAACTTCCCGAGCCTGCTCGGCGTCGAGGACGGCCCCGTCAGCGAGAACCTCCAGGATCTGGGCACGGAGCATCCGGACGACTGGATCGCGCTCTGGATCGATGGCACCACGCCGGAGACGGAGGGGATCGACCGCGGCGGCATGCCGGCGTTCGGCGACCAGTTCACGCCGGAGCAGATCGACTCCATCGTCGCCTACCTCAAGAGCCTCTAGCCCTTCGTGACCGATCCGGCCGCGCGCGCGGAGCGCGGCGTTCCCGTCCTCATCGGCGCCGATGAGATGGTGCGCATCGACGAGGCGGCCCACAAGCTCGGTCTGGCCGAGGACGCCCTCATGGAGTCGGCCGGCGCCGCGGTGACCGAGGTGGCGCAGGCCGAGCTCGGCCGCCTGGCGGAGCGGATCAAGGGACCAGGCGGCCCGCTGGTCAGGCCGCCTCTGGTCGTCGTCCTGTGCGGACTCGGCAACAACGGGGGCGACGGCTTCGTGGCCGCACGCCGGCTTGCCGCGACCGGGCGGACCGTGCTCGCCATCCTGGTCGGGGACGCATCGAAGCTGTCGGGACGGTCGGCCGGGCACAACTGGACCGTCCTCCAGGCGATGGCCTCCGCGGGCTCGTTGGAGCTGTTCGTCGCACCGACGCCCGAGCTGCTGCTCCGGCTCCGCGAGCGCATCGCCGATGCCACGCTCTTGGTCGACGCGCTGCTCGGCTCCGGCGCATCGGGCCCACTGCGCGAGCCGATCTCGACCGCCGTCGACCTCATCAATGCCACGCGCACCCATGCTGCCGCCGCCGGCCGTCCGGTCTCCGTGCTCGCCGTCGACGCGCCGACCCGCGTGGACCAGACCGGGGGATCGCGTTCGACGCCGGTCGTCGCGGCGGACCTGACGGTGACCTTCCATCGGGCCAAGGCCGGCTTTGCCCTGGATCGCGATGCGCGGAGGCTCGCCGGTCGCTACCTCGTGGCGCCGATCGGCATCCCGCTCGAGGCCGAGGAGGGAATCGTGCCGCCCGACGGAGAGTTCCCACCTGGCCGCATCACCGAGATCAACTGGCAGGAGCCCGTCGAGCGCGCTGACGCAGCTCATCGTGCCGGCGGCGGTGTGGCGGCCGGTCCCGGCCGCACCGACTGAGGACCGGCAGGATCCCGCGCCGCTAACCTTTGGGCATGTTCGATTACGCGGAAGCCGCGGTCGAGGCCGCGCTGGCGGCCGGAGCACGGTACGCCGATGCGCGCGTCATGGACCGCCGGCACGAATCGATGGGCGCCCGCAATGGCGAGGTCGAGGAGCTGACCCAGGAGGCATCGGTGGGAATCGGCGTGCGCGCCCTCATCGGCTCCGGCTGGGGGTTCTACTCGACCGCCGACCTCACGCGGCGATGCGGCAACCGGGGCCGGGACGCAGGCGGCTGCCATCGCCGTGGCCTCCGCCTCGGTGTCAGGCCCGGACCTCGAGCTCGCGCCGGTGGAGGTGCGGCAGGACAGCTGGGCGAACGACGTTCGCGAGGATCCGCTCGGCGTCCCCCTCGCCGAGAAGGGCGACCTGCTCGTGGCCGCCACGCGCACCATGCGGGAGCACGGTGCCGACATCGCGCTGGCCGGCTACGACGTGTGGGACACGACGAAGTGGCTGGTGAGCAGCGAGGGCCACCGAATCGACCAGCACATCGTCGAGTGCGGGGCGCAGATGAACGCCACGGCGAACGGCGAGACGGAGACGCAGCGGCGCAGCTATCCGGGCATCCGCGGCCAGTACGGCACGCGGGGGTGGGAGCTCGTTCGTGAGCTGGACCTCGAAGGGAACGCCGCGCGCATCGCGGAGGAAGCCCGCGAGCTGCTCACGGCACCCGCATGTCCCAGCCACGACGCGATCGACCTGATCATCGGCTCGGAGCAGATGGCGCTGCAGATCCACGAGTCGGTCGGCCACGCCGTCGAGCTCGACCGGATCCTGGGCTGGGAGGCCGCCTTCGCCGGCACGTCGTGGCTCGACCTGGACCAGATCGGATCGCTCCGGTTCGGGAGCGACCTCATGAACGTCACTGCCGATGCGACCCTCCCCGGCGCGCTGGGCTCGTTCGGATACGACGACGAGGGAACGCCGGCGCACCCGGTCGACATCGTGCGCGACGGCATCTGGGTCGGCGTCCTCTCCGGCCGGGACAGCGCCACGATCGCCGGCCTTGGCAGCTCCGGTGGCGCCGTCCGCGGCGACGGCTACAACCGCCTGCCGATGGTGCGCATGACGAACGTCGGCCTCCTCCCGGGCACGAGCAGCCTGGAGGAGATGATCGCGGCCACCGAGGACGGAATCATGGTCGACACGAACCGATCGTGGTCGATCGACGACAAGCGCCTCAACTTCCAGTTCGGCTGCGAGATCGGCTGGGAGATCAAGAACGGCAAGCGCGGCCGGATGATCAAGAACCCGACCTACACCGGCATCGGTCCGCGCTTCTGGGGATCGCTCGACATGCTCGGCAACGAGTCCGAGTGGACCTTCTGGGGCACCCCGAACTGCGGCAAGGGCCAGCCCGGGCAGATCGGCCACACCGGGCATCCATCGGTGCCGTGCCGCTTCCGCGGCGTGCGAGTGGGGGTCACCGGATGACCGACCGGCTCCTCGACGTCTGCGAGCGCGTCCTCTCGCTCGTGGGATCCGACGCGGAGGCCGAAGTGACGGTCGCCACCGGCACGGATTCGTTGACTCGCTTCGCGACGAGCTTCATCCACCAGAACGTGACCGATGCCGCGCAGCGCCTCCACCTGCGGGTCGCCCTCGACGGCCGGGTCGCCGAGTCCGTCGGCAACCAGACCGATGACGAGGCCCTCTCGCGCCTGGTGCACTCGGCACTCGACGCAGCCCGACTGCGGCCGGTCGACCCGGGTTGGCCCGGTGTCGCGCCGGCATCGCCCGCGCCGCCTGTCGAGCACTGGGACGCCGCCACCGCGGAGGCCGAGCCGCGGGAGCGTGCCGAGCGAGTCGCTGCGTTCGTCCGCGCCGGCGACGGCCTCGAGACGGCAGGCTTCTGCTCGACGAGCGGAGAGACCGTCGCGTTCGCCAACTCGGCCGGGCAGCTCCTCTCGGGACGCGCCAGCGCCGCGAGCCTGGACGGCATCGTCCGGACCGGCACGTCCGACGGGAGCGGGCGGGCGTCTTCCGTGCGCCTCGCGGATCTCGACGGCAGCGCCGTCGGCGCCGACGCGACGCGGCGCGCCCGCGGCTCGGCCGATGCCGAGGACCTGGCGCCGGGGCGGTACGAGGTCGTCCTCGAGCCGGCCTGCGTGGTCAACGTGCTCAACTTCCTTGCGATCTACGGCTTCAACGGCCGTGCAGTGGAGGAGGGTCGTTCCTTCGCGCGCATCGGTGAGACGCAGTTCGACCGGTCGATCACGCTGGCAGATGACTTCGCGCACCCAATGGCGGTCGGCATCGGCTTCGACGCCGAGGGCACGCCGAAGCGTCGCGTCGACCTCGTGCAGGGGGGAGTCACGAGCGGCCTCGTTCACGATCGGCGCACGGCGAAGGCGCTCGACGCCGAGTCGACCGGCAATGCGGTGGCCGGAGCGGGGACGCTGGGTGCGCTCCCGGCCAACCTGGTGCTGGAGCCCGGGACCACGTCGCCCGAGGACCTCGTCGGCGCCGTCGGGCGCGGCCTCCTGGTGACCGACTTCTGGTACACGCGCATCCTCGACCCCCGCACGCAGGTGGTGACCGGGCTGACCCGCAATGGCGTGTGGTTGATCGAGGATGGGCGCGTCGTCCGTCCGGTCACGAACATGCGGTTCACCCAGTCGTTCGTCGACGCGCTCGGCCCCGACCAGGTCCGGGGCGTCGGTTCCGACCTCACGCTCGTGGGGGGCGCCACCTTCGGCCTGGGCGCCTACGTCGTTCCGTCGCTCCATCTCGCGTCGTGGAACTTCACCGGCGGCGCGAAGGGATAGCTCGCAGACCTAGCTGCTTCCAGGCTTGCGGATCGGCACGCCATCGGCGCAGAGCGGACACGAAGCAGCCTCCCACGAGGGGATCTCGATCCGGCCGAGCGCATGGAGCGGCAGGCCGAGATCGACCGGGGCAGTCGACCGGTCGACGATCACCGCAGCTGCCACCGGCTCGACGCCGGCGGCGCGCACCGCATCGACCGTCTCGACCAGCGACGCGCCCGTCGTCAGGATGTCGTCGACGATCGCGACGCGTTCGCCCCGCCCCACCTCCCAGCCACGCCGCAGCGCGCGACCTTTCCCCTCGACCGGCTCGGCAAAGGCGGCACGGACCGAACCGCCGAGCTGACGCGCGGTCTCGAACGAGAGGAGCACGCCGCCCGTGGTCGGTCCAACGACAACGGTTGGCCGACAGGCCGAGAGCGCCTCGGCAAGCCGGCGACAGATCTCGACGCCGTAGCGCGGGTGCTGGAGTACCAGGAACTTCTCGAGGTAGCGGCCGGCATGGCGGCCCGACTTCAGGACGAAGTGCCCGTCGAGCAGCGCTCCGGCATCGGCGAAGAGGGATTCGACCGACGCGTCGCGAAGGGACGCATCGGTCATTCGTAGACGGCGGAGAAGTCGACCGCCGGGTAGCGCTCGGAGAGCGCCTCGGTGACCCAGTGGAGGACGTCGGCCGGGTCGTAGAAGGCGGCGATCGTCTTCGCCTCGGTGACGGCCAACCCCTCGCGCCGCGCCTCGACCGAGCCCAGCACCTCGTCGGGCCTGTCGGAGAGGTCGAGCGAGGTCTCGAAGCGGCCGTCGGCACGCAGGATCAGCATGTCGTCGGGCTCGTCGAGCAGGGGGAGGTCGCCCGTGCGGCGCAGGACCTCCTCGGCGTTGGCCGTGAACTCGCGCAGGAGCTGGCCCTGCGCCGTGCCGAGCTGCGTGCGATACGCATCGGCGAGCTGCCAGAGGCGCTGGGCGGCGAGCGTCTCCTGCTGTGGCGGCGGAAGCCCGGCCTCCCAGTCGTCGCCGCCGGCCGCACCCTCGCCGATCTCCTCCTCGTGCGCCAGCTCGTCGGCCGCGACCAGGTGCGCGGGCGCGTCGCGCGCGGCCTCCATGAGCCAGGCGTAGATGTCCGCCGGGTTGTACAGCTCGATCAGCTCGCTGATGCTGTCGACCAGCTGCTCCTGGTCGTACCACTCGTTGTCGGCCGGATCCTGGTACGTGAGGCGCGTGGTCCAGAGCTCGTCGACGGGGTGATAGAGGAGGTAGTCCTGCTCGTTGTCGACCAGCCTGATCGGGCCGACCTCCCGCAGTCGGTCGCGGTTCTGGTCCAGGAACCGTCGGAGCTGCTCGGTCGACTCGTAGAGGAAGTCGCGGCGCTCGAGCTCCGCCTCCGCCGCCAGCTCGCGCAACGCGACGAGGCGAGGGCTCGACGAGATCGGCGGGCTCACGGCTTGAACACGAAGTCCGGGCCCATCCGCTCACGCAGGAAGATCGTGTGCTTCTTGTCGAAGACCGACTCGGCCACGCGGTGGCCGAAGCCCCGCATCCCCGGATCGGAGTACAGCTCATCGAGCACGGCGTAGTTCGGCAGGTCGAGGATGATCACGTTGTCCCATGTCGAGCCCTCGGTCACGTTGAACCAGCCGACGAAGCGGATGCCGTACTTCTCCTCGGTCTGCCGTGCCCGGCCGGGAAAGACGTGTCGCATGCCGCGCTTGAAGATCGTGTCGCGGCCCTTGCGAACGTTGAAGAAGGTGACCATGAGCGGCATCTCAGGGCCCCTTCCTGCTCATTTGACTGCTTGCCACACCGATCACGACACCGATCGCGACGCCCAGCCCGATCCCGAGCCCCAGGTTGTCCATCGCCACGCCCAGCGCCACGCCGATGCCGAGGCCGATCGCGATCCAGGCTCCCAGCGCTGCCTGCGGGCGGTCACGAAACGTCATCGGTCGGTTCCTCCTCGGTGCTGATGACCCGGGTCGGCGGCTTCGCGACGCCCGTCTGCCGCCCGCGGCCTCGGCGCCGATCGGCGAAGAAGACGCGGAGCAGGAAGACGCTCGTCATGCTCACGAAGAAGAGAAGGATGAGAGCGATCACGAGCAGCGTCGCGAGCAGCCAGACGGGCCAGTTGAAGGTGAAGAGGCCGACCGGGATGAGGAGCAGGATGACGGCGAACAGGATCGCCTGGGTGACGAAGCATCCGAAGCCTGGGCCCTCGTTCGGGTCGAGATCCTCGTTGTAGCGAACGGACAAGCCAATCCTCGTCTGTGCTGAGCGGCGAGTGGCGGTCGCATGGTCCCATATCCACGACGGGCACGCTCAGGACCGATAGGTCACGCGCCCGTCGGCGACCGTGAGGCGCACGACGCCCGGCAGCTCCATGCCCAGCAGGGGCGTGTTTGCGGAGGCGGACGCCAGTGCCGCCGGCTCGACGCGCCAGCGGGCCGTGGGGTCGAAGACCACGAGATCGGCTGCCTGGCCGATGGCCATGCTCCGCCGCTCCCCGATGATCTCGGCCGGGCGGATCGAGAGCGCCGCCACCAATGTGCCGATGTCGAGCGCTCCCGCATCGACGGCGGCGAGGCCGAGCGAGAGAGCCGTCTCGAGGCCGGCGAGTCCGGGCGCGGCATCATCGAACGGCACGAGCTTGCGCTCTGGCGGGTGTGGAGCGTGGTCCGTGGCGATGGCGTCGACCGTCCCGTCCATCACGCCGGCCAGCAGTGCCAGCGCGTCGCCGGCCGACGGCAGCGGCGGGTTGACTCGGCAATAGCCGTCGTACGCACGATCGGCAACGGGCGCGCCGTCCTCGGAAGCCTCCCAGGCGAAGCGTCGCGAACCCGCGACCCAGGCATCGGTCATGGCAAGGTGATGCGGCGTGACGTCGCAGGTCACCGGCAACCCGCGAGCCCTGGCTCGCCGAACGGCCTCCAGGGCTCCGGCGGTCGAGAGGTGCGTGAGATGCAGGCGCGCACCAGTCTCGACGGCCAGCGCGATGTCGCGCTCGACCACGGTGAGCTCCGCGCTCGCGGGCCAGCCGCTCAGCCCGAGCCGGTTTGCCGTCGGTCCCGCGCGCATGACGGTGCCGGCAGCCAGCGACGCATCCTCGGCGTGCTCGAACAGCGGGAGCCCGAGCCCGCCAAGGTATCCGAGCACGGCACGGACCAGGCGTGGTGATGGGAGGGCGTTCCCGTCGTCGGAGAAGGCGACCGCCCCGGCTTCGGCCATGGCGGCCAGGTCCGCCAACACCTCACCGGCGCGCCCACGCGTCACCGACCCGATCACGCGAACTCGGCACGCCACGTCGCGGGCACGTTCCAGGACCCAGCCGACGCGCGCCGGCTCGTCCAGGGGCGGGTCGGTGTTCGGCATCGCGCAGACCGTCGTGAATCCCCCGTGCGCCGCCGCGGCGGCACCGGAAGCGATCGTCTCCGCCCCCTCGGCGCCCGGCTCGCGCAGGTGGGTGTGGAGGTCGCAGAATCCCGGTGCAGCGATCAGCCCATCGGCCTCGATCCGCTCCGCGCCGGGCGGAACTGCCGCCGGCACGTCCAGGAAGCCGTCGACCACGGCCAGGTCGCGGACGGCGTCGCTGCCGTCGTTCGGATCGATCACGCGCACGCCGGTCAGGAGGAACGTGGCCGGCGCATCGCTCAGGCGCCCGAACCGAGCGACGGTCACGCCGCTCCCGTCACCAGCGCCAGGACCGCCATGCGGATCGGGACACCGTTCTCCACCTGGCGGCCGATGAGGCTTCGCGGGCCGTTGGCGAGCTCCGCCGTCAGCTCCACGCCCTCGTTGGTCGGTCCGGGATGGAGGATCGGCGCGCCCGGCGCGGCCAGGCGCATCCGCGTTTCGTCGAGTCCCCAGCGCGTCGTGTACTCGCGCAGCGATGGCACGCCGTTGCCGGCGGACCGCTCCAGCTGGACGCGGAGGGTCATGACTGCGTCGGCGCCGTCGAGCGCCTCCGCCAGCGACCCGGCGACCTCGACTCCGGGGCGACCGTCGAAGCCGCGCACCCATGCCGGCGGCCCGCCGAGCCGCACCCGCGCCCCGAGAGTCACCAGCGAGTGAAGGTTGGAACGCGCGACACGCGAGTGGCCAACGTCCCCGACGATGGCGACCGTCATCCCCTCGAGCGAGCCGAACCGCTCGCGCAGGGTCAGCGCGTCGGCGAGTGCCTGGGTGGGATGGGCGTGGGTGCCGTCACCGGCATTCACGATGCGCAGGCCGGTACTCCGGGCGGCGAGGTACGGCGCTCCCGAGGTGGCGTGGCGCAGCACCACGGTCGTGACGCCGGTCCTCTCGAGCGTGCGAAGCGTGTCGACCAGCGACTCGCCCTTCCCGACGCTGCTGCCGGCAACGCCCAGGTCGACGACCGTGGCGCCCAAGGCCCTGGCCGACAGCTCGAAGCTGACCCGCGTGCGTGTCGAGCCCTCGTAGAACGCGAGCCCCACGGTCTCGGCCTCCAGCAGGGACCGATACGCGCGCGCGGCCCGGGCTTCCCGCATCTCGACGGCCAAGTCGCAGATGCGTTCGATCTCCGTGCGGCTCAGCCCGTCGACGTCGAGCAGATGCCGGCGCGTGGCAGCCCCCGGCGAGGCCTCGACGATCATGCCGCCTCCTCGGGCCGCTCGATGACCACCTCGTCGGCCTCGTCGGTCTCGAGCAGCCGGACGTGGACGATCTCATCCTCGCCGGTTGGCAGGTTCTTGCCGACGAAGTCCGGGCGGATCGGCAGCTCGCGGTGGCCGCGGTCAACGAGGACGGCGAGGCGCACCGCGCGCGGGCGGCCGTGATCGGTGAGGGCGTCGAGCGCGGCCCGGACGGTGCGGCCCGTGTAGAGGACGTCGTCGACGAGCACGACCGTGCGCCCGGCCACCTCGGCCTCCAGGTCGGAACGCTGGACGATGGGCGCGTGCGCGAGCCGGGTCAGGTCGTCGCGGTAGTAGGTGATGTCGAGCGAGCCAACCGGGACCGATGCGCCCTCGTGCTGCTCGATCAGCCCCGCCAGGCGTCGGGCAATCGGGACGCCGCGGCTGCGAATGCCGACGAGCACGAGATCGGCGACGCCGCCGTGGCGCTCCACGATCTCGTGAGCGATTCGGGTCATCGCGCGACGCAGGTCGTCTGCGTCGAGGATGCGGCGTTCGGTCAATGCGTCTCCTTGGCGGCCTCGCCGGACCGCGTTAAAGGGCTCGCCGCAGAGTATACCGATGCGCCGCTCGGGCTAGTCCTCGTCGTCGCCGTCGAACGCGGCCGGGCCGAACCAGCCCTCGTCGTTGATGCTGAGGTTCCTCACGACGTCGGCCTCGTTGCCGGTGTTGCGCTCGATGAGCAGCAGGTCCGCCCTCGGAGGCGACAGGTCTCCCGGGAGGGGATATCGAACCGTGACGAGCAGGTGCTCGCCGGTCGGCGAAACCTTGGCGTCGACCACCGTCGTGTCGGTCGGGAGGTCGGCCTCGTCGATGGCGTGGTCCCTCGTGAGCCCACGCGGATCGGTCGCATGGCCGAAGTAGACGCGTCGCGGGTCCGGATACTGGAGGTCGTCACCGCCCTGTGACGGGCCCGTCCAGGCCGCGTCCCAGATCGCGTAGGCGTCTCCATCCGAGCTCCAGCTGATGCCCGCGTACCGGAACCACCCTTCGTCGCCAACGTCGAGGTCGCTGAACAGCGGGCGCTCGTTCCGGAACGCCCCGTCCTCGAGGTCGTGCTCGGCCAGGTAGGGCTCACCGCCCTCGGACATGACCCACCCGAGGCCGTCCTCGGCGTCCATGCTGCCGGTCCAGTAGATCGCAATCAGACCGTCCGCGGTCAGGGTTGGCATGAAGACGTCCGTTGCCTCCGCGATCGCGTCCTCCCCCGGATCCACGGTGGCGACCTCGTCGTCGGGCGCGAGCTCGAGCACGTAGCTGACCGGCTCGGCGGCGGCCAGGCTGACCCACAGGCCGGAGGCGGCCCCATCGTCGTCGGGGTCCGGGATCCAGCTCGCGGCGTAGGCATTTCCCACATCGGTCAGCCGTTCCGGCTCGGTTGCCTCGGGCTCGTAGATCCAGACGTCGGTTGCGCCCGAGGCATCCGGGTCGGCGAGCGTGTAGGCCAGGCGGCCGCTGTCGGGCGACCACTCGAGCCCCTTCAGGAAGGGGGTGGTGGCGAGCGATCGGCCGAGGAGGACCACCTCGCCGACGTCCATCTGTCCCGAAGCGCCACCCGGGGGGTCGGCGACGCGCGCGACGCGCACCTCGTTCAGCCCACTCAAGCCGAGCTCGGCGATGTATGCCAGCCACTGGCCGTCCGGCGAGAGCTCGGCGGCGATGGGCGGGGTGTTGGGAGCCTCGAACACCTCCAGCTGGGCGATCGGACGCAGCGGCTCGCCCGAAGGCACCGGCTCGTGAACCATCAGCGCCAGGTTGTCGGACGGGCCGGTCAGGGCGATGAACACGTCGGGCTCCGGCGACGGTGGGATCGGGGTGGCCGTCGGGCTGGGCTGTGTCGACGGAGACGGCGGAGTGATCGACTCGGCCGGGGACGCGTCGGGTGAGGCTGGTGGGAGGATCGGCGGCAGGGTCTTCAGCGGCTCCTGCGACGGGCTCGGCACGACGGCCGCGCTGGCCGTGGCGGTGGGAGACACGGAGGCGGAAGGGGTGGCGTCGCCGATCTCCGGTTCGTCGGGCGTGCCGTTGAGGAGCACGAGCGCCAGGAGCACGCCGGTGATCGCCGCCAGGCTGCCGCCGATGCCGGCGAACATCACCGCAGGGCGTCGCCACCACGGCAGCGTCGCGAAGGTTCCGCGCTCGACGCCGGTGCGGACCCGGGCCGCCAGGTCCCGTGGCGGGGCCACGTGGCGGAGCCCGGACATGATCCGCCGCTGGTCCATGAAGGCGGCGAGGACCGAGCGGCAGGCGGCGCACGCATCCAGGTGGGCATCGAGGCGCTGCCGCTCCACGTCCGTCAGGTCACCGGTCAGTGACGCGCTGATGAGCTCCTCGAAGGGCTCGTGGCGGTTGATGGTCATCGCGCGAACCCTTCCGCCGAGAGGGCGCGACGCATCTCCCCGCGCGCACGGCAGAGGAGGGTACGGACCGCCGCGTACGAGAGGCCCATCACCTCGCCGATCTGGATCGCGCTCATGTCCTCCAGGTCGCTCAGCAGCAGGCACTGGCGATGGTTCGGCCGGAGCGTGCTGAGGGCACGCTGCACGCGCTCATCGAGGGTCGAGGCCATCACCTGCGCCTCCGGCCCGGGCCGTGGATCCGGCCGGTTGGCGTAGGACGGCGCGTCGTCGCCCATCGGGCGAACCATGCGCCGGCGGCGCATGTCGTCGATGGCGGTATTGGTTGCGATGCGGTACAGCCAGGAGCGGGTCGATGTGGCATCGGTCACGGTATCGAGCTTTCGGTAGGCCTTGATGAATGTGTCCTGCGTGATGTCGGCTGCGCGATCGGCGTCACCCACCATGCGGAGCACGTAGTTGAAGATCGGGGCGGAATACTCGTCGAAGAGCTGCGCGAACCTGGCCTCGTTGGCGTCCACGGCACGCCGACTCACCGCGGGTGTTCCCCACGGCATTCGGCCGGGGACAGCCATTGAACGCACCTCGTCCTCCGCACGTAACCCCCCTCCTCGACCCCGCTGTGACGCATGGTCCCCCTCACCTGTTACTGATGCAGATGCGCGCGAAGCACTTCGGCCGCGTACTCCGGGGCCACCGGGTTCACCGCCAGGGCGGTCGCGCGCTCGAGCCCGGCGATGACCCGCAGGCGTGGATGGATCTCCCAGTGCCAGTGAAAGGTCTGGTCGAGCCGCTCTCCGGCCGGGGCCGTGTGGAGGAACAGGTTGTACGGCGGATCGCCAAGTGCGTCGAGCGCGTGGAGCGCGCGCTGCAGCGTCGCCGTGCTCGCCGCGATCGCTTCGTCGTCCAGTGCCGTGAAGTCGGAGCCGTGGTCACGGGGCACGACCATCATCTCGAAGGCGGAGCGGCTGGCCGCCGGCGCGAACACCACCGCGTGATGATCGGAGAAGACGAGGCGCTCGCCGCTCTCCTCCTCCGCGGTGGCGAGGGCGCACCAGACACAGCGCCGCGAGTTGATCATCTGCCGTGCGCCGCCGCCGATCTCCTCCGCCACCCAGTGCGGGACCTGCGGGATTGCGTACAGCTCGACGTTCAGGTGGGAGCTGCGAGACCCGGCCTGGCGACCGTGGTTCTGGACGATCTGGATGTAGAGCGGCTCCGGCTTGCCGTCCGGGCCTGGCTCGCGGGGAGCCGAGGCGAGCTCGCGCATCGCGTCCCGCGCCGTTCGCATGAGGGCCCCGGCCAGCTGTGGAGCGGCATCGGCCATCCGCTCGTGATGGTCGCGCGGGCCGACCAGGATCTCCCACGAGCCGGTGGCGCGCTCGACCTCGCTGATGCTCAGCTGCGCGGCCCGCGCCTTCGACGAGTCGATGCGGTGAAACGCGTCCGAGCGAAGCGCCACGCGGCGCACGTGATGCGGATCCTCGGCGTCCGCGTCGTCACAGTGCCGGCAGTGCGTCCCCTCCACCGGCTGTGCCTCGACGGCGAAGGCCTCGCGGCTGAACGCCCGATCGGCCACGATGGCGGACCACCAGCCCGTGACCGGGTCGCGGCGCAGCTCGAACACGGCCGCATCGTACTCGATGGGGCCGCGCCCTCAGCGAAGGGCGTCGATCAGCTCATACGGGTCGGAGCCGACGATCGGCGTGCCGTACAGCTCCATGGCGCCGATGTCGGACGGGCGCTGGAAAGGATCGCCGCGATCCACGATGCGGGCGATGGGCGGCACGAGCTCCCATCCGGCGGCGTTCCCCAGCGGCGGCCGCCACACGGCGAGATTGAAGGAGCGGACCCCGATGCGGTCGCGGTAGGCGACGAGGGTGCGGCCGAGGGCATCGGCGAATCGTTCGTCGGTCTCCTCCATGCCGGCCGTGCCGACGACGAGCAGCTCCCGCTCCTTGACCGGCGTCAGGTTCGCGACGACGGTCACGCCGTCCGCGGCGTCGATCGCCAGGCCGACGGACCGATGGACGGCAACCAGCTCCTCGACGAGATCGCCGCCGTGCGCATCGGCATACGCAGCCACGTCGCGTCGCAGCCGCTCGATGCGCGCGTAGTGCGTGCCGGAGCCGAGGAGCGCCTGAGCATGCCCGTGAGTGATCGAGCCCCCGGCGCGCCACAGGCAGTTCCAGACGGGCAGGTAGTTCACCGCTGTCGGGTCGAGCTCCCGAGCTCGCTCCGCCCACGCGCGCCCGGTCCGCAGCACATCGGCCACGAGCGCGACGTCGAAGGCGAGCGGATCGTGCGCGTCGAACACGATCACCACGTGGTGCTCGTCGGCGAGCCCCGCGTTGGCCCCCGTGATGACCCGGGTGCCGCGAACCCGCCCGCTCGTCTCTGCCGGCGTACCCGTCTCGGGATGGCAGAAGGGGTCGCCCGCAGTCGCTGCGATCTCGGCGGCGAGATCCCTCGCGGCAGTGGGGCCGTCGATGGGTCGCCGAGCCCGAAGTGGCGCGAACAGGGTCGCCTCCAGTGTCACCGGGTTCGAGACCTTGACGATCGCCTGCTCGCGCACCGCCTCGACGGATCCGAAGGTCTCGACCAGCCACGGCTCGAGCTCGGGCGGCGGAACGGTGGCGCCCTTCACGACGCGAACCTCCAGCAGCCGTGCCGCGCGCCGGCGCGCACCGCCGGTCAGCGCATCGATGCGAGCAGGGAGCTCGACCAGGCTCGTCAGAGGTTCGCCTTCGGGTCGGGTAGGCTGCTCATCTGAGCCCGAGTCTACCGTTCGAATGAGGACCGATAGCCATGGCCGCTTCCCGCACCGCCACCGCAACATGGACTGGGACACTGCTCGAGGGCGCCGGCACGGTGACGGCGGGCACGAGCGAGCTCTTCGTGGATCTGCCGGTCTCGTGGGCATCGCGCACCGAGGCGCCTGCCGGCAGGACCTCCCCCGAGGAGCTGCTCGCCGCCGCCCACGCCTCGTGTTTCATGATGGCCCTCTCCGGCAGCCTGGCCAAGGCCGGCACACCGCCGGACCATCTCCATGTGTCCGCGACGGTCACCTTCGACAAGGTCGGCGAGAGCTGGACCGTGACCACCTCGGAGCTCGACGTCGTCGGGGTGGTGACGAATATCGACGAGGCCGCGTTCGACGCCGCCGCGCAGGCAACCAAGGACGCCTGCCCGATCTCCCGAGCGCTGGCCGGCAACGTGGCGCTGTCTGTGCGCGCGGCGCTCGAGGACGAGCACGAGTAGAGCTCGGAGCTGAAACCTTTTCGATCGACATCGGCTCGTTGTCTGTGAAGGCCGCGCGAAGCGGCCACAGACCACCGCAACAGGAGCCGATGACTCGTGAATCTGCAAACACCCGCGCGCGGCATCGTTCTGGCCGTCGGCGGACTCCTCATTCTGGCCGGGGTCGCGTTCGCCACCGGCGGTGACGGCTCCACCGCTGGAACCAGCTCGCCGTCCACATCCGCCTCGGCCTCGGCCACAGCCGAGGCGTTCGGCGGCACCTTCACACCCGAGGCGAGCCCGAGCGCCAGTCCCGAAGGCGGGGACGTCCAGAACGACGATGCGTCGTCGAGCCCCAGCGCCACGAGCTCGGCAGATGCTTCTCCGGTTGCCTCCGCCGGCGACGCCCTCGCGGCCACAGCCTCGCCTCAGGCATCGGCCTCGGGCGCGGCGACCGCTTCGGCGGCGGCGTCGGCGTCCGCGGGCGGCTCCGGCGGCGATGACGACGACAACTCCGGCCCGGGCAACGGCGACGACGACGACGACCACGACAACTCCGGACCCGGCAACGGTGACGGCGACGGGGATGACGACGACAACTCCGGCCCCGGCAACGACCACTGAGCGCGTGCCGGGAGGATGCGGGCGACGACATGGCACGATGAGGGCGTGGACGACCGCGCTCTCGTCGATGGCATTCGCGCCGGTGATCGCGACGCATTCGGCATGCTCGTCGAGCTCGAGACTCGAGCGGTCTACCGGACCTGCCTGCGCATCCTCGGCCGCCCCCACGACGCCGAGGACGTGACCCAGGAGGCATTCATGGCGGCGTATCAATCGATTGGCGGCTTTCGCGGGGATGGGTCCCTGCGTGGTTGGATCCTGCGCATCGCCACGCGGCAGGCCTTTCGACGCCTCTCGCAGCGACGGCCGACCGCCGACCTGGATGCGGTGGGCGAGCCCTTGATCGCCGACCTGCGCGAGGAGCCTGCCGGGGTCGTGCTCGCCTCTGAGCGCGCTCGTGACGTGCGCGGGGCGGTCGCGTCACTGGCGGAGCCGTATCGCGAGGTCGTCGCGCTGCGGTTCTTCGGCGAGCTGTCGCTGGCGGAGGTCGCCGAAGCCACCGGCCGCCCGCTGAATACGGTGAAGACGCATCTGCGTCGAGGGCTCGAGCGATTGCGCCCCGTCATCACGGCCGGTGACCTGGACCGATGACGCGCCATCCATTCGACCCGAACGAGCTCGGCGGGAGCGACGCTGGCCTCGAACGCGTCGCTCACGACCTCGAGCGCTACGCGGCGCTCGCCGATGGCGAGCCGCCGATGGATCTCGCCGCGCGGATCCGTGCCGCCGTCGACGCGCAGCCACGATCCCGAAGACCGATCGCGTCATTCCTGGCGGCGTGGTCCCGTCCCGCGCGGGCACTCGTCGGGGCTGCGGCGGTCGTGCTCGTCGTCGTGGGCGCCGTCGCGCTGGGACAGCTGATCGAACGGACCCGTGAGCAGGTCGGATCAACACCGTCCCCATCAGTGACCGTCACGCCGACCCCAACGCCGACGCCGAGCCCCACACCCACGCCCACCCCGACCCCGTCCGCGACGCCGAGCCCTTCGCCCACCCCGTCGATCACCCCCGAGGTCAGTCCCTCGAACGACGACTTCGAGCCCGAGACGCCTGAGCCGAGCGAGTCTGACGACAGTGGCGGATCGGACAACAGCGGACCCGGTGGGGGCGGAGGCTCCGACAACAGCGGCCCGGGCGGGGGCGGCTAGCCCTCAGACCTCCCCGAACATCGCGGGATAGACGACCGTTCCCGGCTCGAGCGTCGCCCCGCCCAGCGGCCGGACCTGGAAGGCCGGCCCCGCGGCATCGTATGGCGACCCGATCTCCTCGGTGGCCGCGGGCACGAATCCGAAGCGCCCGTAGAACGCCGCCGCGCCGAGGACGGCGACGAATGGCTCGCTCCGCTGGTCGGCGACCGCCAGCGCCACCCTCGTCAGCTCCGTGCCGATTCCGCGCCCCCAGTGAGGCGGGAGGACGGCCAGGGGCGCCAGGGCCAGGACGTCGCGGCGCGTTGGCTCCTCGCCGGCGGGGTCGAACTCGACGCGGCTGAGCAGAACGTGGCCCAGCACGCTGCCCTCGGGGGCAACCGCCACGAGGGAGAGCTCCGGGATGAATCCCGCTCCGGCGCGGATGGCGTCGACGAGCTCGGCCTCGGCGGCGCCGCGAAACGCCTCGCGATGCAGCTCATGGATCTGGTCGATGTCGACCGGCAGTTCGGGGCGGATCGACCAGGAGGGAGCCTTGACCAGGTCAGTGGAGTCCAGGGTTGTCATGCGCTCCTGCGCAGCAATCGGCAGGCCACGGATCGCACCGGCTTCACAGGCCCGCCAGGGCCCAGAGGTCATCAAGCGCCCCGTCCGCCGTCCGGCCGCCGAACAGCAGCAGCCGATTCCGCTCAGGATCGGCGACCAGCTCGGCTCCGGCGCGACCCGTCGGCTCCGGCCCCTCACCGGCCAGCTCCACCTGCTCCGCATCGGCCGAGCCATCGGCGAGGACCCAGGTGTCGCCGAGGTAGCTCCCGTCGAGGGCCTGGCCGCCGAAGATGATCGTGGCGCCGTCATGCCTGGCCCGGGCGTACAGGTTCCGGCCCGGCGGCCGCGCCCCCTCCACTGCCCTCCACGTGCCGTCGGAGAAGCTCCAACGGTCGTCGAGCGCGGTTGTGCCCGTCGTCTGGCCGGCGTACAGCGCGAGCGTGCCTTCATCGGTCCACCAGCACCCGTGCAGGCAGCGCTCCACCGGACGCCCGCCCGCGGGGGTCTCGTCGGTCCAGGTGCCGGATGCGAAGTCGTAGGCACGCGTGTCGGAGAAGCGCACCTGGTCCTGCGTGAAGCCGTGGCTGATCCAGAGGCGACCATCGGGGCCGATGCCCGCGCACGACCCGTAGCGAGGGGTCGGCAGCGCGCCCGTCGCCGGCAGCGGGCTCCAGTCGCCGGCGACGGGGTCGTAGGCCCACAGGTCACCGAAGAAGGCGCTGCCGGCCTGCCCGGCGAAGATCACGAGGCCGATGCCGTCGGCCCAGACCGCCTCGTGGCCGAAGCGCGGTTCCGGCGTCGATGCAGGGTCGAGCTCCGTCCACGTGTCGGTCGCGAGGTCGTAGGCCCACGTGTCGCCGAACACCGTCGAGCCGTCGCGACCCCCGAAGAGATAGGCCATGCCGGAGCCCGGATCCACGGTCCAGGTGTGGTCCTCGCGCGCGGGCGGGCCGCTGCTCTCGAGCTGGGACCACGCGGCCGGGTCCGGGTCCGGGCTGGGATTGGCAGCCCGCGACTCGGTCGCCGGGGACGGCATCTGGGTCGGCGTTGCGGTGACTTCCGCGGCGCTTGCATCGGGTGGCGGAACGGACGCAGAAGGGGGATCGGCGCATGCACCGAGCAGCAGGAGCAGCCCGACACACGCCGCCAGGTGACCGGGAGCAGATCGCTGCATGGCGACGAGCATACGTCGTACGTCCACGCCACCTCCGAGGAGCTGACCACGATCGCCATGATCATGCCGGTCCCCCCGGTGCCGTTCGTCGCGGAGGAGCATCACGGCAAGCCGAGCATGTCCTGATGTTCGTCCATGCCGGCGATCCCGCGGCCGGGCAGGCGGCCATCTCTCCCTTCCGTGCCGTCGCCACGCCGTACGGCGAGGCCGCCATGCCGATGCCGTACCCCGGCATCTACGAGTTCACGGCCGAGGGCGGCACCAGGCAGGCGAGCACGACCCGCTCGCTCTTCATGGACACGCTCGACGACGACTCGGTCGACGCGATCCTCTCCGCGCTCGAGGTGGCTCCTCCGGCGTCGATGGTCCAGCTCCGCGTTCTCGGCGGCGCCATGGGTCGAGTGCCGGCTGGCGCGACGGCCTTCGCCCATCGCGGCGCATCGGTCATGGTTGCGATCATCAACGGCTTCGTGGTGCCCGAGCTGGTCGAGACCGCCACGGCCTGGAACCGATCCCTCTTCGGCGAGCTGGAGCCGAAGGCGACCGGCGTCTACGCGAACTTCCTCGAGGACGAGGGCGACGCCCGGATCCGGGTGGCGTACCCGGACGGCACGTACGACCGGCTCGCGCGGATCAAGCGCCGATACGATCCGGCCAACGTCTCCACCGCAACCAGAACATCAGGCGGCCGGGCTGACTCCGGCTCGTCGAATGGCAGCGGCCCGGCACGAAGCCGGGCCGTTCGTCATGGAGGCGATGGAGCGGGAGACGAGATTCGAACTCGCGACATCCACCTTGGGAAGGTGGCGCTCTGCCAGCTGAGCTACTCCCGCGAGGGATCGGTTCGCGATGATACATCGGCCCTCGGGGACATGCCACGACGCCGGGAGGTGCCTCCCGGCGTCGTTGTGGCCGCTCGGTGTCGGGTCAGCGGATGAGGACCATCCCACCGCCGGGCGAGTGCTGCTGGGCGGGCGCGGCGTCTGGCTGGTTCGCCGCGACGGCCGCCGCGACGGCGAAGGTGAGCAGCGTGCCGGCCAGGGTCGCGGCGAGCCGCCGGGAGGTCATTCGCCGCTGGGCATGCCGATCGACGCTGACGGTGTCGGTCGCGCGGTCGCGCTTGACCTGCTGGATCAGTGCCGCATGGGAGATGCGCTCGTGGTGGATCGAGTCCGCCAGCTGATGGGTGCTGATGTTTGGTGCGAACATCGGGTTGGCCTCCTCCGTCGTCGCCGTTGAAGCGGCGAGCTGTGGTGCGGTGAATGCTCCGCCAGACCCGTCGTGCATCGCGATCCGGCCCGTGACTCGCCCCTGGTCAACCTTCCGATCGCGAGCCGGTCGCGTCGAGGGCACGGCGGGTGTCGGCGAGACGACACCGATTCCCCTTGACGGATCGATCGCGGTGGGGCGACAGTCTGCGCGTACCCGCGGTCGCTTCCGGGCCGCGAAGGAGGGAGCTCGCTCGTGACGGACCAGGCTCTGGCGGTCGACAGCCTGCGACGGTGCGCGCTCTTCGCGCACGTGGACGACGATGGGCTGAGGTCACTGGCCGAGCTCACGCGGCGTCGACGGTTCCGCCGCAACGAGGTCATCTTTCACCAGGACGACGTTGGCGACTCTCTGCACATCGTCGCCGATGGAGCGGTGAAGATCGTGCTTCCCTCGCAGGAGGGCGACGAGGCGATCATCGCGAGCCTGAAGCCGGGCGACTTCTTCGGCGAGCTCGCGCTGCTCGACGGATCGCCGCGCTCGACGACGGCCACCGCCCTGGAACCCACGGAGACCCTGGCGCTGCCGCGTGACCAGTTTCAGCGGCTGCTGACGGAAGACCCACGCCTCGTCACGGCGCTGCTGCGTGCGCTCGCCGGCGAGCTGCGTCGCCTGACGGGCCACGTCGAGGAGCTCCACTTCCTCGATCTTGCCGGACGCCTCTCGATGCGGCTCGTGCGCCTCGCGCGCGGGACCGATACGACGGCGCGCGGCCGCGTGGAGCTGAACTGGCCCTACACACAGTCGGACCTGGCCGCCATGATCGGCGGCACGAGGCAGAGCGTGAACAAGCTGCTGAGCGGCCTGGTGGACGAGGGACTGCTCGAGATCGATCGGGACACCCTGGTGATCAACGATCTGGCGGCGCTCGAGGCGCGAAGTGCGCGTTGACGATGTCACGTGGCCGACAGCCGCGATGTCGCGGATACGCTTCTCCGATGTCGGGGCGTTACCTAGGATTGCGTCATTCGCGGTATTCCGCCGCCACAGGAGGTGAGACGAATGGACAACTACCGGCGGCGGCCGCCAATGGAGGGCTTCTCGAGGCCCGGCCAGCTCGGCGGTGAAGCATTCGATGAGGACGTAGTAGAGGGACACATGATGGATGAGCGCGACGACACACCCGGCAGCGATCTCACGCGCAGGCTCGACGACGACACCGAGGGCCACAAGCTGAACACACGCGGCATCGCCGACGAGGACGACACCGAGGGCCACAAGCTGAACACCCGCGGCATCGCAGACGAGGACGACACCGAGGGCCACAAGCTGAACACCCGCGGCGTGGCCGACGAGGACGACACCGAGGGCCACAAGCTGAACACCCGCGGCGTGGCCGACGAGGACGACACCGAGGGTCACGCCCTGAACAAGAGGAGCTAGGCGACCGAACGTGGTCGACGACGAAACCGATGCCGCGCTTGCCGCACTCGTTGCGGCAGCGCGGCGTTCTGGTGTCGGGCGGCGTCTGCAGGGCGACGTCGAGACGCGCCTGCTCCAGAGCATCGTCGATGCGACCGTGCGGCTCTTCGACGCGGAGGCCGCCTCGATCGCGCTGTTCGAGCAGCGATCCGGACCGGCTCGAGTTCCGCGTCGCCGCGGGCGAGCAGGGCGCGGGCGCGGTCGGCCTGACCGTTCCGCCGACCCAGGGCATCGCGGGCTTCGTCTACTCCACGGGCCAGGCGCTGGCGCTCTCGGACGTCGCCAGCGATCCGCGCTTCAACCGCGACGCCGCCGAGCAGACGGGCTACGTGCCGCGCTCGATCGCGGCCGCGCCGCTCCTCGACGAGCACAGCACCGTGGGCGTGCTCCAGGTGCTCGACAAGCGCAGCTCGCCGACCTTCTCGCTGCAGGACATGGAGCTGCTCGGCGTCTTCGCCGGCCAGGCCACGGTGGCGATCGCCGCGGCGCGCGTGCAGCGCGACACCGAACGGCTCCTGCGCAGCGTCCTCACGCGTATCGAGCCTGGGCTCGGCGCAGACCAGGTGGAGGACGCTCGTCGGCGCCGCCACGCGGGATCTGGACGTCGACGATCAGGCGCCGTTCTGGCTGCTGGTGGACCGGTTGCGCGGCTGCGCGCCCTGACCGATCGCGAGACGTCGCTCCTCGCCGACATCCTGGAGGTCGTTGCCGCGCCACGCGGTCGATCCGCGGCCGCCGCGGGCGGTCGGGACGGTGAGCGAGCCGCTCCCGGCGTGGTCGGAGCCCTTCGCGGAGCCCAGGCGAGAGCTGCGTCGCAGCCTTCGAGTCCGCGGGGTGACGCGCGAGTGGGCGTGGGGTGGGTGCCACCGGCGCGGGCGTGCGCGTGGGGATCATCGACTCGGGCCTGGAGAACGATCACCCGATGCTGCACGGCCGCGTCGTCGAGAACGTCACGGTCGAGATCGCCGAGGACGGCCCTGTCGTGGTTGCGGACGGGCCGGTAGACATGTATGGCCACGGAACGGCCTGCGGGGCGATCATCCTTGGCCTGGCCCCTGACGTCGAGCTCGTCTCGATCCGCGTCCTCGGCGCGGACCTGCGCGGCAAGGGGACGGCGTTCGCCGGCCGGACTCGAGTGGGCGATCGAGCAAGGCCTGCAGGTCTGCAACCTGAGCCTCTCGTCGAAGAGCGAGTCGCTGTACCCGATCTTCCACGACCTCGCCGACCAGAGCCTACTTCCAGCGGGATGGCCCTGGTCAGCGCCGCCAACAACGTGCCCGCACCGAGCTATCCGTCGCTCTTCTCGTCGGTCTTCTCGGTCGCCGCGCACGGCGAGCCCGACCCGCGGCGCATCTACTACAACCCCGCGCCGCCGGTCGAGTTCGGCGCCTGGGGCGTCGACGTGCCGATCGCCTGGAAGGACGGCGGCAGCACGGTCGCCACCGGCAACAGCTTCGCCGCGCCGCACGTCGCCGGGCTGGTCGCCCTCATCCTTGCGAAGCATCCGGGGCTCACGTCCATTCGAGCTGAAGGCGATCCTGGCCAGCGTGGCCGACAACCCGGGGCGGAGGCGTCGCCCGACCGTACCGCGCCTGTGAGCCTGGCGCGCACCTATCTCGGGCTGTTCCGGCGTAATCCGTGCGCTGGCCCGCCTGCTGACCGGCGAGTTCATCTCCGGGCATCGGTGACTGGCTCTACCTGGTCGCGATCCTGGTCGTCGTCTACGCCGACAGCAACTCGCCAGTGCTCCTGGGGATCGTGGGCGCGGCGCGCATCCTCCCCTACGTGCTGCTCTCCGTGCCGGCGGGGATCGTGGCGGACAGGTTCGACAGGCGCATGGTCCTGCTCGTCACCGACGTCGCCCGCGGCTTGCTCATGGTGGTCCTGGCGCTTGCCGTGATGCAGGATGCGCCGACGGCGGTGATCGTCGCGGTGTCGATCCTGGCCGCCTGCTTCTCGACGTTCTTCGGTCCCGCCATCGCGGCACTCCTGCCGATGCTCGTGGACGAGCGGGACCTTGGGCCGGCGAACAGCGCATGGGCGACGCTCGACAACGTGGCGTTCATCATCGGCCCCGCGCTCGCGGGGATCCTGCTTGCGAGCGGTGGGCTCGAGATCGCGTTTCTCCTCAACGCCGTCTCCTTCGGCGTCGTCGCCGTCGTCCTGTGGCGCCTTCCCGTTCAGCGGCCGGCGCCCGTCGTCCTCGATGACGACGCGGCGCCAAACGGCCCGGATCCCGGCTGGCGAGCGCTCGTGCGACCTCTGGCCGGCCCGTTCATCCTCGACTCCACGACGAGCATCGTGGGTGGCGGCCTTGGCGTGCTGACCGTCGTCATCGCGGTCGACGTGCTGCACGCCGGCGAGGCGGGGACCGGCTACCTGAACGCCGCGACCGGCGTCGGTGGGGTCATCGCCGGAGTCCTCGGCGGGGCGCTCCTCGCACGGCGCCTGGGGGTGCCGCTGATGCTGGGAGGCGTCGCGGGTGGCATCGGCCTCGCCTGGCTCGCGATCGCCGGCGACCTGCTGGTGGCGATGCTCGCCATGGGCGTCGCGGTGGCCGGCCTGCTCCTGCTCGACGTCGTCAACACCACGCTCATCCAGCGCATCGTGCCCGACGCGCTGCGCGGGAGGGCCATGGGCGTGCTGCAGACCACGTCTGCGGTGCTCTACTCGCTCGGCTCGCTGGCCATGCCGATCATCGCTGCCTCGGCCGGCGTGGGTCCGGTGCTGATCGGGTCCGCTGTGATCACCGCCGTGGGCGTGGTTGCCGCACTGCTCATGACCGAGGCGGGGGCGGAGCCCGAGCCGATCGACGCGGCCCGGGCCCGGCTGCTGGAGCATCCGATCTTCGCCGGTCTGCCCGCGTCGCGGCTCGAGGCGGCCGCCAGGCGATTGGTGGAGACCCCGATGGCCGCCGGCGACGTCATCGTGCGCCAGGGGGCGCCGGCCGATCGCTTCTACGTCGTGGCAGATGGCACCGTGAGCGTCACACAGATGCCCGACGGCGGGTCCGAGGAGGTCCACCTCCGCGACCTGAAGGCGGGGGACGTCTTCGGTGAGATCGGGCTGCTGCGATCATCCGCTCGGACCGCCACCGTGACCGCGAAGACGTCGGGGATGCTGCTTGCCCTCGACGCCGATGCCTTCCACGACCTCGTCGGGTCCGGTCCGGGCCTGAGCACGCGTCTGCTCGACCTGTACCGAGGTGCGATCTCGCGAAGCTGAAGACCGAGAGGGCTGCCACAGCGCTAGCTCGCCAGATCGCCGGTGAGCATGCGCCGATACGAGTCGTAGCGTGCCTCGCCGACAAGCCCGGATTCGACGGCGGCGCGCAGGCCGCAGCGAGGCTCGTGGACGTGCGTGCAGTCGTTGAAGGCGCACGCGCCGAGGTGGGGACGGAACTCCGGGAAGCAGCGAGCAAGCTCGCTCGCTGGGATCTGCCATAGCCCGAGCTCTCGAATGCCCGGCGTGTCGGCGACGTATCCGCCCGCGCTGCCCTCGAGCTGGTGCAGCTCGGCGTGTGTGGTGGTGTGCTTTCCCTTGCCGCTCTCGACGCCCGACACCTCGCCGGTCGCCAGCTGCAGGCCGGGCTGGAGCGCGTTCAGCAGCGTCGACTTGCCGACGCCTGACGGCCCCGTGACGATCGACAGCCTCCCGGCGAGGTGGCCACGCAGATCCTCCAGGCCGATGCCGGCCTTCGCGCTGGTGGAGACCACGTCGTATCCGATGCGCCGGTAGGGGTCGAACAGCTCGGCGGCCGCTGGCGCTCCGATGAGGTCGACCTTGTTGGCGACCAGCAGGGTGGGCACCTCGTTGTACTCGGCCGCGACGAGGAAGCGGTCGATGAGCCTCGGGTTCGGCGGCGGGCGGTCACACGCAAAGACAGCGACCACCAGGTCCGGGTTGGCGACCATGACGTCCTCGCGCCAGGAGCCACGCGGCCCGGGCTGGCGTCGGCTGAACCGGCGCTCGCGCGGCTCCACCGAGGCTATGGCGCCCGTGCCGTCCGGGAGCCGCTCGACCGTCACCCGATCGCCGATGACCGCCAGGTCCGAGGCCTGCCGCTCGCGCTTCACCTTCCCGCGCAGGCGCGCCTCGATGAGGTCGCCCTCGTCGGTGGCGATGGTGTAGAACCCGGACCTGGCGCGCAGCACCAGCCCTGTCGTCATGCTCATCCGAGCGCGCCAATGGCACTGCCGTAGATCGTCTCGTCGCGCCGGGGCACCTGTGGGCCGCGTGCCATGCGGCCGTCCCACACCTCGAACTCGGCGCCCAGGCTCCGCAGCCAGGATTCGCCGTCACGGTTGGCGGGCGGAAGGTTGAGCCGCAAGGTCCGAGCGCCGGGCATGCGACGGAGCGACTCGGCCAGGAGCGCGGCCGCGACATCAGGAGTGTCGGCGACGAGCGGTCCGGCGCGCTCGGCATCGGGACGGACCCAGGCCCACCCGACCATCTCCCCGTCTTGACGTGCCACGACCAGGGGCCGGCCGCCATCGGCCAGCATCGCCGCGATCAGCGGGCTGCGGTCGCCGCCGAAGCGTGGCGCGTCGTACGCGGAGATCTCCGGCTGCGAACCGGCACCCGCATCCGCCAGCTGCACGACGGTGGCGACCTCGCCGACAGCGGCCTCGCGCGGGACGACCGCGGAGATCCCCGGATCGGCAAATGTGAACCCGTAGCGGGCGTAGAGCGGCCGTCCGGCCTCGGTGGCCGAGAGCTCGAGGCGAGTGCAGCCGCGCCCTTCGAGGAAGCCGAGCGCGGCCTCCAGGATGGCGGCCCCGACGCCGCGCCGCCGCTGGGTGGGGTCGACGACCATGTTGCCGACGACTCCGAGCTGCCCGTAGCCGATCCCGCTTCCAACGCCGACCACGCGGCTCGCGCCGTCCACCGCGACCAGGCACGTGGTGTGGGGCGGTTCGAGGACCGCGCGCAGCGCCCAGTCATGCACTCCCCAGCCCACGCTCTCGCGCAGCTCCGCAATGCGGGGCAGGTCGTCCGCATCGGCCGGACGCAGGTGCAGTTCATCCGGGAGTGGCATCGAGAGCGAGTCTAATCGGCGGCTAGCATGGCGACGTGGACCACCTCGAGCGCTTCCGTGCCTGCCGCTGATCGTGGCGTCGATGTCCTGCTGGTCGGGGGTGGCGTCGCGTCGGCCCGGTGCGCGCGGGCCCTCCGGCGCAACGGCTTCGACGGATCGATCGTTCTGGTCGGGGACGAGGACCGCGCGCCGTACAACCGCCCGCCGCTGAGCAAGGAGCTGCTGCGCGAGGACCTCTCCCTCGAGCTGCTCGGCGCCGAGCCACCATCGTGGTACGAGCGCCGCTCGATCGAGCTGATGACAGGCGCGCGGGTCGAGCGGGTCGAGCCGGACGAGCGGGTCGCCACGCTGGTCGGCGGCGACAGGATTCGATTTCAGCGCCTCCTCCTTGCCACGGGCGCCGAGGTGCGCCTGTTGGCGATCCCGGGAGCCGATGGCGCGCTCACGCTCCGGACCGCGGACGACGCGGCGCGCCTGCGGGGAGCGGCGATCGACGCCGGCGCGGATGCCCCGGTGGTCATCGTCGGCGGAGGGTTCATAGGCCTCGAGGTCGCCTCGTCGCTCGCGTCGCTCGGGCTGCGGCCGACGGTGGTCGAGCTGGCACCGGCGCTGTGGGGCGGGGCGCTTGGGCAGGAGCTCGATGCGTGGGCGACGTCGCGGCTGTCCGGCGCCGGAGTCGAGCTGCGGCTCGGTGCGCGGACGACGAGGATCGCCGACGGAGCCGCGTGGATCGTCGACGAGCGGCTCGACGCGGCATTCGTGGTGGTCGGCGTCGGCGTCCTCCCACGGACCGCGCTCGCCGAAGCGGCCGGTCTCCGGACGGAGGACGGCATCGTGGTGGACGCGGAGCAACGAACGAGCCACCCGGCGATCTGGGCGGCCGGCGACGTCGCACGCATCGACGGCCGCGCGCGGATCGAGCACTGGCACGCCGCACGAGAGGCCGGCGAGCGAGCGGCTCTCTCGATGCTCGGCCTCTCGGTGCCTTCCCCACCTGCGCCGTGGGTCTTCTCCGAGATCGGCGGCGCGTCGCTCGACATGATCGGGGCCGCGGACGGGTGGGATGACGAGACATGGCTCGACGGCGCCCGAACCGTGCTTGCCTACGTCCGAGCTGGCCGGATCGTGGGTCTGGCCGGCATCGATGGCGCGATCGCGCCGGACGCGGCCCGACGGCTGGTCGATGCCGGCGCCACGCTCTCCGATGCGGCCGCCGCGATCGGCTGAACGATCGGACCTCGCGCCGCATGACATAGCGGTCATGCGCCTTTCCCGCGCTGTCTGCTAGCCTCGGCTCCTGCCCGCAAACCCCCGTGAGGAATCCGTGTCGCGACTCCGAGGAGCCCGAGTCCTGCGCCTGGCGATGGCGCTGGCACTGACCGCAACCGCCGTCGGCCCCCGCAGCCAGGCCGCAGCCGCCACAGACCTGCTCCCGGACCTTCGCATGGCCTCCCTGTCGTCGTTCCGCACCGAGATCTCGGGCGGAGAGCGGCGGCTTCGTTTCACGACGATCATGACGAACGAGGGCGCCGGTCCGCTCGAGGTGATCGGAGGTCGCGCGAGCCTGGGCGAGGCGCATATGCGCACCGACCAGGCCATCTACGACACCGCCGGCGGGAGGAGGCTGGTCGGCAACCGCGCGTTGATGGAGTACGCCACCGACGGGCACGACCACTGGCACATCCAGGGCGTGATGCTCTACCAGATGTGGTCGGCCGACGGCGCGACGCGGCGCGGCACGAAGGTCGGGTTCTGCTTCCTCGACAGCCGGCGGATGTTCGGCACGACGCCCCACACGTACGGCGAGTCGACGTGCGGCAACCGGAGCAACAGCAGCAACCGGATGGGCCTCTCGGTCGGCTGGGGTGACGAGTATCCGGCCAACTTCGCGTACCAATGGATCGATATCTCCGCGCTTCCCGCGGGCGACTACATCGTGCAGGCCAAAGCCGATGAGGCGAACTGGTACGTCGAGTCGAACGAGTCGAACAACTGTGCATGGGCACAGGTCCGCATCACCAATTCGGACGGGCCGGTGCAGGTGCTGGCCAGCGCCCGGGCGTGCGCGGAGCCACCGGCATCGACGGCCCGCGTCGAGCGGCAGTACGGCACGAACCGCTACGAGACCACAGCCGCGGCCTCCGAGGACGCGTTCGCGCCGGGCGTGCCCGTGGCCTACGTGACGACAGGCCGCAACTTCCCCGATGCGCTCGCCGCGGGTGCGGTCGCAGGAATGCAGGGCGGCCCGATCATCCTCGTGGACGCCGGCTTCATCCCGGCGCTCGCCGTGACCGAGCTCGAGCGCCTCAATCCGCAGCGGATCGTCATGATCGGCGGCCCGCGCGCCGTGTCGGAGTACGTGGCGACCCTCGTCGCCCGGTACCAGACCGGCGGTGGGTACATGCGCATCTTCGGCGCGGACCGCTACGGGACCGCGGCGGCTCTTTCGGCCAACACCTTCGCTCCCGGCGTTCCGATTGCCTATGTCACGACCGGCGAGAACTGGCCGGACGCGCTCGCCGCCGTGCCGCACGCCGCGAGGGCCGGCGGTCCCCTGCTGCTCACGGCCGGGTCGGGCATTCCCGCATCGATCGCGGCCGAGCTCGAGCGGCTCGACCCGGCTCGCATCATCGTCGTCGGCGGTCCGGCGGCCGTGTCCGACGCCGTGCTGGCACAGCTCGACGCGTACGACACCGGCGGTGGCGTGCAGCGCATCTGGGGTGAGGATCGCTACCAGACGGCCGCGATCCTCTCGGAGTACCACCATCCGGGCGGCGCGCCACTCGCCTACGTGGCCACCGGACAGAACTTCCCGGACGCCCTTGGAGCCGGTCCCGCGGCTGCCGTCCGCGGCGCCCCGACCATCCTGGTACAGGCGAACGAGATTCCGCCGTACAGCGGCGGGGAGCTCAATCGACTCAATCCGACCCGGATCATCCTCCTCGGAGGGCCGAGGATCGTCTCGAGGACGGTCCAGGACGCGCTCGGCACGTTCGTACCCTGACGGACGCGCGCTCGGCAACGGTCCTCGCTCCCCTGGGTCGGTTGACCGCCGCCGCCCGCTGCAGGACAATGCTCGCGTAACACCGACCAAAACAGTCGGGATTCGTCGAGCGAGGCGGACCCGGCGTGACCCCGAGGAGCGCATGGCCCTTCCGAATCCCGCCCTGAGCCAGATTCCCGACGCTACAAGTACGGCTGGAACGATCCCGAGCAGCCGCGCACAACATTCGCGCAAGGGGCTGAGCGCCGAGATCGTGGCGGAGATCAGCCGGATCAAGGGCGAGCCGGAGTGGATGACGAAGCTGCGCCTCAAGGCGTATCGGCACTTCGAGGCGCGCCCGATGCCGAATTGGGGCGCCGACCTCGCCGGGATCGACTTCCAGGACATCTTCTACTACATCGCTCCGGGACCAACAAGGCCGTCCAGTCGTGGGACGACGTGCCGGACTACATCCGTCGCACCTACGACAAGCTCGGCATCCCGGAGGCGGAGAAGAAGTACCTCGCCGGCGTGGGTGGCCAGTACGACTCCGAGGTCGTCTACCACAACATCCGCGAGGACCTCGAGAAGCAGGGCGTCATCTTCCTCGGCACCGACGAGGCGCTCAAGACGCACCCGGAGATGTTCCGCGAGCACTTCGGGACGGTCATTCCGGCCAACGACAACAAGCTCGCGGCGCTGAACACGGCGGTCTGGTCGGGCGGCTCGTTCATCTACGTGCCGAAGGGCGTCCACGTCGAGCTGCCGCTGCAGGCCTACTTCCGGATCAACACCGAGAACATGGGCCAGTTCGAGCGGACGCTGATCATCGCCGACGAGGGCTCCAGCGTTCACTACGTCGAGGGCTGCACCGCCCCGACCTACTCGACCGCCAGCCTGCACAGCGCGGTGGTCGAGATCATCGTCAAGAAGGGCGCGCGCGTCCGCTACACCACGATCCAGAACTGGAGCTCCAACGTCTACAACCTCGTCACCAAGCGGGCCGTGGCCTACGAGGACGCGGTGATGGAGTGGGTCGACGGCAACCTCGGCTCCAAGGTGACGATGAAGTACCCGTCCATCTACCTGCTCGGCGAGCGGGCGCACGGCGAGGTCCTCAGCATCGCCTTCGCCGGGGACGGCCAGCACCAGGACGCGGGCGGCAAGATCATCCACGCCGCGCCGAACACGACCTCGCTCATCACCTCCAAGTCGATCTCGCAAGGGCACCGGGCGCACGTCGTACCGCGGCTTGATCAAGGTCTATCCCGGTTGCGAGCGCAGTCGAAGTAGCACAGTCCGCTGCGATGCGCTGATCCTCGACGAGTCGGCGCGCTCGGACACGTATCCCGTACATGGAGATCGACGAGGAGGACGTCACCATCGGCCACGAGGCGACCGTCTCCAAGGTCGGGTCCGAGCAGCTCTTCTACCTCATGAGCCGCGGCCTGTCCGAGGCCGAGGCCGCCGCCATGATCGTGAACGGCTTCATCGAGCCGATCGTCAAGGAGCTGCCGATGGAGTACGCGGTCGAGATGAACCGCCTCATCCAGCTCCAGATGGAAGGCGCGGTCGGCTGACCGGATGACCCTCACGCGGACCGCATCGGCACTCGACGCCGAAGCGATCGGGCGCATCAGCGACCGTCTCGACGAGCCGGACTGGCTTCGCGCGCTGCGCGCGCGATGGTGGGAGCGCGCCGTCGACGTCGCCATTTCCGACCGGCCAGGAGGAGGAGTGGCGCCGCACCTCGCTGGACGCGCTGCCGCGGGATGCCGAGCTCCTGCTCGACGTGCCGCAGCTGGAGGTTCATCTCCCGCATGGCGCGGCCGAGGCCGGCGTCATCCTGACGGACCTGCGCACCGCGGTCCGCGAGCACCCCGAGCTCGTCGCAGCGCTGGCTCGGACAGGCCGACGGCCCCGGTTCTCACGCGCACTTCTGGGCCCTGGCACATGCCGCGTGGACCGGCGGCCTCTTCTGCTACGTGCCGCGCGGTGTGACGGTCGACGGCACCCTCGTTGCGCGCCAGACCCTGCCCCGGGCTGATGTGGCCTTCCATCCCGTCTCGCTTGGTGCGTCGCCGACGAGGACTCCAGCGTGACGCTGCTGGAGGAGATCGTCTCGCCGGACGGCGGCGCGGGCTGGTACGGCGGCATCGCCGAGGTCCGGGCCGGCCGCGGAGCCCGCGTTCGCTACGCCAGCCTTCAGCAGCTCGGCGACGGCGCATGGCGCGTCGGCGCGGAGCGCGTCGTGGTCGGCCAGGACGCGGTCGTCACGACGCTCAACGCCGAGGTCGGCTCGAAGGTGACGAAGCTCGGGCTCGACGTGCTGATGACCGGCAAGGGCGGCACGTCGAAGGTGCTCGGGCTGCTCGCGGCCGGCGACGACCAGCAGATCGACATCAACACGGTGCAGGATCTCGCCGCCGATCACACGACCAGCGACCTGCTCTACCTGTCCGCGCTCTACGACCGCGCGCACGCCTCGTTCTACGGCATCACCAACGTCAGGCACGGCACCAGGCAGACGAGCAGCTACCAGGAATGCCGCAACCTGCTGCTCAGCCCGCACGCCGGCGCCGAGCCGATCCCGGTGCTCGAGATCGAGGCCAACGACATCCTGCGCTGCGGCCACGGCGCCACGGCGGGTGCGATCGACCCGACGCAGCTCTTCTACGCTCAGTCACGCGGCCTCGAGCCGCACGAGGCGCGAGCGCATGATCGTGCGCGGCTTCTTCGAGCAGGTCGTGGCGAAGATCGAGGACGAGACGATCCGCGAACGCGTGCTCGCCGCGCTGGCGCGGCGCATCGGCTCCAGCTCGGAGCAGGAGGAGGCGGCGTGACCGCCCTCGAGCAGACCGCGAGCCGGCTTCGTCACCGTCGCCCGCGCAGGCGACGTCGAGCCGGGGACCGTGCGCGTCGTCGAGATCGACGGGCGCTCGCTGTGCATCGGCCTGACCGAGGACGGCGAGTGGGGTGCGATCGACAACGTCTGCACCCACGACGGCGGAACGCTCGGCGAGGGCGAGCTCGACGACATCGGGCGTCGAGTGCCCGCGCCACGGGGGCCGGTTCGACCTGTTCACGGGCCGCGTCCTGGCGCTGCCGCCCGTCCGCCCGGTGAACGCCTACCAGACCGAGGTCGTCGGCGACGAGGTCCGGGTGAGGCTGGACCCGTCATGAAGATCAGCACCCGCACCGAGTACGGCATCCGGATCCTGGTCACGCTGGCCCGCATCGACCCCGACGACGCCTGCCTCTCGCTCACCGCAGATCGCGAAGGTCGAGAAGCTGCCACACGCCTACCTCGAGCAGCTCGTCGGCGACCTGCGTCGCGCGGGCCTCGTCACCGCGACCCGCGGCCAGGCCGGCGGCTACCGCCTGGCGCGACCCGCCGGCCGCGATCCCGATGACCGACGCCGTTCGCGCGCTCGAGGGCCCGCTCCTCGAGATGCCGTGCGCCGGTGCCGAGGACCTGGAGCACTGCGACCGGCCGCAGCCATGCAGCGTGCACGAGGTCTTCCAGCGCGTCTACGAGTCGCTCAGCGCCTCCCTCGGCGGCACGACGCCTGGCCGAGGTGGCTGCCACGGCGGGCGGCCCGCCCTACCCGCCGGAGGTGCGCCGCCGCCGCATCGCGCTTCATTCAGCCATGACAGCCAGGACCACGCAGGAAGCAAGGAACGCATGACCGACGAACTCGTCATCTCGGGGCTCGAGGTGAGCATCGGCGAGCAAGAAGATCCTCAAGGGGCTCGACCTGACCGTGCGCCAGGGCGAGGTGCATGCCCTCATGGGGCCCAACGGCTCGGGCAAGACCAGCCTGGCCTACGCGCTGATGGGCCACCCGGACTACCACGTCGACGCCGGCACCATCACCTGGCGCGGCCAGGACCTGCTCGAGGACCCACGCCGGTGGGCATGTCCCCCGACAAGCGGGCGCGGCTCGGCCTCTTCCTCGCCTTCCAGTACCCGAGCGCCATCCCCGGCGTGACGGTCGCCAGCTTCCTGCGAAACATCTACAACGCCATCCACCACCCGAAGGCGGCGGACGAGTCGGGCGAGACCTCGATCAAGTACACCGGCATCCCGCTGGCCAAGTTCCGCAAGCTGATGGAGGAGAAGATGGCGCTCCTCCACATGGACCCCGCCTTCGCCACGCGCTACGTGAACGAGGGCTTCTCCGGTGGCGAGAAGAAGCGCCTGGAGATGCTGCAGATGGCCGTCGTCAGCCCCGCCATGGCGATCCTGGACGAGACCGACTCCGGGCTCGACATCGACGCGCTGCGCAACGTTGCCGAGGGGATCAACGCGACCCTCTCGCCGGAGATGGGCGTGCTGATGATCACCCATTACCAGCGCATGCTGAACTACGTGAATCCGCAGTTCGTGCACGTGCTGCTCGACGGCCGGATCGTGATGTCCGGCGGCGAGGAGCTCAGCCACCAGCTCGAGGCGAACGGCTACGACTGGGTGCGCGAGCAGGTCGGCCTGCCGGCCGGCGTCGGCGACGAGGTCGCGGCGCCCGAGCCGGTCGCACAGCACTGAGCACGCGGACGAGATAGGCCGATGGCGATCGAGCAGGCAGCGCCCCGGCGTCCTCGATGGTGCCGCGCTGCGCGCCGACTTCCCGGTCTTCGATCGTCCGCATCGCGTCGGGCCGGCCGCTCGCCTTCCTCGACTCGGCAGCGTCGTCTCCCAAGCCGCGGGTCGTGATCGAGGCGCTGGCCGACGCCTACGGCCACCACTACGCCAACGTGCATCGCGGCATCTACGAGCTGAGCGAGGACGCGACGCGTCGCTTCGAGGGTGCGCGCTCGACCGTCTGGCGCGCTTCATCGGCGCACCCAGCCAGCGCGAGGTCGTCTTCGTCCGCAACGCGACCGAGGCGATCAACCTCGTCGCCTACAGCTGGGGCCGCGCGAACATCTCGGCCGGGCGACCTGATCCTCTCGACCGAGATGGAGCACCACGCCAACCTCGTCCCGTGGCAGCAGCTTGCCGCCGAGACCGGCGCGACGCTCGAGTTCGTCGGCATCACCGATGACGGCAGGCTCGACCTCGACGACCTCCGCGCAAGGCTGGCCCGCGGACCGAAGCTCGTCGCCATCAGCCACGTCAGCAACGCGCTCGGCACCATCAACCCGGTCGCGGAGGTCACGCGGCTCGCCCACGAGGCGGGCGCCCTCGTCCTGCTCGACGCCGCGCAGAGCGTGCCGCACATGCCGGTGAGCGTCGCCGAGCTCGGCGTCGACTTCCTGGCGCTCTCCGGGCACAAGATGCTGGGGCCGTCGGGGATCGGCGCGCTCTGGGGTCGGCGCGAGCTGCTGGAGGCGATGCCGCCGTTCATGACCGGTGGCAGCATGATCAGCAAGCGTGACCCTGGCCGAGACGACCTGGGCCGAGGTGCCGCTGAAGTTCGAGGCCGGCACGCCGGCGATCGCCGAGGCGGTCGGGCTGGCCGCGGCGATCGCCTACCTCGAGAGGATCGGCATGGCCGCCGTGCGTGCACACGAGCGGTTCCTGTTCGAGCGTGCGTGGTCGGCGCTGGGAGAGATCGACGGCGTCCGCCTGCTCGGCCCCGCCTCCCCCGACGAGCATGCCGGAGTCATCAGCTTCGTGATCGACGGCGTCCATCCGCACGACGTCGCGACGGTCTTCGACCACCACGGCATCGCGGTGCGCGCCGGCCACCATTGCGCGCAGCCGGTCATGGCCCGCTACGACCTGCCGGCGACGACCCGGGCCAGCTTCTACGTCTATAACGACCTCGACGACATCGAACGCCTGGTCGAGGCGATCCACGCCACGCAGCGCCTGTTCAGGGCCCCTGAGAGACCCGATGGACAACCTCTACCGCGACTTCATCCTCGAGCACTACCGCGAGCCGCACAACAAGGGCGTGCTCGATCCGCACGACCTCGCACTTCGCCGACTCGAACCCGACCTGCGGCGACGAGATGAGCATGACGCTGCTCCTCGACGAGGCAAAGGAGCGGGTGGCCGACGTCGCCTTCGACGGCCGCGGCTGCGCGATCAGCCAGGCATCGGCCTCGATCCTGACCGACGAGCTGCGCGGGCCTGACGCCTCGACGAGCTGCGCGCCCTCGACCCGAAGCGAGGTCGTCGAGAATCTCGGCGTCCCGATCGGTCCGGCCCGGCTGAAGTGCGCGCTGCTGTCCTACAAGGTGCTCCAGGGCGCCGTCATCGGCGCGGAGGCGCGCTGGCCGGACGAGGCAGAGGTGCTCGCCGGCGGATCCGCGCCATGACCCGCATCTCCGACAGCAAAGGATTCCTGAAACTCCCATGAGCAACGATCAGACCCCGATCCGCGAGGTGAACGCCGCCGAGGCGGTTGGCCTCGCGCGGGACGGCTACCGCGTGATCGACGTCCGCGAACAGGGCGAGTGGGACGCCGGCCATGTCGCCGGGGCCACGCTCCTGCCACTCGCCGACGTCCCGCAGAAGATCGCCGATGTGGTGCCGGACCGGGACGCCCCGCTCCTCCTGCACTGCGCCGTCGGCGGCCGCTCCGGCCCGCGCGGCGGGCTGGCTGGCACAGATGGGCTACACGAACGTCGTGAGCATGAGGCGCCCGATCGGGCACTGGAAGGAGCAGGGCGGCACATGGGAGGAGCCCATGCAGCTGCTGACCCCTGCGCAGCAGCGGCGGTATTCCCGGCACCTGCTCATTCCCGAGGTGGGACAGGAAGGGCAGCGCAAGCTGCTCGACGCGAAGGTGCTGCTGATCGGCGCGGGCGGGCTCGGCTCGCCGATCGGCCTCTATCTCGCGGCCTCCGGCGTGGGCACCATCGGCTTCGTCGACGACGACGTGGTCGACGAGTCGAACCTCCAGCGCCAGGTGCTCCACGCTGCGGACCGGGTGGGAATGCTCAAGGTCGATTCTGCCGAGATGACGATCCGCGGGCTCAATCCCGAGACGAACGTCGTCAAGCACGTCGAGCGCCTCGACGCCGGCAACGTCGAGCGGCTCATCGGGGGCTACGACGTGATCGTCGACGGGACCGACAATTTCGATACGCGCTACGTCCTCAACGATGCTGCCGTGAAGCTGGGCAAGCCCGTCGTGCACGGCTCGATCTACCGTTGGGACGGCCAGATCACCACCTTCGTCCCGTTCGAGGGGCCCTGCTACCGCTGCATGTACCCGACCCAGCCACCGGACGAGCTGGCACCGGCGTGCAGCGTCGCCGGCGTGCTCGGCGTGCTGCCCGGCATCGTCGGCATGCTGCAGGCCAACGAGGTCTTCAAGCTCCTGCTCGGCGTCGGCGAGACCCTGGCCGGGCGGCTCCTGATGTTCGACGCGATGGGCACCACCTTCGACGAGGTCCGCATATGGCGCGACCCTGCCTGTCCGGCGTGTGGCGAGGGCGTTGTCCAGGCTCCGGCCCCGCAACGGGTGGCGGCAGGGGCATGAGCACCGTTCGCATTCCCCCCGTCCTGCGCGAGAACACCGGCGGGACCCGCAGCGTCGACGTCTCGGGCCGGACCGTGGCCGAGGCGCTCGACGACCTGTTCGGCAAGCATCCGGCGCTGCGCGCGCGCGTGACCCAGGAGGGAGAGCTCTCGCCCTTCATCAACGTGTACGTCAATGACCGCGACGTGCGCTACCGGGACGGGCTCGAGACGGCACTCGAGGCGGGCGACACGATCATCCTGCTCCCCGCCATGGCCGGAGGGGCTCGCTAGGCCGATGCCGGCCACGGTCGGCACGGCACCCGATCTGGTCGCCGCCATCGGAAACACGCCGATGGTCGAGCTGCGGCGCCTCTCGCCGCACGCGGGCGTGCGCCTCTACGGCAAGCTCGAGGGCAACAACCCGACGGGCAGCGTCAAGGACCGGGTGGCGCGCGCCATGATCGAGGAGGCGATTGCCGGCGGCTCGCTCGCTCCGGGGCAGACGATCATCGAGCCATCCAGCGGCAACACCGGGATCAGTCTCGCCATGATTGGATCCCGGCTCGGGCACCCCGTGCGCATCGTGATGCCTGACAACACCACGATTGAGCGCGTGCAGCTCCTGCGCCTTTTCGGCGCCGAGATCATCTTCTCGCCCGGTGCAGAGGGCTCGAACGGCGCCATCCGCCTCGCCCAGTCCCTGGCGGAGGGGGACCCGAGCCTGTTCATGCCATATCAGTACGGCAACGAGGCGAATCCTCGCGCGCACGAGGAGACGACCGGCCCGGAGATCCTGGCGCAGGTGCCGGACCTCGACGTCTTCGTCGCCGGCCTCGGCACAGGTGGCACGCTGACCGGCGTCGGGCGCTACCTGAAGCGCGTCAAGCCCGGCGTTCGCGTTGTTGCGGCGGAGCCGATGCCCGGGGAGCTCGTGCAGGGCCTTCGATCGCTGGACGAGGGCTTCATCCCACCCGTGCTCGACGAATCCGTCCTCGACGACAAGTTCCTCGTCAGCAACCGCGACGCGGTGATCGGCCTTCGACGCCTGATCCACGACGAGGGCATCTTCGCCGGCCTCTCGTGCGGCGCGGCGGTCGCTGTGGCGGTCCGGGTCGCGCGCGAGATGGATTCCGGATCGGTGGTGGTGCTCCTCGCCGACGCCGGCTGGAAGTATCTGTCGGCCGAGCTGTGGGACCGCGATCTCGACGATTTGTCCGACAAGCTCGAAGGGTCGCTGCTGTGGTGAGTGACGGCCTTACGATTCCGCTCCCAGTTGCCGAGGCACTCCTGGCGCACGCTCGCTCCGAGGTGCCGAACGAGGCGTGCGGCCTGCTCGCCGGCGACCTCGCCACCGGCGTCGCGACCACCTACCACCCGGCTCGCAACGCCGAGGCGAGCCCGCTGCGCTACAACGTGGACGCCCAGGACCTGGTGCGCATCATCTTCGCGATCGACGATGGTGGCGAGGACCTCATCGGCATCTTCCACTCGCACACCCACACCCCGGCCGTTCCGTCGCCGACGGACCTGCGCTCGGCGCAGTATCCCGATGCGTTCTACCTGCTCGCTTCGCTTTCGGATCCCGACGCAGGGCCGGCCGACGCGTTGCGGGCCTGGCGAATCATCGCCGGCGCGTCCACCGAGGTCCCGCTGCGACTTGCCTGAGCGCGGTCAGCAGCTCGGGATCGCGTCCCCGACGATACGAGGCGTCACCGCATCGAGCGTGAGATCGAGCGCACACGAGCCCTCCTCGCCGTCGCCGCGATAGGCGAGGACGAACGCCCCGTCATCGGGCGGGGGAAGCCACCTGGCACTGGTCAGCAGCAGGCCGTCCAGGGTCGATGCCGGCAGGAGCGAGCGGGCGAGCGCGTCCAGGGCCGGCACCAGCTCGTTCGGGAGGCCGCGGAGCTCGGCCGTCGTCACGGAGACCAGCCCGTCCGCGGGCCGAACGTCGAAGATCCAGACGTCGTCGCCGTGGCTGTCCGGCCGGCCACCGGCGAGCTCCACGGAGCACACATCCGGTCCGCATGAGCCGCTGACGGCCATGGTGGTCCACGGCCGGCCGTCGAACGTCCAGGTCGCGGCGGCCAGCGTCGTCGCGATGGCATCGTTCTCGAGCTGGTCGGGCACCCCACCAGGACGCCGTGAGTCGCGCATGGCGGTCAGGATCGTCGTCGCATCGAACGGCGTGTCCGGCGATGGCGGCTCGATGCCGGTCGGACCCTGCGACGCACGTGGCGTGGGAGACGGGAGCGTGGACGCGGTCGGCGCCGGAGTCGAGATCGCGGTCGGCGTCGGAGAGGCGATCGGTGCGGCGCATCCCGCGGTCACCGCGACGACGAGCGCGGTCACCGCGATGGCCGCGCGCCTCATGGCTTGCCGAGGATGGCGCGGATGTAGCTCAGCACGCCGTCGCTCACCACGGCCGGACCGCCGACGATCCATGTGCGCGGTGGCCAGATGCGGAACAGCTCCGCCGTGACCGGGGCCGGCACCTGGGATCCTCTGACCAGCAGGAGCGGATTGCCGAAGCGCCCCGCTGCCGGACCGGCAGCCAGCGCATCGGGGTAGTTCGTGCCGGTGGCGAGGTAGATCGCCGGGGAGGCCCCGAAGAAGACGCTCGAGATCAGTGCAGCCGTCGCATATCGGTCCGCCCCCGCGATGCGGTCCACCGACAGCGTGGCGTAACCGCGCAGCTCGGCGAGGACGGCCTCACCGACCGCCGCCGTTCCGCCGATCACGTAGATGCGCGCCGGCCGAAGGCGCGCCAGCTCGTCGCGGGTGGCCTGCGGCAGCGAGCCCGGCTCGGTGAGCAGCACCGGCCCGCCCATCCGCACCGCGGCCGGGCCGGACGCGAGCGCGTCGGGGAAGGAGCGGCCGGTTGCGACGAATGCGGCCGCGACACCTGGTCCGAACGAGGCTCGGCTCACGGCGGCCGCCGTCCCGTACCGGTCGGCACCCTCGAGGCGCGGGATGGGCTGCGTGGTGTATTGCTGAAGCGCCCCAACGACGCCATCGGACACCGCACCCGGCCCGCCGACCACGATGATCTGGTGCGGCCTGAGCCGTCTGAGCTCATCGGCCGTCGCCTGTGGCAGCGAGTTCGGCTCGGTGAGCAGGACGGGGCCGCCGAGGCGGCCGGCCACCGGTCCGACCGACAGGGCATCGGGGAAGTTCCGGCCGGTTGCCACATAAGCGACGGGGGCTCCGACGCCGAAGTGCGCGCGGCTGATGGCCGCCGCTGTCGAGAAGCGATCCGCGCCGGAGATCCGGCCCGGCGTGCCGACGTTCGCCTTCGACCACGCCAGGCCGTACCGCTCGGACGTGTCCTCGAAGCGCGCCTGTCGGACCTCGATCCGGGCCGTGCCGGTACTCCCGGCGATGAACTCAACCCACTCGTAGCTGTTGTCGAAGCTCAGGGAGCTTGCCACGGCGCCATCGGGCCCGATGACACGCAGGTCGAGGTCTGCCATGAGGCGGTCGGTAGTGCCATTGCTCCGGCTGTTCCACGCGACCACGACCTTGACCCGCTGCCCGGACGTCACGGCGATGTCCTGGACGATCGTCTGGCCAGGCGTGACGCTGCCCATCCGATGGCCGCCCCGCGCGGCGTCGCCGGCGGTGAGCAGCGAGTTCGCCCACAGGGCCGATGCGGTGCCGGTCCCCTCGTGATCGGCGTTCAGGGAGCCGTCGGGCATCGGCGAGCGATTGATCGCGCCCGCCATGATCAGGGCTCGCGTGGCCTCCGGCCTCAGGGCCAGCGACGGGGCGCGCGCGATGAGCTGGGCCGCGATGCCGGCCACGATCGGGCTCGCCACGCTTGTCCCGCTGGCACCGAGCCCGTTCGCCGTGATGACCGACGCGGCAGGGGCCGACACGTTCGGCTTGTTGTAGTCACCGTGCGAGTTCCACGACGAGTCGGTTCGGTCGCGATAGTTGCTGCCGTTCGACCCGGGGTAGTACCAGATCCGGTCGTCACTCCGCCCGGCCGATCCGCGATCGTCGATGCCGCCCACGGTCAGGACGTTGTAGGCCGTCCCGGGCGAGACGATGTCCCAGTGCCCGAACGTCGTGAAGTTGCCGGCCGCCGCAACGGCAAGGCGGCCGCCGCGGTCGACGATCGCGTCGAAGTAGCGCCTCGCCTCCTCCGATCCGGTGGCGGTGTCCTGACCGATGCTGGCGTTGATCACGTCTGCGTCGCCGCCCGCCGCGTTGGCGGCCCAGTCCGCCGCCGCGATGATCTGGCGATCCCGGGTGACGCCCGCGCCGCCACCACCGGTCGATGCGCTGACGATGAGCGATCGTGGCGCGACGCCGGTGCGACCACTGATCGCGCCCGCGACCCAGGTCGGGTGGTCGAGTCCGCTGGTCGTGTAGGCCAGGGCTCCGCTGGCGCTGTGGCTTGCCACCACCCGCCCGGAGAGATCGCCGATGTTGCGCACGTTGTGATACTCGACCACCGCCACGCGCACGCCGTTGCCCTCGTCCTCGAGCCCGGCAGTCCAGTTCGCCTGGACCGCCGGCCCCGCGCTGGACATGCTGGTCGTCCACGTCCGCTCGAGGCCGATCGTCTCGACCCCCGGCAGGGCGGCCAGATCCTCCACGCGCGATGCGGGCAGGTCGACATAGGCAAGCGGTGCGCTCGTGGACGCGTAGCCGACGGTTCCACCGAGCGACTCGACGTCGATGCGCAGCTGGTCGAGCGCCGCTGCCCGCGCCTCCGCGCCAGCGGTCGCGAGCTCGGCGCGGATGGCGCGAGCCGTGTCGAGGTCGTTCACGATCGGACGGTCGCCGTCCCAGAGAAGCTCCGGATGTCGCGCCACGACCGCCTGCTCGGCGGCGGCCTCGTCGACGCCGAGCCACACGCCGACAGCAACCGATGCGTCTGCAGCCCGGCTTCCCACCTCGGCGAGGAGCTCGACGTCGCCCTTGACCTCGAGTGGAGCGAGGCCGGCCTCCGCCTCGGACTCGCGGTCCGACTGGATCTGCAGGCCGGCTACCTGCCCTGCCGCCGGGTCGTGGACGACGGCGTGGATCTCGCCCGTGCGATGGTCGACGTACTTTGCCGCCCACAACGTTGCGGCACTGTGCTCGACGGTGGAGGTGCGCTCGTACACGAGCTCGAAGTCGTTCGGGCTGCCGCCGAGCGTCTCGGCGAGGTGACGCTGGCCGGCCGCGACTGGGTCCGCGGCACGGGAAGGGAGAGGAACCGCCAGGGTGCCGAAGGCAAGGAGCGCGGTGAGGGCGATGGTGCCGGCGCGGACGCGGCGGTGACGGTCTCTCAGTGCGCCAGCAGCGAGCCGGGACGGCGCTGCTCCGCGTCCGTCAGACATCGGTGCTGTCTCCTGTGCGTCGGGTTGTGTGGGCGGGCGTCGGTTTCATGATCAGGGCCACCGGCGACGGCCACGACGGGCAGCGGTCTCGCGCGGTCGCGGGACCTTGGGCCGATCTGGCCTACGTCATTCGTGGTTCGGCTCCAGCTCCGTATGACGTCGTATGACAGTCTCGCACGTCACCGAGCTCATGGTGATGAGTCCCGGCGCTCATCTCAATGGCCATATCAGTTAGGCTGCGAACATGACCTCGCTATCCCAGACCGGGCTGCGATTCGCGGAGTCCGTCCATCACCATCGCATCTCCCGTGCCGCGGACGAGCTCGGTGCCCGCGGCATCGACGCGCTCCTCGTCACCCCGTCGCCCGACTACGCCTACCTGCTCGGCTATCACGCCCCTGCGCTCGAACGGCTGACGTGCCTGGTCATTCGGGCCGAGGGTGAGCCGGTCCTGCTGCTCCCGCGCCTCGAGGAGCCGCTGGCACGTCATGAGCTCGGCGGCCTAGCCGACGAGATGCACCTCGTGCCGTGGGACGAAACCGACGACCCGATCCGGCTGGTGCAGACGATCGTGGCCGGCTCCCTGCGCGTCGCGCTCCAGGACCAGATGTGGGCTCGCTTCGTCCTGCGCCTGCGCGCCGTCCTTGACCCGGCCGAGCTGGTCGAGGCCGGCCCGACGATGAGCGCCCTGCGGCGCATCAAGACTCCGGAAGAGGTCGACCGCCTGCGGGGAGCCGCCTCTTCGGCCGATGCCGCCATGCGCGCCATCCTCGGCGAGCGTCTCTCCGGACGAACCGAGGCCGACGTGAGCCGGCACGTCCGCGAGCTGCTCATTGCGGAGGGCCATGACGATGCCGGCTTTGCGATCGTCGCCTCCGGGCCGAATGCGGCCAGCCCGCATCACGAGGCGGGGGAACGCGTCATCGCGGCGGGCGATGCGCTCGTCCTCGACATCGGCGGAACGCGCGCCGGCTACTGCTCAGATACGTCACGCACGGCCTTCGTCGGCGAGCCGGATCCGGACTTCGCCGCACTGCATGCCGTCCTGCGCCAGGCGCAGGCGGCCGCCTGCGAGGCGGTCCGGCCCGGCGTCGCCTGCAGCGAAATCGACGGCGTGGCGCGCCGGATCATCGACGAGGCCGGCTACGGGGAGGCGTTCATCCATCGCACCGGCCACGGCATCGGCATGGAGACCCACGAGGAGCCGTACATCGTCAGCTCCAACCCGGAGCCGCTCCAGGCCGGCCACGCGTTCAGCGTCGAGCCCGGGATCTACATCCCAGACACCTGGGGCGCCCGGATCGAGGACATCGTCATCTGCACCGATGTCGGCGGCGAGCGCCTCAACACCACCTCGACCGAGCTCTACCTCGTCGAGTAGCTCGTCGCCCGCTGATCCGGCGCGTTCGCTTGCCGATCAATCGGGTCAGGCGGCGCATGAGCCCTGCTTCCGGTGCGAGGCTGCCTCATCGGTCGGGCCACATCGCGCGGGAAGGGGGCATCCTGTGCATGGTTGCCTGATCCATCGGGCAGGCCACTGACTCCGTTCGGGTTCGTCAGCGCCTGCCGCGGTGCGAGCTGACGAGGGCCACGAGGACGCTGTCGATGGCGGCGTTCGCCTCGTGGAAGGCGGCGGTCACATCGGCGACGTCGGCGGAACGGCGGCGCAGGTGGCTGACGATCGCGTCGAGCACCGGTGAGCGGAAGAAGAGGAAGGCCTCCACCGTCTCGGCAAGTGAGAGGCCGGCGCGCGATGCCTCGCCCCCGTACAGCCCGCCCATCTTCTCGGCCTCCTCGAGCAGCAGCTGGCGCTCGGCCTTCTTCGTCGCGGCGACATACTCGATCACGAGCTGGAACGTGCGCTGCCCCCATCGGCGGAACTCGTCACGCTGCTCCGAGGTGAGGCGCGCCTGCCACGGCTGACCGGCGAAGCCGGTGCGGACCATGCGCCGATGGAGCTCGCCGGCCATCGTCTGGGTCGAGTCCGACAGCCGCTCCATCCCGTAGCGATGCCGCCGCGGCGTGTTGATCATCGTCTCGAGGCTCGAGCGCAGGAAACGGCGATGGCCGCCGGGCGTCTGGTAGCTCTGCACCTTGCCCGTGTCGGCCCATCGGCGCAGCGTGTCGGGACCGACACCGACCAGGCGCGAGGCGGCGCCGAGCGGAAGCCAGGGATCGTCCGGATCGGGGCTGGGCGGGTCGCCGGCCGCGGACGGGCCGGGCGTCACTCGCCTCGCAGGTCTGACGCGCGCATCGCTCCGAGCTCGGCCCACAGGTGGACGAGCGACGTCATGCCATCCCGCAGGTTACGAAGGCTCATCCACTCGTTCGGCGCGTGGAAGTTCCCGGTCGGGTTGGCGAAGCCGACCAGCAGCGTCTTCAGGCCGAGGTGCGCATCGAGCGCGGCCACCACCGGGACTGATCCACCTGAACGCTGGAAGAGCGGTGCCTTGCCGAACCCGGCCTCCAGAGCGCGAGAGGCCGGGCCGATGCCCGGATGGTCGAGCGGGGTGATCGTCGGGGCGCCTCCGTGGATGATCTTCACTTCGACGCGCACCGACGGCGGAGCGATCGAGGTCAGGTGCGCCTGCATGGACAGCTCGATCTGGCGGAAGTCCTGGTCGGGCACCAGGCGGGTCGAGATCTTCGCGGCTGCCCAGGCGGGGATGATCGTCTTGGCGCCCTCGCCGGTGTACCCGCCCCAGATGCCGTTGATGTCGAAGGTCGGTCGAGCCGAGAGTCGTTCCAGCAGCGCGTGGCCGCGCTCGCCGTGCATCGCCGCCGGGACGCCAGTCTCGTCGCGCCAGGCGTCCTCGTCGAACGGAAGCGCCGAATACGCCGCGTGCTCGTCATCGGTCAGGTCTCGGACGGCGTCGTAGAAGCCCGGAACCGTGACGCGGCCCTGCTCATCGGTCAGTGAGCCGAGGAGGTTGACGAGCACGTTCGCCGGGTTGTCGACACCGCCGCCGTACTGCCCCGAATGGACGTCCTGGCGAGGGCCGTGCACCCGCACCTCCCAGTACGCGATCCCGCGCAGGCCGTAGCCGATCGCCGGCGTGCCTTCGTCGTCGAAGGTGTCCCCGTCGGAAACGACGCAGACGTCGGCCTCGAGGAGGTCGGCGTGATCGGCGATGAACTTCTCGATCGGCTCCGAGCCCACCTCCTCGTCGCCCTCGAAGAAGAAGCGCAGGTTGACCGGGAGGCTGCCCGCGGTCTCCATCCAGGCCTCGACCGCCTTGAGGTGCATGAACAGCTGGCCCTTGTCGTCACCGGCGCCGCGGGCGTAGACGCGTTCGTCCTCGTGTCGCGGCTCGAACGGCGGACGGATCCACTCCTCGAGTGGGTCCGCGGGCTGCACGTCGTAATGGCAGTAGACGAGGACCGTCGGCGCGTCTGCGCCTGCGCGCAACGACTCCGCGGTGACGATCGGGTGGTGGTCCGTCTCGTGGATGGTGGCGGCGTCGACCCCGAGTCGGGTCAGCTCGTCCACGATCCACTGCGCCGCGTGACGCACCTCGTCGGCCCGCGCCGGATCGGCGCTCACGCTCTCGATGCGAAGGAACTCGTCGAGCTGGGCCATGTGCTCGGCGTCGTGCTCCCGAAGGTACGCGACGGCGGCATCGGTGACTGCAGCGATGTCCGTATGCTGGGTTGTCATGACGGTCAATGGTAGCCGCGACCGACGACGCTTGGGAATTTGGGCGTGCCGGATTCTCACGCGCAACCGAAGCGTCAGCGCGAGCGTCTCTCCGCGGTGACTCGCGTCCGCAACCTCCTGGTGGCCCTAGCGATCGTGACCGGCCTGGCCGTGGCGCCGGCCGCCCGGGTCGCCGCGTGCGACTGCGCCATGACGGACCTGGCCGAGGCCATCCGTGGCGCCGACGTCGCGTTCGTCGGGAGGCTGGCCGGTCTGGCCGAGGTTCCGGCAGCGGGCGTTGGCAACGGCCCCGCCGAGATCTCCTGGACGTGGGACGTCGAGCGCTCCCGCGACCCGATCAGCGCGGATCGCATCACGTTGTCGGCCTGGAAGGACGACGGTGCCAACTGCGGTGTCGCCTTCGGCGTCGAGGAACGGTGGCTCGTCGTCGGTGAAACGACCGAGGGGCGGCTGCAGACGAATGGATGCATGCGCAACCAGCGCCTTGACGGATCCGATCCGGACGGCGAGGCGGTCATCGCCTCCCTCGTATCCCACTCGGTCGGGGTCCCGGGCGCGGCCCCGACGAACGGCCTCTCGGTCCCGATGCCGCTCATCGTGCTACTCGCCGGAGTTGCCGCCCTCGCGCTCGTCTCGATCGTGGCCTTCCGCCGCGATCGGCCTAGGTGAAGACGCCCAGCACGAAGCCGGCAAACAGCGAGAGCGCCAGCGCGGGGACCACGCTGGCGAGCCGGAGAAATGGCGGCCAGCCCGGACCGCCCGCGAAGGCGTAGGCGGGGATCGAGATCGGGAAGAGCAGCACGGCCGCCGACCATGCGATGCGGGCTCGCACGTTGAGGTCCGGGCGCTCCTGCACGTCGAGCCAGTAGGCGGCGATCATCAGGAAGCCGCCCACGGCGAGCACGGCGAACAGGGTCCAGATGAGGGGGAGCATGGCGAGGCCGATGCTACCCCGCGACGATGCCTCAGGTTCCGGCCGGGCTCAGGCGCCGGTCTCGCGCCGCGCGATGTCATCGGCGCCGTTGAGCAGATCCGTCAGGAATGCGAGCGGACGACGTCGGGGGAGCCGTGGCTCCTCGGCCGGGAGAAGGGCCTTGATTGCGGCGCGAATGCGAGCGTCGAGATCGACTCGCGCCTCGCGGCCGCGGACGGCATCGGTCTCTATCGGCTCACCGAAGCGGATCTCCACGCGACGTCGGAACCAGAGATGGGTGGAGCCGACGATCGCGCACGGCACGACCGGGACGCCGGACGCGACCGCAAAGGCCGCCGCACCGTCCTCGAAAGGCAGCAGCTCGGTCTCACAAAAGCCGATGCGCCCCTCCGCGAAGATTCCGAGCACGCCGTTGGCCTCGAAGACGCGGCGCACGGCACGGACGGCCGACGTCAGCGTCGTCTTCTCGGGGTTGTACGGGATGATTCCGCCGAAGAATGCCATCACCCGGTTCTTGAACCCACGGCTGAAATCGGCCTCCTTCGGGCCGAACCAGGTGATCCGCGGCTCGATGGGCACCATGGCCAGGACGAGCAGCGGATCGAAACCGTTGTGATGGTTCGCCACCAGCTGGAACGGCGGGGCGGGCCAGCGCTCGAGCCCGGAGGCACGAACGTCGAAGAGCATCCGCACGACGGCGCGGTTCATGCCCCACATGAGCCGATAGCGCACCGTGACGGCCACGGACAGCTCGCGCGGTCCGGTTCTCCGGGCGCGCTCGTCGCCCGCCACGCGGCTCATGCCGGAACGGGCTGCGCTTCGAGCTCCCGGCGGGCCGGATCGACGCGGGTCAGTGCGGCGCCGGCGAGCAGCAGGAATGCGGCGGCGACCATCATCGCGGCTCGCGGGCCGAGGCCCAGCTCGATTCGCGAGAAGGCGTCAAGCGTCACGCCCGCCACGATCAGGTAGACCGGGCCCGCGGCCGCGGTCCCCGCGTTCAGGATCCCCATGTAGCGCCCGGTCGTCTCCTTGGGGATGACGTCGGTCATGAGCGCCCAGTCGACCGAGAGGAAGATCCCCGTCCCGAGCCCGAACGGCACGTAGGCGGCCACTGCCCAGGCGGGCGACGGAGCCAGCGCGACGCCGGCCATGCCGAGGGCGGCCACCGCGCATGCCAGGTAGATCATCGGCTTGCGGCCGAATCGGTCCGACAGCCTCCCGCCGGGAACGGCGGCGAGCCGCGGTCGCGACGCCGACGATGACCGTCCCGATGAAGAGGGTGCTCGACGCGGCGTCTCGGTCGAGGCCGTGTGTCCGGCCGAAGTACGAGAGCCCCAGGGATGTCGAGGCGATCGCGCCGAGGAACAGCAGCCGAACGAGCAGCAGCCAGAGGACATTGCGCTCGCGCAGGATGTCGGCACCCCAGGCGGAGCGGGCGATCTGCCACCACGTACCGGGCCGAGCCGGCGCGGCCGTGCCCTCGTGGACGGATCGGACGAGCACGACCATGGTCGCCACCTCGACCACCCCCAACGCCACGGTCGCGATCCAGAGGCTGTCCGTCAGGATGCCGAGCGTCCCGATGCCAACGCCGGCGATCCGCCCCAGGACCAGCATCAGCCCCATGAGGCCGCTTGCCAGACCTACCTGCTTTGCCGGGACGAGGTCCGGAACGTATCCCTGGAACGGGCCCTGCGCGAAGTTCGAGCTGAACTGGAGCAGCACCATGAACACGAGAAGGACGAGGAATTCCTGTGAGCTCGCGACCCCGACCAGGAAGACGACGTCGAGCAGTGCGCCGATGACGATGAACGGCTTCCGTCGCCCCCAGCGGGTGATCGTGTAGTCGCTGATCATGCCGACCGTGGGCTGGACGACGATCGCCATGATCACGGCCGCGGCGCTGATGATCGCGAAGCGCAGGCCGAAGTCGTCGGGGTAGGCCTGCTCGAGCCGGTGCGGAATGATGACGCCGTCGAGTCCGCCCCAGATGATCGAGATCCCGAACCAGTAGATCGAGAGCTCGAGCAGGTGCAGCAGTGGAAGCTCGCGCGTCGGGGTCGTGGCCGGTGGCGGTGAGTTCTGTCCGGTCATCGGTACGGACCTCGCTGTTGCTTCGGGCAGGCTACGCGGTCTGCGTTCATCTCGGCCAGCCTATCGGCCGATGACTGCGGACAGATTGCGGACGCGCCTGCGGACGCGCCTGCGGCCGAAGCCGCGGACCGCTACCCTCGGCGTCAATGCCCGACGAACCGGCGCAAGGCCGGCTCATCGTCCTTCGCCACCCTGACCTGCGCCGATTCCTGTCGGCGCAGTTCCTCGTTGGCATCGCCACCCAGATTCAGACCGTCGGGGTCGGTTGGCAGGTCTTCGTAGCCACTGGCGACCCGTTCGACCTGGGACTCGTGGCGCTGTCACAGTTCCTTCCCTTCATCCTGCTCATCCTGCCCGCCGGGCACGTTGCGGATCGATACGACCGCCGCCGCGTGCAGCTCGCGACGTACGTGCTCCTCGCCTCCTGTTCGGTCGCCCTGTTCGCGCTCTCGATGACCGGCGTGACCGACATCGCCCCGGTCCTGGCGGTCATGGCGATCTTCGGCGTGGCGCGTGCCTTCAACCAGCCAACCAGCCAGGCGCTGCTGCCGAATCTCGCGCCGTTCGCCCTCTTCCCGCGGGCCGTGGCGGTGAGCTCGTGGCTCGGCCAGGTCGCGACGATCGCCGGTCCTGCCATCGGTGGCGCGCTTGTCGTTCTCGGGGTGGATGTCGCGTACGCCCTCTCGGTCGTGCTCCTGCTGGCCGGCGTGATCTTGGTCGCCGGTTTGGGTGCCGGCGGCCGTGGCCCGGCGCCGCGGGAGGCGGTGTCGTGGGCGACGCTGCTATCCGGGATCACCTTCGTGCGCTCGCGGCCGATCGTTCTGGGCTCGATCTCGCTCGACATGTTCGCCGTCCTGTTCGGTGGCGCGAGCGCCCTCCTCCCGATCTACGCCGGCGACGTGCTCGCGGTCGGGCCCGTCGGCCTCGGCATCATGCGCGCGGCACCCGCGGTCGGCGCCGCGATGCTCGCACTTGCGATGTCCGTACGCCCGATCACGTCGGGCGTCGGCCGTTGGATGTTCGGCGGGGTAGCGGCCTTCGGCGTCGCGACGATCGTGTTCGGGCTGTCGACCAGCTTTGCGCTGAGCGTGGCGGCGCTGGTCGTGATGGGCGCCGGCGACATGGTCAGCGTCTACATCCGCCACCTTCTCGTCCAGCTGGAGACCCCCGACGAGATCAGGGGTCGCGTGAGCGCGGTGAACTCGGTCTTCGTCGGTGCATCGAACGAGCTCGGGGAGTTCGAGTCGGGGATCACCGCAGCGTGGTGGGGCGTCGTCCCCGCCGTGGTGGTGGGTGGCGCGGTCACGCTCGCCGTGGCAGCGGTCTGGACGCGGCTGTTCCCGGTGCTCTGGCGTCTCGATCGCTTCCCGTCGTACGATCAGGAGCACGAGGGAGGGAGCCATGGATGAGCGTTGCCTGTCCTGCGGACGCGACACGGCGGCCGGCACGAGGCTGTACGCCTCGCGGAAGCGCGGCATCGACCGTGAGACCCGTGTCGAAGGCTACCTGTGCTATCCGTGTCAGCCGGGGACGGCGGCTCTCGGAGCCGAACAGTCGATCCCGCTCAGCGGGCGATACGTCGTGATCGATATCCCGGGCGGCATGCCCGGCGTCTGAGCCCCGCGCAGATCGGCGCTAGAATCGGCGGGTGATCGACCCCGTCGCCTTCGAGATCGGCCCGCTCCAGCTGCACTGGTACGGGATCATCATCGCCTCCGCCGTCCTCATCGCGGGCCTCCTGGGCACCCGCGTCGCCACCTGGCTGCGGGAGGACCCGGAGGACGGCTGGTCGATGCTCCTGCCGGTCATGGTGCTCGGCATCATCGGCGCACGCATCTACCACGTCATCCACTTGTGGGAGCACTACTCGGCCAACCCGATCGAGATCCCTCAGATCTGGAACGGTGGCATCGGCATCCCCGGGGCGATCGCCGGCGGGGCGCTGGGCATCTTCCTGTACACCCGGTCGAAGGGACTCAACACGGCCCGATGGTTCGACATCTGGGCGGCGGCGCTGCTGCTCGGCCAGGTCATCGGCCGGCTCGGGAACTTCGTCAACCAGGAGCTCTACGGCCCGCCGACGTCGCTGTGCGGCACCGACTTCCCGCCCTGCCTGCCCTTCGGTATCCCGATCGACGCCGAGCATCGCGCCGGTACCCCCTGGACGGTGGACGCATTCCCGGTAGAGACGACCACCTTCGTGCCGCTCTTCGCCTACGAGATGGCGCTCAACCTCATCGGCATGCTCCTGCTGATCTTCGTCATTCGCCGGTTCGGCCCACGCCTCTTCGCCGGCGATGCCGCGCTCATGTACCTGATGTGGTACGGCGCCGTCCGGACCTTCCTGGAGGCGTATCGCGTCAACAACTGGACGATCCTGGGCGTGCCGACGGCCATGTGGGTGGGGATCATCGCGTTCGTTGTGGCCGCGGCATGGCTGATCTACCGCCATCGCCGCGGCTGGGGAACGGCGATGATCAAGCCGGCGTTCGAGCCGCCTGCCGGGGCGCTGTCGGCGAGCAGCCAGCCGGAGGGAAGCACTGGCTGACAGGCCCGGCGCCCGAGTCCTGCCCGATGTCACCGCCGCCGTCGGCGACACGCCGCTCGTCGCCCTGGACCGCCTCGCCGCCGATGTTCGGCCACGGATCGTCGGCAAGCTCGAGCACATGAACCCCGGCGGATCGGTCAAGGACCGAATCGCGATGCCGATGATCGAGTCTGCCGAGCGCGCGGGCCTGCTGGGGCCGGGTGGCGTGATCGTCGAGCCGACCAGCGGCAACACCGGCGTGGGACTGGCGATGGCGGCGGCGGTGAAGGGCTACCGATGCATCTTCGTCATGGCCGACAAGCAGTCGGAGGAGAAGCGCGCGTTGCTGCGCGCGTACGGCGCCGAGGTCGTCGTCTGCCCGACCGACGTTCCGCCCGACGACGAGCGCTCCTACTACCAGGTCTCCGACCGCATCGCGCGCGAGACGCCGGGCGCCTGGAAGCCCGACCAGTATTCGAATGCGGCGAATCCCGACGCGCATTACGCGACCACCGGGCCCGAGATCTGGGAGGCGACCGGGGGGCGGATCACGCACCTGGTCGTGGCCCTGGGGACCGGGGGCACGGTAACTGGGACTGGGCGCTATCTCAAGGAACAGAGCCCGTCCGTCGTGATCGTCGGCGCCGACCCTGCCGGCTCGCTGTACTCCGGGCCGGAGGCCTACCCGTACCTGACCGAGGGCATCGGCGAGGACTTCTGGCCGGCGACCTACGACGCGCGAATCTGCGACGTGGTGGTGCAGGTCAAGGATCGCGACTCGATGCTCACGGCGCGCCTCGCCACGGCGCGCGAGGGGATCCTGATGGGCGAGTCGTGCGGCACGGCGCTGTGGGCCGCGCTCCAGGTCGCGCGCGATGTCGACGACCCCGACGCGCTGTTGGTGGTGCTCCTGCCGGATGGCGGGCGGAACTACGTCGGGAAGCTGTACTAGGACGCGTGGCTGCGCCAGGCGGGCCTGCTCGGCGCAGAAGAGCAGGTCGCGGACTACGACTGGCGGTTGACGCGCGCCGAGGTCGTGCTCCGCGGCGACGAGATCCCGCAGCCACAGTCACCGGCGGAGAACCGGACCACTGACGCGGTGGCGGGGCCGGAGTAGAGTTGGGCGTCCACCACGGGAGGCAGAGCGCAACGACATGACGCAGATTGCCGAGCCCCAGCCGGAGGTCGCATCGGCCGGGCTCGATCGGGTCAACCACTGGATCAACGGGGCCCGCGTGCCCGGGACGAGCGGCCGAAGCGGCCCGGTCTACAACCCCGCCACCGGGCAGGTAGCCCGCCAGGTCGACTTCGCATCGGTCGGAGGAGGTCGACGCAGCAGTCGCCGCGGCGCACGAGGCGTTCCCGGCGTGGCGCGCGACGAGCATCAGCAAGCGGACGGAGATCATGTTCCGCGTCCGCAACCTCGTCGAGCAGCACCGCGAGGAAATCGCCGCGCACCTGACCCGGGAGCACGGCAAGGTGCGATCCGACGCCCTGGGCGAGGTCGCGCGCGGCCTCGAGAACCTCGAGTTCGCGACCGGCATCCCGCACCTGATCAAGGGCGGGTTCACCGAGCAGGTCAGCACCGGCATCGACGTCTACCAGATCCGCCAGCCACTGGGCGTGGTGGCGGGCATCACGCCGTTCAACTTCCCCGCCATGGTGCCGATGTGGATGTTCGCCAACGCCATCGCCTGCGGCAACACCTTCATCCTGAAGCCGTCCGAGAAGGACCCCTCGGCATCGGTCTACCTCGGCGAGCTGCTGAAGGAGGCGGGCGTGCCGGACGGCGTCTTCAACGTCGTCCACGGCGACAAGGTGGCGGTCGACCGCGATCCTCGAGCACCCCGACATCGTCGCGGTCTCATTCGTCGGCTCAACGCCGATCGCGCGATACATCTACGAGACGGGCACCAAGAACGGCAAGCGCGTCCAGGCACTCGGTGGGGCGAAGAACCACATGATCGTGCTTCCGGACGCCGACATCGAGATGGCTGCGGATGCCGCCGTCTCCGCCGCATACGGCTCCGCCGGCGAGCGGTGCATGGCGATCAGCGTGGTGGTGGCGGTCGGCGACGTCGCGGATCCGCTGGTGGCCGCGATCGAGGAGCGGCTGCCGAAGATCAAGGTCGGGCCCGGCAACGAGGAGGGCTCGGAGATGGGCCCGCTCATCACGAAGGAGCACCGCGACAAGGTCGCCACCTACCTGGACTCCGGCCCGGCACAGGGCGCCACCCTGCGCGTGGACGGGCGCGAGCACGTGCTCTTCAACGAGTCCGAGGGCTTCTTCCTGGGCGTGTCGCTGCTCGACAACGTGACGCCCGAGATGGAGTGCTATCGCAACGAGATCTTCGGCCCGGTGCTCGAGATCGTGCGCACGCATGACTATCCGGAGGCGCTCAAGATCGTCAACGACAACCAGTACGGCAACGGGACCGCGATCTTCACCCGCGACGGCGGCGCGGCCCGGCAGTACCAGTTCGACGTCAACGTCGGCATGGTCGGCATCAACGTGCCGATCCCGGTGCCGGTCGCCTACTACAGCTTCGGTGGCTGGAAGGCATCCCTCTTCGGCGACATCCACATGTACGGCCCGGAGGGGATCCAGTTCTACACCCGCGCCAAGGTCGTCACCGCACGCTGGCCGGATCCGGGCACGTCATCGGTCGACCTCGGCTTCCCGCGCACCCGATGAGGGTCGCGCAGACGGCTGGACCGGTCAGTTGACGAGCTCAGATCGGGACGAACAGGACAGATTCGAGACGCTGGCCGTCCACGCCGGCGCGGAGCCCGATCCGCACACCGGGGCGGTGGTGCCCGCCATCCAGATGAGCACCACGTTCAAGCAGGACGGGGTCGGCGGCCTGCGAGCGGGCTTCGAGTACGGCCGCTCCGGGAATCCGACACGCCTCGCGCTGGAGCAGACGATCGCCACGCTGGAGGGCGCCGCCCATGGGCTGGCCTACGCCTCGGGCCTGGCGGCAACGCAGAACATCCTGTACCTGCTCGAGCCCGGCGACCGGCTGCTCATGAGCGACGACGTGTACGGCGGAACGTGGCGCCTCGCGGACAAGGTCTGGCGCCGCTACGGGATCGAGACCGACACCCTCGACCTCCGCGACCTCGATGCCGTGGCCGCCGCGTTCAGCGGCGGAGCACCCGCCGCGGATGGTGTGGATCGAGACCCCGACGAACCCGCTGCTCAAGGTGATCGACATCAGCGCGGTCACGCGGCTGGCCGCGGTGGCCAGCGCGATCACCGTCGTCGACAACACGTTCGCGACACCGTACCTGCAGCGACCGCTGGAGCTCGGCGCCGACCTCGTGCTGCACTCCGCCACGAAGTACCTCGGCGGGCACTCGGACGTGATCGGCGGGCTGGTCGTTACCCGATCCGACGAGCTGGCCGAGAAGCTGCGCTTCCACCAGAACGCGGCCGGTGCCGTTCCGAGCCCGTTCGACTGCTTCCTCGTGATGCGCGGCCTGCGGACCCTGGCGGTACGCATGGAGCGTGCGTGCGCCAACGCGCTGGTGCTGGCGATGTGGCTGGCGGAGCGTCCGGAGGTCGAGCGCATCCACTACCCGGGTCTGCCGGACCACCCCGCGGCCGAGCTGGTCGAGCGCCAGATGCGCGCCCCGGGCGCGATGCTCAGCTTCGAGCTGCGCGGTGGCGAGGAGCAGCGCACGCCGATTCGCCGCCGCGACCCGTCTCTTCACGCTGGCGGAGTCGCTCGGCGCGGTCGAGTCGCTTGTCGAGCTTCCGGCGCCGATGACTCACGCCTCGGTCGCCGAGTCGCCGCTGGCCGTGCCGCCCGGCCTGGTCCGGCTCTCGGTAGGGATCGAGTCCGCCGAAGACCTGCGCGCCGACCTGGAGGCGGCCATCGCCGCATCCGCGTCATGACCGAGGAGCACCTCCGCGAGGACGGGCCGACCGAGGTCGTGGAGACGGAGAGTGGAGAGCTGATCGAGCGGCTCTCCGGTGGAACGGCGACGCTCCTGCTCGTTTGGCTCATAGGTGTCGGCGCCCTGTCGACGCTGCTGGCCGCGTGGGCCTATATCTGGATCGTGAGCGGCGGGGCGCAGCGGCTCGGCGTCGACGAGCTGTTCGGCGGTTTCGGGCTCTACACCGCGCTGGCCGGCGCGGCGGGACCCTGCGTCCTGTGGCTGGCGGGGCGGGCGCAGGGCCACACGCTGGGCTGGTTCGTCCTGACGGGGGCCAAGATCGCGCTCGTCATGGTCGCCCTGGTGCTCGCGTTCGTCCTTCTCGCCACGCTCGTCATGGCCGGCGCGGTGCCCGGCCTCGGCGCAATGCTCGCAGCGGCGCTGATGGGGCTCATGGGGGTCGCGCTCGGCCTGGTGTGGGGGCCGGCCACGTGGGGAGCCGACCGGTGGATCGCTCGGGCACGCACCGAGGACTAGGTCAGATCTCGTAGGTGCGCTGCGGCACCGCGATCTCGACGTCGCCGCCGAAGGCATCGGCAGCCGACCGGGTTGCCCACGCGCCGTCGCCTTCGACCGGCAGGTGGGTGAGCATCAGCCGCCGAGATCCGCCGTTGCTGGCGGCGTCGCCGGCCTCTGCCGGAAGCAGGTGGCCACGCGGCTCGGGAGCGACCGCGTCCTCGTCGAGGGAGCGCAGCGTCGCCTCGCTGAGGAGCAGGTCCGCGCTGTCGGCCAGGTCCGCGAGCCCGCCGCACGGCGCGGTGTCGGCGGTGTACGCCAGGCGCCGGCCGTCGCGCCTCGATGCGGAAGCCCCAGCACGGGATGAAGTGCTGCGTCTCGATCGGCTGCAGCGAGAGCTCGCCGAACGCCAGTGCGGAGTGACCGTCATGCTCGGAGAGTCGGAAGCAATCCTCGAAGTGCCTGGCGTTGCCCACGCCCTGTGCCAGGTCGAGCACCTGGTCCGCCGAGCCAGGTGGCAGGACGACGCGGAGTCGCTGGTCCGCGGGTCGCGCGCGCCACGGATAGACGTAGCGCAGGGTAACGAGGTCGAGCAGTGGTCGGCGTGCATGTGGCTGACCACGACGGCGTCGAGCTCGTCGGGATGGTGGCGGCGCACCAGCTGGAGACGACGCCGGGGCCGATGTCGAGCAGGACGCGCGCCCCGCCGCCGTCGACGAGGTAGCCGGCGCAGGCCTCGCCGGGGTTCGGCGACGCGGGGGAGCGGCCGAGGATCGTCAGGCGCATTCAGCGCTGCTCGATGGCGAGGTAGTCGCGGCTCGGCCGGACCGACGTAGACCTGGCGCGGCCGCCCGATCTTCGTCTCCTTGGCGGCCAGCATCTCCTTCCACTGCGCGATCCAGCCCGGTAGGCGGCCGATGGCGAAGCAGTTGGTGAACATGTTCTTCGGGAATCCGATGGCGCGGTAGATCAGCCCGGAGTAGAAGTCGACGTTCGGGTACAGCTTGCGGCTGACGAAGTACTCGTCGTCGAGCGCCACCTCCTCGAGCCGCTTGGCGACCTCGAAGAGCTCCTCGTCCGCGCCGGTGGCCTCGAGCACGCGCTCGGCGGCGCGCTTGATGATCCTGGCTCGGGGATCGAAGTTCTTGTAGACGCGGTGGCCGAAGCCGGCGAGCCGGAAGCTGTCGTCCGGATCCTTGGCCCTGGTCGACCCACTTCTCCACGCCGCCGCCGCCGGCGACGATGTCGCTCCAGGGTCTTGATGACCGCCTCGTTCGCGCCGCCGTGCAGCGGCCCCCACAGCGCGTTGATGCCGGCGCTGATCGATGGCGTACAGGTTGGCGTGCGTGCTGCCGACCAGGCGGACGGTCGAGGTCGAGGCGTTCTGCTCGTGGTCGGCGTGCAGGATGAGCAGCAGGTCGAGCGCCTTTGCCACCTCCGGGTTGACCTCGTAGTCCTCCGAGGGCACCGCGAACATCATGTGCAGCAGGTTGGCCGCGTAGCCGAGGTCGTTGCGCGGGTAGACATACGGCTGCCCGATCGCCTTCTTGAACGACCATGCGGCGAGCGTCGGCAGCTTGGCGATGAGGCGGTTGATGGTGATCTCGACCGCATCGGCCTCGAAGATCTCGTGCGAGTCGGGGTAGAAGGTGCTCATCCCCACCGTGCCCGAGGCGAGGACGGCCATCGGGTGCGCATCGGCCGGGAAGGAGTCGAAGAAGTGGCGCATCTCCTCGCGGATGAGGGTGTGATGCGTCACCTCGGTCACGAACTTGGTCGAGCTGGTCGCGCGTCGGCAGCTCGCCCCAGATCAGGAGGTAGGCGACCTCCAGAAAGGTCGACTGCTCGGCCAGCTGCTCGATCGGGTAGCCGCGATAGCGAAGGATCCCCTCCTCGCCATCGAGGAAGGTGACTGCGCTCGTGCAGGCACCGGTGTTCCCGTAGCCCGGGTCATAGGTGATGAGTCCCGTCTCGCTGCGCAGCCGGCCGATGTCGATCGCCGTCGTCGCCGTCGGTGCCGTCGACGATCGGCAGATCCAGCTTGCGATCACCCACGCGAAGGGTCGCCCCCGTGCGAGTGGCGGCTTCGCTGCTCAACCCAACAGCTCCTCGATGGCCGCCCGCTCCTCGAGCAGCTCCGCCGTGGTCGCCTCCAGCTTCGACCGTGCGAACTCGCCGTGCTCGATGCCCTGCACGATCTCTACGGTGCCCGGCCCTGTCGCGCGAAGCGGATAGCCGAAGACGAGACCCTCGGGCACGTCGTATCCGCCGCGTGGCGGGCGCCGGAATGGCCGCGCTGAAGATGTCGCCCGTTGGACGGCTGACGTTGCGGACCGTGTCGATCACCGCGTTGGCCGCGCTCGCCGCGCTCGACTGGCCGCGGGCCTTGATGATCGCCGCGCCGCGCTGCTGGACGCTGGTGATGAACTCGCCCTCGAGCCACGCGTCGTCACCGACGACCTCCGGCGCCGGGCCGCCCATCGATCGTGGCGTGCCACGCGTCGGGGAACTGGGTGGAGGAGTGGTTGCCCCAGATCGCAAGGTCATGAACGGTCGCAGACCGGTACGCCCGCCCTCCTGGCCAGCTGAGGACCGCGCTCGGCTCTCGTCGAGCATCGTCATCGCGAACCAGCGCTCGCGCGCCATCCCGTGGCGGCCTGCCGCGGTCGAGCCTATGAGCGCATTCGTGTTGCACGGATTGCCGACCACCAGGACACGACAGTCGTCGGCCGCGTTGCGGGCGATCGCCTCGCCCTGGCCGGTGAAGATGCCGCCGTTGATGCTGAGCAGGTCCTTGCGCTCCATCCCCTCGCGCCGCGGCACCGCGCCGACCAGGAGCGCCCAGTTCGCACCGTCGAAGGCCTCATCGGTGTCGGAGGTGCAGACCACGGACTCGAGCAGCGGGAATGCGCAGTCGTCCAGCTCCATGCGGACCCCCTCCAGCGACGCGAGCGCGGCCGGGAGCTCCAGCAGCTGGAGCCGGACCTCGGTGTCGGGCCCGAAGATCTGGCCCGAGGCGATCCGGAAGAGCAGGGCGTAGCCGATCTGGCCGGCAGCGCCGGTCACGGCCACCCGAACGGGGGAGTCGGGCATCGGTCTCCTGTCGAGCGTGATCGTGGATCGGATGGGAGTGTAGCGCAGCCTCAGTCGTCGTCCGGTGAGGGCCCGCCGATGCGGCCCGCCGCCCAGTCGGCCAGTGCCGCGGCCATGGCCGGGAAGGCCATGCGCGGCAGCCACTCGGCGACGTCGGAGCGTGAAACCCAGGCATGGTCGCTCGACTCGAAGTCGGTCTGGACCTGCGACGATCCTTCCCTGGCACGGCCCCGATACACGACGGTCACCGCGTTGCCCCAGGGCGAGTGGTAGACGCCGGAGAGGGCCGTCAGCTCGATCTCGAAGCCGGCCTCCTCGTGCGCCTCGCGTCGCGCCCCCTGCTCGAACGACTCACCCGGATCGAGGTAGCCGGCGGGAAGGTCCCACGCCCCCAGCCCGGGCTCTACCGCACGACGAAGCAGCAGGACCGAGGGTTCGGTGTCTCCGTCTGTGATGCTCTCCACGAGGACGCCCGCAGCCGGCAGGGGATTCGCGTGCCAGCGCCAGCCACATCGGTCACACACGAGCGGCCGCTCGTCGGCGGTCGAACAATGAGGGCAGGCTGGTACCGCGAGGCTCACGCGCCCCAGCCTATCAGTGCGTGCGCCTGCGCCACGCGCCGTGCGTCTGGCCTCGGCCGTTCGTTGCCCCCCGCGGCCCGAATGAACCCGCGGACCCGGTCCGCGAGGATGTCACGGGCCTCACGGAAGGCCCCGACGCGCGCCGGCTGGTCTCCAGCGAACGACGACGGGTCGTCGATGCTCCAGTGCGCCTGCTGGGCGACGCCGGGGAGTGTCGGGCATGCCTCCCTGGCCTGATCGCATACGGTGATGAGCCAGCTGAAGGGCTCTCCCATGAATGGCTCGAGCGTCTTGCTGGTCTGGCCCGAGATGTCGATCCCGATCTCGTCCATGACGGCGATTGCCTCCGGACGGACGCTGGTCGCCTCGGTCCCGGCGCTGAAGGCCTCGAAGCTGGCCGTCGCCCCAGGCGCGGAGCATGCCCTCGGCCATCTGGCTTCGGGCGCTGTTGTGGGTGCAGACGAAGATCACCCGCTGCGGCTGGCCGTCCATGCCCGAAATGCTACGCCGCTAATGTCAACGTGGCGTCAAGCAACGTAAATGTCCACCGTTGGGGACAACATGTGGATAACCGGAGCGCCGTCCCCAGAGTTCGTGGAGAAGAGGGCTTGCGCCGGGTGGGTGCCGCCCGTAACCTGTGGTTGTCCCGAAGGGGCAGCCAACGGCACCAGAGATTGCATCAACGGTCCGACGGCGGTTCCTTCGGGACGTTTCCATGCCCGGCCAATTTCGAATCGGGCACCCCGCGCGACAATCGGGATGCCCGATCGGTCCTTCAGCCCTCGGCCAGCACGGCCTCGAGGCGATCCCAGGTTTCGATGGCGCCGCCGACCATGCCGGTCGCCAGCGCACCCTCGAGGATCTCGGGCGTTCCCATGTGGCCGATGGACGTCACCTTCGTCTTGCCGTCGACCTCCTCGAGAATGAGGGTCTCCGGTCCGCCCTGCGGCCCCATGCCGTCGATGTCGAACATGAAGGTCCACCGGTAGCCGGTGGGCGGGGTGACCTCGAGGTACTCGCCGAAGAAGGCGACGTCCTCGCGGCCAGGTGCGCTGCTGACGTAGCGCCACTTGCCGCCCGGCCGGACGTCCATCTCCTCGACGACCGTCGTGCTGCCCAGCTGTCCCCACCAGCGAGGGACGATCTCCGGGTCGGTCATGGCCTGCCAGACCCGCTCGCGAGGCGCATCGAAGGTGCGCTCGAAAACGAGGTCGCCGCCGTCCGAGTAGATGGTCGTCGTGTCCGTGCTACCGCGATCGATCCGTGTTGCCGTCATCGTCGTCTCCCTTCAATTGCTCTTGCTTGTCGTCCACTCCGCGGAGGTACGCATCCAGTCGTTCGAAGCTCTCCTCCCAATGGCGTCGGTACTGGCCAAGCCAGTCGGCGACGTCTCGCAGCGGGCCGGCCCGGAGCCGCCGCGGCCGCCACTGGGCCTGGCGACCCTGCTCGATGAGGCCGGCGCGCTCGAGGACTCGAAGGTGCTTCGAGATCGCGGGCTGGCTCATGTCGAACGGCTCGGAGAGGTCCTTGACCGACGCCTCGCCTTCGGCGAGCCGGGCCAGGATCGCCCGCCGAGTCGGGTCGGCAAGTGCGGCGAACGTGGTGCTGAGGGGGTCGGCCTTGTGCTTGTCCATCACTTCACGGTTATATAACCTGATGGAACTATACAGCGAGCGCGACGAATGTCAACCCCTGTGGTCGAGCCAGGTCGCCCGACCCTCGGAGCTCAGGGCTCCAGGTCGCGCTGAAGGCGGCGAACGACCTCGGCGGTATCGTCATCCGGGCCGTGGCCCGGCTCTGATGCGGGACCCGCGAAGGTGCCGAACTGGCGGTCGCCCGCGTCGCCAAGCCCCGGCACGATGTACCCGCGCTCGTTCAGATGCGAGTCGAGCGCCGCGACATGGATGTCGACGTCCGGGTGCGCCGCGGAGAGGGTCGCTACGCCCTCGGGTGCGGCGATGAGCGAGACCTGCTTGATGCGCGCGGCGCCCCATGCCTTGAGGATGTCGACCGTCGCTGCCGACGAGCCGCCGGTGGCGAGCATCGGGTCCAGGATGAGGCAGACCTGCACCGTCGCCGCGTCGGGCAGCTTGTTGTAGTACTCGACCGGCTTGAGCGTCCGCTCGTCGCGGTAGAGGCCGATGTGCCACACCTCAGCAGTCGGCACCAGCTCGAGCATGGCGTCGACCATGCCGAGCCCGGCGCGCAGGATCGGGATGAGGCCGACCTTGGGCTCCATCCGGGCGCCGATCATCGGCTCCAGCGGCGTCTCGATCGGGTGCGGTCGCGTGGCGAGGTCAGCCATCGCCTCGTAGCCGAGCAGCCATGTCAGCTCGCGAACGAGCTCGCGGAACTGCTTCGGCTCGGTCGTCTTGGCGCGCAGGAGGGCGAGCTTGTGGGCCACCAGCGGGTGGGTGCTTGCACGCAGGGACGGGTGGGACATCGGCGCGATTCTAGTCCGCCCCTGATGCCCACAATGGACCGATGCGTCGCATGCTCCCCGCGCTCCCCGTCGCCTTCGGCGTGTTCGGCATGGTCTGGGGCGCGTGGCAGGCAGTGCTACCGGATCTCGCCGGACGCTTCGGGCTGAGCAGCGGGCCGCTCGGGGCGATCCTCACGGCCGGCTTCGCGGTGTCGCTGCCGGCGATGCTCGCGACCGGGAGGCTGCTGGATCGGGCCGGAACCGGTCGCGGCATGGCCATCACGGCATCGTGCATGGCAGCCGGCCTGGCGGTGGTCGGCATCCTCGGTCCGCTCCCGCTGCTCGTCATCGGGACGGTCCTGTTCGTCGTCGGCAGCGGCGCGTTCGACGTCGCCATCAATGGCGCGGCACTCGCCGACCAGACCTGGAGCCGTCCGGCCCGGCTGACCCTGCTCCATGCCGCGTTCAGTGGCGGCGGCCTGCTCGGTGCCGTGGGCGCCGGAGCGCTGGTCGGAGGCGGAGTGCCGTTCAGGCTGGTCTATCCGGTGGTCGCGGTCGCGTTGATCGGGGCGGCGGTGCTGGCGGCGACCGCCGGCTGGCAACGGGTCCGCTCCGAGGGTGCCGTCCCGCGCGTGATCGCGCTCGCGATGCTGCCGCTGGCCGGCCTGGCCGGACTCGCCTTCCTCGTCGAGGGATCGATGGAGACCTGGTCGGCCATCTACCTGCGCGACGTCCTCGGAGCCGCAGCGTTCGTCGGCGCGCTGGGGCCCGGCGCCTTCCACGCGGCGATGCTGGTCGGCCGGCTCATCGGCGTTGGCGTGGCGGGCTCGCTGGGTGCGCCGGCGACGCTGCTCATCTCGGGGACGATGACCTTCGCCGGCATGGTGGTCGCGCTGCTCGTCCAGGAGCCCGTGGTCGCGATCGTCGGCATGGCGATCGCCGCTCTCGGCGTCTCGTTCGTCGTCCCGGTCGTCGTCAGCCTTGCCGGCCTGCGCGCGGGTCCACACTCCGGACGCGCCGCCTCATACGTCCTTACGCTGGGCTATGCCGGTTTCCTCATCGGTCCCTCGCTGGTCGGGTTCCTCGGCGAGCTGGCCGGCCTGCGCATCGCCCTCGTGGTGATTCCGCTCGCGGCGACGGTCATCGTGCTCGCCTCTCGGGGCCGGGCACGCGCACGGATGAGGCGGAGCTGGTACGGGTCGTGCGATGGGCTTGGGCCGGAACTACCTCCAGTGGCTTCTTGCTGGTACCCTATTGGTTCTGCGCACGACGAATCGTCGCACGGACCGTGTGCCCCGCCCGTCGCTCGGATCCGCCAGGGATGAGGAGGTTAGGAGAGCATGGTCTTCGGATCAAAGCGTGAAACCAAGCCGGACAGCCTCTCGCGCGAGGATGTCGTCGGGAACCTGTATCCGGATAGTCTGACGAGTGAGGTCGACGTGGCACAGTCACCCAGCACCGAATTTCCCCGCCGCGACGACCGCGGCAACGAGAGCGTCATCGATCCGCACGCCCGCTTCAACGGCAAGTACGTCAGCGACCGCGACCTGCGGATCGAGGGCGAGGCGCAGGGCGAGATCGAATGCCAGGGCACGCTGATCATCAGCCCGCAGGCCCGCGTGCGCAGCGCCATCAAGGCGCACAACGTGATCATCAACGGCGACTACGAGGGCGACGTCGACTGCGGCGGCCGCTTCGAGATCGGCTCGACCGGTCGCGTCAAGGGCAACATCAAGACCCAGGTCCTCGTCGTCAAGGAGGGCGCGCATTGGGAGGGCGGCGTCACCATGACGCGCGAGCCCGGTGCACGCCCCGCGGCGCAGCCCGGCGCCACGGCCCGAGCGCCAGCCTGCAGCGACCCGCGGCGGTAACGCGCAGGGCGGCGAGCGGTGGCTCAGGCGGCAGCATCTTCAGCAAGGGCGACCGCGAGGGCCAGGCGGCAGCCGCCACCGAGGAGCGCGAGGGCCAGCCGGCCGGACAGGGCGGTGGCGGCGGGCAGTAGCCCAGGCCGTCACGCCAGCCGCGAGTGAGCCCGGGTCGACGAACGACGGCGCCGGTCTCGCCGGTGCTGGTCGAGGTCCGACGCGGGGGCCGCGTCGAATCGGTCCACCGCGGCTCAGCGGTCGGTCGTCGCGCCGGACGGCGCCACGGTCGCTTCCGTCGGCGACCCGGACGCGTTCATCTTCCTGCGCTCGAGCGCCAAGCCATTCCAGCTGGCGCCCGTTCGTCGCCTCGGGGCGGTTCGACGAGTACGAGCTCGGCACGGAAGCGCTGGCGATCATGGCCGCCAGCCACTCCGGCGAGGATCGCCACGTCCGCCTCGTGCAGGAGATCCTGCGGCGCGCCGGCCTGACCGAGCGCGTGCTCCAGAACCAGGTGCACGCCTCCCTACGACGTCGAGACCGCGCAGCGGCTCGTCCGCGACGGCGAGCAGCCGACCGCGCTGCGCGGCAACTGCTCGGGCAAGCATGCCGGGATGGTCCTCTTCGCCAAGGCGTCGGGCTGGCCGATCGACACGTACTGGCATCCCGACCACCCGGTCCAGCGCCTTGCGCTCGAGACGGTCTCCGCGCTCTCCGACGTTCCGATCGAGGAGATCGCCACGGCCACCGATGGCTGCGGCGTCGTCTGCTTCGGGATGCCGCTGCGTGGCCTGGCCACGGCATTCGCCCGCCTGGCGGATCCCTCCGCCGTCGCGGACCCGCCGCTCCGGTCGGCGCTGACTCGCATCCGCGACGCGATGATGGCTCATCCCGAGCTGGTCGCCGGGGAGCGGCGCCGCATCGACACCGCGCTCATGCGCGCGTACCCGCCTCGGATCGTGTAGCAAGGGCGGCGCGGAGGGCGTGCTGGCCATGGGCCTGCCGCCCGGCGCGCTGCCGTCGGGCGCGCCGTTCGGCGACGGGCCGATGGGCATCGCGGCCACGATCGAGGACGGCAACGCGCGCACGCCGCGGTGGCGACGCGACCAGCGTCGCGATCCTGCGCCAGCTCGGAATGGCGCGCGACCCACTCCCCGGGTCGCTGGCCGAGTACGCGTCACCCGCCATCCTCGACCCCCGCGGGGAGCGGGCCGGAGAGGTCCAGGCCCGGTTCAGGCTGAGCTGACTCGCCGTGGCGTCCATCGCGCCAACTGCCAGGCGACGATGATCGCCGCCGCACCGATGGCAGTCCCGACAAGGGCGCCGGGAAGGTCCGACGAGCCTCGGATGATGGCCCAGGCGACGAAGAGTCCGCCCGCCGCTGCCAGGAACCCGAGGATGCGGCCCGCGGTTGGCCTTCGCGTCAGCAGGAACGCGGATCCGAGCGCAGCAACGCTGGTCGCGCCGAAGATCGCCGCGCCGGCCAGGCGTGTGCCCTCGCGGCCCGGCGTCGGCTCATCGAGCATGGCAACGATCGTGATCGCCAGGCCCAGCGCGCCGGTCAGCCAGAGGAGGATGCGAGGCACCAGCGGAGCGCTCGGCCGGGTCGGTGCCGTGTCACTGCTCGTCGTTGCGTCGATTCCGATCGCCTCGGTCAGTCGCTCGAGCTCGGACGCTGATCCGATGCGGTGCCTGGCGGGCGGGTCGGCGAGATAGAACGCGATTCCACGCTCGAGCGCCTCGGTACGCGAGCCGAGCAGACTCGTCGGTATGGCGAGGTCAGGGAATCCAGCGGACCGGTTGATGCCCTTCAGCCAGCCCATCCCCCGAGACGTCGTGATCCGCGAAGGGTCGACGACATCGACCGCGAGCATCTCGCTGTTCGAAAGGTGGATGCGTCCGACGCCGGCAATCGCGTCCCATGGCGCGAACGCACTCGCGAACCGCGACTCTCCGTAGAGTCCGCGCTTCGTCAACGCCCAGCGACCGGGCCGCTTCACCTGCATCGCGAGCACCACGCCGCCACCGCCGAAGAAGAGGACAGCCATTGCTCCGATGAGCTTCTGTTCCGTGCTGCCCGCAACGATCATCCAGAGCCCGACGAGCCCGAATGCCGCGGACAGCACCGCCATTGCCAGCGTCCGGCCCGCGGAGAAATCCACGAAGAAGGCGTCGGTCGGCTGGCCCAGGACGTTGATTCGCCCGCGTCGGATCGCGCTCTCCACGTCGAATCGAGGTGCAAATCCGGGGCCAATCCTCAGCCGAGCATGTCTCGCACCAGCGCCGCCAATCGCGCGAAGAGGGGAGCCAGCAGCAGCGCCGGCAGGAAGCTCGCGACGCGAACGGGCTTCAGCTCGAGCAGCCGAGCGATACGCCCAGCAGCAGGATGCCGCCCGCCGCGGTGACAGCGCCAGGATCGTCGAATCGTCCATGACATCGCGCAGCAGGAAGGCGCCGCCGGCGATCGCGCCCTGGACGACCAGGACCGTCACTGCGGCGAGCGCCACGCCGGCGTCCGAGCGCGGCCGCGAAGGCGATCGACGCGACGCCGTCGAGCAGCGACTTGATGGCCAGGAGGGTGACGTCGCCGGTGAGGCCGTTCTCGAGCGACCCGAGGATGGTGAGCGGGCCGACGCAGAAGACGAGGCTGGCGGTCACGAAGCCTTCCGCGATACGGCTCGGCCGACCCGCGCCGTCCCCGGCCAGCCGGCGCTGGAACCACGCCGCCGAGCCACTCGAGCCCGTCGTGCAGGCGCAGCAGCTCGCCCACCGCGACGCCGACCAGCACCGCGCCGAGGACGGCGAGATCGTCACCCGCTGCGCGGCCGGATCGGTGAGTACGCGCAGGCCCATGCTCAGCCCGATGAGCAGCGTGAAGAGTCCGAGCCCGGTCGTCAGCCCCGACTGCAGCCGAGCCGGCATTCGCGTGCCGATCGCGACGCCCAGCAGCGTGCCGAGGAGCACGGCGGCGACGTTGAGCAGCGTGCCTGTGAGGAACATCGGGCCGCCTAGGGGTTGAGGTCGAGCGCTTCGACCGATGCGTGCGTCGAGAGCCCGGGGACCGGCCCGCCCAGGACCACGTACGCGACGTCGCCGACCACCGCGGCGCCGTGACCGTGGCGCAGCACGTTCATGTCCGGGGCGCTGAGGATCTCGCCGGACGGTCCGACGCACTCGACGGTTCGCAACGCCTCGGCCGGCGCCTCGCCGCCCGTCAGGCAGGCACCCAGGGTCGGAAGGTAGAAGGCGCCGACACCGCCTCGGGGCGTTGGCAGCGGCTCGAGCGCGGAGATGGCATCCCCTTCAACCAGGTCGACGTCGCCGAGGTTGCTCTCCAGGCTGCCGACCCGACCACCCAGCAGCCAGGTTCTGCCCTGCCCGTCCGACGCGGCAGCAAGATGCTCGCGCGCGCGGGGCATCGCGCCGATGCGCTCCCAGGTTCCGTCGGCGAGGGCGTAGACGTCGCCGCTCACACCGCCCTGTCCGATCCCGCCGGCATACACGACTCGTTCGCCATCCCACGCCGCGGCACCCGCCCCGCGCGGCTCCGGAAGCGGCTGGCCCTCGTCCCAGTCCTCCGCGCCGTCGGTGAGGGTGAGGACGATCTCGGTCGGCGTGCTGAAGCTGGAGCCGATGTATCCGCCGATCAGGAGCAGTCGCTCGCCGTCCGAGACGAGCGCGGCATGGTGGATGCCTGTCGGAAGCGCGGGGCCCGACGACCACTCTCCGCTGGCCGGGTCGAAGATCTCCACCTCGGCCACGGCCTCGCCCAGTGGCGAGAGGCCGCCCGCAAGCCAGATGCGCCCGGCGTGGGCCGCGACCGCCATCTCGAGCCGCGCAAGGGGGGCGTCTGGGAGCTGGGTCCAGCCTGCCGTCACCGGCGGCTCGGAGGCCCCGGACGACTCCGGAACGCCGGAAGATGGAATCTCCGTCGGAGACGCCACGGGCGTCGGCTCGGGCGATGCCGGCCCACACCCCGCCAGGGCGATCGCGGCGATCAGGACGGGGAGACGAGCGGCACGCTGCATGCTTCGCTAGGGTAGCGAACGTGACCCCATCGCGCCCCGGCAGCCGGTGGCTCCTCTTGATTGCCGTGGCCGTGCTGGTGGGCTGTGGGGATCGCGCGGAGGAGGCTGCGCTGCGCTACGTCGGCACTGGGTGACTCGTACACCATCGGCACCTCGGTGGCCGAGGAGGGGCGCTGGCCGAACCAGCTGGTGGAGCGCGTCGACGGGCTCGAGCTGGTCGGCAACCCGGCGGTCAACGGCTACACCTCCGCCGACCTTATCGAGGACGAGCTGCCGCGACTCGACGCCCTGCGCCCCGAGTTCGCCAGCGTGCTGATCGGCGTCAACGACGTCGTGCAGGGGGTGCCGGACTCGCAGTACGCCGCCAACGTGGCCGTGATCCTGGATGATCTGCTGGCCCGGCTGCCGCCGAACCGGATCGTGTGCGTCGCGACGCCGGACTACACGGTCACGCCGAGTGGGTCAGCCTTCGGCGATCCGGCGCAGCAGAGCGACGCGATCGTGCGCTTCAACGCCATCCTGCGAGAGGCGTGCGAGCAGCGCGAGATCGCATTCGTGCCGGAGATCTTCGAGATCAGCCAGGCGGCGCAGGCGGATCCGTCGCTCGTCGCCGACGACGGCCTGCATCCGAGCGGGAAGCAGTACTCGCTCTGGGTCGACGCGATCGAGCCGGTGGTGCGGGCCCTGATCGAGGGCTGAGCGTCTGGGTGTCATCACGGACCCACCGGAGCAGGCCGTCCGCTCCGAGGGATTGCAGGAGCTCGGTCATCTCGGCCACTTCGGACGGCTGCGCTCCGCCGAGCCGATGCTGGTCGAGCATGCAGAGAGCCAGCTGGAGGGGCAGGTCCAGCTCGCGCCATGCCTCGCGCGCGCGCCGGAACAGGTCCGGTGCGCCGGGATCCAGGTCGAGGCCAGCAATCCCGGCCCGTAGCGTCAGCGAGGCTGCCCCCGTGGCGCGGCCCCGTTGCTTCAGGGCATCGATCTGATCCAGGCTGGCGGCTGCGGCCTGACGCTCTCCGCGCCAGAGGTTGGCGCGGCCCGCGAGCGCCTGCTGGTACGCCCGCTCAGCTCCGAGCGATCCCGCGAATGCCTCCTCGGCCAGCCGCCCCGCATCGTCGAACGCGCCCGATACGAGGGCGACCCATGCGCGGGCATGCCTGGTTGCGGCGACGACCTGCGCGTCCGCATCGGCCGGAAGCGGCTCGAAGCCGTCGAGGAGCTCGGTCGCCCTCGGATCGCCCCTGAGTCCATGGATGATCGCCATCGTCGAGTGGACGTTGATGCGGTACGCGTCCGAGATCCCTCGGCCCTCGATCTCGGTCATCGTCGCCAGTGCCCAATCCCAGTCACCGGCGTCGATCGCAGTGGTGCACGCCACGTCTGCGAGCTGCACGGCGATGTCGCCGAGCCCCATCGTCGATGCAAGCTCGAATCCCTGGCGCGCTGTCTCCATGGTCGCGCGGGGGTCGTCGGCGACCTCGAGCCAGGCGAGGTTGTTCCGAGCCCGCAGCTCGGTGTGCAGCGCCCCGGCCTCCTGCGCCCGTTCGATGGCCGCGCGCAGGTCGGCCAGGCCCTCGTCCTCGTTGCCGAGACGGAACCGTGCCGTGCCGCGGGTGACCAGCACGTCCACTGCCACGTTCTCGAGCTCGAGCCGCTCGGCGGCCACCATGGCGCGCTCCGCCCACTTCAGGCCCACACGGTTGTCGCCGATGAGGAGCTTGGCCCGAGCCAGCTGCGCGGCGAGCTCGACGCTCGAGGCATCGGCGGCGATGTCGCGGACCGCGCGCATCGCGGACTCGAGCTCCGTGATGGCGGGCTCGTTGCGCTGCGCCGACAGGAGGACGCTTGCCAGGCGTGCGCGCGCGTGGGCGGTTTGTCGCCGCTCCCCGAGATCCCGGCGCAGGGCGACCAGCTCGCGCAGGTGCTGCTCGGCAAGATCGAGGCGCGCCGCGGCGCGGGAGGCGTCGGCAGCTTCGCCGAGGAGAACGGCTCGCTGCTCCGGTCCGTCGCACAGCCGAAGCGCCTCCTCCAGCATTCCGAGCGCGCGCTCGGGGACGTGCAGCCGGGTGGCATCCCGCGCCGCCCGCCGCAGGGCAGCAACGGCCCTGCGAGCAACGCGAACCGCGTCCGGGTGCTCGGGCGCAAGCCGATGTGCCTCCAGTAGGTGGCCGGCGAGTGGCTCCGCCACATCGTCGTCCTCCATCGACTCGAGGTAGCGGGCCGCCCCGAGGTGCAGCGACCGGCGTTCGCTCCGTGCGAGCGTGTTGTACGCAACCTCGCGCACCAGGTCCTGCACGAACCCCACCGCGCCGTGGCCCGGCGATCCGAGCTCCTCGTCGGACGCAAGCAGCTCGCGTCGAGCGAGCGCGTCGATCCGCTCTCGCGTCAGCGCGGGGTCCGCACCGGCGACCGAGATCAGCGCTTCGGGTCTGAACCGGTGACCGAGTACCGCCGCCGCCAGCAGCAGCCTGCGCTCCTGGGGCGGCAGGGCGTCGATGCTGGCCGCGAGCAGCCCGTGCAGCGAGTCGGGAACGCTCGATCGAGCTCGCGGCCGAGTCCGCCCCGCGCTCGGGCTGGCCGTCGCTCAGCATGCGGACGACCTCGACCGCGTAGAGCGGCACGCCACCGGCGCGCTCCAGGATCTGCCGCACGAGTGTGTCGCGGAAGGTCCGGGCGCCCGCGCCGCGAGCAGCTCGCGCATGGCTTCGTCCGGCAGCCGATCGAGGCGGAGCGCGGTGAAGCGACCGATGCGCGGCGCCCCATGGCGGGCGGCGATCCAGCAGCTCGGGCCGTGCGAGCGCAACGACCAGGATCGGATGCGCCGCTGGTCCAGGTCGCCAGGTGCTCGACGAAGTCGAGGAGGCCCGGATCGGCCCACTGCAGGTCCTCGAAGACGAGAACCGACCGGGCTCAGGTCGGAGACTCGCTCGAAGAAGCGCGCGCCAGGCGGCAAACAGCTCCTCGCGCTCGAAGGCGGCAGCCGCGTCGCGGCTCGAGCAGCACCGCCAGGCGCGGCTCGATCCAGCGCGCGCTCCGCGTCGTCGCGGACGAGCTCCTCGAGCGCCGAGCGCGAGCTGCCGCCGGGCCAGCTCCCGCGGCGTGCCGTCGTCGATCCGGATGCGGCGCCGGACCATCTCGGCGACGGCCGCAAATGCGATGCCCTCGCCGTACGCGGGTGCGCGCCCGACATGCCACGCCACTGGTCCGGGAGTGCCGTCCAGCCGCTCCTCGAGCTCCCAGGCGAGCCGGCTCTTCCCGATTCCGGCGATGCCCAGTGACCGACGACGAGCCTGCTGCGCCGATCGCGCGCGACCGCGTCGAAGAGGTCCGCCAGCTCGCGCAGCTCGCGGTCGCGGCCGACGAACGGTCCGGTGTGAGCGCCAAGGTGCCGCCCCGGCGCCGACGGTTCCGCGGCCGTCGCGCTGAAACGCGGCCAGCGGGCTGCTCCGGCCCTTGAGCTGTCAGCGTCCCCGATCGGCTCGTAGGCGACGGCGACGCCGGCGCGCGTGCGCGACGTCGTGCCGCGTCGACGAGGACGCCACCGAGCGGCGCCGCGCGCCTGGAGGCGCGCGGCGATGTTGACGAGGTCGCCGGCTCACCATGCCCTGGCCGGTCGCGCCGAGCGTCACCGCTGCCTCGCCGGTGGTGACCGCGGCTCGTGCCGCAAGCGGACGTCGCGGCCGCCGCGGCCCCGCGAGCGGCCGACGGCGTGCGACCAGCGGCCAGCCCGGCGCGGACGGCGCGCTCGGCGTCGTCTTCGTGGGCGGTCGGCGCGCCCCACACCGCCATGACCGCGTCGCCGATGAACTTCTCGATCGTTCCGCCATAGGCCGCGAACGATCGCGCGCGCCACCTCGAAGTAGCGCGACTGGATGGTGCGGACCTCCTCCGGATCCAGCGACTCGGCGAGGCCGGTGAAGTTCTCCAGGTCGACGAAGAGGACGGAGACCCGACGCCGCTCGGCCGCGGACGAGGCGCGGCTTCTCCCGGCGTATCGACGAGGCTCCGACTCCGCCGATTGCGGCACGCCCCGCCGCACGCCGTGCAGAAGCGGGCCGCGAGCGCGACCGGCGCCTCGCAATGCGGGCAGGTCTGCCGAGCGCGACTGCCGCAGCTCGCGCAGAAGCGGGCGAGCTCCGGGTTGTCGGCGGTCGCACGCCGGGCAGCGCATCGGCCTGGCCGGCCTGGAGCCGGGCTCCGTCTGCTTGTGGATCGATCGCGCCGGACTGGGCGCCATCCTCGATGGCCAGGCTGCGCGCATGATCCAGCGCGCCAGCGTCGCGTCGTGGTTGATGACGTAGGTGCCGATGCGCGGCTCCTTCCGCGAGCAGGCGCTCGACCGAGCCCACGATGCCGTCGACGTGCCCGCTCATCGCCCGGTGCGGCTTGTGGATGAAGTACTCCGCCTCGCGGGTGCTGCTCTTGAACTGCATGAACGAGACGCTGAACGGGGCGTCGAGGAACTCCCGGATCGCCGGGTGCTTCTTGGCCTCCTCGGTGAACAGGTCGGGTCGTTGAGCCGCACGATAGCTGTTGAAGCCCTGCTCCGGCCCGTAGCCCGATTGGCTCGCCGTCGGGGAAGCGTCGTAGAGCTTGTCTTCGTCGGGTCCGGTCGCCGTCGGACTGTCCATGCTCGGGATCCTCCGTCTGTGGGGTGATGTGACCGAGCGATCATAGGTGTCGAGCCTGCACCGACGTGCCTAGCCCTTGGCGAGATGCCTGCTAGGATCGGATCCCGATGACCTCGACCCCGATGCGCGTCCGGATGGCGCCGAGCCCGACCGGGCCGCTCCACATCGGCACCGCGCGCACCAGCCTCTACAACTTCCTGGTCGCGCGCCACGAGGGCGGGACGTACGTCCTGCGCATCGAGGACACCGATGCGGCGCGCAGCACGGTCGAGTTCGAGCAGCGACATCATCGACAACCTGCACTGGCTGGGCATCACCTGGGACGAGGGCCCGCAGGTGGCCGGCGGCGAGGACATCGGGCCGCATGCGCCATACCGGCAGAGCCGCCGCATGGAGCTGATACGCCGCGCGAGGCAGGGCGACTGCTCGCAGGCGGGCTCGGCGTATCGGCTGCTGGTGCACGCCGGAGGAGCTCGAGGCCGTCCGCAGGCAGCAGGACGCGGCGAAGGAGCCGCCGCAGCTACAACCGACGCTGCCTGAGCCTGACCGATGCGGAGCGCGCCGCCTTCGAGGCCGAGGGCCGCCGATCCGTCATCCGCTTCAAGGTGACGCCCGAGACGATCCGCTTCGACGACCTCATCCGCGGCGAGGTCGAGTTCGACAACAGCGCTGCTCGGCGACTTCGTCATCGTGCGCAACGACGGCGTGCCGCTCTACCACTTCGTGGTCGTCGTCGACGACGAGGAGATGGAGATCACCGACGTCATCCGCGGCGAGGATCACCTGTCGAACACGCCGAAGCACATCGCCCTGATCCGTGCGCTCGGCTACCGCGAGCCGCGCTTCGGCCACATCCCGCTCATCCTCAATGCGGACCGCTCGAAGATGAGCAAGCGCAAGTCGCAGACGGCCATGACCGCGTACCGCGAGGAGGGCTACCTGCCGGAGGCGATGGTCAACTTCCTCGCCTTCCTGGGCTGGTCGCCGGGCACCGAGGAGGAGATCTTCACCCTCGACGAGCTCGCCGCGCGCTTCGAGATCGGCAAGGTCCACAAGGGCGGCGCCGTCTTCGACGAGGAACGTCTCGACCACCTCAACGGCGTCTACATCCGCGCCCTGACCGACGAGCAGCTCGCCCTGCGCCTGCGCCCCTGGGTGCCCGAGGCGGTGGCCGACGAGCGACCTGCTGCGCATCGTGCCGCTCATCAAGGAGCGCCTGGTGCGGCTGGGCGACGTCGACGAACTGGTCGGCTTCGTCGTGGGAGCCCGACGCGGTCGTGGCCGGCTGGTACGCCGCCCGAGCAGCTGCGTCCGAAGAAGGGCGACTGCCGACGAGGCTCGCCGCGGCGCTGGGCTCGCGCGCGCCACGCTCGCCGCGCTCGATCCGACGCGGACTTCAGCGCCGACGTGCTCGAGCAGCGCTGTCGCGAGGCCGCGGAGGCGGCGGGCATGAAGGCCGGCGACTTCTTCACGCCGATCCGGCGTGGCCATCACCGGCCGGACGGTCTCCCCGCCCCTGTTCGCATCGCTCGAGCTGCTCGGCCGGGAGCGGTCGCTGGCGCGCATCGACGCGGCGATCGGCAAGCTGGCGGGGGTCGCGGCGTGAGCATGGACGAGCCGCGCGTCGGGGACCTGCGCGCCGCGGCTCGGACGACCTGCTCGATGCGGACCTGCTCGTCCCGGTCCGCTCCTCGTCCGGGAGTCGTCGCCGGACCCGCGGCCTGATCGACGCGACTGCGTCACGGCAGGGACCGAGACGCGGGCGGCGCTTCATCGCCGCATACACTCCGCCGGAGCGATCGCCGAGCTTCGGGCCGCCCGGCAGCGACAGCGTCGAGATGCCTGCGCGCGACCTCTTCGAGCGGGCCGAGGGCGTCCAGGAGCGGGTCATGGTCGACCCCGGCGCCCCGACCCAGGTCGAGATCGCCGGCGGGCGTCCTGCCGTTCCTCGCGGCGGGCATCGATCCCAACCGGCCCGAGGCGATGCCGCGCCCGGCGTCCGCTCGGCGACCTGCCGCCGCTCGAGCCGCCTGACCGAGGTCCCGGAGCCGTTCGGCGCGAGCTGCTCGCACGCCCTGGCCGAGCTGCCGCAGGTCGAGCGCGCCTGGCTGCTGCGCGCCGGCCGACGCGTGGACCGCCGGCGTCGAGCTGAAGCCCGAAGCGCATGCTCGGCGACTTCGACGAGGTCCGCAACCGCCTCCATGCGGTCGCGACCGAGCATCTCGGCTCGCGGCGCTGCTCGCGGTCACCGACCTGCGGGCGCAGGTCCTCCGGGACGTGTACGACGGGACGGCCGCGCCGTTCTACGTCCGTCGCACCGAGCGCAAGGGCATTTTCGGGCGTATCTTCGGCGAGTGACGCCCGCGCGGTAAGCATTGGCCCTTTCGCTCACGGGACGAGCACGAGGCGGCCATCGACGTCGCCGGCCCGCAGCCGCTCGTGCGCAGCCGCGGCCTCCACCAGCGGCATCGTGCTCGAGCTCCCAGCGCAGGCGGCCGCGTCCCGCCAGCCGGACCACCTCGCGCAGGTCGTCGCGCGAGCCCCACGCCACGGTCGTCATCCAGGCCTCGACGGGAAGCGTGTCGAAGCCGAACGGATGCGAGCCGCCTGCCTCGCCGATGAGCAGCACCAGCCCGTCGGGCGCCACCACCGCGGCCGCGTGGGCGAGGGTGTCAGTCGGTGCCGACGAAGTCGAGGACGACGTCGGCGGATCGACCCAGCGCCTCGAGCGACATCTCCGGCTCGCCGTCCAGGAGGCCGACGTCCGCTCCCAGGTCTGCCGCCCGTTCCAGGCGAGCGGGGGACAGCTCGCGCACCACGACGAACAGGTCCGCGCCGGCCGGCGGAAGCAGCCGCAGGAACTGGAGCGCGAACTGGCCGAGTCCGCCGCAGCCGATGAGGAGGACGCGCGCCCCGGGCGTCAGCCAGCGCTCCGCCCGACGGACTGCGCGGTACGGGGTCACGCCGGCGTCTGCCAGCGGGGCGGCGCGGACCGGATCGAGCCCGCGGAGGGCGACGAGGTGGCGTGGGTGCGGAACGATCATGGCATCGGCGTAGCCACCATCGACCTGGAAGCCCGGGGCACGCGACCGCGCGCAGCGTTGCTCGGCGCCTGCGCGGCACTCGCCGCACGCGCCGCAGCCCCAGCCGCCGTAGACGAGGACGGTGTCGCCGAGCCGCAGGCGCATCCGGCGAAGCGCCTCGATCGCTTCGGGGCCGGCGGCGTCGATCCAGCCGGCGACCTCGTGGCCCAGGGTGACGGGCAGCTCGACGCGGGACTGGCTGCCGCCGGCGATGTGGAGGTCGGTGTGGCAGACGCCACAGCCGGCGACCCGCAGGCGGACCTCGGTCCCGGCAGGCTCGGGTAGCGGCAGCTCGTCGATCCGCAGTGGCTCGCCCGGGGCGTGGAGCCGGACGGCGCGCATCGGTCCCTAGGACGTGGTGGCGTCTTCGGCAGCGGCTGGGATCGGCTCGGAGAGCGCGCGGATGACCTGGTCGGCGAGCGCCTCCGGCTCGACACGCTCGATCATCGCGCGAATGATCCCGTCGCGGTCGACGGCGATCGCCACAGGCTGGACGACGTTCACGTTCTCGCCGTCCGCGGCCGTCTCGATCCCCAGCATCTCGACCGCGCTGCTGCGCTCATCGCTGAGGAGCAGGAACGGCAGCTGCTGCTTGGTGGCGAAGTCGGTCTGCTGCTCCACCGAGTCGCAGCTGATGGCAGCGACCGCGATGCCCGCCTCGCGCAGCCGCTCGTGCCCGGCGGCGAGGGCCTCGATCGCCTTGAGGCCCTTTCGCCTGGCGGCGCCGGCGAGCGTCGGGCCGCCGGTGAAGAGGAGCAGCGCCGGCTGCTTGGTGGCCCAGCTCCGCAGGTTGAGGAGGTACCCGTCCGTCGCGCGCAACCCGACCGATGGAATCGGGTCGCCGACCGCCAGCTTCACGCTCATGCGTCGATTGTAGCCGCGCCCAACCGCACGAATCCGTCGCTCCGATGGAGGAGGCCGTCACGCTCGAGTCCTGCCATGACGCGCTCCCAGCGCGGCGTATCCAGCACCGGACCGACGTGCTCGGTCTCGGCCGCGAGGCCCGCGCGAAGCGCCTCCTCGCCGACGCCATGCTGCCGCGCACCCGACAGCGTCTTGAGCACCGCGCCGCGGTACGAGCGATCGGAACCGCGCAGCGCCGCCTGGCGAGGCACCGGAACGTGAGCCGCGGCCCCGCGCGAGGGGCAACCGCGCGCGAGCGGGCATTCGTCGCACCGAGGCTGTCGGGAACGGCAGACGCCCGCCCCGAACTCCATGGTGGCGTGCGTCCAGGCCGCGATATCCCGCCCGGTCCCCGGTGCGGCGAGCGCATCGGCCATCCCCTGGAGGCTGCGCGGCTCATCGGGTCCGCCGAATCGCCGAATGAGCCAGCGCCGGACGTTCGTGTCGACGACGCCTGCGGGCTCGCCGAAGGCGAGCGAGGCCACGGCCCGCGCGGTATAGGGTCCGACGCCGGGCAGGCGGGCGAGCCCGGCGACGTCGCTCGGCCAACCGTTGAGGCTCACCGCCTTCGCGGCGCGCTGCAGTGCCAGCGCCCGGCGGTTGTATCCGAGCCCGCTCCACTCGGCCAGCACGTCGGCGGTCGACGCCGCGGCGAGCGACGCCGCCGTCGGGAAGCGCGCCATGAAGCGTGGGAAGCGCTCCGCGATGCGGGCGGCCTGAGTCTGCTGGAGCATCACCTCGCTGACGAGCACCGCGTATGGATCTGACGTGGCCCGCCACGGAAAGTCCCGGTGCCCGCTGGCATACCAGGCCAGCAGCGCACCCCGCACGCTGCGGAGGGTCGATGGGTCGATGGGCGCGGACACGCGGTGCAGGGTAGCAGCGGACCGGCCCGGCGCATCGGTCACGCGTGGTGCGCTACCGTTCGCGATGCCATGCGCTACCGATTGCTCTGCCTGGACGCCGGCTTCACGCTGCTCTCGCCGCGTCACTCGCTCGCCGACGCGCTCTCCGGCGTGCTTGCCGAGGATGGCCACGAGATCACCGAGGACGAGCTTCGCACGGCGTGGGAGGCGTCGGACCGGTGGTTCTGGGACGAGTACCACCGCCCCGGCAACGACACGTGGTCCGACGACACGCGGATCGAGGAGTACTGGCGGCGCTACCACGGCGTGATGCTGGATCGGCTCGGCCTCGGGGATCGGCGCGAGGTGCTCGACCGCATCCTGGCAAGCCAGTTCGCGCCCGAGACGTGGGAGCTCTATCCCGACGTCGAGCCGATGCTCACCGAGGTCCGCGAGATGGGCGTGCGGATCGGGATCGTCAGCGATTGGGGCTCGAACCTGCGCGGGATCGTGTCCGAGCTGGGGCTCGACCGCTACCTGGACTTCGTGCTGCCGTCCGGCGCCGTCGGGGTCGCAAAGCCGAACCCGGCCTTCTTTGCCATGGCGCTCGAGCACGCCGGAGCGGCGCCCGCCGAAGCGCTCATGGTAGGTGACTCGTACCGTGCCGACGTTCGCGGGGCATGGAGCGCCGGAATGGACGCCGTCTGGCTGGATCGGAGCGTCGGCATCAGCATCACGCCCTCGGGTGAGCCCTTACCCGCTGACGTCCGCATCATCACCTCCCTGAGCGAGATTCCGCAGATCATGCGCGACGGCGGCCCGCTGCCGCGCGGCGTCGATGCCGCGTCAGTCACGGCCGACAATCCGGCCGGGGCCTAGGTCCTGTGCCTCCATCGTCGTCGGGAATCGTCGTCGACAAATTCGGTGGATCGGTCCTGCAGCGCCCCGAGGACATCGTGGCCGCGGTCGACGTCGTTGCCCGCCAGCGAGCCGCGGGCCTGCGACCGGTGGTGGTGGTCAGCGCATTCGAGGGCGTCACGGACACGATCCTGGGTGCGGCGCGCGTGCTGCTGCCCGATCGCGGCGAGTCCATCCGCGAGCCCGGCCAGTCCTCGGACTCGGGGCTGGCGCGCGAGACCGATCGTGCCCTCGCGACGGGCGAGGCTCTCTCGGCCGCGCTCTTCGCCCTCGGGCTGCAGGGGCGCGGCATTCCCGCCCGCTCCTTCTCGGGAGCCGAAGCGGGGATCCGCACTGCCGCCGCGCATCTCGGCGCCGAGGTGCGCAGGGTCCTGTCGCGGCCGCTGCGCGCCGCGCTGAGCGAGGGCATCGTGCCGGTCGTGGCCGGATTTCAGGGGATCGGGACCCACGGGGAGCTGACAACGCTCGGCCGAGGCGGGACGGATCTGTCGGCCGTGGCGCTGGCGGTTGCGCTGCGCGCCGCCCGCTGTGAGCTGTTCAAGGATGTCGGCGGCGTGCTCGAGGCCGATCCTCACCTCGTTCCCGGCGCACGCCTCCTCCCGTTCGTGGACGCGTTGCAGCTGGAGCTGCTGGCCGAGCTGGGCGCGGAGGTGGTTCACCCGGTGGCCGTGAGGCGGGCCCGGCGTGGCCGGCTGCAGCTCGTTGTACGGGCACTCGACGAAGATGCCCCGCAGACCATCGTGCGCCCGGCATCGCGGGACGACGAGGGCGTGCTGATGCTGGCAGTCGACAGCAAGGAGCGCATGGCGCGCATCAGCCTGGTCGGTCCGGCGTCAATGACGCCCGAGGTGCTCCCGCTCCCGGCACACGGGGAGGGATCGTTCGACGAGGCCGGCATGCGCGTCGTCTGGGCGGAGGTCCCGGTGGGATCGGCCGCTGTGGCTGCCCAATGGGTTCACGCGGCGCTCATGGCGCCCTGAGGTTCCTCCCGCCGGGACGGGCCAGCCGGCCCGCCCGACGGGGTCACGTTCAGCGGCGGCGGGAGCGCGTCCGACGCACCGCCACGAGGGTGGCGCCGGCCGAGCCTCCCAGCAGGAGCGCTCCAGCGAAGAGCGACAGCGAGGAGAGAGCGGAGTCCATCGCCGTGTCGGGCAGGAGAGGGACGGAACCCCCGCTGCTTCCCTGGGTACCTTCACGCGGAGGGTTTCCAGGATCGGTTCCACCGCCCGGCGGATTCGACGGCGGGTTGCTCGGTGGGTTGCTCGGTGGATTCAGCGGGGTGATCGGGTCGCACGGCTGCACCCAGAAGACCTTGTGCTTGGTATCCGCGCCCTGCGAGCCGGGTGCGTGGATCGTCAGCTTGACGTGGTAGCCCTGCTGCGGGTGCGGGTCGCCCGTGAACTGCAGCTTGTAGGTCTCCGACGCATCGTGGCCCGCCTCGCTGCCACCGCCTGAGTTGTCGTCGCCGCCGATGAACGGCGTGAGGCTCCCGCTCATCACGGACATCGTTCGCCCGGCGGCCGTCGGTGCGTGCAGCTCGAAGATGACCTGCGCGAAGTACGTCGGGTCCTCGTCGAACCCGTAGAAGTCGACCTGGAACTCGCAATCGACGTGCGGCTCGTTGTTGGGATGGTTGTCGAAGTCGAGCGCATCGATCTTGACCGTGCCGTTGTTGCCCGGCGGCCCCTTGGCGGCCACCGGTGCCGCGACAACAAGCGCCAGCAGCATCGGCAGCGCAACGATGAATAATCCGGCCGATCGCCGGGTACGACGTGGCAGCATTTTTTGCCCTCCTGGTCCGCGGGCCCGGCAGGTGCCGAGCGCTTCACCGACCGTAGCCGAAGGTCCTGCCGGCCGGTAGTACCTTCGGTGGTGCGGTCGGGTGCGGTCCGCCGCGGTGCCAGACAGTGCGGTGATCACGCCGTTGCCGTGGCGCACCGGATTTGCCTATCCGGAGACCGCCTCGTGGTCCGCGGCGGTGGTCCCGCCGAGCTGGAGAAGGACCGCAGCGAGGAGGATCAATGCCCCGCCGGCCAGCTGCAGGAAGGCCGGCTGCTCGCCCAGCAGCCACGCCGCCAGGGCGACACCGACAACCGGTTCGAGGGTGGCCAGGATCGCGGCGCGCGGAGCTCCGAGGAGCCGGATGCCGGTGATGAAGCAGACCGTCGGTATCGCGGCGCCGATGAAGCCCGCCACGAGAACCAGCCCGAGGGCCTCGCCGCTGGCCAGCGGCGCGCCGAGCGAGACGAGCTGCCCCGTGGCCAGGGCGATGACCAGGTAGCCGAGGGTCGCGCCGCCCATCGTCACTGCCGCCGCCTCGACCGGCGGGATCCGGCCGAACCCGTGGCGCGCCGCGAGCACGTAGAAGGCCTGGGCCAGCGCGGCCAGGATCGACAGGCCGATGCCGAGCGCGTCGAGGTTGCCGACGCCGCCTGAGCCGGAGAGGGTGAGCGCGAGGCCAAGCATCGACAGGCCGAGCGCCGCCCAGCGAACGCCGTCCAGGCGGTCCCCGAACCAGATGACGGACACCAGCGCCACGAAGGCCGGGTAGCTGTAGAAGACGAGCAGGGCGAGGCCGATCTCGATCCTGACGAAGGCGATGAACATCGCCAGGTTGAGGACGAGGTTGGCCATCGACGCCGCGCCGATGAACCACCGGTCGCGCGGCGGGACCTGGCGCAACGAGAGCGGCCGTCGGCCGGCCGTGCCGCGCAGCGCCAGCAGCAGCACGAGCATCGCCGTGGCGCCGATGGCCGCGCGCCAGGCGACGATGGCCAGCGACCCGACGCCGGCGTCGTCGGCAAAACGGGTGATCGGGCCGAGCGTGCTGAAGCACACCGCCGCGAGGGCAACAAGCCCGGCCCCGAGCCACCCGCTCGATCCCGCCGGGGAGCGAGCCGTCACTCGCTCCCGACCAGCTGAGGCTCCCCGGCCTCCTCCAGATCGGCGCGCAGGCGGGCCAGCTCCGGGCCGATCGCCTCCGTTCGATCACGCAGCGCGTTGTGCCGCTCGACCAGGGTCCGGACGAGAGCCGGGTCCGCATACGTGGCGGGATCGGACAGGCGCTCGGTGATCTGGCCCAGCTCTCGCTGCGTATCCACGGCCTCGGCCTCGGTCACGGCCAGTGTCGAGCGCAGCTCGCGGGTTCGCCGATGACGCGCGTTCCGCTCCTCGGCCTCCCGTCGCTTTCGGTCCACGGCCACCCTGGCCGACTCCCGGGGCTTCGGTGCATCGGCCACCACCCCGCGTGGGGTCGAACGTGCACCTTCCACCGCGCCGCGCGTCTCGATGTCGACGCCTCGCTTGGCGGCGTAGTACTCGAAGTCGCCGGGATACACGACGGCCCTGCCGTCGTTGACCTCGATGATGGTGTTCGCGACGCTGCGGATCAGGTACCGGTCGTGCGTGATCAGCACGATCGTTCCGGGAAACGCGTTGAGCGCATCCTCCAGGACGTCCCGCGACTGGATGTCGAGGTGGTTCGTGGGCTCGTCCAGGCAGAGCAGGTTGGCGGGATCGGCGAGGAGCTTCGCCAGCGCCAGTCGCGTCTGCTCGCCGCCCGACAGCACCCCGACCTGCTTGTCGACCGCCTGGCCGCCGAACAGGAATGCGCCGAGCAGCTTGCGCATGTCGGTCGTGGACATCATCGGCGCCGCGTCGTTCAGCTCGTTGAAGACCGTGTTGTCCGGGTTGAGGGCCTCGATCTGATGCTGCGCGAAGTACGCCACTCGCACGTTGCTGCCCAGCTCGCGGGTGCCACCCTCGATCTCCAGCACGCCGGCCAGGATCTTGAGCAGCGTCGATTTGCCGGCGCCGTTGGGGCCGATGAGTGCGACCTTCTGCCCCCGCTCGAGCTGAAGGTCCAGGCTGCCGTCGTACACGACGTTGTCGCCATACCGCTTCTCGATGCCGGCCAGCGTGATCACGGTCCGACCCGAGCGTGGCGGCGCGGGAAACCGGAACTTCACCGACTTCGCACGTGCTCCGGGGCTCGCGACCCGATCCAGCCGCTCGAGCGCCTTGACGCGGCTCTGCACCTGTCGCGCCTTCGAGGCCTTGTAGCGGAAGCGGTCGATGAACGCCTGGGTGTGCGCGATCTTGCGCTGCTGGTTCTTTGCCGCGGCCTCCAGCTGCGCCATGCGTTCCGTGCGCTGCTCCACGAAGTCGGCGTAGTCGCCCACGTACTCCGTGGCGCGGGCATCGTGGAGCTCGACCACCCGGTTGGCGACCTCATTGATGAAGTCGCGGTCGTGGCTGACCAGCACGATCGCGCCGGCATACACGGCGAGGAAGCCGGTGAGCCACTCGACCGATGCCAGGTCCAGGTGGTTGGTCGGCTCGTCCAGGAGCAGGACGTCGGGATTCTGGAGCAGCAGCCGAGCCAGCGCGACCCGCATCATCCAGCCGCCGCTGAATTCGCCCATGTCGCGCTCCATGTCGGCCTCGGCGAATCCGAGGCCCGCCAGGATCCGTCGGGCCTCCGAGTCGAGGCCGTAGCCGCCAAGTGCCTCGAACCGATGCTGCAGCCGGCCGTACTCGTCCATCAGCTCGTGCAGCTCGCCTTCGTCGTCGGCCTCTTCGAGCTCCGACTCGATGTGTCGCATGCGACGCTCGATGCCGCTCACCTCGCCTGCGCCGGCGAGCACCTCGGCGAGGACGCTGCGCCCCCGGCTCTCGGCGACCTCCTGGCGCAGGTAGCCGATGACGACCTCCCGGGCCCGGGTGATGGTGCCCGCGTCGGGCTCCTGGTCGCCGGTGATGAGCTCCAGCAGCGTCGTCTTGCCGGCGCCGTTGGGCCCGACGATGGCGATGCGACGCCCGGCGCTGATCATCAGGCCGACGTCGCTGAAGAGGTGCTGCGCAGCGTGGCTTTTCGACACGCCGGCGATTGTCACGAGGCTCATGGGATGGTCGAATCGTAGCGGCGCGTTGCGCTCGCGTCCCCCCGGGTCAGTCGGCGACCAGCTTCGCTCCAGCGGTGTCGAACCTGAGGCGCGTGGCCATGCCCGGGATGCCGGAGGCATTCCACGCCTTCTCGACGCCGTGAGCGTTCGTCGGCGAGTCGCAGATGGCGAGCACCGTCGGTCCAGCGCCTGAGAGGCACGCACCGGCCGCTCCACGGTCGTAGGCGAGCTCGATCAGCTCGCGGCTGCCGGGAAGCAGCGGCATGCGGAACGGCTGGTGGAGCTCGTCGACCATCGCGTCCCGCAGTAGGCCGGCGTCCGACGTCATGATCGCGGTCGCGAGCAGTGCGCTTCGGCCCGCCTGCCGGGCGGCGGCGGCGTGTGTGACGCCGGCCGGAAGGGCCGCGCGCATGTCCTTCGTGCGGCTCTCGTGCTGCGGGATGAAGGCGACCGGGATCCATGCCTCGGGCGCGCGAAAGCGCCGCAGGGTCACCCGGCCGTCGTCGGCAAGGGCAACCGTGAAGCCGCCGTACAGCGCGGCGGCCACGTTGTCGGGATGGCCCTCAAGGCCGGCGGCCAGTGCCAGGAGCTCATCGGCGTCCACTGATCGCCGTCCGACGGCAGCACCCAGGACGACGCCCGCAACGATGGCCGCGGCACTGCTGCCGAGCCCGCGCGCCGACGGGATCATGCTCGATACGTCGATCCTCCACGAGGCGGCACCGGGTGCCGATGACGCGCGCAGGCCCTCGCGGAAGGCGCGGATCAGCAGGTTGTCGTCTGCCGGCTCGTCATCGCGCGGAGTGCCCTCTCCGCGCGCGTTGAGCACGATTCCGGGCTCGTCGCCGGCCCACAGCTCGGCACGGAGCTTGAGCGACAGGGCAGCCGCGAAACAGTCGAATCCGCTGCCGAGGTTGGCGGTCGAGGCGGGGACGTCGACGCTGGCGATCGGCGGCATGCGCGGCGAGTATAGGGTCGCGGCTACGTCATCCGACCCGCGCTGCCCCCGGCCAACGTCGGAGAGCGGCCTGCGTCGTCCCGAGGTGTGCGCGGCGCCGCGGACCGCCCAGGATCGATGCATGACCCGCTCAGCCGCCACCACCGCTCAAGCCGGCAACGCGCGCAGACGCTCCGCCGAGCGCCGCCCGCACGCCGACGCCGCCCTGCGTCGTGATCCGGTGGTCTGGCTGAGCTCGGTCCAGCCCGACGGCCGGCCGCACCTGGTGCCGGTCTGGTTCCACTGGGACGGCGAGCAGATCGTCGCGTTCAGCAAGCCGCACGCGCGGAAGGTGGGGAACCTGCGCGACCAGCCGCACGTGATGCTGGCAGTCGGCACGCCCGGCCCGGACTTCGAGGTCGAGCTCATCGAGGCGACCGCGGAGCTCCCGAGCTCGTCTTCGGCGGACGTCCTGCCTGCCGGATTCGGCGCGAAGTACCGCGAGCTCCTGCGGCGCGCAGGGCTCACGGTGCAGCGCTTCACGGAGGTCTACTCGCAGCCCATCGTGCTCCGCCCGACGCGCTATCTCGGCTACGGCGGCCAAGGCTGGGAGTCCGGGGGCGCACTCGCCACCTGAAGCGCGGGTTCCTACGGCTGGGGCCGGGCTCGCTCCACCGCGTTGATCAAGTCGTCCAACCCGAATGGCTTGGCCACGAACGCCGAGGCCGCGATCTCGCTTGCCCAGCGGGCCGCGTCGCGCGCGGCGGTCATGACCACGATCGGGGTGCGGTGCCCGCGCCTCCGGAGCTCGGACGCGAAGCCCCAGCCATCAAGGATCGGCATCCGCATGTCGAGCAGGATGAGATCCGGCGCGTGCTCCTCGATGGCGTGCAGCGCATCGGCGCCATTCGCTGCCTCATCGACGTCATAGCCTTCGATCTCGAGCATCGCCGTGACGGTGGCGCGGATGTCGGCCTCGTCGTCGACCACGAGCACGCGCAGCTCAGGCATCGGCCACCGCCTCGTTTCCGGCGGTGGACGGCCACGTCGGCGCCTCCTGCGCATGCCGCACGGACTCGGGCGGCGCTTCGGGCTCGAGCGCCAGCGCGATGACGAAGGTCGCGCCGCCGGTCGGCGTCTCCTCGGCCCAGATCCGACCGCCGTGCTCCTCGACGATGCGACGGCAGATGTAAAGGCCCAGGCCCATGCCGGTGTCGGTGATGCCCCTGGCGTGGGGGGCACGGTAGAAGCGTTCGAAGATCCGCTCGCGCTCGCCGTCCGGGATGCCGGCGCCGTGGTCGACCACCGCAATCCGGGCCTCGGCACCTTCCTGCCAGATCCGCAGCGCCGGCGGCTTGTCGTCGGCGCCGTACTTGTATGCGTTCTCGAGGAGGTTCTCGATCACCTGTTCGAGGCGCGGACGGTCGACTGACGCCACGAGCGCCTCATCCGGTCCCTCGAGCACCAGGGGCACGCCGTGGTCGGCGTGGCGTGCCCGGACGGCTTCGACGATCGAGCCGAGGTCGGCGGGGGCGAGTTCCATCACGGTCAGGCCCTGCTCGAGGCGCTGCGCGTCCAGCAGCTCGCTGACGAGGTCGCGCAGGTGCCGAGCCTCTCGGGCCATGCGCGCGATGCCGGCCGGATCGACCGGAGCGCTGGGATCCCGCAGCAGGCGTCGCTCGATGAGCTCCGCCTGGCCGAGGACCACCGTCAGCGGCGTTCGGAGGTCGTGCGCCGCGGCCGACAGGAACTCCTCCTTGAGGCGGGCAGCCTCCTCCCGTCCGCGCAGCTCGCCCGCCTGGGTGGTGAGCGTGCGGGCTTCCAGCAGCACGGCCGTCTGATCGGCCAGGAGCTCCAGGAGCCAGAGGTCGTCCTCGATGAAGATCGGCGCCCGGTCGGCGTACACGGTCAGCACACCGAGGCGCCGACCTTCGGCAGTCACGGGTGCAGCGATCACCGTGTGGGCACCCGCACGCTCGTACGCGGCCGCGTTGTCAGGGTCGGCACGGACCGCGTCCACGACGACCATTCGGTGCTGTGCCTGGAAGGTGCGCCCACCGACGAACGCGTCATTCGGGTACTCCGCCCACTCTCCGTCCCGTCGGACGTACCGGAGCACCGGGCGGTCGGGATGCGCGATGCCGATGGCGGCGCCGGACGCGCCGAAGGTGTCGGCGGCCGCACGCTGGAGGTCGGCGATGGCCTCGCGGTCATCGGCCACGCCGGTGAGGTGAACCGACCGTTCGAGGAAAGCACGCAGGTCGGGCTCTCGCCACGCGCGCCGGACCCACGACGGGGGCGCGAAGCCGAGGAAGAACGCGAGCACCGCCGCCAGCGCGAAGAGCTGCGTGAGCACATTGAGCATCGCCGTACTGTTCGACGCCAGCGCACCAAGGAAGACGAGGACGATGGCCGCGATGAACAGCGCCGCGCCGATGGCCACGGCAGCCATGCGTCGCTGGGTGATCCCTCGCGTTCGACGCGCCTCCCGGGCGAATGCGATGGCGGCGTAGCCGCCGACGGCCAGGAACCAGACGATGGTGGCGATCTCGACGATGACCGGGGCGGTGGCGAAGCCGACGAGGCTGATCAGGCCGATGACGACGAGGGCCGCGGCGCCTGCGAGCCGCACCCAGGATGCCGTACCGCTGAAGTCGTCGACCAGCCGGATCATGGCGTATGGCGCCACGTTGAGCGCCAGCAGTTGCACGCCGACGGCCCACGGCTGCTCGGCCACGCCCAGCCACTGGAATGCCCGGCTGAGCAGAACGACGGCACCGATCGAACCGAAGAGCAGCGCCGTGTCGATCCGGGCGCGAGTGGGATGTCGGATGGCGTGCCACAGGACGGCCACGAAGAGGCCGGCGAAGAGCAGCTGCGTTACGAGACTGATCAGCTCGAGAGCAGTCATCGCGAGCTCGGCACGGTTATGCCGGGTGCATCAGCACGCCGCGTGCCAATAACCTCACCCATCAGCGCCACCTCGTCGTGCCGGAAGCAGTCGACCAGGTGGTCGTTTACCAGGCCGGCGGACTGCATGAACGCATAGCAGATCGTCGGGCCGACGAATCGGAACCCGTGCCCGCGGAGCGCCGCCGACATAGAGCGTGACGTGTCCGTCGCGGCGGGGACCTCCTCCATCGCGCGCCAGCGATTCTGGACGGGCGCGCCATCGACGAACGACCAGAGCAGCTCCGCCGGCTCGTCCAGCGCGAGCCATGCCCTGGCATTGCCGATGAAAGCAGCGATCTTGGCCCGGTTGCGGACGATGCCCGCGTCAGCCATGAGCCGCTCGCGGTCTGGTTCCGTGTAGGCCGCGATGCGTCCGGCGTCGAAGCCTTCGAAGGCCGCACGGTAGCCGTCGCGCTTGCGCAGGATGGTGATCCACGCCAGGCCGGCCTGCGCCCCTTCGAGGCAGAGCAGCTCGAACAGCCGATGAGGATCGCGCAGGGGGACACCCCACTCGGTGTCGTGATACGCGAGATAGAGCGGGTCCGAGCCGGCCCACGGGCATCGCGTCGCGTGCGTCAAAGGCCGAGGACCGCCCGGGCAATCAGGAAGTAGACGACGAGCCCGGAAGCGTCGACGAGCGTCGTGATGAATGGAGCGCTCATGACGGCCGGGTCGACGCCGACCCGCCGGGCCACGAGGGGCAGCAGGGCGCCGACGAACGCGGCGAGCGTGCAGACGGCGACGAGCGTCAGGCCGACGACGATGCCGATCTCTCGGCCGGCGAAGATCCACGCCGGGCCCAGCGCCAGCAGGCCGAGCATGCCGCCGAGCAGCAGCCCGACGCGCGCCTCCCGCAGGATCACGACGCCGAGGTCATCGAAGCGGACCTCGCCGACGGCCAGGGCGCGCGTCACGGTGGTCGCGGCCTGGGCCCCGGTGTTGCCACCCGTGCCGATGACGAGAGGGATGAACAGCGCCAGCCTCACGACCTCGTCGAGCGTGCCCTGGAAGAGCTGGAGGACGTTGACGGTCAGCGTCGCCGCGACGATGAGGACGAGAAGCCATACGACGCGCGATCGCGCGATGTGGAGCACGGACGTCGCCATGTACGGTCGACCGAGCGGCTCGGCGCCGCCGGCTCGGGCCAGGTCCTCGGTCTCCTCCTCCTCCAGGACCTCCATCGCGTCGTCGAAGGTCACGATGCCGACGAGGCGGTCCTCGGTGTCGACGATCGGAAGTGCCAGGAGGTCGGCCTCGCGGATGAGGCGAGCGACCTCTTCCTGATCGGCGTCGACGCGGGCGGAGTAGACCTCGGTGTCCATCAGCTCCCCGACGGGCGTGTCGGGCTCGGCAAGGACGAGATCTCGGAGGCCCAACGCGCCGACGAGGCGCCGATGGTCGTCGGTCACCGGAAGGGCGTAGATCGTCTCCGCTGAGCGACCGATGTGCCGCAGCCGATCGAGCGCCTCGCGGGCGCTCATGCCGGCGCGCAGGCTCGCCACCTCGGGCGACATGAGCCGGCCGGCCGAGTCCTCCGGGTAGCCGAGCAGGGTCGATGTCAGGCGTCGCTCGTTCGGGGAGAGTCCGGCAAGCAGCCGGCGAGCGACCTTGGCCGGCATCTCCTCCGTCAGCCGGGCCCGGTCGTCGGGGTCCATCTCCTCGAACAGCTGCCGGACGTTGGTCTCGCGCAGGGCCTCGAGGAGGTCCTGCTGGACCGACGGGTCGAGCAGCTCGAAGACCTCGAGCGCCCGGTCCTTGCCGAGGAGCCGGAACGGCACCGCGCGCTGGTCCCGCGGCAGCCGCGACATCTCCTCGGCGATCTCGACGACGTCCGCCTGGTTCAGCCAGCGATCGAGCAGGTCGAGGTCACCGGTCTCGAGGAGGTCGTCGAGGCCGACGGTCGGGACCGCGTCGGGCGTGCCGGTCAGGGTCGGTCGAGTCACCCGCGGAGGATAAGCCCGCACGCGGCCCGAGGGCGCGCCGGCGTGGCGGCCGGAGACGAAAAGCAGCCGGACCTCGCGATCCGGCTGCACTGGTGAGCTTGCTAGGCCTTCGTTGCGGCCAGGCGAGAGAGCCCGGGCAGCCGCAGGGAGAAGCGGCGCGCCCGGCCACGATCGGCTCGAGGGCTCGCCTCCCGGACCAGCGACTGTCGTCGCTTCGTCGCTTCCCGGCGCCGTTCGTCCTCGACGACCCTGGCCAGCATGAGAGCGGTGATCGGATGCATCCGCCGATCTCCTTTCGATCCTGCTTCAGTAGGGGTAGTTCGCGATTCGCGGGAGCACTACGGCCTCGGTCCCCTCTGTCGCGCGATCCAGCTCTCGGCCGATCGCCCGAATCAGGCTCCGGGCCAGGCTCTCCCCTCGATTGCGCTTCCGTGCCGGCCGCGAGGGCCGCAGCGAAGGCAACGAGAAGAACGCGACGTCACTCGTTATCAGCGCGGCTGCGCGTGCGTCCAACATTGGTGCTGCCTCCTTTCGTGTCTGTGTGCGGTGGTGGTTGTCTCAGTCATCATCGGGTTCCCGGCTGACGACCTCCACGGGCACCGGTCGCGATCGGGCGGGCTCTTGAGCACGATTGCGGCGTACGTCATTCGTCGGCATCGTCGGTATGCTTGCGGGCGTGGACGAGGCCGATCCGAACAGCCGGCACATGACCTTCCTCTTCGCCGACGTCGAGGGCAGCACGCGCCTGACGGAGCGCCACGGCGCCGACGCCGGCGCCGCCCTGTCGAGGTATCACGACCTCGTGGCGGAGACGTCGCGCGAGCACGGCGGCCGCCTCTTCGAGCGGATCGGCGATGGCGCGTACGCCAGCTTCCCGGAGGCGGTGCCGGCGGTCGCCGCGGCCGATGCCCTGCAGACCGCGATCGGCGACCATGACTGGGGCGTCATCGGCCGCATGCGCATCCGCATTGCGCTGGTGACGGGCGACGTCGAGGTGCGCGGCGACCATTACTACGGACGAGCGCTGTTCCGCGCGGCGCGCATCCAGGCACTGGCGAGCGGTGGCGAAACGCTCCTCTCCGGCACGACCGTCGACGAGCTGGGCGGCTCGCTGCCGGATGGAACGGTGCTCCGCAACCTGGGGACGCAGCGGCTGCGCGACGTGCCGGAGCCGGAACGGGTGTTCGCGCTGGTGCATACTTCGCGCGCGCGAACGGGCGACGCCGCGCAAGCCGATGAAACCGAGACGCAGGGGATCGATAGCGTGACTGACGAAGAGGGACCGATCCGCGTGCTGCTCGTCGACGACCACGCGGTCGTGCGGCGGGGCCTCCGCGGCTTCCTGGAGCTGATGAAGGACTTCGACGTTGTCGGTGAGGCCGAAAACGGGCGGGAGGGAGTCGATGCCGCCGATCGCCTTGTGCCGGACGTGATCCTGATGGACCTGCTCATGCCAGAGATGGGTGGCCTCGAGGCGATCGCCGCGATCAAGCAGGCGCATCCCGAGATCGAGATCGTCGCGGTCACCAGCTTCATCGAAGAGGAGAAGGTCACCACCGCCCTCGAGGCCGGCGCATCGGGTTACCTGCTCAAGGACGCCGAGGCGGAGGAGGTGGCCCAGGCCATTCGCGCCGCCTACCACGGCGAGGTGCACCTGGATCCCGCGGTGTCACGGCTGCTGGCCCAGCGCCTCCGCCAGCGCAAGGACGCCGAGCCCGTCGAGCCTCTGACCGCGCGCGAGAAGGAGGTCCTGGCCCAGCTCGCCAAGGGCGCCAGCAACAAGGAGATCGCCTACGAGCTGGGCATCACCGAGCGCACGGCCCGCACGCACGTCTCCAACATCCTCGGCAAGCTGGCGCTCGCCTCCCGAACGCAGGCCGCCCTCTACGCGGTGGAGCACAGGCTGGTCTGACACCCCCGAGCATGACGAAGGGGTGGACCGGCGAACCGATCCACCCCTCATCGTTGGTGCCTAGGCTGCGGTCGGGCGGAAGCGCTCCGGCACGATCGGGCCAAGTGAGGCAAGCGCCGTGCGGACCAGTCCGACAGGGCTGCCGTAGACGCGGATGACGTCGACGACCAGGAGCGTGATCAGCGCGACCTCGATGCCCTTGGCGATGAAGCCGAGGCTGAAGTACGGGCCCATCACCAGATAGCCGGCGATGGTCAGCGCCGTGTAGCCGGCGAGAGCGAGCCGGGGGAACCAGCTGAAGCGCTCGACCATCGCGATCGGGGCAGCGGCGCCGATCACGACGAGGGCGGCCAGGCCGATGTAGCCGAGCCCGTTCAGGGTGAAGAGCACCCCACCGAGCGTGAGGTGGATGTACGCCGTCGCGAGCGTGAGCCCGACGATGGCGGTGGTGAGCAGGGCGCCACCGGCGCGGCTGCGCAGGAACGTGGTCACGGGCGGGGAACCTCCGTCTCAAGTGCTTGACGCCGTCGCCGGCATCAGGGGTAGTGGCTGATTCGAAGTCTCAGGCTTGGCCGAGGTCACCGAATCGGGCAGACGGGGCAGGAGCATGGACGACATGCGTCCCCACTGCGCTCGGTCAAATGACGTAGGCGCAGGCGGCCGATGTGACGCTGGCGGCAGCCGGGGCTTGATGGCGTATCCTCTCATGCGCTCATGACCCGCGCCCCCGTCCGTCCCGAGTCGAAGACGCCGAAGAGCCAGGCGCCGGTGAGCGCCGCGCAGCAGGATGTCCACGCGCTCCTGACGCGTGCCGTCGACGAGGCCGCGCGCCTGCTCAACGCGGACGGCGCCATGGTGTACCTGGTCGATGCCGATGAGGATCGGCTGCAGTTTGCGGTCGATGCCGGAATTCGGGACGCCGAGGCCCGTCAGCTCATCCGCGGCCTGTCGCTGCCCGTCGGCGTCGGCCTGTTCGGCCACGCCATCGCGACAGGCGAGGTCGTGGTGTCCGGCGACTACCGCCGCGACAAGCGCTTCAACCACTCGGAAGTGGCGGACAGGATCGCGATGATCGCGAGCATGCGCTCCATGGCGGCCGCGCCGCTCATCGCCGAGGGCGAGGTTCTGGGAGCGCTCGGCGCGTACTCGTCGCGGATCGACGACTTCGACGAGGCCGAGGTGGCCCTCCTGCGCGCACTGGCCGACCATGCGGCCGGCGCCATCGCTAACCAGCGCCTCATCGAGCAGCTGGCGCGCTCGCAGGACGAGCTGGCGCGCAGGGTCGACGCGATGCGGACGCTCGGCGAGATCAGCGCCCGCATCGCCGTCATTCGGGAGCCCGGCGAGATCCTGCAGTCGGTGGTGGATGCGGCGCGCAGGCTGATCGGATCCGACGGCGCCCACCTGACCCTCACCCTGCCGGACGGGGCGAACCTGCGCCCGACGGTCGTGGTCGGTGGCAACGCGGCATGGACCGAGGAATGGCTGGCGGCACTCGAGTTCCCGATCAACGGCGGCATCAACGGCCTTGCGGCCGGCACCGGACAGCTGGTCGCGACCGAGGACTACCTCATCGACCCGCGCATTCCGCACGCCCCGGAGGATCAGGCCGTCGCGGAGCGGCTGGCGTTGCGCGGCATGGCCGCCGCGCCACTGCGCGCACCCGGAGGGGAGGTGATCGGCACGCTGGCGGCCTCGTTCGAGACGGTCCATGCCTTCACCGAGGACGAGCTCGCACTCCTCCAGGGCCTCGCCGACCAGGGTGCGATCGCGATCTCGAACGCCCGCCTGACCGAGGAGCTCGAGAGATCGCGCGAGCAGTACCGGTTCCTGGTCGACGAGTCCGTCGACATCATGTGGGCGATCGACGAGGAGATGCGGTTCACGTTCATCAGCGACAGCGTCGAGCGACTGACCGGCTTCACGCCCGCCGAGCTGATCGGTCAGCACGTCTCCGTCGCGACGGCCCCCGAGTCGATGGAGCTCGTGGCCAGGACGATGGAGCAGATGCGGGACCATCCGCACGCCGTCTATCGGCTGCGGATCCTGGAGCCGCGCAAGGACGGGACGTTTCTCCCGGTCGAGATCCGGGGTACGGGCATCGTCGACGCCGACGGGAAGCTCATCGGCGCGCACGGCACCAACCGCGATATCACCGAGATCACGCGGCTCGAGGAGGACCTGCGCGAGCAGACGGGCGAGCTTGCTCATCGCGTCGACGCGCAGCGGACGCTGGCCGAGATGGCAGCGCAGCTCACCTCTCTGCGGGATCCCGGCGCGGTGCTGCTGCAGACCCTGCAGGAGGCGGTGCGTCTCCTCAAGGGCCACGGCGGACAGATCGGGATGGTCGACACCGATGCCGACGGGATCGTCCGCTGGGGCGATGGCCACTCGCTCTCGCGGGGCAGCCTCACGCCCTTCACGAAGGCCGACCGCACGTCCGCCGAGGACGGTGTCTCCGGGCGGGCCATTCGGGACGGCCGCACGACCTGGACGGACGACTACCTCACAGATGATTCCTTTGGGCATGACGCCGTATCCGATGAGGTCGCGCGCCGCCTCGGCATCCGCAGCGTGATCGCGTCACCGATCACCAGCGAGGGCCGGGCCATCGGTGCCATCGGCGTCTACGCCGAAACTCCGGCCGCCTTCAGCGACGACGACGGCGAGCTCCTCGGCCTCCTCGCCGACCAGGCGTCGATCGTGCTCGCCAACGCCCGCCTGAATGCCGAGGCGGAGGTGACGGCGGAGAAGCTCGCCCATCGCGTCGAGGCGCAGCGCACGCTCGGAGAGATCGCCGCCTCGATCACCTCGATCCGCGACCCATCGGCCGTCCTGGCGCGCGCCGTTGCGGAGGCCAAGCGTCTGCTCGGCGCGGAGCACGTCGTCATCCACCAGGTGCGCAGCGGCACGCGTGAGCTGGACGACTACCGAGAGGCGCTCGGAGCCGGCCCCGATGCTCCACCGATCGATGACACGATGGTCAGCATCGGCCAGGGCATCGCCGGCCGGGCGGTCGCATCCGGAGCCGTCGAGTGGACCGGCGACTACCTCTCCGACACATCCTTCGCGCACACCGCCCGTGCCGACGAGTGGATCGGGCGCTACGGGTACCACTCGCAGATGAGCGCGCCACTGATTGCCGACTCGGCGCCGCTCGGCGCCATCAGCGCCTACTCGACCCGACCCGACGCCTTCGACCAGGACGACGCGGAGCTGCTCGGGGCGCTTGCCAGCCACGCGGCGATCGTTCTCGGCAACGCCCGGCTGTATGAGGAGCTCGAGCGCCGGGTGGAGGCACAGCGCTCGCTCGGCGAGATCGCCGCGCGCATCACGGCCATCCGCGAGCCGGGCGACGTGCTGCAGCGAACGCTGGACGAGGCCGTCCGACTGCTCGACGCCGACGGCGGACGGATCGAGCTCGTTGCCGAGACGGGCGGCCTGCACTGGGCGTTCGGCCACTCGGCCATCGACCTGCCCATCGAGCGTGACGAGGAGATCGATCCGGTCGAGCTCAACGAGGGCGTCTCGGGACGAGCGGTGATCGAGCGGAGGGTGGTCCGCACCGGCGACTACCTGGCCGATGAGCATTTTGCGCACGCCGAGGGACCCGATCGCTACATCCGGCAGCACGGGATCCGGTCGGTCATGAGCGCTCCGCTGATCGGCGAGGACGGCGCCATCGGGTCGCTCACCGTCCACTCCCAAAGTCGTGACGCGTTCGACGCCGCCAATGCCGAGCTGCTGGAGGTCCTCGCCAGCCAGGCCGCGATCGCGGTCACCAACGCGCGCCTCTACGAGAAGCTCGGCGCTGAGTCGGCCGCGCTGGCGCGCCAGACCGACTCGCAGCGGCGCCTGCTCCAGATCAACCAGCGCCTCCTCTCGACGCTCGACCCGGCATCCGTGCTCGAGTTGATCGCCGACGGCCTGAAGAGCGTGGTCTGGTACGACAACCTGGGCGTCTATCGGGTCGAACCCGACGAGGGGGTTCTGCGGCCGGTGCTCGCGCGCGACCGCAATCGTGAAGCCGTGCTCGGCTTCACGATTCCGCGCGGGGAGGGGCTGACGTGGTGGTGCGTTGAGCATCGCGAGCCCGTGCTCCTCAACGACGCGCTCAACGACGACCGCCTCATCCAGATTCCGGGCACGCCCGTCGAGGAGGAGGCGATCATCATCGTCCCGCTCATCAGCGGCGACGAGGTGATCGGTGCCATGAACATCAGCCGAACCGGCGGCAGCGAGGTCGCCTTCACCGATGCCGACTTCGAGCTCGTCCAGCTCTTCGCCGCCCAGGCCGCCGTGGGCATCACCAACGCGCGGCTGTACGAGGAGCTCCGCGAGCGGGCCGATGCCCAGCGGAGCCTGGCCGAGATCGCGGCCCAGATCGCCTCTCTGCACGACCCCCTGACCGTGATCCAGCGAGCGGTGGCCGATGCGGCACGCCTGCTCCGTGCCGATCGCGCCCAGGTCAACCTGGCGGCCGAGGGCGGCACGCACCTGGAGCGGCCGATCGCAGCCGCGCCGATCCAGCCGTCGCCGGACGACGTGGTGGTGCCGATCGGCTCCGGGATCGCGGGCATGGCGGCCGCCGAGCGAAAGGTGCGCTGGACGGGCAACTACCTCGGCGACGAGGACTTCCCGCACGATGAGGGGGACGCGCGGATCGAGGCACAGGGCATTCGCTCCATGATGTCGGCACCGCTGCTCGGCCCCGACCGGCTGATCGGCACGATCACCGTGCAGGCCACCGCGCTCAACGCGTTCAACGCCGGCGACGCCGAGCTACTGAAGCTCCTCGCCGACCAGGCTGCCATCGCGCTGACGAACGCGCGGCTCTACGCCGAGCTCGAGGAGTCCGAGCGCCGCTACCGGCATCTCGTCGACAACTCGCCCGACATCGTCTGGAGCGTCGACGCCGAGGGCCGCCTCACCTTCTTCTCGGACTCGCTGCAGGCGCGCACCGGCTGGAAGCCGGAGGATCTCCTCGGGCAGCCCTTCACCGCCCTGGCCGGGGAGGAGACGCTGCCCGCGGCGGTGGCGGCCTGGGAGACCCTCAAGCAGTTCCCGGAGCGGGAGCAGCGGGTGCGCCTGGACTTCGCGCTGGCGGACGGGCGCGTCAGCCAGACCGAGGTCGCGATGACGGGCACCATCGTCGACGGCCGCTTCGCGGGCGCTCATGGCGCGGTGCGCGACATCAGCGAGCGCGAGCGGCTCGAGGGCGACCTGCGCAGCCAGGCGGCCGAGCTCGCCGCCAGCCAGGAGCGCGCTCACCTGGCACGGGAGCTCCACGACTCGGTGACGCAGGCCCTGTTCAGCATGGGCCTCACGCTGCGCACCCTCGAGATCCTGCTCGCGACCAACCCCGAGGCGGCCGGTGAGAAGCTTGCCGAGCTGCGTGAGCTGCAGAAGGATGCGCTCGCCGAGATGCGGACGCTCATCTTCGAGCTGCGTCCGTCGTCGCTCGAGTCGGACGGGCTCGTCCAGGCGCTGCGTACCCACGCGACCGCCGTGCAGCGCCGCACCGGGCTGACGATCGTGGTGGACGCCGAGCCGATCGACCGGCTCGCGCTACCCGCCGAAGAGGCCCTCTACCGGATCGGGCAGGAGGCTCTGCACAACGTCGTCAAGCACGCCAACGCGTCGAGTGCCACGCTTCGGATCGTCCGCGACGGTGGGCGGGTTCGCCTGAGCGTCAGTGACGACGGCGTCGGCTTCGTCCCGGACGACGTCCCAAGAGGGCACCTCGGCCTGATCGGGATGCGGCAGCGCGTCGACCTCGTCGGCGGCGAGCTGCGAGTGGAGTCCCGCGCCGGCAAAGGGACCCTGATCGAGGCGGCCGTGCCGTCGGGCGAGGAGGCATCGGCCGAATGACGTAGGGCCGCATGGGTCGGGCGGCCAATAGGCGCGGAACCTTTACAGCGCTAACCTCTTGTGCATGTCGCTCGGTCTGCGCCCCGCCCTGCCCTCTGCCCCGAGGGTCGTCATTGTCGACGCCGATCGCCGCGTCATGCAGAGCCTTGCCGACCTGCTGGGCGTGACCGGGGAGGTGGCCGTCGTCGGCGGAGCCGGCGACGTGCGAGCGGCGCTCGAGCTCGTGGAGGAGGCGCGCCCGGATGTCGTCCTGGTCGACCCCCGCCTTCCCGACATCGAAGCTGGCATCGCGCTCATTGCCGGCCTCGGCCGGGCCTGGCCCTCGATGCGGATCGTCATGACCGGCTGGGGAGACACCACCGGCCACGCACAGCTCGTCGACCACCCTATGACCTACGTCAGCAAGAGCGCTCCGCCCGAAGAGTTCGCGGCCGCCATCGTCGACGCCTGCTGCGTCGCCTGACGGATCAGAGGCCCATCGCGCGGCGGATGCTGTCGAGTTCCGCGGGAATCGGCGTCAGCGAGCCCTCCTCCCCCTGGACGGCGTCGGGGTCCTTGAGGCCGTGGCCGGTGAGGACGCAGACGACCACCTCGTCGCGGCCGACTCGGCCCTCCGCCACCAGGCGCCGCACGCCGGCCACGCCAGCGGCGGACGCCGGTTCGCAGAACACGCCTTCCAGGCGCACGATCAAGCGCTGCACCTCGAGGATCTCCGCGTCAGTGACGCTCTCGATCACGCCGCCTGATTCGTCGCGCGCCGCAACCGCACCCGCCCATGACGCGGGGTTTCCGATCCTGATGGCCGTGGCAACGGTCTCGGGCGACTCGACGGGCTCGCCCTGGACGATCGGTGCGGCGCCCGCAGCCTGGAACCCGAGCATCCGGGGCAGCCTGCCGTCCGGTGTGCGACCGGCATCGGCATAGGTGCGAAAGCCCCGCCAGTAGGCGGTGATGTTGCCGGCGTTGCCCACCGGCAGCGCCATGGCGTCGGGAGCTTGACCGAGCGCATCGACGACCTCGAACGCGGCGGTCTGCTGCCCGGTCAGGCGATGCGGATTGACCGAGTTGACCACGACCGCGAGGCCGTCTTCGCCAAGGCGTCGCACCGCGGCAAGCGCCACGTCGAAGTTGCCGTCGACCATCACGAGCTGTGCTCCGGCGGCCAGCGCCTGGGCCAGCTTGCCGCGCGCGACCTTGCCGACCGGCAGGATCACGTGGCACGGCAGGCCGGCGGCGGCCGCATACGCGGCTGCCGAGGCCGAGGTGTTGCCCGTCGAAGCGCAGACGACGGCCTTCGCACCCTCCGCCACGGCGCGGTTCACGGCGAGCACCATGCCGCGGTCCTTGAACGAGCCGGTCGGATTGGCGCCCTCGACCTTCAGGTGCAGCCGATCGAGCCCGATCTCGGCACCCAGCCGGCGAGCGTGGATCAGTGGAGTTCCGCCCTCGCCCAGCGATATGGGGAAGGACTCGCCGTCGCTTGCGAGCAGGTCGCGGTAGCGCTCGAGGAGGGACGCGGACGCGCGGCGGTGGATCATGGGCGCCTGAGTATACGGATGGCTCGCGTATCATCGGCCTCGATGCGCTGGCTGTCCGCTGCCGTTCTCGTGGCCGTGAACCTGGTGCCGCTCGTCGGGGTGGCCTTCTGGGGCTGGTCGCTGATGCTCATCCTCGTCCTGTACTGGATCGAGTCAGGCATCGTCGGGGCCATCAACGTGTTCAAGATCGCGCGGGCAGAGGGCCCTTCGTCGCTGCGCGTCGGCGGATCACGGATGACGTTGCGCATGACCGGCATGGCCGCGGGACTGGCGCGCGGCGGGATCATCGCCTTCTTCATCTTCCACTACGGCATGTTCTGGGTCGTCCACGGCGTGTTCGTCTTCCTGCTGCCGGTCTTTGCCGGCCTGTCGGTCTCGGGGACCGACGTGCCGGGCCTCCAACCGATGGACTTCGGCCCGCTACCGCTCGATGGCGTCGGCCTCTCGGCCCTGGGGCTGGCGACCAGCCACGGGATCAGCTTCTTCGTGAACTACCTCGGCCGCGGCGAGTACCGGCACGTGTCACCGGAGCAGCAGATGATGAGCGTCTACGGGCGCGTGTTCGTTCTCCACCTGACGATCATCCTCGGTGCGTTCGTGATCGGCTTCTTCGGGACGCCGTTCGCCGCGCTCGTGCTGCTCGTCGGGCTGAAGACACTGATCGACCTGTTCTTCCACCTTCGTGAGCACCGGCGTGCGGCAGCCGTCGCGGCGTAGCCCGGCGATTTCACAGGCGCGAACGGATCTGTGACGACCCGGTGCGTTCCGCGACTGCGCCTCCATGGTGACCGAGTTACGCGTCACGGGCTATATCAGTAGTGATATATCTCCTGACAGCCGCGTCCGACCCGATGACCCGGGGCCGACGCTCGGCACGACAGCTACGCCACGCGCTGAGAATCGCCGCAGGATGGCCCTTCAGCACGGACTCATCGGGCGAAATCAATACGGGCGCGCTCTCAGAGGCGATCGGGATCAGGGGCCTGTTCGTCCTGGATGTCGAGGATGACCGCCTCGGTGCCGGCCGGCAGGCCGTCGTCCGGTAGACCTCGCACCAGGACCACCATCTCGAAACGCTGGAAGCCTCCAGTCATCAGCTCAGCGCCCCGTGAGGGCCTCGCGCACGATGCGTTCCTGCTCGACGTGGTGCGCCGCCGGATAGCCCTCGGCCGGCCGCGAGCGCTCGGGACGCGAGATATCGCCGAGCGGGATCTTGTACGGCACCAGGTGTCGGATCCGGGGAAGCACGAACTTCCGTGCGCCCATGTTGCGCGGCTCCTCCTGCACCCAGGCGAAGGACTCGATCCTGGAGTAGCGGTCCAGGACCGCCTGGAGCTCGTCGTCCGGGAACGGATAGAGGCGCTCGGCGCGAATGACCGCCACGTCGGCGGCCGTCTCGAACTCCGGCGCGCTGATGAGGTCGTAGTAGATCTTGCCGCTGCAGAGCAGGATGCGGCGGACCTTTGCCGCGGCAGCGTTATCGGCGAAGCGAGGATCGTCGAGCACGCTGAGGAAGGCCCCGGACGCGAGATCCGAGGGGCTCGACATCGCTTTCGGCAGGCGCAGCAGCGACTTGGGCGTCATCAGGACCAGTGGGCGGGCGTCGGGATGGCGGGCCTGGCGCCGGAGGAGGTGGAAGTACTGCGCCGGCGTCGTCGGGTAGACGACCCTGATGTTGCCCTCGGCGCCAAGCGCCAGGAATCGCTCCAGCCGCGCGGAGGAGTGCTCCGGGCCGGACCCCTCGTAGCCGTGCGGCAGGAGCAGGGTGAGGCGCGACGTCAGTCGCCACTTGGCGAGCCCTGACACGAGGAACTGGTCGAGGATGATCTCGGCGCCGTTCACGAAGTCTCCGTACTGGGCCTCCCACAGCACGAGAGCGTCCGGCGCCGTGACCGCGTAGCCATACTCGAAGCCAAGGGCCGCGTACTCCGACAGTGGCGAGTTATGGAGCTCGAACGCCGCCCGCTGACCCGGCAGGTGCTGCAGCGGAACGTGCCGCTCCCCGGTGCGGGCATCCCACAGGCCGGCGTGCCGCTGGCTGAACGTGCCGCGCACCGTGTCCTGGCCGGTGAGCCGGATGGGCGTGCCCTCGGCAAGCAGCGAGGCGAAGGCAAGCAGCTCCGCGTGACCCCAGTCGACGTGCGCCTCGTCGCCGTCCAGCGCGACCGACCGGCGCTCGAGCTGCTTGGCGAGCTTGGGGTGGATCCTGAAGCCCGACGGCACGGCCGAGAGCGCCGCGTTCAGCTCACGGAGTCGATCCAGCGGCACGGCGGTCGCCGGCTCGGCCGTCGCTTCCTGCGGAATCGCTTCGGATCCGCGGTCGAGCTCGCCGTCGCTGTCGTCCGAGCCCTTGCGCAGCGCCGCCTGCCGGGCCGCCAGCTCCCTCGAGGCTTCCTTGATCGTGGCCTCGGCCTGCTCGGCGGTGATCACGCCGGCTTCCACCAGCTGGGCCTGGTACAGCTCGCGCACGCTGGGATGCTTCGCGATGCGCTCGTACATTGCCGGCTGCGAATAGGCCGGCTCGTCGCCCTCGTTGTGCCCGTAGCGCCGATACCCGACGAGGTCGATCACCACGTCGTGTCCGAAGCGCTCGCGGTACATCATCGCGAGACGGGCGGCAGCCAGGCACGCTTCCGGATCGTCGGCGTTGACGTGGACGATCGGCGTGTCGAAGCCCTTTGCGAGGTCCGAGGAGTAGTCAGTCGATCGGCCCTCGCGCGGGCCGGTCGTGAAGCCGACCTGGTTGTTGGCGATAAGGTGCACGGTGCCGCCCGTCGCGTAGCCGTCCAGGCGCGCCAGGTTGAGCGTCTCGGCCACGACGCCCTGTGCTGCGAAGGCCGCATCGCCGTGGATCAGCACCGGCAGGGTGGAGGCGGGGTTGACCGACGCCACCGGCACGGACCTGTCGGTCTGCTCTGCCCGCGTCCGGCCCTCGATCACGGGGTCCACCGCCTCGAGGTGGCTCGGGTTCGGCGAGAGGACGATGCGCACCTCCTCGTCCTCGGCGGTCAGGTAGCCGCCCTCCGCGCCGAGGTGGTACTTCACGTCGTCCAGGCCGCCCTTGGGAGCCGTCGTGGCATCGCCGCCACCGCGGCCGGCTTCGAACTCGGCCAGGATGGCCTCGTAGCTCACGCCGACGATGTGGGCAAGCACGTTGAGTCGGCCGCGATGCGCCATGCCGATCATCACCTTGCGCGCACCCTGGTCGGCCGCGTCGCCGAGGATCACGTCGAGCATGGGGACCATCGTGTCGAGGCCTTCGATGCTGAACCGCTTCTGGCCCAGGTACGCCTTGTGGAGGAATCGCTCGAGGGTCTCGACGCTGATCAGCCGCTCGAGGAGGGCAATCTGATCCTCGGCCTCCATCGGCCGGCGATGCTCGCCCGACTCGATCACGCGACGCAGCCAGACGCGCTCCTCGTGGCTGCCGATGTGCTCCACCTCGTACGCGATCGTGCCGGTGTACGTCTCCTGCAGGTGGGGGAGCGCGTCGGCCAGCGTCTCGCCCGGCACGTAGATGCGGAGGAGCTCGGCCGGCGTGGCTCGCATGTTCTCCGGCGTCAGACCCAGTGGCGCCGGGTCGAGAGCGGGATCGCCGCGCGGCTCGGCGCCGAGCGGATCCAGCGTGGCTGCCATGTGGCCGAAGTGGCGATAGGCCTTGACGAGCGCCATGCCGGCCGCGACCGCCTTGAGCAGCTCGTAGGCGTCTCCCGCCGGCGTCGCTGTCGCCGTCTCCACGGCCGGTCCGCCCGCCGCTTCAGCCGCCGTCGGCATCGGCTCATCGGTCGTCACGTCGGCGATGCGCGCGCCCATGGCACCGAAGGCATCGGCGTAGAAGCCGTCGCCGCCCGAGAGGAGCCCGTCGATGCGTCGCAGGAACGCGCCCGACTCGGCTCCCTGGATGATGCGATGGTCGTAGGTCGAGGTGATCGTCATGCGCCGATCGCCGCCCACGTCGCGGATGCTGCCGGTCGCCACGATCGTGCCCTGGCTCGGCATCAGGCGTGGAACGCTGGCGGTGGTACCGAGGGTCCCGGGGTTCGTCAGCGTGATGGTCGCGCCGGCGAAGTCATCCGGCGAGAGCTTGTTCGTCCGCGCTCCCTCAACGACCTCCTCATACCGCGCGTGGAAGCCGCGGAAGTCCATCTCGTCGGCGTGCTTGATGACCGGCACGACCAGGAATCGCGAGCCGTCCTTGCGCTCGACGTCGACCGCCAGGCCGAGGTTGATGGATCCCGGGTCGACCCGGTATGCCTGGCCGTCGGTATCGGTGAAGTAGTGGCTCATGGTGCGCTGCTCGATCGCCGCCTGGACGATCGCCCAGCCGATCAGGTGCGTGAAGCTGGCCTTGCGCGGCGCAATCTGCTCGTTGAGCTCACGGCGGCGCGCTTCGAGTGTCGCGACCTCGATGTCGCGGAAGCTGGTCGCGGTCGGCACGCCGAGGCTGGCGATCATGTTCTGGGCGAGGCGCGCGGCCGGTCCCTTGATCGGCGTCGCCCCTTCAGGGACCGACGGCCGAGCGGGTTCCGGTGCGGCCGGTGCGGGCGCTGCCGAACCGGCTTCGACTACGGCGGACGAGTCGGCCGGGGGTGCGGCCGTCCCATCGGTCCTGTTGCCGTTCGTCGCTTGAGCGGCCGGCCCGCTCACCGGCTCGAACCCGGAGGTGCCCGAGTCGAACGCCCTGCGCCACTCGGCGTCGATGCTCGAGGGGTCGCGCTGGTACTGCTCGTAGATGTCGGCCACGTAGCCGGCGTTGAGCAGGTTCAGGGCGTCGGTCGGGTCGTTCGAGGACATGTGCCGCAAGGATACGGCTCCGCCGCGGAAGACGAGCCGGCGATCAGGCCTCGCGCCGCTCCAGCAGCCCGCGCCCGAGGACGACCACGCCGATCGCGATCACCGCCACCGGCAGCAGCCACTCCGGGAGGCTCAGCCGATCGCCGCCGATGCCGATCACGCCCTCGAAGAAGAGGAAGCCGATGACGAAGAACGCGAGGCCGCCGAGCAGTCCCCAGGTCCCGTTGCGGACGTCGCTGCCGCTTCCGCTGCGCGCTCCCCACAGCGCCAGCCCCAGGCCGCTCGCCGCCGGCCCGACCAGCGCCCAGGCATATGCCCACGTCTCCCACCGGCCGGTGTTGTTCTGGTAGAGGAGGACGAGCCCGACCGTGGTCGTGATGGTCCCGCCGATGACCATGCCCTGCTCGTTGGCCACGAGCAGCCCGATCACGAGCACGGCGACCCCCGCCGCGATCACGAAGAAGGGCCAGCCGATGTCGTCGATGCCGATGTCGAGGAGCTGCCCGCCGAAGAGGGCGGCGCCGATGAGAACAAGGACGAGGCCCACCGCCACGGTCGACATGCCCGGCCCGTCGCCGTCACGCGCGGACGCGGCTACCGGCAAAGGCTCCTCGTCAGGTGGCTCCGGAGACGGCTGCGGCTCGGTCTGCGTCATGCGGCGATCGTAGCGCGTGCTGCAAGCGGTGCCGGGTCGCCTCGCTGGAGGACGCCGGCGCGGAGCCGGATGACGAGCTGGGTTGGGCTGGATCGCTGCGCTGAGCTACCTGGCCGCGAGCTGGCCCTGTGGCCGGAAGACGATTCGCGGCGTGCCGTTGTCGCCGGCAACGTCGATCTCCGCGTTCTCGAGGGGTGCCGCGAGCTCGGAAGCGACGAACACGCGCAGCCCCTCGCGCTCCATGATCTGGTCGCCCTCGACGGGTGAATCCGTGAATCCGAGGCCGATGCTGACCTCGTCCGGTCCGGTCGGCTCGGGAAACACGCGCAGGCCATATGTGTCGGGCACGTCGTTGCCGCGTCGCAGCTCGGAGAGGAACGTGGCGGCGCCATGGGTGATCTGAAGCACTGATTCTCCTTGGGGATACCTACGCGGCCCATGCCCGCAAGACCGATACCACGGCTTCCTCAGTTGCCCTCACCGACGAGCGCCGATCGCAGGGTCTCGGCGCTCACGTTGCGACCGGTGGTCACCACCGTTACGTTTCGGCCGCTCACGTCGACCGACCCGGCGCGCAGCGCCGCGATCCCGAGCACCGCGCTGCCCTCGAGGAGGATGTGCGGGACCTCCATCGACCAGCGCATGGCCGACGCGATGTCCTCCTCCTCGACCACGACCACCTCGTCGACGAGCTGCCGGCACAGCTTCCACGTGATGCTGTCTCGCTCGATGTTGCCGGCCACGCCATCGGCGAGGGTCGGGGCGATCGGCATCGCGTCGGTGGAGCCGGTCTCCATGTGCGCGTACATCGGCGGCGATGCAGCAGGCTGGACGCCGACGAGCCGCAACGAGGGCTTGACCGCCTTGGCCCACAGGGCGATGCCCCCGATCAGGCCGCCTCCGCCGATCGGGACGACGATCACCTCGACCTCCGGCCAGTCCTCCAGGATCTCGACGCCGACCGTCGCCTGCCCGGCGATGACCTCCGGGTCGTTGTAGGGAGGGATGTAGATGGCATGCCCGGCGTCGTCGCGGCGGCGTGCCTCGGCCTCGGCGTCGTCGGTGTCGTTGCCGGCGAGCTCGACGGTGACGCGGCTCGTCTCCAGGGCGCGAAGGCGCTCCAGCTTGGCCGGGGAGACGGATCGGCCGACCAGGACCGTCAGCCGCATGCCGTGACGGATGGCCGCGGTCGCCACTGCGATGCCGTGGTTGCCGCTGCTGGCCGTGACGAGGGCAGCCTCCGGCCGGTCAGTTGCCACGATGGCGACCTTGTTGTGCGCGCCACGCGTCTTGAACGCGCCTGTCGGCTGGACATCCTCGCGCTTCAGCCGGACCTCGGTGGCGCCGCTGGCCTCCGCCAGCTCTGGGCTCGGCTCAAGCGGCGTGTGGAGTGCGATGCCCTGCAGCCGCTGTCGTGCGGCGTTCACGTCGGCGAGGGTGGGCATCCGCGGCATGTCCCGGAGTGTCGCACAGCGGCCGTTTGCTTCCACCGCGGCTATCGGCCAGGTTGGGGCGTGGAGGGCCGCCAGCGTGCCCATGGTTCGCCGCCGATGCAACGCGCGGCCAGGTTGTTGGCCGATTCCGACCCTGCTAGGCCGTTAGTCCCGCTGTACGCAATCCGGCCACGGCGCCGGAAGCCTCATGCCGCCGACATCGGCTCTGGAGCGGGATAGTGCGTCTCGCGCATCTCGCGCAGGCGCATGCCGATCCGCATCAGCGATCCCAGCCGATCCTCGACGCGCGCGCGCTCCACCGGAGTGGCCCAGTGGCGCAGGGTGTACTCGATCTCGTGCTTGTGCCGGGTTGCGGTGGTGAAGAGATCCTCGACGCGCGCGCGGACGGCATCCTCGGGGGATGCGGCCAGGATGACGCGCCGCGACTCGAGGATGTCGACGAAGTAGCTCGTCGAGAGCCGATCGAGGTCCCGCTGCGCACCGTGCTCCCATGGCTCGGGCGGACCACCGAATCCGTATCTGCGCCACTCATGTGGCTGCACGTGCTGCATCGATCTCGCCTTCTGCTGTGGATGGATCTGACCCCAGGCCGCTGACGGTATCGCCTCGGTCGCTCGGCGACGAGTGACCGTTTGGTGATGCGAATGGACTGATTGGAATAGATGTAATAAAAGATTGTGACCAGTGGTATGCCCTGTGTACCGCTAGTTTAACCTGGACGGTTCAGTAAAAATAATCCCTTCGGGTCAAGATATATCAGCAAATTCAGCCGTAGTTGAGAAAGTGTTACCACTCATGACCTTTCCCGGTTGGAAGATGAAATAAAACAGAAAGGGGCAATTTTATGCATTTATCGCAACAAGTAATGTGATAAGATTGGACTTTGGTGCCTCTATGTCGACAAAAGTACCGGCACTAAAAAACCTGGTAGTCCCATCAGGCTACACGGGGATAAGCATTACAAAGCAAGTGAATTCAAAATGGATTGGATTGGGTATTGAGTTTGCAAGTCTTGCAGTGCACCGGTTAGAATTTCCAAACAATTGCTCTGCTAACCAACCTGCCTCTGCGGAAACATCTCCCAGCATTTCTTACGCTCAGCCGGGTAAATATTATATAGATCTCATTGTTTATATTACTCAAGGGTAACAGCCGGGTATTAGTTGATTCCATTCTGGTAAAAAGTGCCGTTGCGCCAGCCGTCGGCTTTATTACCGATGATCAATGTACGCAACTAGCTACCAGATTCTTTGGCCCTACCCAAGACGTAGCTTCGTGGAGTTGGTATTTGGGGATACGAATTTGGCCGCCAATAGCCCGGACAATACCTCTACGGAGCGGAATCCCACGCACCAGTATGTCAAAGAAGGGATCTACCATGTAACACTGACGATACAGAGCAGCAATGGGTGTAGCAACCGGATTACTAAGCCAATCACCATTTACAACAACCGGAAACCTTCACCGGCATTTTCTTTTCCAAGTCAGATTTGTTCATTTGGAGAAATCCAATTTACCGATCAATCGGTCCCGGCTACTGGAGATGATGTCCGGAATTGGCGCTGGAATTTTGGCGATGGGAAGGTATCTACTGGGCAGAATCCGGTTCACGTATTTACCCAAGGCGGCGATTATTCCGTCACACTTTCGGTATCCGGTATCAGCGGTTGTGATACTACAATTACCCAAACAGTGAATATACTGCCCGGAGCCAATACGAATTTCAGCTACGCCAACGTGTGCATCGGCGATACCGTGCAGTTTACCAATTCGACGTCTCCGGAAGGTACCTGGTTGTGGGATTTTGGTGATGCGGGTAGTGCGGTCAATACCTCCACCGAAAAGAATCCCCGTCATTACTACGCTGCGGCTGGCTTGTACACCGTCCAACTCAGTGCGCTAACGGCCAATGGATGCGTCGTAAGCCGACAGCAGCAAGTCAAAATTCGCCGATTACCTACCGTCGATTTTATTACGTCGAAGGTCTGTGCCAATAATCCGGTAACTTTTACCATTTCAGCCCTGGAAGCCGACACCACCGTAGCCAACCTCAAATGGGACTTCGGTGATCCCAATAGCCCGGATAACCTCTCTACAGACGAGTCGCCCGTACATACTTTTACCAAAGGAGGAAACTATACCGTCCGCCTTACCATCACCACTTCAGCCGGTTGCCAGGGCTCGGTTAGCCACCTCCTTGATATTTCCGAACCCTCGAAGCCCGGATTTACGGTATCCGCATCGTGCGCCGGTTTACCCGTTTCCTTTACTGATTCCTCAGTAGCAGCCCCTAACGATGCCCTCAATCGCTGGACTTGGAACTTTGGGGATAACTCCCCAGTGGATGTGGTGACTGTACGCAATCCGGTGCATACGTTTGTCAACCCTGGCACGTATACTGTGAAGTTAATCATTGAAGGCAGCCAGAGCGATTGCCAGAATGCCATCAGCAAATCGGTGACAGTGTTCCCTCAGCCACAGGTTAGTTCACTGCTACGCCAAGTTGCCGGGATTATTCCGTACGCTTTACGGATAACAGTATCGTTGCTAATGATCGGATTCAGTCCTGGGAGTGGAACTTTGGGGGGTGAGGGTACTTCTACAGAGGCCAATCCTGTTTTCAACTTTAACCGCACGGGCACCTTTGCCGTCAGCCTGAAGGTAAGTACTGCCAATGGATGCAATGCTTCAATCAGTAAAACCGTTACCGTGGACCTTTTGCCCGAAGCAGATTTTCGTTTTTCGCCTGATTTCCAGGCACCGCCCATAGAAGTAACATTTACCAATGATTCGCGCCGATCTTCGCATTACGAATGGGATTTTGGTGATGGTCCGCCCGTCAGTACTGAAGTGGCTCCCCGTCACACGTATAAGGAAATTGGCACGTATCCCGTCAGATTACTGGCCTTCAGTAGCGGCTCAGGCTGTGCCGATACGTTGGTAAAGTCAGTCAGTGTTGCAATTGTCATTGTGGATGCCCAGGTGAAGAGTGTAATTGCCAACCAGGCTATGGGGGCAACTACTGCCTACGTGGAGATAGTCAATGCCGGTACCGTGCCCATGACCTCCGTGGAACTGGTGTTGCAGTCGGGCACGTCGGTGGATATCCAGGAAAAGTGGACGGGCAGTTTGAATCCGAAACAGTCGTTGGTGTATGCATTCAAAGCGCAGTTGCTTCGGAGCACATTGGACGAATTCCCGTATTTGTGCGTAACGGTCCGGAATCCTCAATAACCAGGAAGATGCCCGCCCATTGGATAACCGCTCCTGCGTATCGTCCACTGATGGTATAACGGTATTGCCTGCGTATCCTAACCCAGCAAGCACCCAGATTACCCTACCATTTATCCTACCCGAAGCGGCTTCAGTGGCGGTATTCCTGTATGATGCCCATGGCCAACGCATACAGGGGTAACAACCGGAAGCAACCCAAACCGGCTACAACGAATTAAAAATGGAACGGGCGACCTGACTGGAGGGCTTGATCTGGTACAGTTGATATATCAGGGACGGGTTTATGGGCAAAAAGTGGTAAAAAAGTAAGAGAACCATCGAAGGCCCTCCCGGATAACTGACATTATGCAAATTGTCTCCTGATGATGTTGTTGATCTTTTGACCATTTCCTGGGCAATCATTTTGCCCTGACCATCCGTACATTTACTTTCCTATGGTCATTCCCGAAGGAGTCTTGGCAACTCACTACCCTGCCGTCAATATTAAAAGCAATTTGTAGTAAGAGTCATCCGACAGTGAAGATCAATATTGGATTGGAAGCACATAAGCTATTAAAATGGAACGACGCCAGGCAAATAAAATAAATACAGGCTGCAATGAATGGAGTAGAATTTGTAAGTTACGCGGTATACGTAAATTGCGTAAGGGTATCCACCCTCAAAACACGTTACATGGAAATGAATGGCATTCCTGTAATTACCCCTTTGCCAAGCAATCTGTGCGCTTCGGAGCGCGCCCGGTTTGAACCACAACAACATTTGTATACCAAGCCCATTCAGGTAAGAGAATGGAAAAATGTTTTTGTCACCCGGTCAGGCATTGTATTAAAGAATTTTCGACTGGTAAAAGATTCTATCTTTCAGCATATAGGAAGGGATAACCAGTACTATAAAACTGCTCTGATTAATTACTTTCTGCGAAAAAAAATACGGTTAGCAGAAAACCAAACCTATTTATTGATTCATAATTATTTTTTGTCCCGGATATTACCATTGATTACGGATGCTTTGCAAAGGCTATGGTCGGTACGAGCGCAGACGGCAGAGCTGGCATTGATGTTACCGGATGGAATGCCTCCCTATGTCTTGGAAAACGTGAACCTTTTCATTTTAAGTCGATTTATTACCTTCCAGTCAACAATACCTTTATCAAGCGGCTTCTATTACCAATAAATCCCTCCCAGGAGAATAATTTTTATCCATCCATCATTGATGAGATCCGGACCTTCTACCATCAGTTCTACCGGGTCTTATGTCATCCGGATACTCCTGCGCAGGAAAAGGTTTACATTAGCCGAAAAAAATCCACTCGCCGTCGGGTCTACAATGAAGCCGACGTAACCAATCTGTTGATGGAATATGGTTTTCAGGAGAATGCCTGGAAGAGTACTCTTTCCCCAGCAGGTTGCCCTGATGTACCGGACAAAATACTCGTTTCTCATTCACGGAGCCGGGTTAACCAATATGCACTTTATGCGGCCCGGAGGTTTTGTATTGGAGCTTTACAAGCAATTTGTTTTACCGGAGGGAGTTATTACAGTCACTGTTATTGGCGACTAAAGTGGAGACGCTGTCTGTCATTACTTTTACCAACTCTGTCAGCCTATTTACCTGATGCTCCTTTAGACCAGGCGGATTTAGTAGATGATCAAGATTGAAAGAGAATTTGGAAATAATGTCGTGGGGATTCTTCTGAAAATACGCAATAAAGAAGGTGTAATGTAAGTTGTATAACCATTTTTTAGTTCAGAGAGCATTTCAGCTATTAAGGCTAATTAGTACAAAGCAGGTTTAGATAATTATTTTTCTAAATTGGGCTCTAATCGGTTTGTGTTCATGCTGATTCCCAGGCACAATGCTTATGAAAAAGGAACCCTTAAGGAAATTGAACGCCAGGAAATAAAACTCAGGGTTGACGTGAGTGACTATATGCAGTGGTTTTATTATGCTCAGGTGAAGGATTATATTTCCCCTATTGGTCAATTTTTATTACGAGAGAATACCACTATAATCGATGTAGGATCAAATATTGGTGGGTTTTCATTATCGGCTAGCTAAGCAAGCCCAAAGACAAAAGTTTGCTAATGTACAAATATATGCCTTAGAACCACATCCGGTGACCTACGCTAATCTATGTAGGAACGTTGAATTAAACCCAGCGTTAAAAAATTTTGTTTTTTGTCGGAATTTGGCATTTGGTGATACTGAGGGTGCTCTAGCAATGAACTTTGACGAAAAGCATTCGGGAACTGCTTCGCTGGTGCTATCTCATAATGTAAAGTAAAATCGGTAACAGTAACAGTCACAACACTTGATTCATTTTTCGAACTACTATCGCCGAATGAGCGGCTGATAATTAAAATAGACGTAGAAGGATTTGAGTTGAATGTTCTAAAAGGAAGCAAAGAAACGATAAAGAAATATCAACCCATTATTCTGATAGAAGTTAATAAATGGATGCTTAGCCATAATCAAACGACAAAAGAAGACATCATTCATTTCTTAATGCTACTGGGTTATCAATTCTTCGTTCCAGTAGGCTACTCACAGCTGATATCCCTACGAAAGCTTTGACCAAAAGGAAAATGAAGGACTGTTCGATATGGTATGTACTTGTGCCAATCAATTAAGTTTAGTTGAAAATATGGTGCTCAAACACCATATCCGGAATGAATTGGCCTAAAATCACTATTGTTACCCCTTCTTATAACCAGGGACAATACCTGGATCAAACAATTCAGTCGGTATTAGACCAACAATACCCGAATCTGGAATACATGGTGATCGATGGAGGTAGTACGGATCAATCAGTGGAAATTTCCGGAAGTACGAGCGGCACTTGTTTTATTGGGTCAGCGAAAAAAATCAGGGCCAGAGCGATGCCATCAACAAAGGTTTGCAAAGAGCCAGTGGTGATATTTTTAATTGGATAAACTCGGATGATTACTACAAACCAAACGCTTTGCGAACGGTTGCTAAGGCGTTTGAACACCCGGACACCCAGGTAGTATGTGGTAGGAGCAGGAAGTTTCGAAAGGGCATGAAAGAGACGATAGGTTATTCCAAAGGCACGGATGTGTATACTGGTAACCTGGCAAAAACCATTGGTTGGGCCCGTATTGACCAACCTGGAAACTTTCTTCCATCGATGGCTATCCAACAAATGGATCCGCTGAATTCACAACTACACTATCTGATGGACCGGGATTGGTGGATTAAGTACTTATTTGTTTGGCCTGGAAGGCATCGCACAAATACCTGATATACTGGTCAATTTTCGATTGCATAGCCAATCCAAAACCGTTAGTCAAACTAACTTTTTTCAGCGCGAACGGGACACATTGTTTTTTTTCTTGCCCATACCTATGGGCTGACGCACCTGGCTTCAGCTATCGAACAAACGAACAATATAAATCACAATTTCACTATCTCAAAAGTGGAACATTACGATGCAACCCTGTAAGCCAAGCCCTGCATTACTATCTCTTGTTACGCGCTGACGAGTATTACGTGAACAATCAAAAAGCTAAAGCCCGACATTTCTCAATAACATTGATCAAACCGCATTAACCCCTGCTGACCGCACGCATTGGCGCAAACTGTATTGGCGTAATCGTTTTGTCCCAGCCTTCGTTCTTCAACTCTTTCGTAGATCTAACTTCGGTTTCTTTCGCGATGAGTTCTAACTAGGGATTTTCATTTACGAAGCCTAATTTTGTTCCTATGAATGTGAGCGTAATTATTCCTACTTACAACGGCGCGCATAAAATTGGTAGTTTGTTGGAAGCTCTTACTCAACAAACTTTCCAGGATTTTGAAACGATAGTCGTAGTAGATGGTTCTACTGATAATACGATAGAGGTGCTGCGTACTTTTCCCATAATTCCCCAGCGTATGCGTGTATTGACGCGCGCTAATGGTGGGCGGGCAGTGGCGCGTAATACGGGTGCCAAAGCTGCTAATGGTGACTTATTTGTTTTTTTTGACTTGATCACGTTATTCCGATTCCTACGTGCTTGAGACAACATTATCAGCACTATCTGGCCCATCCCAACGCAGTAGTGACCGGTAGAGTGCTTTTATCGGAAACACTAAGCACGCAAAGCGATTTTTTGTCTTACAAATTTTACGTCGAATCGGTATGGCAACAATCACTTCAGGGTAAAATAACGCCAAGTCAGAGTTGGCGACCAGTTATGGCTTTACAACACAGAATTTGTCGGTTCCCAGGCAAATATTTGATAATATTGGTGGTTTTGACGAAAGACTAAACGATTCAGAAGATTTCGATTGGAGTTTGCGTGTCCTTTTGCAAAAAATGCCCGTTTATTATCACTGGAATGCGTTTGCGTGGCATAACGACCCCGTAAGTTTAACTTCTTATATCAAACGACAGATCGCTTATGCCCAATCAAAAAAATATTTATCTGAAATAAAGGCATGGTATCTTACAACTGCACCCGCAAAGTTTTGCTCTTCAACAGGTGGGATTTGTTAAGAAACAAGGTTACCGGTTCTTTGTTCACAACCCGGCTTGGGCGCGCGTGTTGCATTCCGGATTGTTTACCTAAAAAAGAATTCCGAAGAACGTACGGTATAAGTTATACAGCATCATTATTTACGCTACTACACTTCACCACTTCCGTCTGTCGCATTGACCATAAGACAAAAATATTGAACTACTTCCGAAAAGTATTTCAAATACCCTGGTTGGAAAAAATGACTATAACACTCACAATCGATCGGTCACCCCAAGCATTTTTTAGCAAGTGGGTTCCTAATCATTATCAATACGAGGCTGGGGCACGCCGGGTGGTTTGCCGCAAGGGAATTTACTACAATCTGGACATTAGTAATGTTGTTGATCATTACTTGTACTTTGGCTTTGCCGAAAAGGCGCACCAAAAATTATACGCCCTTTGCCAAAAGGATTATACGGTGATAGACGTTGGTACCAACATTGGAAGTGTCGCATGCGCCTGGCTCAGTTGGCAGATAATGGTCGTGTAGTGGGTTTTGAGCCAGATGGTCAGAATTATGCTAATTGCCTTAAAAACCTTGATTTGAATATGTTTCATAATATTCAGGTACTTAATGTTGGTTTGGGCGATACTACTGCTACCCATCGCCTGGAAGTGGTAAACGCAGATAATCGTGGGATGAATCGGATTAGTACCTCACTCAAGCCTACGAACAGCCAATCATCCGATGTGCAGTTAGTTCGGATGGATGACAAGGTAAACGAGTAAAGATTAGGACGGGTAGATATGATTAAGATTGATGTGGAAGGCTTTGAATTCAACGTGTTAAAAGGAGCGATGTATACTTTGCGCACCTTTCATCCCATTTTGCTTATCGAGTTGGATGATGATAACCTCCGGCAGCAAGGGCATTCGGCAAGTGAACTTGTCGAGGCAAACTTTGGGCTATGCAGTTCAACACGCGGAAAACGATGAACCAGTATATCGCATCACCGATTTTAAGCACTGTCATTTTGATATACTTTGCCTTCACTCAAGTGCACTCACCGTTTCGTGAAGAATAACGTTTGCTATATCGTCTCTAATATCAACAAATCACTTGGCTTGGAGTGGACAGCTGCCGCATTGATTCAAAAAAACTTTAACCTGTTTTTTATCCTATTAAACCCTGGTAATTCAGCACTGGAACAGTTTTTACAAAAAAAAGATATTCGTGCGTACCGAGTTCGCTATCGCGGTAAAAAAGATTTGCTGTCTGCTCTGTGGCAAGTGGGGAAAATACTAAAACAAGAAAAGGTGCGGTTGATAACACCCATTTGTTTGATGCTTCCATCATTGGCTTGTTAGCCGGTAAACTATTAGGCATTCCCAAAAGAATTCATACCCGGCATCATTCTACGCTGCACCACGTGTATTTCCCCAAGGCTGTCTATTATGACCGGTTTATCAATGGATTAGCTACCCGGATCGTGGCCATCAGTGAAAATGTAAAACGGGTATTAATAGAAAAAGAGTACGTAAACCCTAATAAAATTACCCTTATTCACCACGGTTTCCAACTCGATGAATTTCAAGGCGACCCACCGGAAAGAGTGAGTCATCTGACTGATAAATACGAGTTGAGTGGTTACCAACCAGTGATTGGCGGTAATTTCCCGATATCTGCTTCTAAGGGCTCCAATACACAATTCCTGCTTTTCAGCGGTTACTTACTGAGTATCCGAGGCTTGTTTGATGCTGGCGAATGCCAAGGGGAATTATACAAGCGAAGTAACTGAGTTATTGAATCAATTACCTGCCGAACGATATCGGGAAATTATTTTTGAAGAGGATTTACCAGCACTTTACAAACTATTCGATGTGTTTATTCACGTGCCTATCAATGAGGAAGTAGAGGCATTCGGCCAGATTTATGTAGAAGCTTTAGCCGCAGGAACCTTCCATATTTACTTTGTCAGGAGTAGCTGGCGAGTTTATTCGGCACCGGGAAAACGCCTGGGTTGTGCCTTTTCAGGATAGCGATGCCATCTATCAGGCATTAAAGCAAATTTTAATGATGAATACATCAATAAAACAAAAAATGGTATTACAAGGACATCGTGACGTAATTGAACGATTTACCTTAAAGAAGAGATGATAAACAATCTGGAAACCATATATCAACAATAACGGGGATGGGATTAAAATTACCGCGAAAAAAGCCGAGGCACCTATTATTGTCCTTCTTTTATAAACTAACTAAACTACCTTTTGCGAGTGCAGAAGGTAAACTGAAATTATACCTTGATTTAGAATGGATTTTTGAACGGTTTGCATCCGAACAATCTTTTCGTGTTTATCAACCAGTTAACCATCCAGTAAGGTTACAAACAAAGTATTCTCTTCTGGACCGAATTGACAATAACCAATCCATATTGGATTTGGTGTACCCTGGGAGATATGAGGTTTCTGGCTTTCTCAAAAAGCTCGCCGGGTAGTTGGCATTGATCACAACACTTCGGCAATCGAAACTGCTAAAAAGCGTTATCAGGCTAGCAACTTAACTTTCGTTTCCGCGGATGCACTGGCGTATCTAAAAGCCAACCAAGAGCATTTTGATGTTTTAATCCTATCTCATATACTGGAGCACCTAGATAATCCACAAGAGTTCCTAAGCCAATTCAAGGAATATTTTACTTATATCTACATCGAACTCCCGGATTTTGATAAAAATTACCTTAATCATTATCGAAAAGAATTTGGCGTTTCCTTAATTTACACAGATAGCGATCACGTAACGGAATTCGACCGCAGTGAATTAGATGAGTTGTTGAAAGCGTGTGATTTGAAACCCATTTGGTAGAATTCGCTTTGGTTTACAAAAAGTATGGTGTAAGGTTCTCAAATAGAAAACGGATAAGTGGAATGGATTTTTTCTCTGATTATCCGACTTTCAACCGGGCACACTTTATCCTGAAAACAATTTGACTCAGTGTTGAGTCAAGGCTATACCAATTTTGAAGTGATTGTGGTGGATGATGGCAGATGATGATACGGAAAAGATTGTGAAAGGTATTCAGGACCCGCGAGTCTTCTATCACTTGCAAGACAATGCGGAAAGAGCCGCCGCTCGTAATACTGGCGTAAAACTAGCCAGAGGCAAGTACGTTACTTTCCTGAATCCGATGATGTATTGTATGCAAACCATTTTACGGAAGCCTCCCGTCTATTGAGCAATACCAGTATCCCGCTTTCTTTCACTTGGCTTACGAGGTAAAGGATAAAGCTTCGGTAAAATAATCAGGCAGAACTACTATCGGGGCGATTTAAACCAGCAATTGATTACAGGAAATTTTTTGAGCTGTATGGGGGTATTTCTTAAAAGGGAGATTGCCCTGGATTTGCCCTTTAATGAAGACCGTGCTTTGTCCGGTTCCGGGATTGGGAATTGTGGAAATCAGACTTGCGAGCAAAGTATCGCCTCTATTATTCAAATACAATTACTTCAGCGCTTATATTCAACATGGGGAGCGTAGTGTTATAAACACCGGCGAAGTCCAACTAAAGAAAAGAATAGAGTTGTGTGTGAAGTATTTAGAAATGGATGATGATTGGCATAATAAGTAGGGAAAGAAAAAAAATCCTGCATGATGGCCCATCTGTGGTTATACGTAGCCTTACACCTTACACTGGCTGGGAAGAAAAGCCGTCGGTGGGCATATCTCCACCAAGCACTTCAATCCTATTTCCCCGCGTTGTTTACCTGGAAAACAGCCGTATTACTACGAGAGCTGATGAAAATATCATAAGATGGATGTACAATTGATAAGCCCTTATAGTCAATGTCCCCTGGTGTGGCGTAATAATGAGTGGATAAATTCAAAAGGGTAAGGCTTTCCCAATGGTTAACGGGGTACATCGGTTTGTAAACGGGAGTAACTATGCGGATAGTTTTGGTTTCCAGTGGAATCAGTTCCAACGAACGCAACTAGATAACTTTTCACAGCAGACTCAAGCCGGGATGTTTTTTTGCCGTAACTGGCTGGGATAAACTGGATATGGAAGGAGAAAATATATTGGAAGTGGGTTCCGGAGCCGGACGTTTTCTCAAGTGGTACTGGAACATACTAAAGCGAACTTATACAGCGTCGATTTTTCTAATGCGGTAGACGTTAAGTTCCGCAATAATGGGCACCACGAACGCTGAAGTTTTCCAGGCCAGTATTTACGATTTACCTTTTGCCAAACGGAGTTTTGACCGCATATTTTGTTGTGGTGTCCTCCAACACACCCCTGATTTTAAGAAAGCGGTAGCTTGCCTGGCCGAAATGGTGAAATCTGGTGGCGAGCTAATTGTGGGATTTCTACCCTATACGAGGCTTTTGGACTAAGATTCACGCCAAGTATTTATTTCGCCCATTTACGAAAAGATTGAGTGAAAAACAATTACTCAGTATGATTGAAAAAAATGCTGACTGGTTAATTGCTACTTCCCAATGGTGCAACCGGATGGGTGTCGGTAAATTTATCAACCGCTTTCTCCCCGTTTGTGATATTCAAAGCACCATGCCGCAGAATCTGACCACAAAGCAATTGAAGGAATGGGTTATTTTGGATACTTTTGATATGTTTTCACCCGTCTATGATAACCCTCAGCGGTTGTCTACTGTAAGAAAGTGGTTTGAAGAGTTCGGTTTGGGCAGAATTTTTGCCGGTTACATTCCTTACGGAAACCGAAATCACGTAGCCGTAGTCAGAGGGATTGGCTTATAATGCAATGTCCCCGCACTAATTTATTGGTGTGCTGAAAATGAACAAATACCGAATAAACACCATTATCAATGTCTTCGTCTTCTCCATTTTTTTCCGTCATTATTCCAACCTATAACCGGGCGAATTTCATTGGTAAAGCTACCATCCAGTCGGTATTAGCACAACAACACCAGGATTTTGAAGTAATTATTGTGGACGACGGTAGTACGGATGAAACTGCCGGGGTAGTGCAGCCTCTACTCAATGATAAAATTCAATATTATCGGAAAAAGATCAAAAACGCAGATATTGCACAAAACTTGAGTAAGCAAATCACGGGGGAAGTACGTTACTTTTCTGGACTCTGATGATTTACTGTATGATCAGTGCTTGAGCAATGCCTTCGAATCCATCAGCAGGTTTGAATTTCCCGCCTTTCTGCATCTTGCCTATGAAGTAAAAGATGAAAAAGGAACAATCAAGCAAAAAGTTGATAATTTTTGTTCAGACGACATTTATATGTTTGTTAAGGGTAACCCATTGAGTTGCCTCGGCATTTTTCTGAAAAGAGACGTAGCAATAGCCTTCCTTTCAATGAGGACTTGTTTTTATCTGGTTCAGAGGATCGGGAACTTTGGGTCAGAATTGCCGCTCATTATCCGCTTTTAACAGATAATCGCATTGCGGCAGCCTTGATTTAATCATACTGGACGCGATATTGTGAATCTGGATGAGAAAAAATTGGTAAATCGTAAAAGCCTAGCGATTCAGTATATGTTTAGAAATGAACAAGTGAAGACTAGATTCCAACCGATATTTTCGACAGATAAATCGCGTACGCCCGCTCTTATATTGCTCTTCACCTTGCCATTTCTGGCAAAAACCGACTGGTTTTGCGCTATTGCGCCACGCTTTCGCCAAATTTCCTGGGGTGATACTCGAAAGACGCTTTCTGGTTATTCTTAAATATGTATTTCTCAATCAGCTGGCAATAGCTCCCTTTACATGTGTGGTATAGCAGGTTTTATGTCCTTCCAGGGAGCATTTACAGAAGTGGAATTGTGCCAGAATGAACGATCGGTTTGCCCACCGCGGACCTGATTCTAAGGGGGTGTTTTTCAAACGGTGTAGTAGGACTGGGTAACCGACGGCTCCGAATTCTTGACTTATCAGAAGCGGCCAAACCAACCTATGCACTCGGCCTGTGGACGCTATATTATCGTTTATAACGGAGAAGTGTATAATTTCAGGGAAATTGCCCGGGAACTTAGGCAACCTTTGAGAACCACCTCCGATACGGAAGTAATCGTTGAGGCGTTTGCCCAGTGGGGTGAATCATTTGTCCACCGTCTCAACGGTATGTTTGCCATTGCTATCTATGAATAGCAAACGTACCGGTTGTTTCATCTACCGCGACCGAATGGGTATTAAGCCTGTGTACTATTACTGGGACGGCCATCACTTGGCTTTTGCCTCCGAACTGAAGGCCTTGCTGGAACTGTCCTTACTAGCTGGCCGATTAACCATCAATAAGAAAGCTGTTAGTCAGTTCCTTTACCTCGGGTACATCCCTCGTCCCAATAGTATTTATCAGGAAATCAGGAAAATGGATTCCGGTACGTACCTGGTGGCGAGTGAAAATTTTCTGGAAGAGAAAATGTACTGGAGCCTAGAGAGCCAGATTCAGGGTGAAGTAATTACGGATATCCACTATGCTAAAAGAGAGTTAAAAAAGTTAATCCTGAGCGCAGTAGAATACCGTTTAATCAGTGATGTTCCTTCGGGAATTTTCTTAAGCGGAGGGGTAGATTCAAGTATGGTAACAGCCGCCGCTGCGGCGGTTTCTTCCCAAAGGGTGAATACATTTTCTATAGCCTTTGAAGACAGTAAATTCAACGAGGCTGATTACGCCCGAAGAGTAGCCAAACACTTGGGTACCACTCATCATGAATTACTGTTACTCAGAAAGATACTTTGGAGTGGGTTGAAAAGCTAGCGGGGATCTATCATGAGCCCTTCGCTGATTCTTCGGCTATTCCTACACTGCTGGTATCGGAGTTTGCCCGCAAGTCCGTGACAATGACAAC
>CAWIVT010000005.1:0-250392 GCA_963839635.1 uncultured Chloroflexia bacterium
GGATGCCGAGGATCATCCGCACAGCGTGAAGACGGGGCGCACGAACGACGAGGTGCGCGAGGGCGTCGCCCCGCGCTTCGAGAAGGAGCCACCGCAGGCGGTCGGCGAGATCGACCTCACCGCTGCGCGCGAGAGGCCGATGCCCGACTTCATTCCGCCGATGCGCGCGACGCTCGCCGACCATCCGTTCGACGATCCAGACTGGCTCTTCGAGATCAAGTGGGACGGCTACCGGGTCGAGGCGGTGATCCGCGACGGGCGCGCGCGGCTCTGGACGCGCAACCAGCTGGACGCGGCGCGCTACTTCCCCGAGCTCGCGGGGCCCGCCGAGTGGCTGGAGGCGCGGGACGCGATCGTCGACGGCGAGGTCGTCGCGCTCGACGAGGCCGGGCGGCCGAGCTTCAGCCTCCTCCAGGATCGGACCGGCGTCCGCACCGGGTCGCGCGCCCGGCACGAAGCGCCCGGGTCCGCCGGCGCCGGCCATCTACCAGGTCTTCGACCTGCTTCACCTCGACGGGAGGTCGTTGCTCGAGGTCCCGCTCGAGGAGCGGAAGCGCCTCCTCCGCTCGCGACTCCGTCCGCACGAGCGGGTCAGGTACGCCGGCCACGTCGAGGGCGAGGGTCGGGCATTCACCGAAGCGGCGCGTGCCCAGGAGCTGGAGGGCATCGTCGCCAAGCTGCGTCGCTCACCGTACGAGCCCGGCCGTCGTACGAAGAGCTGGCTCAAGATCAAGCTGCGCCGCGAGCAGGAGGTCGTCGTCGTCGGATGGCTCGACGGCCAGGGCACGCACTCGCGACCTCGGATCGCTGATCGTGGCGGTGCGCAGCGGCGACCGTTGGGCGCACGCAGGCCAGGTGGGCAGCGGCATCGACGCTCGCACCAGGCGCGAGCTGCGCAGGAAGCTCGACGAGCTGGAGCGTGACACGTCCGCGCTGGACCCGGTGCCCAGGCTGAAGGGCGCGCACTGGGTCGAGCCGAAGCTCGTCATCCGCGTCGAGTTCGCCGACTGGACGGCCGATGACCTGCTGCGGCAGGCCGCGTTCAAGGGCGTCGAGATCGGCAAGGCGCCCGACGTCGGTCCGCCGCGAGCGGAAGATCGACGTCGCCGCAGCAACCGCGGCCGCCGAGCGCGAGGTGCAGCCAGAGGCGATGCACACGACCGATGACGCTGATGCCGCCGCGGGCCTCGACGCGATCGAGCGCGAGGGCATCTGGGCCGTGGCCGGCCGCGAGGTGAGGGTGACCAACCTGGACAAGGTCCTCTTCCCGGGCCGTGATGGGGGAGACCCTGTCACCAAGCGCGACCTGCTGAAGTACCACCTCGCCATCGCCCCGACCTTGATTCCCTACCTGCGAGATCGCGGGCTCACCGTCCAGCGATTCCCGAATGGGGTCGAGCAGAAGGGGTTCTGGCAGAAGGACCTGCCGAAGCACGCCCCGGAATGGGTCAAGCGGTGGACCTACCACCACAACGAGGAGGGTCCGAAGGACTACCCGGTGGTCGAGGAACCGGCAACCCTCGTGTGGCTGGCCCAGGAGGCGGCGATCGAGCTTCATCCGTGGACGTCGCCGACGGACGCTCCGGACCGGCCGTCATATGCGTTGATCGACATCGACCCCGGCCCTGACACCACCTGGGACGAGGTCGTGGCGCTGGCCCGCCTGTATCGCACCGCGCTCGAGCACCTCGGCGTGCGCGGGCACCCCAAGGTCACCGGCAAGCGCGGGATCCAGGTCTGGATCGGCATCAGGCCCGGTCCCTCCTTCGCCGACACCAGCGCCTGGGTCGAGGGCCTCTCGCGCGCGGTCGGGTCTATCGTCCCGGACCTCGTCAGCTGGGAGTGGGCAAAGCGCGCGCGGAAGGGCAAGGCGCGCCTGGACTTCACCCAGAACGCGATCAACAAGACCCTCGTGGCGCCGTACAGCGCGCGCCCGGCACCCGGTGCGCCGGTCAGCCTGCCGATCGACTGGGACGAGCTCGAGGACGGGTCGCTCCGGCCCGATCGATGGACGATCCGCGACGCCATCGCCCGCCTGGCCGAGCGCGGCGACCCGTTCGCACCGGTCCTGACCGACCGACAGGAGCTCCCGCCGATCTCGTAGCGTCGCCCGTGGGCAGCGTCGGCCCATCGGGCGTACCATGCCCGCGATGATCGATCCGCTTCTCACCATCACTCCGGACGCGCGATCCAAGATCGACGGCGTCCGCACCTTCAACGAATTTCCCGACGCGGTCCTCCGCGTCCGAGTGACCGCGAAGGAGGGCCGCAGCTTCCGCTACGAGATCGCGCTCGAGGATCCGCGAGATCGCGCGGATGGCGATGTCTCCGTCGAGACCGACGGCCTCACGGTCGTCGTCGACTCCGCCAGCGTCGCGGACCTGGCGGGCGCCACCATCGAGCTGGACCCGACCGTCACCGGTGGGGGCCTGAAGATCGAGAACCCGAACGAGGGGTGGCAGGACCCGGTCGCCCGCGCGGTCCAGGACGTGCTCGACCGGCAGATCAATCCGGGAGTCGGCTCACACGGCGGCATGGTCACCCTGGTCGACGTGAAGGACGGGACCGCCTTCATGCGCTTCGGCGGTGGGTGCCAGGGCTGTGCGGCCGTCGACGTGACGCTCAAGCAGGGCGTCGAGACCGCGGTCCGCAACGCCGTGCCGGCGATCCAGGCAATCGTCGACGTTACCGATCACCAGGCAGGCGAAAACCCCTACTACCAACACGGGCATTAGGGGTTTCGATCGCCCTTGGAAGACCGGGCGGGCAGGCGCCGGGTCGGAATGTTCGCCTAGCGGCGGACGGGGAAGTCGCCACCACCCGTAACGGCCATGACGGTCGTGGCGAGGCTGACGAGGCTCAGCATCGCCGCGGTCCCGGCGATCATCAGGGTCTTGGCGATTCGGCGGATACGCATCGGTTCTGCTCCTATTGAGTGGATTCAGCGGGCGCCGCTGCTCGCTCTGCGGCCGCCGTGCAGGCACCGTCGCTCCGCTCAGGTCAAGGGACAATCACCACACCGTCCCTATCGGACTCCTCCAGGGCAGTACCTTCGGCGTACGCCGAGTCAATCGGGTATTGCCAATGCGGTGTAGACTGCCGCCATGCCACGGACCAAAACGAGTGCCCGAGCCACCGACAAGGACCGCGAGCTCGCACAGCGCATCGGTGTTCGCATCCGCGAAGCCCGGCACCGTGCGGGGCTCACCCAGCAGCAGCTCGCCGGGGAGCGCTACACCAAAGCGTATGTGAGCGCGCTCGAGACGGGGATCGCGCGGCCCTCCATGGTCGCGCTCAACTTCCTCTCCGAGCGGCTGAACCTGCCGGCTAGCCACTTCATCGATGAGGGACACCCGGCATGGACCCGCCTCGAGGTGGACATGCAGCTCGCGTCGGGCGAATGGCAGGCCGCCGCTGACGGCTATCGGGCGCTCCTGGAGGATGTCAACGACGACGGATCACGCGCGGATCTCCTGCGCGGGATGGCCGAGGCGCTCGCCAGGCTCGACCACGGCAAGGAGACGATCGCGGCCGCCTCGGAGGCCGCGCGGCTGTACGGGCTCGCCGCTCGGCCGGCCGACGCCGCGCTGGCGCGCTACTGGCTCGCCTATGGCCTCTACCAGTCGGACAACGAGCCCGATGCGCGCAGCCTGCTGACCGCGCTCCTCGAGCAGGTGCGCGGGGGGCTCCACGTCGAGCCCGACTTCGAGATGCGGCTGCTCACCTCGCTCGCGGCGGTCGAGTCACGGGCCGGCCAGCCGGCACGTGCGCTCAGCTACCTCGAGGAGGCACGCGGGCCTTGCCGCCGATCTCGACGACCGCCGGCGAGCCGCCTTCCTGTTCAACCTCGCCATCGGGTACCGGGAGGTGGGGGACTTCGAGGCCGCCATCCGAGCGGGCACCCAGGGCATGGCCCTCTACCGTGCCGCCGGAGCGATCTTCGAGTCGGCACGCATCGAGAACGACCTCGCGCTCGCGTACCTGGCCACCGGGCAGATCGAGCGCGCACGGGAGCTTGCCAGCGACGCCCGGACCCAGATCGCCGCGACCGGCGACCAGCGCTGGATGGCGGCCGTGGCAGACACGGAGGCCCAGGTCGCGCTGGCGTCGGGAGACACCGCCGGGGCGCTGCGCCTGGCGGCGGATGCCCAGGACTACGCGAAGCGCAGCGGCAACGAGCTCGCAAGGCTCGCCGCGATGCTCACCGAGGCGCGCGCCATGCGCGTCGACGGTCAGCTGACGGAGGCCGAGCAGCGGTTCGGTGCGGCCGCCGCGCTGGCGCGTTCGAGCCGGGTTCCGAACCGGCTGCGCGAGGTGCTGCGCGAGTGGGCCGACCTGCGGGCGAATGCGGGCGATCACCGCGGCGCATACGAGCTTACGAGCGAGGCGCTTTCGGTCAATTGAGTGTTGACAGGTGCGGTCCGGGGACCGTACGCTAGGGTTCGACGAGTCGGATGGGCACGCCGGCTTGCCAAATGGGATCGGAGATGGGGCACGTCTCCGATCCCTTCTTCGTGTTCAGGGACTGGCCGATGCGCTGGTGGATGGACTGGCGGCCGTGGTGACCAGCAGGAATGTGCCCTCGGCAATCGGATCCGCTTCGGGATCCGCGTAGATGAGCATCATGTACTCGCCGGGCCCGAAGACGGCCAGGAGGTCTTCGGCCGGAACGCTGAAGGCGATGACGTCCGGCGTCGGGAAGGGTCTGCGCGTCCGACCGGTGCCTGGGCGATCTCGACGGCCCCACCGCCGGTTCGCCTCACCTCGACGTAGACGGCCGCGGGCGGCTCAGCCGCTGCCACCGAGTAGACGAATGCGTCGCCGGCGGTGAAGCGATCCGTTCGTGCGGCGGTCGCCACCTCGCCGCTGGCAGGGTCCAGGGCGGTACCGAACGCGATCTCCGCCGTTCCAAGGGCCCCCGACCCGGATGGCGAGGCGCCGACGCCCGGCTCCTGCGCATCGCCGCCCAGGATGCCGACCACGACCGCGATGCCGGCGATCAGGAGAATCGCCACCATCCAGCCACCGATCCGCAGCGCGCGCGGCGAGAGGTTGAGGGTAGAACCCTCTTCCCCCGGGCGCCGGGCCATCGAGCGACGCCCCGATCCGACGAAGCTGTCGTCGCATCGGCTCAGGTCGTCATCGGGTGAGCCGTGGTGCTCATCTGCACCAGAACTCTACCCCGTCGCCACGCGCTAGGATGACCTCGATGACACGACGCCTCTTCGTCTTCGACGGCCCTGATCGATTCGTCGCCGGTACGGTCGGCGAGCCGGGCGACCGTGCCTTCTATCTCCAGGCCCGAAAGGGCGACGCGCTCGTCAGCGTCGGTATCGAGAAGGTGCAGGTGGCCGCCCTTGCCGAGCGCATGGACGCACCTGCTCGACGCGGTGGATGCGCCGGCCAAGCCGCCTGCGCCGGCGGAGCATGGGTTGGAGGAGCCGATCGTCGAGCTCTTTCGCGTCGGCGCGATGGCGCTGGCATGGGATGCCGGCACCGAGGCACTCGTCATCGAGGCACAGACCCCGACCGAGGATGGCGAGTACGCCGAGCTGCCCGACGACGCGGATGATGGGCCCGACCTGCTTCGGGTCCGCATCGATGCGCCGGCCGCGCGAGCGTTCGTCCGACATGCTGAGGCCCTCGTTTCGGCGGGACGGCCCGCATGCCCGTTCTGCGGCCAGCCCCTCGATCCGCAGGGCCACTTCTGCCCACGCGGGAACGGGCAGCTCAACTAGGTGAGCGAGTCGGTCCACGATCCGCCACCGCGGATCGACTGGATCCCGGCCTCGGACCTTGGCGACGGCCTCCCCGGCGGCATCGGGCTGACCGTGCTCCCCGGCAAGCACGGGCCGTCCGTTCGCTACCCGGGCCGCATCTATCGCGGCGACCTCGCGCAGGACCTGGCCGCGCTGCGCGCGGCCGGGGTGGTGCGCCTCATCCTCCTGGTTGATGACCGGGAGCTGCACCGGTGGGGCGACCCCGGCCTGGTCCAGCGCGCCGAAGCGCTCGGGATCGAGGTCGACCGGCATCCGATCCCGGATGGCTCGCCACCCACGGACAGATCGGCCATGGAGGCGATCCTGACCTCCATCGCGGTTGCCCGGGCCCGCGGCCCGGTTGCGGTGGCCTGCATGGGAGGCGTGGGGCGCACCGGGACCGTCGCCGCCTGCGCGCTGGTGGCCGCGGGGTGGGACCCGGATGCCGCCATCGGTCACGTCCGGCGGGTACGGCACCCTACCGCGGTCGAGACACCGGCCCAGGAGGAATTCGTACGAAAGTTCCATCTGGACGGGTAGCCGCTCCGCGTAAGGTGGGCGCATGAACGAGCGATGGGTCTGCAAGCGCTGCTTCGCGGACAACGAGGAGATCCAATTCGACATGCCTGCGTTGCGGCCTGGCGCGTGGCTCGGAGTCGACCGAAACCGACCAGGCGACGTGGGCGTCGCAGGCCGGCCAGGCGCCGGCCACGGAAGGGCCCGGCTGGCAGCGCTGGCTGCGCTACTGGTGGGTTCCCGTCCTTGTCGTCTCGCTCGTTGGCGGGTATCTGTTCAGCGCGCGGCGCGGTGACGACGGCGCGCTGTCGGCTGCCGGCAATCTGGGCGTCGACGACCTGCGCGTGGGCGACTGCTTCAACACGGCCGATGCTGCCGAGATCAGCGACGTCGACGGTCTTCCCTGCACCGAGGCGCACGAGTACGAGGTGTTCCACCTCACGACGTGGGAGGGTGATGGGACGTTCCCACCCGACAGCCAGCTCGAGGCGATCTTCCTCGAGATCTGTGAGCCGTCGTTCGAGGCCTACGTCGGCGAGCCGTGGCTCTCATCGACGATCTACGGCTCGATGATCTCGCCCTCGGACGAGTCGTGGAGCGACGGCGATCGCGAGTTCACCTGCGTCCTGTACGACCCGGATAACACGGAGCTCACCGAGTCCCTCCGCGGCGCCAGTCGCTGACGCTGGTCACCCTGACGCGCTGGGAGCCGGCGTCGGGGTCGGGGGGACGCGAACGAGGGTCAGCGCCCACGCGCAGTCGGAGACGACGCTGAGGAACACTGGCCCACGCAGGCCGAGCGCGGCGAAGGACTGGGGCTGGAGCGTGCCGCGGTCGACGCCCGTGCCGATCGTCGCGCGAATGGCCGGCAGCGGGTCGCCACCGCCGGCGGGCGCCATGGAGACGGCGAAGGAGCAGCGCCGCCTTTCCGGATCGAGCCCGATCCAGCGGATGGCGTGGTCGCCCTCGCCGATCTCGATCGGCCCCTGCTCAGCATCGCCGGTCTGCGCCATCGAGGTGACGGCCGCGGAGCCCTCAGCCACGCGGCCGGAGCTGACCAGCAGCGGGTCCGGCTCGTAGCCGGCGGCGACCCAGCCCTCGGCGAAGTTCGGCTCGCGAGCATCTGCGTCGGCCACGAGATACCACGCAAGTCCATCGACCGGGATCGGTCCCATGATCACCTCGAGCTCGAATGCCAGCGGGAGCAGCCCCGTGACGATCTGGCGATCAGCACCCGGCAGGCTGCGCACCCGAAGCCCGTCGATGGTGGTGGCGACGATCTCGCCGGCGTCGAAGTCCGGGGCGATCGGCTCAGGCGTCGGCGCCACCGTGGGTGAGGGCGTCGGTGCAGGGGTGGGGCTCGGCGATGGCGTGGCGGATGGCGATCGCGTCGGCCGGGCGGTTGGCGTTTCGAGCGGGAAGGTGCAGGCCACGAGGAGCACCGCCAGGACCAGTGCCAGCGGTCCGCGTGCCTTCCCCACGAGGCTAGGGTACCGACTCAGGCGTCCAGCCGTGGCACCTCCGCGGCCAGGAGGTCGGCGATCTCCCGCGCGTTCGTGGTCCCGTAGTTCGCGTAGCAGTTGTTCATCAGGATGTGCAGCTCCGGCACCTGGCCGGCGGCGTCGCGGATGCGCGGAACCCACTCGCCCAGCTCGTCCTCGTCATAGAGGTATCGGAAGCGCTCGACCACCGGGATGCCCGACTTCTCCCACGTCTCGCTGCGCCGGCCGTGGAACCGGATCACGGCGAGCTTCGGCGACGTGACGACCGTCATCGGCGGGACGGACGACTTCGTCCCGGGCGGCGCGTCGACCATGACGAACGGGATCTCATACTTCTCGAGGAAGCCGAGGGTGCGGTCGACGTTCTTCTCGTTGAACCAGCTCGCGTGGCGCAGCTCGACGGCGAACGGCGTGTCGCCCATGCGCTCGCGCGCCTTGACGATCTCGTCGCGTGACTCGTTGGTCGGGAAGAACCAGCGCGGGTACTGGAGAAAGACGGCACCGAGCTTGCCCGAGGATCGCAGCGGCTCGATGCCGTCGGCGAAGCGGGTCCAGATCTCGTCCTCGATCTCGTTCGGCAGCTCGCGTGCGTAGACCCGCTTCTTGTCGAGGATCTCGGCCGGGAGCTCCTCGCGCAGGTCCTTCGGCAGGCGGCTCACCTCCGACGGCTGCCCGGTCATGAGGGCGTGCGCCTTGATGTCGAACGTGAAGTCCGGCGGGGTGCGCTCCATCCACAGCTCGCCGGTCCGTCGAGCGGGGAGCGCGTAGTACGTCGCGTCGACCTCGACGATCGGGAACTGGTTGGCGTAGTACACGAGCCGATCCTCTGCCGTCCCGGCATCGGGCGGGTAGAAGACGCCGGGCGCGGTCATGGTCGGATCGGTCCAGGAAGCCGTACCGATGCGGACCGTGGCGTCGGCGACCTTCAGCGGCTCGCGCGCCGCCGTTGCGTGAGCCTCACCACGCTGGTAGGCGACCTCCGGACCCGGATCGTGCGGATTCGTCATGGCCATGCCGCCCAGTCTAAGCACGATTCCTGACCATCCCTGTCAGGAAAGGACAGCGCCGAGCCTACTCCTGGCCCAGCGCCCGTCGAACGGACGCGGTCGAGAGGACGAGCATCACGACCGCGGCGAGCGCGAAGCCGATGAGATAGAGCGGGTGCCACGACGCCACCATGATCCCGACGCCTGTGCCGATGGCGAGCACGAGCTGCAGCAGCGCCGACAGCGTCCACGCCCACGTGCGGCGACGCCTCGCCCCTCGGGACGCGATCGCCGACGCGATGGCGAACAGGATCGCTCCGCCGGCGGCGAATCGGACTCGCTCCTCGGCGGCCTGCCCTGAGTCGCCACCAAGGAAGTTGGCAAGCGCGGCGGCCAGGAGGCTCAGGAAGATGGCTACGGCGAGTCCGAGGACCGCCTCGCCGAGCAGGAGGCCGCGAAGCAGCCCAACCAATGGGACGCGAGCGGAGGCGGGCAGGGTCGGTACCGCGCTGGTCGCGGGCTGAGCGGCGTTCACGCCAGCCAGTGTCGCCGATCAGTCAAGCCGCACGGGCATCGGTCCTGCATGCCGGATCGTCCATGGCACGTGTCACCCGTATCCCGCCGGCAAGCTCCGATCGATCTCGCGCGCTGGCGGAGGTCGAGACCCTGGCGTGGCTCCTCGACAACAGCATTCCCGTCCCCGGGACCGGTGGCCGGCGCTTCGGCATCGACGCCGTCATCGGCTTCGTGCCGGTCGTGGGCGATCTCGTGAGCGGCGGCATCGGGCTCTTCGTCGTGTGGCGCGGTGCACGGCTCGGGCTGCCCCGCGTGGTGGTGGCGCGCATGCTGGCCAACTCCGCGATCGACCTCGCCATCGGGTCCATCCCGATCGCGGGGGACGCATTCGACCTGTGGTTCAAGGCGAACACGCGCAACCTCGGTCTCATGCGCCGCCACCTCGAGCAGCCGGACCTTTCGACCAGGAATGAGTGGCTCGTCCTCCTGGGCCTGATCGGCGTCGTGGTGCTGGTCCTCGCGCTCGTCGGCTGGCTGTTGGTCTCGCTCTTCACGACCGTCGTGGGAGCGGTCTAGGGTCGCCGCAGTACATGACAGGATCTGGCATCAACCATCGGTATGGTGGTCTCGCACCACACGAAGCGAAGGACGACAGACCGATGTTCAGCCAGGACCTCATCCGCGCGCTTGCCGATGATCGCGAGCGCGCCGTCGCGGATCACCTGCGGCGGCAGCTCGTCAGCCCGAGGCGCCTGATCCGGTGGGTGCGCCGGCCGCCGAAGGAGGTCGATCGGCGCTAGGGATCGCGCCGTGTCGCTCGAGCATGCGCCGGGCGAGGGTGATGGCGCGCTCGCGGATCTCGGGCGGATCCAGGATCTCCGCCCGGCTTCCGAGCCCGATGAGCCGGCCGGGAACCTCATCGGGCCAGTCGGCGGTGACGCGCAGGTGGACCCAGCCCTCCGGATCGGCTGCCGGAATGGTCTCGGCCGCGCGCACGGCCTGGGCGCCCACGGCGTCGGCGAGCACACCGATCACGGCGGGGTCGATCCTGACGGTGAGCGTCACGCGCGGGGCATCGCGCTCGTAGGCGGTGATCGACTCGGCCCAGTAGGCGGCGAGATCGAAGTCGGCCGGCCGAGTGGCCGGCTCGGCACCCGCCGTCACCCTCCGGATGCGGGAGACGCGATACGTTCGAACCTGGCCGTCCGAGGTGGCGACCAGGTACCAGATGCCGGCCTTGAGGACGAGCCCGAGCGGATCCAGCGAGCGCTCGACCTCACCGTCGCCACGCTGATAGGTGAGATCGACGCGTCGCGCCTCCCAGACCGCGTCGGCCAGCGCGGCGAGGTGGGGGACGTCCTCGCTGGCATGGAACCAGCCCGCGGCATCGAGGTGGAAGCGCTCGACGAGGCGCGAGGCACGAACGCGCAGCTCGGACGGGAGGGCGGCCAGGACCTTGAGCCGCGCCGCGGCCACGACCGTCCCGAGGCCCAGCTCCGCCGCGGGACCGGGCAGTCCCGACAGGAACAGCGCCTCGGCCTCATCGCCGGTGAGGCCGGTCAGTCGCGTGCGGTAGCCGTCGATCAGCTGGATGCCGCCGTGAGGGCCTCGCTCCGCGTAGATCGGTACCCCGGCCGCGCTGAGCGCCTCGACGTCGCGATGGATCGTGCGCTCCGAGACCTCCATCTCGCGTGCGAGCACCGCGGCCGTCGTGCGCCCGCGGGTCTGCAGGAAGAGGAGGAGCTGAACGAGTCGTGATGCACGCATCCGCGCGAGGATAGCGGCCAATCCTGCCAGTTGTCGTCAGGTATTCCCCTTGAGGAACCTCGCGACCTCGTCGAGTGCCTGGTCGAGCACGGAATGCAGCCCGTGGCCGACACCCGGATACGTGACCAGCTCGGCGACCTGCAGCCGCTCGGCGGCGCCCCGGAGCAGGGCCAGATCGGCGAACGGGTCGGACTCGCCCGAGAGGAGGAGCACTGGGCACCCGATCAGCGGCCAGTGCGAGGTGCGCTCGTCCCATGCCTCGCGCTTCCCCGGCGCGTGAAGCGGATACGACAACAGGATGAGCGCGGCCACCGGCCGCTCGGCAGCCAGCAGCGAGGCGACCCGGCCGCCGAACGAGTGCCCGCCGATGGCGGTGGCCGGTCCCTCCTCGGTGTCGAGCGCGGCGCCGTAGACGGGGAGCGCGCGCTCAGCGCGACCCTTTGGCAGCTCGACGAGCCGGACGTCGAGCCCGCGCGCGACGAGGCCGCGCTCGTGGTCGCGCAGCCGATCGATCGTCCCGGAGGCGCCGGGCGCCAGGAGGATCCGTTTGGCGGGCATCGGCCCAAGGATAGGCGCTACTGCAGCTCCCACAGGACCTGGCGCGGCGCGCGCCCGCTGCCGGCGATCTGTGCGGCCAGGTCGCGCCCGACGTAGCGGTAGTGCCACGGCTCGTAGTCGTAGCAGGTGAGGTCGAACGTGCCGGGCGGATAGCTCATCACGAATCCGTAGCGCCACGCGTTGGCGGCCATCCAGGCACCGGCCGGTGTGCTGGCCCAATCTGCGTACTCCCACGGAGCGACCCCGCCTTCGCTCGTGACGTCGATCGCGGTGCCGAGCTGGTGCTCGGAGTGCCCGGCCCGTGCGCTCGTGCGCAGCGCCTGTTCGTAACCGCCGATGCTGACCCAGTAATCGAACGTCGCCTGCTGCTGCGTGTGGCTTCGGTAGCCGCTGACCAGCTGGATCGGCACGCCGGCGCCGCGTGCCGCATCGGCCATGGCGCGCAGGTCGCCGACCAGGATGCTGCGGATGGCGTAGCCGCCGTTGACGCCGGCGCTCGAGCTATCGACGAGGTCGTACGGCGCGTAGTCACCGCCGACGTGGTAGGTGGTGTCGAGGAGCGTGATCGCCCATTCGGCGTAGTCGCGGTGTGCCGTAAGCATCTCGCCGTACTGGCAGGCGGGCAGGCCGGCCGGAGGCGGGACTGGAGCCGGCGGTGGCGCAACCGTCGGCGCCGGCACGGGCGTCGGAATTGGGTTCGGGATCGGCGTCGGCGTCGGGCTCGGCGTTGGGGTGGGGGTTGGCGTTGGCGGCGGAGTCGGCGTCGGGCTGGGAGTGGGCGATCCGGTCGGCGTGGTCGTCGGCGTCGCCTCGGGTACGGGCTGGCCGCCGGGGTTCGCTGAACCACCCGCCAGCGGCCGGATGGCGACGAGCGCGACGGCGGAGGCCAGGACGAGGAAGAGGAGGGTGAGCTGGAGGCCGACGCCGGACTGCGAGGCCCTGACGATCGGCTCGTTGCGTGCGTTCGACATGGTGCATCGATCGTCCAACCCGCGTCGTTCCGGCACATCGGTCCTCCATCCAAACGGCCCGTGCGACAGAAGGCGACGCGCGCTGCGACGAATCGCCGATTCCGGCGTACGCTTGTTGCATGACGACTGAGAAGATCACCAAGTCGGAGGCCGAGTGGCGGGCGGAGCTCACGCCCGAGCAGTACAGGGTGCTGCGCGAGAAGGGCACAGAGCGAGCCTTCAGCGGCCCCCTGTGGGACGAGCACGGCTCCGGCGTGTATCGCTGTGCCGGATGCGGAGCCGAGCTCTTCGACGCCACCACCAAGTTCGATTCGGGCACGGGATGGCCGTCCTTCTACCAGCCGAAGGACGACGGAGCGGTGGAGACCGAGACCGACCGGGCGTTCTTCATGACTCGCACCGAGGTCCACTGCGCTCGCTGCGGCGGCCATCTCGGCCACATCTTTGATGACGCCCGGGATCAGCCGACCGGGCTGCGCTATTGCATCAACTCGGCGTCGCTGACCCTCGACCCCGAAGCAGCGGTCGAACCGATGGAACAGGTCTAGGCGGAGCGTTCAGCGGCCGTCGGCAACGGCGCGCATCACCTTCGCGGCCGCCCGGCACTGCTCGGCAGTGATGTCGAGGTGCGTCACGGCGCGGACCGCCCGTGGCCCGAAAACACTCAGCAGGACGCCACGCTCGCGGCACCGGTCCACGAAGCTGGCGGCATCCGGAACGCCGCTGCGCTCCACGAGGCGGAAGAGCACGATGTTCGTCTGGACGGTCGCCATGTCGAGCTCCACGTCGTCGCCACGCAGCAGCTCGGTCGCGAGCAGATGGGCGTTGGCATGATCGTCCGCGAGGCGCTCGACGTGGTGTGCCAGGGCGTAGGAGCCCGCGGCGGCCAGGAAGCCTGCCTGCCGCATTGCCCCGCCCGCCATGCGCCGATAGCGATGGGCGCGGTCGATGATCTCGGATGAGCCGGCGAGCAGCGAGCCCACCGGGCAGCCGAGGCCCTTGCTGAGGGAGACGCCGATGAGGTCGAAGCCCGAGGCGAGGTCGGCCGCCGCCACGCCGCTCGCGATCGACGCGTTCAGGAGCCGGGCGCCGTCCAGGTAGGTCGCCAGCCCGTGCTCGCGGGCAACCGCCAACGCGCCACCGAGCGCTTCGGCCGGGAAGACGATGCCGCCGGCTCGGTTGTGGGTGTTCTCAGCCACGAGCAACGTGGTCGGTGGATAGACGATGTGGCCGGCCGGCTTGATCGCGGATCGGACGGCATCGGCGTCGTAGATGCCGCCCGCACCGATGATGCTGAACTGCACGCCGGCGTTCGCGGCGCCGGCCCCGGTCTCATGCAGAACGATGTGCGGGTCGACCGGGACCAGGACGTCGTCGCCCGGTCGCGTCAGGGTCCGCAGCGCGACCTGGTTCGCCATCGTCCCGGAGGGCAGGAAGAGCGCCGCCTCGACCCCGAGCAGCACGGCGACCTGCTCCTGGAGCCGGTTGACGGACGGGTCCTCGCCGTACTGGTCGTCGCCGACCTCAGCCTCGGCCATCGCGCGACGCATTGCCGCCGTCGGCAGGGTCACCGTGTCCGAGCGCAGGTCGATCCGGTCTCCCATGGCCGGGATCATACGGCGGTCGGTCAGGCCGTCGGCATCCGTCCCCGCGGCCGGCGCGGCCGGCGGCGCTGCACGAGCGCCGCGAACGGCACCGATGGGTTCGGCAACGTGGTGGGCGCTCCGCGCAGCCACTCGACGGCTGCCTCGAGGTCCTCGACGCAGAACGGCTTTGCCAGCATCGCGACGCCCGGGCCCGAGATGAGGTTCATCGGCATCGAGGCAAGCATCATGCCGGTACAGATGAGGAGGCGCGGCAGCGCAAGCAGATCGGATCGCTGCCGGGAGGGCAGCTCGAGGAGCTGGGTGCCGTCGATGATCATGGCGTCCGGCCGTTGGCCCACGGCGAGGCGTGAGCTCAGCTCACCAGGCATGAGCACCTCCGCTTCGGGAAGGAGCTCGCCGAACAACTCGAGGATCCCTGGCTCGCGATCGCTGACCCAGAGCATTCCAGCCATGCCCACCCCCTGCGCAAGCACATTGCCGAACCGACCGGCCCCAAGGCTACGCCTCCTCGGGCGATTCGTACAGGACGGCGCGATGCGCGTACGCTTACCGATCCGATGACGACGCAGAGCCCGACCAAGCAGAACCCCAGCCGCCGCAGCGCGGCCATCGCCGGACTGGCGGCGGGCGCCGCCGCTCTCGGAATCGCCGAGCTGCTGGCGGGCGTGCTGCCGGGCGCCGCAAGTCCGATCATCGCCGTCGGCGACCTCGTGATCTTTCTCCAGCCTCCGGGCGCGAAGCAGTTCGTGGTCGACCTGTTCGGCGAGGCCGACAAGCTCGTCCTCAACCTGTTCATCGCCGCCGTCGCGGTGGGGCTGGCGGCCGGGCTCGGAGTTTTGGCGCGTACTCGGCCCGGTCTGGCGCGCATCGGCTTCACCGCTGGGGGGTTGTTGGCCCTGGGCGCCGGGCTTCGAGATCCGTTGTCCGAACCGGTGACCACGCTGCTGGTGGCGGGAGCGGCGGTCGGCGTCGCCATCTGGGTGCTGTCCTGGCTGCTTCGATTGGCGGCCGAGCTGGAGAGCCCTCCCGCCGCGGAGATGCCGGCATGGGGCCGGCGGCGGTTCATCGGCGCCTCCATCGCCGTGGTGGGCCTGGCCGCGACGAGCGGAGTGCTCGGGCGCACGCTCCTCGACCGTGGGCGCCTGAACGCCGTCGAGCAGGCGGGCGATCTGCCGGCGCCGGGCGCGACGGCCGCCCCGCCACCTGACGGCTCGTCGCTCGAGATCGAGGGCATCAGCCCGCTGGTGACACCGAACCGCGACTTCTACCGGATCGATACCGCGCTGCTCGTCCCGCGGCCCGACATCGCCACCTGGCGGCTCCGCGTGAAAGGGATGGTCGACCGGCCCTTCGAGCTGACCTACGACGAGCTGGTCGCGATGCCGCTCGTCGAGCAGTACGTGACCATCGCCTGCGTGAGCAACGAGGTCGGCGGCAACCTCGTCGGGAATGCGCTCTGGACCGGCGTGCGCCTCAAGGAGCTGCTCGATCGCGCCGGCGTGCATCCCGAAGCAACCCAGATCGTGGGACGCTCCGTCGATTCGTTCACCGCTGGATTTCCGACGGCCCATGCCCTTGCGGACCGCCGCGAGCCACTCGTGGCGGTGGCGATGAACGGCGAGCCGCTGCCACCGAACCACGGCTACCCGGCGCGCCTGATCGTCCCCGGCCTCTTCGGCTACGTGAGCGCCACGAAGTGGCTGACGGAGATCGAGCTCACCACGCTGGAGGCGTTCGATGCCTACTGGATCCCACTCGGCTGGGCGAAGCAGGGACCGATCCTGACCCAGTCGCGGATCGACGTGCCGACGAGCGGCGCGCGCGTCCCACCCGGAACGGTGGCCGTCGCGGGCGTTGCCTGGGCGCCAGACCGAGGCGTCAGCGCCGTCGAGATCCAGGTCGACGAGGAAGGCTGGCAGCCCGCCGAGCTGAGCACTCCGATCTCGGACGCGACCTGGGTGCAGTTCGTGTACCGGTGGGAGGCGACGGCGGGGGACCGTCTCCTGCGGGTGCGCGCCACCGATGGACGCGGCGAGGTGCAGACCGACATGCGTACGCCTCCGCCCCCCGACGGCTCGCGTGGCCACCACACGATCCGGGTGACCGTGGGCTGACGTTCGGCTAGGTGTCCGCGCTCGGACCCGGGGCGGAGATCGGTGAGAGGTGGACCTCGACCGGGATCAGGCCCTCGATGAGCGGCTTGTCGGTGACCAGGGCCCACGCCGCGTGCGACAGGTTCGCGACGCGCTGGTCCGCCGTCCCGACATAGCAGGGGCAGGAGTCGACGACCGGAAGGCTCACGCAGTGATCCGCGCACACGAGGACGACCTGTGGCTCGCCGTCGGGGATCCCACCGCCGATGTCGAGCGGCAGCGCGACCGTTGGCTGTCCCTCCCAGCCGATGCTCTCGCCATAGCTCGAAGCCATTCCGGTGACCAGCCCGTCGACCGCAACGACGCCGTCCGACTCGGCTTTCAGCGCGCCGAGCCTCAGCTCGCCGGCGGCGCCGGACAGGCTCACCGTCGGGTCACCGGCGAAGGCATACCAGTAGTCCTCCTTGCCCTCGAAGTAGGCGGACCGATGCAGCCACGTCTCTGCTCCGTCCACCAACGCATGTGGCAGGCGCTCGAGGCCATCCGCAACGTAGTTGGGCTCCGACGCGAACACCTCGCCGTACGGCAGGTCCGGCTCGTCGAGCAGCTTGGCGACGAGGTGCGCGGCGCCCTCGTAGAAGTCGGTGGCGAAGTAGGCAGATGCGCCGAGCTCGGCCAGCGGTGCGCGCGAGTAGGCGCCGACGCGTCCGGCGGCAGTCTCCTCGTCGGCTGGATCGTCGAAGCCCTCCGACGCGCCCGGCGCATAGCAGGCATTGGAGTAGATCATCACCCAGCCCGGCGCCGGCTTCGCGTGCTCCGCGATCCATGCCTCTCCGTAGTAGGCAAGCGCGCCGTCGCTGTAGCTGTCGGAGTGCGTGACGCCATCGGCGCCCGGACCGTTCAAGCCCCAGCCGTTCATCGTCTCGGCGCTGGCAACGGCGCTGTACGGGTTGGGAGTGCCGACGCCGTGCCCGAGGTAGATGACGATGGCGGCGTCCTCGACCGCCTCGAGCACCTTGTCAGCCGTGGCGTCGGGTGAGTAGGCGCGTGCCACGGTCGCACCGCGCGACTCGGCTTCGGCGGCGGCCGCATCGGCGATGCTGATGTAGACCGGGGTCAGCTCCTCGCCGACCGGACCGACGATGATGGCCACCTTGATCGGCGTCTCGGCGGCTGCGGCGGGCGCGGCGGCACCGAGACTGGCGACGAACGTCGCCACCAGGGTGAGCAGGACGAGGACAGGACGCAACCAGGGTCTCCCCCGAGGGCACTCTCGGTGAGCTGAGGCAGTTTCTGAGCACAGCATCGCACCATTCGGGCGGATGCGGCAAGCGCGCGCGGTACGGCGCGGCGGCCGTCAGGCTCCGGCGGGCTCCAGGGGCGCCGTGGGCAGGGCGGCGGAGGGAGCCGCATCCTCCGCCAGGGCTTCGAACATCACGCGCGCCCAGGCGTCGTAAAGGACCGCCGAAGGATGGAACCGGTCGCTCGAAAGCACGTCCGTGCGTCCGGCGATCAGGTGAGGCACGCGCGCGTGGATGTCGGCGTAGGCGGCCCCCGCACGGTACGCCTCGGCGCGGCTCACCGGCCGAAGGAGCCGGGCGTACTGGTCGGCGAGGAAGATGAGCGGCTCGAAGGCGCGAAGCACCCCGCGGAAGCGTGGAATGCCGCAGAGGACAACCCGTGCCCGCGGCGCCAGCTCGCGGACCGCGTCCAACGTCTGGCGCAGGCTCGCCCGGTACCGCGCCGGCGGTGTCTGGTGCGTCGCGTCGTTCGAGCCGACGACGATCGCGACCATGTCGGCATCTTCCAGGAATGGACCGGGCGCGTCGGGATCTGCGTCCGGCACTGCTGGCATGAGCGATCTGCTGGCGAGGAAGGTCCGCCACGCGCGCGCCGGCCCAGCCGTAGCTGATGACGCGGACCGGACGCGACTCGCCTTCCGCGATGCGGCGGGCGAGCAGGTACGGCAACGCGTCCTGCGCACGCGTGACGCCGACGCCGGCAGTGGTGGAGTCGCCAAGGACGACCAGCGTCAGTGGGTCGGTGGTCGACACCGCCCCGACCGGGGCCACGAGGTGATTGACGCGGAAGCCGGGCCACGCCGGCAGGAACTCCGCGCGCCGCAGCCGCATCAGCTGCACGGCAACGACGCCCGCGAAGGCGCCGGCCGCGGCTCCGACGAGTCGCCCGAGCTGAATGTGCCATCGATCCATGGGTCTCACGGTACCGTCCCGGTCGCCTTGACGCCAACCGCACAATCGGTCGCGTGCCAGACGCGCCTCTCGTCATCGTGAATCCGACCGCCGGCGGCGGTCGTACCCTGCGCTCGGTGCCGTGGCTCCGCGAGAGGCTCGCCCCACGACCAGAGGCACGGTTCGAGATCACGAGCCGTCGCGGGGATGCGGAGTTGCTCGCGGCCGGCGCTGCGGATGCCGGTCACGACCGGGTGATCGTGATCGGCGGCGACGGGACGGTCCAGGAGGTCGTCAACGGCCTTCTCGCCGCCGATCGGCCGCCCGAGCTCGGGATCGTGCCGCTCGGGAGCGGAAACGACCTGGCCCGCAGCCTGGGCCTGCCCGCTGACCCGGCGCCGGCGTGGAGTATCGCCATCGGCAACGAAACGCAACCCCTCGACGTGGCGCGAGCACGAAACGGCGAGGGCCTGCAGCGATGGTTTGCATCCGCCGGCGGGATCGGGTTCGATGCGCAGGTGGCCGCCGCGATGATCGACCGGCGCGGGTGGCAGGCGGGACGGGCCGGCTACCTGCTCACTACGCTCTCGGAGCTGCGCCGCTACTCGAATCAACGGATCACCCTCGCGATCGACGGCGTGCCGTCCGCGCATGACGTGCTGCTCGTCGCGATCGCGAACGGGGCGTACTACGGCGGCGGGATGCGGATTGCCCCGGAGGCGCGGCCCGACGACGGCCTGCTCGACGTCTGCGTGGTGGCCGACATCTCGCGGCTCACCGCCATCCGCCAGCTGCCGAACCTCTATCGCGGGACCCACGTTCACCATCCGCAGGTGAGCATGCGAACCGGGCGGAGCGTGGAGGTGGACGGCGAGGCGACGACGCGGGTCCACCTCGATGGGGAGCCGTTCGGGACGCTTCCGCTTCACGTGTCCCTCGCACCGGCCGCGCTCGAGGTCGCGGTACCGGCGTCGCGAACTGCCTGACCGAAGCGCTGCACTGCGGCCGCGCGCGACGCTACGCTACGGGACGTGGATCAGCAGCCCGAGGTCACGCCCGGCGCGCGCCTGCTCGGGCGCGGCCGCTCGAGAATCGGCACGGTGGACGCCGTCTTCGCCGACTACCTGTTGGTGCGGACCAGCGGTCTCCTGCCGGTCGACCTGTACGTCCCACGCGCCGATGTTCGAGTGGCCGACGGCGACGCGCGCGTCGACTCGTCCAGGCGCGAGGCGTACGAGCGCTGGCACCGTCCGCTCAAGCGGGCGCCGCATGACTGAGCCCGGGTTCGACGCGGAGGTGCTCCTCGCCCTCCGGGCCGCCGTCAACGTGCGGCTCGAGACGTCTCCCGCGCCCGGGCGCCCGACGCACTCGGCGACCGTCTGGGTCGTGGTCGATGAGGCCGGCAGGGTCCTGGTGCGCTCGTGGCACGGCGAGCGCGGGCGCTGGTATCGCGAGCTGCGCGCCAACCCGGGCGGAGTGCTGCGCGTCGCCCGCCATCGAGTCCCCATCATCGCCGAGCTGGCGGACGATCCGGAGCGCATCGAGGCCTGCAGCCACGGCCTTCGCGACAAATACGCCGCCGCGCGGGGCTCCCTGGCCGAGATGCTTCTCGACGAAGTGCTGGCGACCACGCTCGAGCTCAAGCCCGCCTAGCGTTCGTCGCCTCGCGCATCGGTCTTGCAGTACCCTTTGGCGACCATGGAACCGACCGATACGATCCAGCCGCTGAACGGCCGCCCGCCGTACGAGCCCGGCGACGCGGAGGGGTTCTTCGCCCACGTCGGATCGGGCGGCAAGGTCGAGGCCGACGACTGGATGCCTGACGAGTATCGGGCCGCCGTCCTCAAGTTCGTCGAGATGCACGCCAACAGCGAGCTGATGGGCGTCCTGCCGGAGCGCGACTGGATCATGCGCGCGCCGAACCTGCGGCGGAAGCTGGCGCTCACGAGCAAGATCCAGGACGAGGTCGGCCACGCGCAGCTTCTCTACCGCGTGGCCGAGGACCTCGGAAAGCCCCGCGCCGAGATGCTGGCCGACCTGATCGAGGGCCGGACGAAGTTCCACAACGTCTTCCACTACCCGACGAAGAGCTGGGCCGACATCGGGATCATCGCCTGGCTGGTCGATGCCGCCGCGATCGTCAGCCAGCAGGCGCTGCGCGACTCCTCGTACGCGCCGTACGCGCGCACGATGCGGAAGATCTGCTGGGAGGAGTCCGTCCACATCATGCACGGGCGGGACGTCGTCCTGACCCTGATGAACGGCACCGATGCGCAGCGAGCCATGGTCCAGGAGGCGCTCGACCGATGGTGGGGCCCGCTCATGCAGATGCACGGCCCTCCCACCGACCCGGCCAGGGACAAGGACCTCCACTGGGGCATCAAGGCAAAGAACAACGAGCAGCTGCGCCAGGAGTTCCTCTCGATCTACGTGCCGCGCATCCGCGAGCTCGGCCTCACGGTCCCGGATCCCGGCCTGCGCTACGACGAGGGCGAGGGTCGCTGGCACTACACGGAGCCGGACTGGGCGGAGCTCAAGTCGGTCGTGACCGGCCACGGTCCCGCCTCCCAGGAGCGGCTCGGCTTCCGGCGCGAGCACTACGCCGACACGCAGTGGGTCCGCGACGCGCTCCTCGGGGAACGCGACGGCCGCCGCCTGACGCGGGCCGCATGACCGAACGCGTGTGGGAGGTCTTCCGACAGGAGGACGAGGGCGACCCGATGGTCCACTCTGGCAACGTGAACGCCCCGGACGAGGACCTGGCGATGCACTACGCCCGCGAGTTCTACGGCCGCCGCGGAGAGTCGCACCGCCTCTGGATCGTGGCACGCGACGCGATCACCGAGCTCGACGACCCGGACCTGCTCAAGCCACCCTTCGACCGCTCGCACAAGAAGCCGGGCGGCTACCTGATCAAGCACAAGCTCGAGGCGGCCAAGGCGCGCGCCACGGAGGCGGGGGAGTGATCTCCGAGGCACAGGTGACGCTCGATCCCAAGGCCCGCGAGGCGCTGGCCGAGCTGATCCTGTGCGTTGCGGATGACGAGTTCGTGATCGGCTTCTGGGACTCCGAATGGACGGGCATCGCGCCGATGCTGGAGGAGGACGTGGCCACCAGCTCGATCGCGCAGGACGAGATCGGGCACGCTCGCGCGCTGTACGAGCTGCTCGCGGAGCTGACCGGCGACGATGCGGACCGGATCGCGTTCGGTCGCGAGCCCGATGCGTACCGCCACGCGGCGCTGCTCAACCACGCTCGTGACGACTGGGCCTTCAGCGTCGCGCGCCGCTGGCTCTACGAGACCGCGGATGCGGCACGGCTGGCGGCGCTCGCCGCCAGCAGCTGGTCAGCCGCTGGCCCAGCTGGCGGCGAAGATGCGCCGCGAGGAGACGTACCACCTCCTGCACGTCGACGCATGGCTCCGACGCCTTGGCGACGCGACGCCGGAGGTCCGCGAGCGGCTGGCCGAGGCGCTCGTCCGGCTCTGGCCGGACGCGCAGGAGGTCTTCGCGCCGCTGCAGAATGAGGAGGAGCTCGTTCGCGCCGGCTTCCTGCCCGAGCCGATCCGCGCCATCCATGCGTCGTGGCAGCATGACCGTGCGTCCGGTGCTCGAGCCGATCACCGGGACCCTGCCGCCTGCCGTGCCGACGCTCGACGGACGAACCCGCCGGACCGATGACTTCCTCTGGCTGCACGGCCAGTTCACGATGGTCGCGCGATCCGAGGAGGGGGCGACGTGGTGACGTCGACGATCCGCGACGCTCGCGAGCAGCGCGTGTGGGAGGCGCTGGCCGCGATCCCGGATCCGGAGATCCCGGCCATCGGCGCTCGTCGACCTCGGCGTCATCGGCGACGTGCGATCGGGCCCGAGCGCATCCACGTCGAGCTGCTGCCGACGTTCGTCGGGTGCCCGGCGATCGAGGTCATGCGCCAGCAGATCCAGGAGCGGCTCGAGCGCGCTCGGCGTGGCGGAGCGCGTCGAGGTGGAGGTCACGTTACGACCCGCCGTGGACGAGCGAACGGATCTCGCCGGCCGGCCGCGAGCGGCTGCGCGCAGCGGCTTCGCGCCGCCGGTCATCCGTCAGGGTCGGCCGGGCTGGACGAGCTCGCGGTGCTCCCGATCGCCGAGTGCCCGTACTGCGGGTCGCGCAACACGACGCTCGACAACCCGTTCGGGCCGACGCTGTGTCGCGCGATCTATCACTGCGCCGATGCCGCCAGCCGTTCGAGCAGTTCAAGCGCGTCTGACTGGCCCGCCGATTGCATCGGGTGCCGCAGGAACTCTCAGGAGCGCGCAGTGATGATCGACCGTGACGACCCGCAGGGTCCCGGACAGGGGCCCCTCGACCGGCCCGACCGTGATGCGGGAGATCCCATCGGCGACGACGCCTATCCCGGTGGCGGGACGATGACTCCGCCGACGGGCTGACATGGACGACCCCATCCCGGAGACCGGCATGCCGGGTGAGCCGGAGCTGGAGCGCGAGCAGCCACGCCGCGACGAGGGGATCGGCGACTCGTCCGGCACCTGACCGCGACTGCCGGGGAGGGCGGCGAGCCCGCGCCGGATTCGGCGGATCGCAAGCACCCGGCTGACGTAGGCGCTACGCTTCGGCCCATGGCAATCGACGGCGACGAGATCGCCCAGGACGCGGCGGCAGCCCTCTCATCGGGCACGCAGGATCGGCTCGCGGCGATGCGGCACAGCGCCGCGCACATGATGGCCGCAGCCGTGCTGGAGATCTTCCCCGAGGCGAAGCTCGGCATCGGTCCCGCCATCAAGGACGGGTTCTACTACGACTTTGACCTGCCGCGCCCCCTGACGCCGTCGGACCTCGAGCAGATCGAGGCCAAGATGCGCGAGCAGCAGGCGGCGGACCTGGCGTTCGAGCACTCGAAGGACCTGCCGCGCGCCGATGCCGTCGCCGAGCTCGAGGCCAAGGGCCAGCCCTTCAAGGTCGAGATCGTCAACGACCTGCCCGAGTCGGACGGCCCCACCGTCAGCTTCTACCGCCATGGCTCGTTCGAGGACCTGTGCCGGGGCGGCCACCTGGGCTCCACGAAGGAGATGGGCGCCTTCAAGCTGCTCAACACCGCCGGCGCCTACTGGCGCGGCGACGAGAAGCGGCCGATGCTCCAGCGGATCTACGGCACCGCATGGGACACCCAGGAGGAGCTCGACCAGCACCTGTGGCGTCTCGAGGAGGCGAAGAAGCGCGACCACCGCAAGCTTGGCCGCGAGCTCGACCTCTTCAGCTTCCATCCCGAGTCGCCCGCCGCGCCGTTCCTCCACCCGCGCGGCATGGCGCTGTGGCGCGCCCTCGAGGACTGGTCGCGCCAGGTCCGTCGCGAGGCGGGCTTCGTCGAGGTGCGCAACCCGAGCCTGGTGCGCAAGGAGCTGTGGGAGACGTCCGGCCACTGGGCGAACTACCAGGACAACATGTTCGTGCTCGACGACTACGACCACGTCTCCGGCCTCAAGCCGATGAACTGTCCCGAGGACGTGCTGATCTACAAGACCCGACCTCGCTCGTATCGCGACCTGCCGATGCGCACGTGCAACTACTCGGTCCTGTACCGGAAGGAGCGGACCGGCGTGCTGGCCGGCATGTTCCGCGTTCGACAGCTGACCCAGGACGACGCGCACGTCTTCTGCCGTGACGACCAGGTCGACGACGAGATTCGCCTCGCGCTCTCACTGGTCCGCAAGCAATACGGGCCGTTTGGCTTCGAGCCGCGCGCCAGGCTCGCCACCCGTCCGGAGAAGCGGATCGGCTCGGATGAGTTCTGGGAGCGCGCCGAGACCCGGCTGCGCGAGCGGCTCGAGGAGGACGGCATGGCGTTCGCCCTCGACGAGGGCGGCGGGGCGTTCTATGGGCCGAAGATCGACATCTTCATCGAGGACGCACTCGGGCGGGAGTGGCAGATGGCCACGATCCAGGCCGACTACCAGCTCCCCCAGCGATTCGACCTCGAATACCGCGCCGCCGACGGTGGGTTCGAGCGTCCGGTGATCATCCACTACGCCATCTACGGATCGTTCGAACGCTTCATCGGGATCCTGACCGAGCAGTACGCGGGCGCCTTCCCGTTCTGGCTTGCGCCGGTGCAGGTGATGATCGTGCCGATCGCGGACCGCCACCTGGAGTACGCCGAGTCGGTGCGCAAGGCCCTGACTGATGCCGGCCTGCGGGCCGAGGTCGACGATCGATCCGAGCGGATGCAGCTCAAGCTGCGCGACGCCCAGGAGCAGAAGATGCCGGTCATGGCGGTCGTCGGCGACCGCGACGCGGAGGCTGGGGCAGTCTCGCCACGCCTACGGACGGGGGATTCGTCACAGGGCGTGGCGCTCGACGAATTCATCGCCGACCTGCTCGCCCGCGCCACGTCGCGGGAGCTCTGGCCGGTCTCCCGGGAGGGCGATCCCGCATCGGCCAATTCGTAACGGACTCGGTTACGAATTCAGGGCGGGGTCACAGGTCTGATGAGGAAGATGCGCGGCATCGGCCAGCTGGCGCTCCGGTCGACAGACCCCTCGCGCGCCGCGGAGTTCTACGAATCGGCCTTCGGCTTCCGTCGGATGGCCGGCGACGAGGCCGGCGTCGACCTCGAGCTCGGTGGATTCGAGCTCAGCTTTCGGCGAGGCGAGATGGCGACCCGCGACGGGCTCCAGATCGGCTTCAAGGTCGACACGGCGTCTGAGGTCGATGCCTGGGCGCAGGAGCTGGCGCAGCGTGGTTTTGCCGTCGTGGCGCCACCTTCGGGCGATCATTGGGAGGGGACCCGAAGCTTCCGGATCGCCGACCCGGACGGTCGCCAGGTGGCCGTCTTCTACGACTACCCGCGCTGACGGAGGTCCTGCCCAATGTGCCTCGTGATCTTCGCGCTCATCTTCAGCCCTCGGCTGGTGATGGTGCTCTGGTGGCTTCTCGACATGGCTCGCTGGTCGTCCACCTTCGACAACGTGCTCGTACCCATCCTCGGCTTCATCCTCGCGCCGTGGACGACGCTGATGTACGTCCTCGTGGCGCCCGGCGGCATCATCGGCCTCGACTGGCTGTGGCTCGGGGTCGCCCTGGTCATCGACCTCGGCGCCATCGGCGGGGGAGCGGCTCGCAGGCGTGCCACGGAGTGATGGCTGCTCCATGAAGCGCCAGGTCCGAGTCACCACCACGGGCCGACGGAGCGGAGACGCACGCGCGGTCACCCTCTTCGCGTTCGACGATGCCGAGCGCCTGGTGATCGTCGGGTCGCGGGGCGGATCAGCCAGGGACCCTGCCTGGGCGGTCAACCTGCGCCACGACCCGCTTGCCGTGGTCAAGGCGGGACGCGATGAGCGGGCGGTGCGGGCGACCGAGGTGGACGGCGCCGAGCGGGACCGCCTGTGGGAGCTCGTGTGCGCGGAATTTCCGCTCTACGCGACCTATCAGCGGCGCACGAAACGGACCATTCCGCTCTTCGTCCTCGAGCCCGTCGGAGATGCCTGATCACGCTCGCGTGCGTTGACCATACGTTCGATTTGGGTGTATCATCCGCCGGCATTTCGCGTACGTTGCAGGGCCACCCGTCCGTGATCGGTGAGGTGGCCTTGTTGTTGAAGGGGAGCACATAAGCTGGCAAGGGACCTCCGCATCAACGAGATGATCCGCATCCGAGAGGTGAGGGTCATCGACGATGAAGGGCAGCAGCTGGGCGTGATGCCCACTGCCGAAGCGCTCGCCCTGGCGCAGGGGAAAGGGCTTGACCTCGTGGAGGTGGCGCCCACCGCAGTCCCGCCGGTCTGCCGGATTCTCGACTTCGGGCAGTACAAGTACGAGCTCCAGAAGCGCGAACGCGAACAGAAGAAGAAGCAGAAGTCGCAGTCCTTCAAGGAGGTTCGGCTGGCCGTCAAGATCGACGTCCATGACCTCAAGACGAAGGCGCGACGCGCGGCCGAGTTCCTCGACAAGGGAGATCGCGTCAAGGTCACCGTCCGCTTCCGCGGCCGCGAGATCAGCCACTCGAACCTCGGGCGCGACCTGCTGATGCGCACGGCCGAGGTGCTGGCCGAGCACGGGACCATCGAGCGGCAGCCGCTGCTCGAGGGTCGCAGCATGTACATCGTCATGGCCCCGGTCGAGAAGCGGCCGGAAAAGAAGACTGAGAACGGCGACGTGGAGAGCTCCACCGATGCCGTCGAAACCATCGGCGATGCGATCGCCGCCAGGACGCCAGCTCCGCAGCCCGGGGCGACTGCCCCGGCGGCGACCGAGGCGCCGGCGCAGCAGGGACAGTAATACCGTGCCGAAGATGAAGACTCACAAGGGGACGGCCAAGCGCTACCGGAAGACCGGATCCGGAAAGTGGGTCCGACCCAAGGCGATGCGGGGCCACCACCTCGAGATCAAGTCGAGCCGCCGCACCCGTCGCTACGCCGGCGTGGCCGAAGCGTCCGATACGCACCGGAGCGCGCTCGAGCGCCTGATGCCGTACGCCGGCAAGGCCAAGTAGCCGATGTCACGCGTCAAGCGCGGCGTCGCCGCCCACAAGCGCCACAAGAAGCTCCTCGGCCGTGCCGAGGGCCGTCGCGGCACGAAGTCGAAGCTGATCCGTCCGGCGCGCGAGGCCCTCATCCACGCCCTCGTGTACGCCTACCGTGATCGCCGCAATCGCAAGCGCGACATGCGCCGCCTCTGGATCGAGCGGATCAATGCCGCCTCGCGTCAGCACGGCGTGCCGTACGGTCGCTTCATGGCCGGTCTCAAGGCGGCGGGCGTCGAGGTCGACCGGAAGATCCTGGCCGACATGGCAATCCGTGAGCCCGCGGCGTTCGCCGCGATGGTCGACACCGCGAAGGCTTCCTTTACCACCTGACCGGCGGATTCGCCGCCGGTCGTCCCGACCCTGTCCCGAATCCGGGGCGGGGTCGTTCGTTTTCACCCATGATTGCCTGACGGACCGATGAGCCACCTTTTCCGACCAATGTCTGCCGCACCATGAGCGTCTCCGACGAGCTCGAGCGGATTGCCGCCGAGGCGCGCCGGGCCTTGACGGCCGCGGCCGATGCGCCCGGGATCGATCGGCTGCGCCATGAGCTGCTTGGCCGCTCGGGCCGGCTCACCACCCTGCTGCGGCAGCTGGGAACCCTCCCTGCCGAGGAGCGGCCCGCAGTCGGCCAGCGCGCGAATGAGATCCGTCGCGAGCTCGAGGATGCGATCCGCCAGCGCCTGGGTGCCCTGCGCGGGACGGATCTCGATGCGCGCCTGGCAGCGGAGACGATCGACATGTCGGCTCCCGGTCGGCCCGTTGCGGTCGGCCACCTCCACCCCGTCCAGACGCTGATGCGCGACCTGCGCGAGATCTTCCACGCGTACGGGTTCGAGGTGTTCGAGGGTCCAGAGGTCGAGACCGAGGCGTACAACTTCGAGCTGCTGAACATCCCGGCCGACCACCCGGCGCGCGACCTGTGGGATACGCTCTTCGTGGCGGAGCCGGGCAGCGTCGAGGCGGGCGATCCGACGCCGGCCGCCGACGGCACCATCCTGCGCACCCACACCAGCCCCGTCCAGATGCGCGCGATGCGGGCCCTCGAGGCGCCGATCCGCGTGCTCACGCCGGGCCGCTGCTTCAGATACGAGGCGGTGGACGCGAGCCACGCGTTCGAGTTCTTCCAGGTGGAGGGCCTGGTGGTCGACCGCGACACGAGCCTGGCCGATCTCAAGGGTCTCCTCGAGGAGGTCGCTCGAGCCCTTTACGGGCGCGACGTTCGCACGCGCTTCCGCCCCGGCTACTACCCGTTCACGGAGCCGTCCGTCGCGTTCGACATCGGCTGCCTCGTCTGCGGCGGTGAGGGCTGCCCGGCATGCAAGCGCAGCGGCTGGATGACGATCCTCGGCGCCGGCATGGTGCATCCCACCGTCCTCCGCAACGGCGGCTTCGACCCCGCCGAGTACCAGGGCTACGCCTTCGGGATGGGCCCAGACCGCATGACGATGCTGCGCCACGGCATCGGCGACATCCGCCTCTTCTTCAGCGCGGATCTGCGCTTCGCGGCGCAGTTCGCGCAGGGGAGCTGAGATGCGCGTTCCGCTCTCCTGGCTGCGCGAGTACGTGAGCTTCGACCTCACCCCGCGCGAGCTGGCCGACGAGCTGACCATGCGCGGGATGGAGGTCAGCGCGGTCGAGACGGCCGGCGCCGACTGGACCGATGTCGTGGTCGGGCGGGTGCTGGAGGTGCAGCGCCACCCGAACGCGGACACGCTGTGGCTGACGCGGGTCGACGTCGGCGAGGCGGGCGGTGAGCTCGAGATCGTGTGCGGCGCCCAGAACCTCGAGGTCGGACAGCTCGTGCCCGCGGCGCTGGTCGGTGCGGTGCTGGCGGGGGATCGGCGTATCGAGCGCAGCAAGATCCGCGGGGTGGTGAGCAACGGGATGCTGTGCAGCGCCATCGAGCTCGGCCTCGGGAGCGACGCCGATGGCATCCACGTCCTCGGGCACGACGACGATCTAACGCTCGGCACGCCGCTGGCCGAGGTGGTCGGCGACGTCGTCCTGGACGTCGACGTCAAGCCGAACCGCGGCGATGCGCTCAGCATGGTCGGACTGGCGCGCGAGATCGCCGCGTTCACCGGCGCCGAACTGCGCCTGCCCGATGCCACGCTCGCCGAGGCCGACGACGAGGTGGCCGGGCACGTCTCCGTGCGGATCGACGAGCCGGAGCTGAACCCGCGCTTCACGGCGCGCTGGCTCGGCGACGCGACGAACGGACCATCGCCAGAGTGGATGCAGGAGCGGCTCATCGCGGCGGGCATGCGGCCCATCAGCGCGGTCGTCGACGTGACGAACTACGTGATGCACGAGCTGGGGCAGCCGCAGCACGCCTACGACGCCGACAGGCTGCCCGGGGGGCGGATCGTGGTGCGCCGCGCGCGCGACGGCGAGCGCCTCGAGACGATCGACCACGTCGAGCGCACACTCGACGAACGGATGCTGGTCATCGCGGACGAGGAGCGGGCAATCGGCCTGGCCGGGATCATGGGCGGCGCCTCGACGGAGGTCGGTTCAGGCACCACCAACGTCATCCTCGAATCGGCGATCTTCCACGGGCCGACGATCCGCAACACGGCCCGCCGCCTCGGCCTGCGTTCGGAGGCGAGCATGCGCCACGAGAAGGGGATCGGGCACGACCTGCCGAGGTTTGCGGCGGATCGTGCCGCGAAGCTCATCGCCGAGATCACCGGCGCCCGCGTGGCGCGGGGCATCGTCGACAACGACCCGGCAGCGAAGGAACCGTCCCGTGTGTCCGTGAGCCTCGTGCGCATGGCCCGCCTGCTCGGCATCGAGCTCACCGCCGAGCGGGTCGCAACGCTCCTGGCGCCGCTCGGGTTCGGTGTCGAGGGAAGCGGCGACGACCTCGCCGTCAGCGTCCCCGCTCATCGGCTCGACGTCACCTCTGACGCCGACGTCGCGGAGGAGGTGGCACGCGCCCACGGCTACGAGCGGATCCCCGGCCGTCTGCCGCACGCGGTCCTGCCGCCGTACCGGCCCGACCCGAGCGAGCCCCGTCACCGGATCCGTCGCATCCTCGTCGGGCTCGGACTGGACGAGATGGTCAGCCACGCGCTCATCGGCCCGCTGGATCTCGAGCGGTCGCGCTACCCGTCCGACGGAAGCGAGCTCATCAGGCTCTTCAATCCGATGAACGAGGAGCACGCCATCCTTCGGCCGAGCCTGTACCCGTCGCTCCACGCTGGAGCGGCCGAGAACGCGCGCCATCGAATGCACGACGTGCGCCTCTTCGATATCGGCAAGATTTACTGGTATCGGCCCGATGGCCAGACGCCGCGCGAGCGTCGGGCTGAGACGGCCGGGACGGGCCGCTACGAAGCCTGGGAGATCGGGATCATCCTCGGCGGCAACGTGACCCACGCGTACCCGGGACAGGCGCCACGCGAGTCTGATGTGGCCGACGTCAAGGGCATCGTGGACGCCCTGCACGACGCGCTCGGCGCGCCGCGCCCGGCCTACCGGTCCGAGCCGGATACGTCGCGCCATCCGCACCGCCATCCCGGCAGGACGGGCCTCATCGTGGACGCCGCGGGCAATTCGTACGGGTCGCTGGGCGAGGTGCATCCGGCCGTCGTCGAGGCATGGGGCCTGACAGGCCGCCCGGTCGACGCCGGGCTGAGCCTTCACCGCCTGCTGGATCTCGTTCCGGTCGAGCGCCGATCCCGGCCCGTGCCGTCCGCGCAGCCCGTCGACCGCGACCTCGCGGTCGTGGTGGAGGATGCCACGCCTGTTGGCGAGGTGCTGCGGGTCGCGCGAATGAGCGCGGGTCCGCTGCTCGCGGACGTCAGGCTCTTCGACGCGTACCGCGGCGAGCAGGTCGGCCCCGGCCGCGTGAGCTATGCCCTTTCGTTCCGATTCCAGCCCGACGTGCCGGGCGATGTGAAGGCGGTGGACAAGGCCCTCAACAAGGTTCGTGGCTCGCTGCAGCACCATCTCGGCGCCGAGATCCGGTAGGACCCTGGGCGTCTTGTCGCTCGCGGTGGGCGGCTGGTACCCTTGCCGCCGCCCGGGCCCGTGATCTGGAACGCGCTCGGCCCGCTGACCCTTCGAAGGAGTGCACGCGCGTGGATGTGCTCGGGCAGCTGACCTGGTTCGACCTGGTGATCATCATCGCCCTGATCGGCGGCGTGTTTGCCGGATTCACCCAGGGCATGATCCGCTACGTCCTCAACGCGATCGCCGTGATCGTGGCGTTCGTCCTCGCCGCGCAGCTCAAGGGCCCGATCATGGATCTCCTCCGCTTCTGGCGTGCCTTCACGCCCGAAGGTCGCGAGCTGCTGATCTTCGTGATCCTCTTCTTCGGCTTCGTCATTGGCGGCTTCTTCGTCATTCGAGCGCTCTATTCGCGCACCCGGCTGCCCATCATCAAGCAGCTCGACGAGATCGGCGGTGCCATCTTCGGGCTCATCTTCGCCGCCATGGTGATCACGTTCCAGCTGCTGGTGTTCGACAGCTTCTTCATGGCCGGTGGCCAGACCGGAGGCTGGGTCAACAGCTACTACGAGGCACTCAACGACTCAGTGCTCGTGCAGTTCTTCCGCGAAACGATCATCCCGACCGCCGGCGCCCTGGCGCGTCCATTCGTCCCGCGAGAGATCGCCGACCTCCTGAACCCGTGATTTCCGCGCCGGCCGGCCGGACCGCGCCGCGGGACTGGTACGACCGACCGGCCGAGGCGGTCGCACGCGATCTGCTCGGCGGCCGCCTGGTGCACGCGTCCGCCGAGGGCGTGGTGGGGGGCCGCATCGTCGAGGTCGAGGCATACGCCGGTCCCGAGGACCTCGCCGCGCACTCCGCACGTGGGCGGACCCCCCGCACGGAGGTCATGTTCGGATCGCCCGGCCACCTCTACGTCTACCTGATCTACGGGCTGCACCACTGCCTCAACGTCGTTGCCGGACCCGCCGGCAAGCCGGAGGCGGTCCTCATCCGTGCCGTCGAGATCGACGAGGGCATCGACCTTGCCCGCGCTCGGCGCGGCAACCGCGCCCCGGACTCGCGCCTTGCGTCCGGGCCCGGCAACGTGGGCCAGGCGCTCGGGGTCGACCGGACGCTCAACGGCGCGGACCTGCTGACCGGCCCGGTCAACGTCGAGCCCCGCACGGGACCGACGCCGGCCATCCGCAGCGGCCCACGCATCGGCGTCGCCTACGCGGGACCGTGGGCGGCACGGGCCATGCGCTTCTGGATCGCCGATGACCCGCACGTCTCCCGCCGCTGATCCCGCGTCGGGCGCGGCCGACGAGGGCACGATGCGGGCGCTGGAGTTCGGCGCCATCGTCGAGCAGCTTGCCACGCACACCAGCTTCGAGCCCGCGCGAGAGCTCGCCCTCGCCCTCCGGCCGATGCCGGATCCGGCCCACGTCGCCATCCTCCAGGATCAGACCGACGAGGCCGGCCAGCTGCTGGATGACCAGGCCCAGGCCGGGATCGGTGGGGCCAGGGACATTCGCGTCGCGCTCGAGCGAGCGAGCCGCGGAGGCAGGCTGACGCCGGCCGAGCTGATCGAGATCGCCGACACGCTCGACGCAACGGGCCGCTTCGAGGCTCGGCTGCGTTCGTGGCGCGCACCGCACCTCGCGGAGCTGCGCGGGGAGCTGGATGCGGCCCCGGAGCTCGCGGCACGGATCGGCCGCAGCGTCGACGACGCCGGCGAGCTGCTCGACACCGCCTCGTCGGAGCTGGCCGCGATCCGCAAGCGGCTCCGCACGGCCCAGGATCGGGTTCGTGATCGGCTCAACGCGATGCTCCGATCATCGGCGATGGCCGGCGTCATCGGCGAGGCCATCGTCACCGTCCGATCCGGTCGATACGTCATCCCGATCCGTGCCGAGGCAAAGGGCAAGGTCAAGGGCATCGTGCACGACCAGAGCGCATCAGGCGCAACGCTGTTCATCGAGCCGCTCACGGTGGTCGACCTCAACAACGCGTGGACGGAGGCGACCCTGGCGCAGTCGCGCGAGGAGGAGCGCATCCTGGACGAGCTGTCGTCGGCCGTCGAGGAGCGCAGCGAGTCCCTGCGCGCCAGCATCGACGCGCTGGCCCGCGCAGACCTGTGGATGGCCCGCGCTCGTCTCGGGGCGGCGATGGATGCCGTGCGACCGGCGCAGGCTCCCGACGCGGCCGAGCTGCTCTCCGCACGCCACCCCCTGCTGGGCGAGGGCGCCGTGCCGATCGACCTGCGGCTCGGAGACCGATTCGGCTATCGCGCACTGGTGGTGACGGGGCCGAACACCGGTGGCAAGACCGTCAGCCTCAAGACCCTCGGCCTCCTGTCGCTCATGCACCAGGCCGGGCTGCGCGTTCCCGCCGCGGATGGCGCGCGCCTGCCCGTTTATCGGGCGGATCATGGCCGACATCGGCGATGAGCAGAGCATCGCGCAGTCGCTCTCCACGTTCAGCAGCCACCTGCGCAACGTCGTGCGCTTCGTGGAGGCCGCCGGGCCGGAGACACTTGTCCTCCTTGACGAGGTCGGCGCGGGCACCGATCCGACCGAGGGCTCCGCCCTGGCGATGGCGATCGTCACGCGCCTGCTCGATGCCGGCGCGATGGTCGCCGCCACGACCCACTACGCCGAGCTCAAGGCATTCGCCACCGACCACCCCGGCGTGACGAACGCCGCCGTCGAGTTCGATGTGACGACCCTGCGGCCGACCTATCGGCTCACGATCGGCCTGCCCGGGAAGAGCCAGGCATTCGCCATCGCCGAGCGCCTTGGCCTGCCGGCCGACATCCTGGCCGATGCCCGCGCGCGGATCTCCGCCGAGCACGCGAGCATGGAGGAGACGCTGGCCGCCATCACGCGCGCGCAGGAGGCGCAGCGGGTCGCGCTCGACGCCGCCGAAGCCGAGCGGACGGCCGCGGCCGACGAGCGCGAGCGCGCCCGAGCCGGCGTCGCGCGGGCGCGTCGCGAGGCGGGCGAGCTGCTCGCCGAAGCGCGGCGCGCCGCCGACGACATGCTCGCCCGCGCGGAGCGGGAGGTGGGGGAGATTCGCCGCGAGCTGACCCGCCAGCGCAATCTCGGGGCGGGCCGTGCCAAGGGCGGGGGCGAGGCATTCGAGGATCTCAGGCGCCGCGCGACACGCGCGCGGACGGAGACGGCCGAGGCCGGGTCCGTCCCACCAGCCGACGAGGCCACCGAGGACGGCGGACCCCAGCCGCGCGTCGGCCTGTGGGGCCGCTCGCGGACGCTGGGCAGCGCCGGACGCATCGTCGAGATCAGCGGCCGCACCGGGCGGGTCACGCTCGAGACGGAGGGCGCGCGCCTGGTGGTGCCATCGGACGACGTCGAGGTGGTTTCCGAGCCGATCAGCGGGCCATCGGCGCCGGATCTCGAGGCCGAGGAGCTGCGGCGTCGTGCCGCGGCCAGCGTCTCGCCGACCCTCTCACTGCGCGGGGAGCGCGTCGAGGCGGCGCTCGAACAGCTCGAGGCATACCTTGACCAGGCGCTGCTGGCCGGGCTCGACTCCGTCGCGATCATCCACGGGTCGGGCACCGGGGCCCTCCGTCGCGCGGTCCGCGAGGCATTGGCGAGCCATCCGCGGGTGCGCGGGGTTCGGACCGGGCGACGCGACGAGGGTGGCGACGGGACGACCGTCGCCGAGCTCTAAGGCGACGGCGTCGGCACTGGCGACGGAGTCGGCGGCAGGGTCGGAATTGGCGTCGGCGGCAGCGTGAGCGCCGGCGTCGGCGTGGGCGTCGGCTCCGGTGTCGGCGTCGGGCTCGGCGTTGGCGATGGCGTCGGTGACGAGGTCGGGATCTCGCCCGGCGTGCACTCCTCGGTCGGCGCGAACGTCGCGTCGATCGGCCCTGGGAATGGCGTCCGGACACTGGCGTTCAGCTCGTCCTCTCGCCCGGTCCACTCCCGGATCCAGGCGACGTTCGCCTCCTCCCAGGACGGGTGCTGCTCCTCCCAGCCCACGAGGTCCAGGAACAGCTCCTCCAGCGGCTCGCGAGGCGGCGGCTCGGCCGATGGATCCGGCGAGGCGGCCGGAGTGGCGGTGGCGAAGTCGCCGCAACCCTCCTGCCAGATCCTGCCGGTGACCGCCTCGATTCTCAGCTCCTTGTGCGTCGTGTCGGTCGCGGTCGGCTGGCTGTCGTCGCGAACGACCTCGGTCACCGTCGTCAGCGTGAACTCGCCGGGGAGCATGCCGCTGATGGCGTCGATGGTCACGTCGACAAGCCCGTCGGGACGCGTGAAGTCGTGGACCGGGAGCTCGTTGAGTGCGGCAACCTCGGCCATGTAGTCGTGCCAGATGAAGGTTGGCCCATCGGCCGCGAAGACGTCCTGGATGGCCGAGAAGTCGCTGTTGCCGACCCACACGCCGGTGACGATGGCGCCGTCGGTCACTGCCGGATCGGGGTTGGGAGCCAGGTAGCCGACAGCCTGCAGATCGCGGAAGTCGTTCGTGGTGCCGGTCTTGAGCGTCGCCGGCCTGCGACTGCCGTCAGGCGCCGGGAGCTGGAAGCGCGGCCCCCAGAGCGGGTTCGCACCCGGGTCGGTGTTGTCGGCGAGGATGTCGGTCACGAGGTAGGCCGACTGGGCGGAGAGGACCTGCTCGGGATCGTCGGCATCGGTGGCGTGGTCGTAGATGACGTTGCCGTCCGAGTCCTCGATGCGCTCGATGAGGTAGGGCGCCACGAACTGCCCGCCGTTCGCGATGGCCCCGTAGGCCGAGGCGAGGTCGAGCATGTGGACGCCGATGGTGCCGAGCGTCAGGGACGGCACCGCGACCTCGGCCTCCTGCCTCGGATCCCACTCGAGCCCGAGCCGTTCGGCCATGTTGACGACGTTCTCGGTGCCGACGATCTGCTGGATCTTGGCCACCGGGATGTTGAGCGAGTACTTCAGCGCGTCACGTACCCGGACCGGTCCGCGCTCGCGATTGTCGGCGTTCGGGACGGAGTAGCCGTCGACGATCTCGCCCTGGACGTCCATCAGCATCGTGGCCGGGGTGATCACGCGGGACTCGAATCCGGCCGCGTAGGTGATCGGCTTGAAGGCCGATCCCGACTGCCGGAACGCCTGGCCGATGACGTCGAAGTTTGGCTGGTGCTCCGGCGTCGCCTCGCCGAAGAAGTTCGCGCTGCCGACGTAGGCGAGCACGGCGCCGGTGCGGTAGTTCACCGTCACCATCGCGTCGTTGTTGATGTTCCGGCCCTGGAGCTGGCGGATCCAGCCCTGCTCGCCGGCTGCCGCCTCGCCGTACGTCTCGATGAGCTCAGCCTCGGACAGCCGATCGAGGTCGTAGGCGATCCGGGCCCACTTCTCGGCCGAGGCCTGGTAGCCCTCGTAATCGAGCGTGGTGATGATGCGTAGCCCGCCGGTATCGAGGAGCTCCTCGCCCTCCAGCAGGTCGCCGGCTTCGCGCCGCACGGCGTAGACGAAATGCGGCGCCCGATACTCGTTGTTGTCGGGCGCGGCCAGCGAGATCTGTTCGGCCATGGCCGCCTGGTGCTCGGCCTCGGTGATGAGCTCGGACTCGAGCATCTGGTCGAGCACGAAGTTCCGCACGGTGATGGCCTGGGCGGTCGCCGGAACCACGAGCCGCGTTTCGCCCTCGACGTCCTCCTCGACCGCCTCAGGCGTCGGGTCGAGCCTCGAGGGCGCGCGCACGAGGCCCGCGAGCATGGCGGCCTCGCTCGTGGTGAGCTGGTCCTCCGGGGCGTCGGAGGTGAGGTCCTTCTCGTAGTACGCGTTTGCGGCCGCCCAGATGCCGTAGGCATTGTTGCCGTAGTAGACCTGGTTCAGGTACATCTCGAGGATCTGCCGCTTGCCATCCTCCCCCGGGTAGCGGTCGTCGAGCCGCAGGGCGAGGACCGCCTCCTTGATCTTGCGTTCTACCTGCCGGTCGGGATCGGCCATCAGCTCGGCGTCGAAGAGGCGCATCCGGACCAGCTGCTGGCAGATGGTCGATGCGCCCGATATCGTTTCGCCGGCCTGGAAGTTCTGGAGGACGGCCCGCACGATGCTGCGGAAGTCGACGCACGGGTTGGTCCAGAAGGTCTGGTCCTCGGCGGCGACCTGTGCGTCGATCATGATCTGCGGGATCTCCTCGAACGAGATCTCGCGACGGTCCTCGACCGCGAAGGTGGCGAGCTCGGTGCCGTCGGCCGAGACGACCGTCGACCCCTCCACGAGGTCGAAGTTCTCGATGTCGCCGACGTCGGGCAGGCCCGTCGTGAACGACGAGTAGGCGCTGAGGATGATCGCGAAGAGGCCGATCGCCAGCAGCCCGAACCCGGAGAGGATGAGGCGAGGGAGGACGGTGGTTCCGGGGCGTCGGCGAGGATCTGGGCCCCTCGCGCCGCGTTGCGGCGCCGGCCGCCGGCCCGGCGGTGGTGGTCGTCGGGTCATCGGTTGGTGAGGGTAGCACGGATGTTCGGTGCGTATACTCGGCAGCCCATGGATGAGAGAACGGACGTCCTCGACGATCTCGCGTGGCGAGGCATGATCGCGCTCAGCACGGATCTCGACGCGCTGCGTGACGCCATGGCGGCCGGACCGGTGACCTACTACGGTGGCTTCGATCCCACCGCGCCCAGCCTCCATTTCGGCAACCTCGTCCTGCTGGTCACGATGCGCCGGCTGCAGCTGGCCGGTCATCGGCCGATCGGGCTGGTCGGGGGAGCGACGGGGCTGGTGGGCGATCCCAGCGGGCGGACCAGTGAGCGGGCGCTCCATCCTCCCGAGGTGATCGAAGCCTGGGTCGAGAGGATCCGCTCGCAGGTCGAGCGCTACCTCGAATTCGAGGGGCCGAACGCGGCCACCATCGTCAACAACCTCGAGTGGACGGCGAAGATGTCGGCCATCGACTGGCTGCGCGACGTCGGAAAGCACTTCAGCGTCAGCCGCATGCTGGCAAAGGAGTCGGTCGCGGCTCGCATGGAGGCGGGCGGCATCAGCTACACCGAGTTCAGCTACCAGGTCATGCAGGCGGTCGACTACCTCGAGCTGTACCGGCGCCACCGCTGCACGCTGCAGCTCGGCGGGAGCGACCAGTGGGGCAACCTGACGGCAGGCGTCGACCTCATCCGCCGCGTTGAGTCGGCGTCCGTCCACGCGCTGGCCACACCCCTCATCACGCGACCCGACGGGCAGAAGTTCGGAAAGAGCGAGGGCGAGACGCTCTGGCTCGATCCGAACCTCACCACGCCCTTCGCCTTCTACCAGTGGTTCCTCAACGTCCACGACAGCGTGGTCGGCACCTACCTGCGCGTCTTCAGCTTCCGATCCCACGAGGAGATCGCGGCCCTCGAGGCCGAAACGGCGGCACGTCCCGAGTCGCGGGCGGCGCAGCGCGCCCTGGCGACCGAGGTGACCGAGCTGGTCCACGGCGTAGACGCCACCGGCCTGGTCGTGGCCGCGTCCGAGGCGCTCTTCGGTGGCGGCGACCTGCGTGGTTTCGACGCCGGCACGCTCGAGGCGGCGTTCGCGGATCTGCCACGGGCGACCCTGGCGTCGGGATCGAACGGGCTACCGTCGGTCCTGGACCTGCTCGTGGCGTCGGGCCTCTCCGAGAGCCGCGGACAGGCCAGACGGGTCCTGGGCGAGGGCGGCGCCTACGTCAACAACGTGCGCGTCGCGGATCCCGCCGCCGTGCCCCACCGCTCTGACCTCCTCGCGGGCCGGTGGCTGCTGTTGCGCCGGGGGAAGCGCCACCTCGCCGTGGCCGAGGTCGCCGACTGATGCCACTCGCCTTCGTGATCGGTGCCGTGGCGTCCGGGTTCAGCGCGTCGGGGCTTACGGCGCTTGTGGTCTGGATCGGCACCGTGCTCAGCGGCTCGGGGGACGCGTGGGCCATCGCGCCATGGCTCATCGCGGGTGTGGGGCTGCTGGTGGCGGTCGCCACCTACGTCGCCGAGGGGATCGCCTACCGCCGAACCCTTGCCGTCAAGCGAAGCCTCGGGGAGCCCTGGGCCTACCGGTCCGACCGTTGACCGAATCCGCCTCGATCCCTCCCCACTAGGCGGTCTCGCCGGACTCGTCGTCCTCGCTCGCCGACACGCAGAACTCGTTGCCCTCCGGATCGGCGAGGACCAGCCATCGGAATCCGTCGTCGACGCGGTCGAAGAGCAGACTGCCTCCAAGCCCCTCGACGGTGGCTCGCACCTCCTCCAGGTCGGGTGCGACGAAGTCGACGTGAACGCGGTTCTTGCCGCTCTTGGCCTCAGGCACCCGCTGAAAGGCGAGGCCGATGCCGTCCGGCGCGTTGCTGCGCAGCCACACGAACGTGTCGGTCTCGTAGGCGACCTCGGTCCCGAGAAGGGCCGTCCAGAAGGCGACCAGCGGGGCAGGATCGACGGTGTCGATCATCACCGCGCCGGGCACCGGGTGCGACCCGACGGCGGGGTCCATCGGCCTACTGCCCTCGTTCGCTGCCGTGACCGTTGTGCCCGGCATCCGCGACGACCCGGTCGGCGATGTTGATCGGCACCTCCGCGTAGTGGTCGATCTTCCAGCTGAAGCGGCCGCGTCCCTGCGTGATCGACCGAAGCTCGGTGGCGTAGTGGAACATCTCGGCCTGGGGCACCTGCGCCTTGAGGTGCTGGAGCCCGTCGGCCGAGTCCATGCCGAGGACGTGGCCCCGCTTTGACGTGATCTGGCCCATCACATCGCCCATGAACTCATCGGGGACAACCACGTCGACCTCGAGGATCGGCTCCAGGAGCGCGGGCGATGCCGCGTCGAAGGCCTTCTTCAGCGCCTGCGAGGCGGCGACCTTGAACGCCATCTCCGACGAGTCGACAGTGTGGTACGACCCGTCGACGAGGGTCGCGGTCAGGTCCACCACCGGGTAGCCGGCCAGCACGCCCTCGGCCATCGCCTCGCGAAGGCCCTTCTCGACCGCGGGGATGTACTGCTTCGGCACCACGCCACCCACGATCTTGTTGCCGAACTCGAAGCCGGTGCCCATCTCGGCCGGCGCGAACTCGATCACCACGTGCCCGTACTGGCCGTGCCCGCCGGTCTGGCGCTTGTACTTGTTGTCGATGCGTGCCGCCTGGCGGATCGTCTCGCGGTACGGCACCCGCGGCGTCGCCGTCCGCACCGATGCCCCGAACTTGCGCTTCAGCCGGTCCACGATGACGTCGACGTGCGCGTCGCCCATGGCGGTCAGGATCGTCTCGCCGGTACCCTCCTCGCGCCGGATCTGGACGCCCGGGTCCTCCTCGGCGAGCCGATGGAGCGCCTGGCCCAGCTTGTCGAGGTCCGCCTTCGACTCCGCCTCGATCGCCACCTGGAGGGACGGGACCGGGAAGTCGAGCGCCGGCAGCTCGACCGCGTGGGCCCGATCTGCCACGAGCGTGTCGCCGGCCGAGGTCGAGGTGAGCTTGGCCACGGCGGCGATGTCGCCGGGGCCGACCTTCGCGACGTTTCCCTGGTCCTTGCCCTGGACGGAGAGCAGGTTGCCGACGCGCTCGTCCTCGCGCCGGTTGACGTTGTAGACGTGGCCCTGGCCGGCCAGGCTGCCCGAGATGACGCGGAAGTAGGTGAGGCGTCCGACGAAAGGATCGGCCGTGGCCTTGAAGACGTGCGCGACGAACGGGCCATCGGGATCGGGGTCGATCTGCTTGCCGTCGACCGTCGTGCGCACTCCGACCTCCGCAGGCGACGGAACATGCTTGACGACCATGTTGATCAGCTCGCGAACGCCGATGTTCTTCGTGGCCGAGCCGACGAAGACCGGCACCACGCTGCCCTCGCGCGTGCCCTTGTGCAGGGCCGCCTCGATCTCGGTGTCGCTGAGCGACTCGCCCTCGAGGTACTTCTCCATGAGCTCGTCGGACGCCTCGGCGGCTGCCTCCACCAGGGCATCGCGTCGCGAGTGCTCGATGCCCTCGAGCTCCGGCGGAATGGGCACCTCGGTCGGCTGCCCCTTCTCGTAGACGGTGGCGTGCTCCTCGATGACGTCGACGTAGCCACGGAACGAGTCGGCGGACCCGATGGGGAGGTAGACCGGCGCGATCTTGGGACCGAACCGCGCCTTGAGCTGATCGAGCGTGGCGTCGTAGTTCGCATTCTCACGGTCCATCTTGTTGACGAAGATCATGCGAGGCAGCCCGCGCGCGTCGGCCAGCTTCCAGACCTCCTCGGTGCCGACCTCGACCCCGGCCGACGCGTCGATCACGACGATCACTGCGTCGACTGCCGCCAGCGCCTCGACCACGTCGGCCTGGAAGTCGGCATATCCGGGCGTGTCGACGATGGTGATTCGCACCCCCTCGTGCTCGATCGAGCCGATCGCGAGGTTGATGCTCTGGCCGCGCTTCTGCTCATCGGGATCCCAGTCGAGCGCGGTGGTTCCCGCCTCGACGGTGCCGAGCCTGTTGATCGCGCCGGCGTCGAAGAGCATCGCCTCGGCGAGGCTCGTCTTGCCGGCGCCACCGTGGGAGATGAGGGCGACGTTCCGGATCTTGTCGGGTGTGGTCGGCTTCATCGGTGCTCCTTGCGCATGCGGTGCCGGAGTCGCCGAGGCCGATGGGGTCCGCCTCGGGCGGTCGGTGGCCGGAGTGGGACGGCCATTATAGGTTCGGACCTTGCTAGATAGACATCGATGCTTCCTCGCCAGTACCCCCACGTCGACTATGTGACCGACCCCGAGTCGTCGCCCGACCCGATCGGCTTCCTGCTCGACGCGCTCGGGCAGCCCGGAGCCGTCCTCCTGTTCGCTGTCGGCCTGGTGCTGGTGCTTGCGGCCATCCTCGGCTGGGCCCGATGGCGACCGATGGAGGATGCGCGCCTGCGCTTCATCGAGCGAGCGAAGGGCTACACCGAGTACCTGCCATGGATCGTCCGCCTCTCGGTCGGGCTCGTGCTCATCGGCGCCGGGCTGGCACGCGTGCGCTTCATGCCGACCGTCGACTCCGGAGGCCTGTTCGGCCTGCTCCTGACCGGGACCGGATTCCTGCTCCTGCTGGGCTTCGCGGTGCGGCCGGCGGCTCTGGTGGCCCTGGGAGCCTACCTCGTGACGCTGATCAGCCACCCGGAGCTGGTGATGATGCTCGACGTGGCCGGCGGCCTCGCCGTCGCCGCGATCGTCGGCCCGGGACGGCCTAGCCTCGACGATCTGCTGCGGGCCGCCTTCCCGAGCGGGCCCGCCGCACGTGCCGCGACCGAGAACCTGGCGCGCGGCCACTACGACGACATGGTGCCGTTGCTCGTCCGGCTGGGGCTGGGCGGGGCGTTCGTGGCGTCCGGGATCGTCGACAAGCTCGTGATCTACGACCAGGCGCTGGCCGCCGTCGACGGCTACGGCCTGACATCCGTCGTCCCCGTGACGCCCGAGATGTGGGTCGTCGGCGCGGCCGTTCTCGAAACGGCGCTGGGTGCGGCGATCATCCTCGGCGTCCTCACCCGGTTCAGCGCAGTCGTCGGATTCGCGGTGCTGACCCTGGCGCTCTTCGCGCTCCCGGACGACCCCGTCATCGCGCATGTCGGGCTGTTCGGCCTCTCGTCGCTGCTGGTCATCCTCGGCGGCGGGAGATGGAGCCTCGATCGGGCCATGCTGGCGGCGCTGGGGGAGCGGGTTCGAGCTCGCGGCTGATCGGGCCGCCTTTGGTAGAATTCGCGCTCGCAACTGAGCACGAGACAGCCCGCCGGTGGTGCGTGGCAGGAGGATCCATGTCAGGCCACAGCAAGTGGTCCCAGATCAAGCGGCAGAAGGGCGCCAACGATGCGAAGCGGGGCGCGCTCTTCACGAAGCTCGCGCGCGAGATCATCACCGCAGCGCGACAGGGTGGGGGAGACCAGGACGCGAACTACCGGCTGCGCATGGCCGTCGACAAGGCCAAGGCGAACTCGATGCCTGCGGAGAACATCAAGCGCGCGATCGAGAAGGCTACCGGCACGGGCGCCGACGCGGAGCAGTACGAGGAGGTCACCTACGAGGGCCTCGGCCCGGCGAACGTGGCGGTGATCGTGGCGGCCATGACGGACAACCGAAACCGGACGGCCTCGGAGATCCGCAGCGTCTTCAGCAAGTCGGGCGGCTCCCTCTCCAACGTCGCCTGGCAGTTCGAGCAGAAGGGGATCATCAGCCTTCCGCTCAACGGGTCCGATCCCGACGAGCTCACCCTTGCCGCGATCGACGCCGGAGCCTCCGACGTCTCGAGTCCTGACGCCGGCGCCATCGTGGTGACCACCGAGCCCTCGGACCTCGAGGCGGTTCGGCGCACGCTCGCGGAGCACGGCTTCGAGGCCGAGTCGGCCGAGCTGTCGATGGAGCCCACGACGAAGGTCGACATCGCCGACGAGAAGACCGCCAAGCAGGTGCTGGTCTTCATGGAGCGGCTCGAGGACCTCGACGACGTCCAGAACGTCTACGCCAACTTCGACATCCCTGGCGACCTCATGGAGCAGCTCGAAGCCCAGGTCGCCTAGGCGGCCAGCTCCCGGACCGACGGGATGACCTCGCGCCCGAGGAGTTCCAGGTGGCGCACGTCCCACACATCGGGCATGTTGACGATCAGGTGCTCGACGCCGGCCGCGGCCTGGGCGCGTGCGCGCGCGACGACGTCCGTGGTCGACATCCGCCCCGGCCGAAGGTGCGCACGACGTCAGCCCTCGGTGCCGGTCCGGCGCCGTCGTGGACGAGCGGGCGACCTCGACGCCGCGGACGGACCTGTCGCGGCGCCGAGGTACCCGCTGAGCAATGCGCCGACGTCAGGCACCGTCTCGGTGCGAAGCCGATAGCGCTTCTGTCCCACACCGACAGCGACCAGGCCGGCCGAGCGGAGGACGATCATGTGGTGGTGCATCGTGGTCTTGGCCACGCCGAACATCTCGGCCAGCTCCATGAGGGTCTTCTCACCCTCCGAAAGCACGCGCAGGATGCGCAGCCGCTTCTCATCGCCGAGCGCCTTCGAGAGGCGGACGAGGCGAAGCGGCGGCGAGTCGGCGTCGGCGGAGACGCTCTCGTCCGCGACCGGGTAGATGATGATCAGGGCCTCGCCCGCTTCGAGGTAGGAAACGAGCGGCCGGTTCACGAAGCTCGGCACCATCACGACCCGGTCGATGCCTGGGCGTGGGGCGAACTCCACGCCGTTGGTTGCGGTCGTGACGAACTGGTCGACGGGGAGGTCGCGCAGCAGGTCGCGCTTCACTTCGGCATCGCGCTCGAGAATGGGCATGATCGTCAGCGACTCCGGCTTCCAGACCCGCTCGGCCCAGAGCTCAAGCACCTCGATCAGCTCGTGCTTGTAGCCCTCGGCGTCGATGGCGAGGACGCGGCGCAGGTAATCGGTCCAGGGCTCCCATTCGGGATGCGAGGTTCGAAGGAACTCGGCCTGTGCGTCCGGGTCGCCGGCAACGGCAGCCCGTATCACGCTCGGCGGAGTCGAGCGGCGCGTGTCGCGCGCGTAGAACTGGACGAGATGGAGTCGGATCTCGTCCGCGTCGGTTGCGCGCAGGTGCGCCATGAAGGCGGGGATGTCGCGCGGGGCGGGGGTGTCGTAGACGAGGCCGATGAGGTGGATGAACGTGTCGGAGTCGCCGTGAGAGACCGACTCGATCCGCTCGAGAAGGTCGTCGCCGGCTCGCCTGCGAGCCTCGGCGACCCATTCGGGGCCGATTTCGTAGGTGTCTGCCTCACCACTGTCGAACGTGGTGACCAGCGATTCGAGCAGCTCATAGGCCGGCGACACGTCGACGGTCACGACGGGCGGGGTGCCGGGGCGACGGGTTGGCGCCATCGGTCGAACCTCCGGATGTGCGGTCAGGCGGCGCGGTGGAGCGCCGAGGGGGGAGCGGGCCGCTCGACCCGCTCACCACTCAGCATGCTTCCGGCAGCGATCATCGCGTGACCGAGCCTGACGCGCAACGCGGCGGTGGGCCGAATCGTGCGACTGGCCGGGGGCGTTCGCAGCTGCGTCTGGCGGTCCCGAATCAGTGTGTCCAGGACGCCAGGGTTCGGTGGGAGCATCATTGTTCTATCACCATCCCTTCGTCCAATCAGATTGATTACGTCCGATAACCATCGAACTGACGACAGAGTACGAGATGATTCGTACGATGTCAAGTCCTTCGGACGAAATGTTTCGAACGCGCGTGTGACCGCCTCGGGGTGGCTACCATGGCTGCGTGATCACGCTCGGCATCGACCCCGGTACGGCCGTCTGCGGCTTCGGCGTCGTTGAGCTGCGTGACGGGTCGGTGCGCCTGATCGATGCCGGCTGCGTGCGAACGCCATCGGACGCGACGGATGCCGAGCGGCTGCGCCAGCTGTACGAGGCCCTCCGCGGCCTGATCAACGAGCACCGCCCGGAGCGCGTCGGGATCGAGCGCCTCTTCTTCCAGCGCAACGTGCAGACGGCAATGGCCGTCGGCCAGGCGCGTGGGATCGCCCTCCTGGCGGCTGCGGAGGCATCGCTTCCGATTGACGAGCCGACGCCGAACGAGGTGAAACAGACGATCTGCGGCAACGGCGCCGCCGACAAGGCCCAGGTGGCGGCCATGGTGCAGCGCCTGCTGGGCGTCTCGCTCGACGGGGTTCCCGACGATGCGACCGACGCGCTCGCCATCGCCATCGGGTGCGCGTATCGCGCCGCGTCCGAGCCGCGGCTGGCGCCCCGGGCGGCACTCGGTTGATCGGGTCGATCAGGGGACCGGTGACGCACCTCGGACCTGACTATGCGCTGGTGGAGGTCGGGGGCATCGGCTACCGGGTGGTTGCCGGGCCGGCCCTGCTGTCGAAGCTGAAGCTCGGCAGGGAGGCATCCGTCTTCACGCACCACCTCGTCCGCGAGGACCAGCAGGCACTCTTCGGATTCGCCAGCACCGAGGAGCTCGCCTTCTTCGAGCTGCTCATGACCGTCTCGCAGGTCGGCCCGCGGCTGGCCCTGGCCATCACGGCCGCATTTCCGGTCACGAAGCTCCAGCTTGCAATCGTGACCGATGACGCCGACGTCTTCACCGCGGTCTCCGGCGTCGGCCGCAAGACCGCGCAGCGGATCATCCTCGAGCTCAAGGAGAAGGTTCACGCAGCGGGCATCGCGGCCGGCGGCACGTCCTCGACCGATTCGGACGTGGTCGCCGCCCTGGAGTCGCTCGGGTACTCCGGAACGGAGGCACGGCGCGCCGCCGGCGCGGTAGCCGGGACCGACGGGGAGCTCGACGTCCGCATCAAGGCCGCGCTCCAGGAATTGGCCAGGTCGAGGTGACGACCGGCCCGCGCGCCGCGACCGACTGGCGCGATCCCGCCGTCGCCGAGCACATCCTGCGCTCGTATCGCGTCTGGGCGGTCGTGGGCTGCTCATCCCGTCCGTGGCGCGCGTCGCACGGCGTGTCGCGCTACCTGCTGCGCCAGGGGTACGCGGTCCTCCCGATCAACCCGAACGAGAAGCTCATCCACGGCCTGCCCGTCCACCGGGACCTCTCGTCAGTGCCCATCGATCAACGCGCCACGATCGAGGTGGTCGACATCTTCCGCCGCTCTGACGCCGTCATGCCCCACGTCCAGGAGGCGATCGCCATCGGGGCGAAGGCGATCTGGATGCAGCTCGAGGTCTGGAACGAGGAGGCCGCCGAGCGAGCCGCCGCCGCCGGCCTGCGCGTCGTGATGGACCGCTGCCCTGCCATCGATCATCCGGCCATGATCGGGAGCCATTCACCGGAGCGGATCCGACGTGCGCGCCCCGACGAGGCAGATGCGCTGAGCGCGCTTGCACGGCGGGCGAAGGCGCACTGGGCCTACGACGCGGACTTTCTCGCGCTGGTCCGCGAGGCAATGACGCTCCACGCAGAGGACATCGAGCGCCACGAGGTCTGGGTCATCGAGGGCGATCTGGGTGCGCCGATCGGATATCACCGGGTCATCCCAGGGAATCCCGCGGAGCTGGAAGACCTGTGGGTCGACCCCCCGGCGATCGGCACCGGTGCCGGCCGCCGGCTGTTCGAGCATGCGGCGGACGTTGCCCGTGGGTCCGGCGCGACGGCCCTGGAGATCGACGCCGATCCTCACGCCGTGGGCTTCTACGAGCGAATGGGCGCCGTGCGGATCGGTGAGACCGCTTCCACGATCATCCGCGGGCGCTCGCTGCCGCGGCTGCGGCTCGACCTGAGAACCTGACGTCCGCAGATCCTCGCCAGCCCGGGAGCGTCAGGGGTCGTCGGCGCACACCGGCTCGTTGTCAGGAGCCGTCAGGTATGGGCAAAGGCGCTCGGGAAGCTCGTCGGTCAGAAGGACCGAGATCGTAGCCCGCGGCCCGTACAGCATCGCAACGGCATCGGCCGGACCAACCCCCGAAATCTCGAAGACCGTGGCGTCATTCCAAACCGGCTCGTTTGCAGCCGTGGCCACCCCGATCGGTTCCAGATCATCCCGGCCGATATTCCACGTGTCATCACCGCCGGTCCTGTAGTAGCTGACGCCGTCGAACTCGACGACCGACGCACACGACGTCGCATCCCGACCGCTCACCCCCGGGATCGCTGGACCGATCGCGGCGATTGGCAGGATCGCCAGCGGTTTCATGTCGCAGTCACCGAGGCCCGGGATGCAGGCGACCAGCGTGCCGAGCGCCAGCACCGCACCGACCGCGGCGTGTGCACGGCGGCGCACAATCAGTCCCCTCGACGCAGGACGAGGCCGATGTGCCCGAACGGTGGCCGAGGGTCGGCGTACGACTTCACGCGCGGATCCTTGGCGGATTCGCCCCCGACATCCCAGAGGCGGTTCTGCGCGTCGAAGCTGACCTCGGCCAGCTGCGGCCAACGGTCGAGCATGCGGAGGCCGATCTCGTTGACGAGGTGCTGGATGGAGAGGCTGACGAACTCGTGGAAGACGGCGACGGCCAGGTCCGCGACCTGCTCGGCGGCAACGTAGCTCGCCGGGTCAGCCAGCACGGCATGGGACGCATCGGCGTACTTCCAGCCGATGTGGCACCAGATGTAGAGCGGACGGTCCGGGCGCTCCGGGAGCGTCGTGTGCTCGTCGCGAGCGAAGTCCGCGAACGCGGAGCCGGTGATCTTGATGAGCTGCAGGTCGCGGCGACCGGACTCATGGTCGGTGATGACCACCAACCCGGCGTCGTCGCGCTCGAGGTCGAGGCGCGCGACGCCCTGATCGCAGCGCTCGCGGCTGAAGAGACGGTCGGAGGCCTCGAATCCGTCCCCGTCGGCGGCCGGGACGACGGCAGCCGGGAAGGGCAGGTCCCGGCCGTGCATCGTCAGCCGCTCCATGTGCGGATACGTGTCGAGGAAGGCGGTGCCCACCTCGAGCAGCCACTCCTCGAGCGTCCTGGCCCGAGCGTTCAGGGACACCGCGTGGATGAAGTTCTTCATCGTGTCGGTGGCCACGACGAGGCGGTTGTCGCCTTTCGTGTAGGCATCAAGGAACACGCTGCCGCGCACGACGACCTCGATCTGAGCCGCCACGAGCGCATTCTCGCGGCCGTTGAAGGGCGACTCCGGGATGGGCGTGATGCCGGTCAACGGCTCGGCATAGGTCCGATACACCTTGACGTCGGCCTTCCCGTACCGAATCTCGTGCCTCATCCGGTGTCTCCGTCCTCGTCGGGCGGGCCGAACAGCTCCGCGGCGGCTCGCCTGATCTCGATGTTCAGGGCCTCGCGGCTGTCGGGCTCCGAGGTCCAGCGGGTGACCAGGTCGCCGAACTGGGCGTTGCCGGAGACCGACGCGATGCGCCGCGCCCCGTCGATCGGCTGGCTCACCTCACCAAGGACGGATGCGGCCGCGTGGAGGGCGAGCAGCTGTCCCGCCTGTGCCGCGTCCCACCCCCCGAGCCCGATCTCGTTCATGAGGCGCCCGATCGCCACCGACACGTCATCGACCTCGTTCTGGTTGACGAGCGAGAGGGCAAGCAGGCCCGGAGACTCGACCCCCTCCTCCATGAGCCGATGCGTCGCGCGGACGAGTCCGTGCCTGTCAATCTCGCCGACCATGAACCGCGACACCTCGAGCGCGATCACCTCTCGCAGCTCCTCGCGCAGCGGCCGCGGCCCGCGCAGGTGCTCCATCCGGTCGGCGGCGATGAGCACCACGTCGTCAAGGCCGCGGCGGATCTCCTCGTCACGGTCCGCGTGGAGGGCTCGCTCGATGATGGGGATGATCTCTGCCCGGGGACGCCCGGCCACGAAGACGACGAACCGAAAGCCGAAGTGCGACTCGTACGCTTCGTTCAGGGCCAGGAGCTCGTCGCCGACCCATGCCTGGTCATCATCTGGCGGGCCTTCGAAGCCCTGCTCGCGGCGGGACAGGTCCGAAACCTCCGTCGGGTCCGCGCCGATGCGCGGGTGAGCGTCGAGCAGCTCCACCTGCTCCTCCTCCGGCATCTCCCGCGCGGTCGCTCGCGCCGCGGCGAACAACTCCTCCTCCGTTTCGAACGGCCGGCTCTCCGCGAGCCGACGCAGGAACCGCGGCGCGCCCTCGAAGAGCGGCGAGAGCGCCGCCATGAAGCCATCGACATCGGTCGCGTCGATCTCCTCGATCGTCTTCATGATCAGCTGCCCCGATAGGTGCTCATGCCGAACGGGCTCAGGAGCAGCGGCACGTGGTACGAGCGGCCGGCGTCGGTGATTCGCAGGGCGACCGCGGCGCTCTGGAAGAATGCGTCAGGGTCGTCGAAGTAGCCGCCGACGTCGAAGGCAAGCTGGTAGTCACCCTCGATCAGCTCGCCACCGCCCAGGAGGTCGCGAATGCGGCCATCCGCATCGGTCTGGAGCTCACCGAGGAGCTCGGGGCTGCCATCGGCGGCGAGGCGAAAGAGGGCGATGCCGACGCCCGGGGCGGGGTCCCCGGTGGCGAGGTCGAGCACGTGGGTGCTGATGGTCGGTCGCTGGCCTGCCATGCCCTGCATCATGACCGATGCGCCCGCGGGACGGGGCCGATCCGGACAGGCAGGGCTGCGTGCGGCGTATCCTGCCTCCATGGCCGATCTGCACATCCGGGTGGGGGACTTCCAGTTCGAGGCTCGGTGGGAGGACGCTGCGCCGCGAACCCGTGAGGCGCTGCGACCCTGGCTCCCGATTCGCTCGAAGCTGATCCACTGCAAGTGGAGCGGCGAGTCGACGTGGATCCCGTTCGGTGAGGAGCGCCCCGACGTGGGCTTCGAGAACCACACCTCGCACCCGGCGCCCGGCGACATCCTCATCTACACCGGCGACATCAGCGAGTGCGAGATCCTGTTTCCGTACGGCGCGTGCAGCTTCAACTCGCGCGTCGGCCAGCTGGCCGGCAACCACTTCGCGACGCTGACGTCGGGCCGGGAACGACTCGTCGAGATGGGGACGCGCGTGCTCTGGGAGGGTGCCATGGAGATCGAGATCACCGATGCGGGTTGACCGATGGACGTCGTGATCCCTGTGGTCATCCTGTCGGCGGTGGTTGCCGGCGCGATGGTGCTGATGCTCCGGACCCGTGATGCGGAGCGTCGGGACTCCGGCACTGGGGGCAGCCACCGTGACGGAGGTGCCTCTGGCGGGTCGACGCGGGGTGACCCGGATGGTGCTGACGACGGCGGCGGGGGAGAGGCGGCGGCGGTGACGGCGGCGGCGGTGACGGCGGCGGCGGTGCCGACTAGTCCGCGCACCTGATGAGCGACGTCCTCATTCGGAATGGCTCCGTCGTGACGGCGCGCGCCGTCGTGGTCACGGACGTCGCCATCGCCTCAGGTCGTATCGAGCGTATCGGCCCGAGCCTCGAGCCCAATGGAGCCGAAGTCATCGATGCGACCGGGCTGCTCGTGCTCCCGGGCACGATCGACGTCCACACCCACCTGCGCCTGCCGGACGAGGAGCATCCGGACCGATTCCGGCAGGACACCGCGGCGGCGGCGGAGGGTGGGACGACCTCGGTGCTCTCCTTCAACAACCCCGGCACCGGCATCAGCGACGATGGCGCCCGGTCCCTGCTTCGCGGCCTGCAGGAGTTCCGCGATCGCACGCTCGGGGAGTCGGCCGTGGACTACGGCCTGTGCGCGGTCGTGACGGGGCAGCAGGACGACCCGATCGGGGAGCTCGGGGCCCTGATCGCGTCCGGGGTGCCCACCTTCAAGGCGTTCATGGTGTACGACTTCGCCCTGCCCGCGGACGCGCTCGAGGGCGTGATGCGCACCGCGGCTCGCCACGGAGGGATGCTCCAGCTCCACTGCGAGGAGCCGACGATCATCGATCCGCTCGTGGCCGACGCCCTGGCGCACGGGAACGTCGCGTGCCGGCATCACGCGCTGACCCGCCCGGCACGCGCGGAGGGAGCGGCGACCCGCACGGCAATCGAAATGGCGCGTCGCGCGGACGCCGCGCTGTACATCGTCCACCTCAGCTGCGAGGAGGCGCTCGACGCGGTGGCCGAGGCAAAGGCGCGCGGTGAGCCGGTCTACGCCGAGACCTGTCCGCACTACCTGACCTTCACCGATCAGCTCTACGCCGATCCGGACGAGTCCGAGGTGATCAAGCGCGTCATCTCTCCGCCGCTGCGGACGCGGGCCGACCTCGATGCCCTGTGGGCGGGACTGCGAGACGGCGTCCTCGACATCGTCGCAAGCGACCACGTCCCGGATCGCGTGGACACCGAGAAGCGCGTCCCCGCGCCGCCCTTCCCGCAGATCAGCAACGGCGCGCCGGGCCTCGAGACCCTGCTGAGCGTCGTCTACTCCGAGGGCGTCGCGAAGGGCCGCATCGGCGTGGAGCGCATGGTCGAAGTCCTGGCCGCGAACCCTGCCCGCCTCTTCGGACTGCCGACCAAGGGTGCCGTGGGAGTCGGCAACGACGCGGACATCGTGCTCTGGGATCCGGAGGCGCATCGCACGCTGCGGCAGGTGGACCTGCATCACACCAGCGACTTCACCCCGTACGAGGGACTCGACGTCGTTGGCGCCGTTCGCCAGGTCCTGCTTCGCGGACGTCCCATCGGCGAGGAGGCCGGCCGCTTCATGGAACGCGCGCTGCGCTGATGGAGACCTTCCTCGAGACAGATCGGCTCATCCTGCGGCGGTTCACCGCGTCGGACACCGACGCACTCGTGGAGCTGGACAGCGATCCAGATGTGATGCACTACATCACGGGCGGTCGTCCGACGTCGCGCGAGGAGATCGTGGACGAGGTCCTGCCGGCGTTCCTCGCCTACTACGAGCGGTCGGACGGGTATGGCTTCTGGGCGGCGATCGAGAAGGCGACCGGCGACTTCCTCGGCTGGTTCCACTTTCGGCCACCGCGCGAGGGTGGCAGCGCGGACGAGCCGGAGCTCGGGTATCGGCTCCGGAAGGAGGCCTGGGGGAAGGGCTTCGCGACGGAGGGCTCGCGCGCGCTCATCCGGAAGGGATTTGATCAGCTTGGCGCGCGACGCGTCTACGCCCAGACGATGGTCGTGAACCTCGCTTCGCGCCGCGTCATGGAGAAGGCCGGGCTGAAGCTCGTACGAACCTTTCATCAACCGTGGCCGGACCCGATTCCCGGCGACGAGCACGGGGACGTCGAGTACGCGCTGACGCGGGAGGAGTGGGAGCAGGAGCGGCATGTCCGATGACGCCGTCGTCGTGATCCCGGGCACCCCCGACCGGCTGAACGACGTGATCACCATCCTGGGCGGCAGCACCGAAGCCTGTCTGTGCCAGTACTGGCGCCTCTCGTCGGGCGACTTCAACCGCGCGGGTGGGCCGCGGCGTGTCCGGCTCCTCCGCAAGCAGCTCGGCGAGGATCCGCCCGCGGGCATGATCGCGTACCGCGGCGACGAGCCGGTCGGCTGGTGCGGCTTCGGCGTGCGGCAACAGGCGGAACGGCTGGTGCGGTCAAGGACGATCCCGACCGTCGACGATCGGCCCGTCTGGTCGGTCTACTGCTTCACGGTACGGACCGGCTACCGCAGGCAGGGGGTCGCGCGTGCGCTGCTGGCCGGGCTGATCGACTACGCACGGGCGTCCGGTGCCCCCGCGCTCGAGGCCTACCCGGTCGAGACGGCGGGCCTGCGTATCCACGGCACCGCTGCCTACGTCGGGGTCGCCAGCACGTTCGTCGCCGCCGGGTTCGTTCGCGTGGTCGAGACCGATGCCCGCAGCGACCACCTGCCGCGGACGCTGATGCGGCTCGAGCTGGCGAACTGACGCAACCGATTCGGGCATCCCGGCGTCCGGGCGGCATGCATCGCCCCAACTTCGCCCTGCCCCTGGTGACCGCGCTCCTGGTCGCGTGTGGCTCCAGCGGCGCCCCACCCGCCAGCCCGAGCGGCGACGCCTTCGATCCACGCGGCTCCTGGGAGCTCACTTCCGGCAGCGCCGATGGCGCTGACATCCCGAGGGCGGAGGACCACCCCATCACGCTTACCATCGAGGGATCGGAGATCGGTGGGACGGCTGCCTGCAACTCCTATGGTGGGCGGCTGACCGTGACCGATGGACGGCTCGTGATCAGCGACCTGGCGATGACTGCGATGGGGTGCGAGGAGCCGGCCATGACGGCCGAGGCGGCATACATGGCAGCGCTGGCCGCGGTCGACTCGATCGAAGGCGACGGCGGCGAGCTGGTGCTGACCGGTCCGGACGTCGAGCTTCGGTTCTCGGCGTTGGCGGCGCCACCGACGACGGAGGTGATCGACACGGTGTGGGTGCTCGAGACGCTCTTCATCGGAGACGTCGCTTCGTCGACGGTGGGCGAGCCGGCCACCCTCGAGATTCGCTCGGACGGCACGCTTGCCGGGTCGACGGGCTGCCGGACGTTCACAGGCATGTGGGTGGAGCAGGGGGAGCAGATCGTCGCGACGACGCTGGCAATGGATGCGGCCGAATGTCCGGCCGACCTGGCGCCCCAGGACGGCCAGATGGTGACCGTCATCGGCGACGGATTCGTCCCCACCGTGCAGGCGAGCCTCCTGACCCTGACCGATCCCGGCGGCGTGGGACTGGTGTACCGGGCCGAGGAATGACCCTTGGGTGTACCCTTGACACCTGACCAGAGCAACCACCCGCCTCTCCCGTCGCAGCTCCGGCGATCTCCGCGTCATCCGTCGCGCCACGACTCGCATCGAGGAGGTGAGCGCCGCACTCGACCGCCAGCTGTTGGCGGAGCTACGCCCGGATGAGCAGGTCCGCCTGCTTCGCCAGGCGACGAGCCAGATCACCCGCGCCGCAAACGACGCGATCCAGGCGTACCGACGGGTGACCGAAGGCCTCCAGCAGGAGAGCCAGCGCAGCGACACCGATCCCTCGGAGGCCGAGCGCATGGCGCAGACCCTCGCGTCCGCACGCAGCGAGATGCTCACGGCGCTGGACGTCGCAAGCCGGCGCTACCCGTGGGCGAAGCCGTGGCGAGAGGCGGAGGACGCACCCACCTCCTGAACGCGCATGCAAAAGACCCAACGGGCATGCAAAAGACCCGGTGGGAATCCCACCGGGTCTCCTGGTGCTCGGACCGCTGTGCCTAGCGGCGGAAGCAGTCGCTGCAGTAGACGGGCTTGGAGCCTGTCGGTCGGAACGGGACGCGAGCTTCCTTGCCACAGCCGTCGCAGGTGGCGCTGAACATCTCGCGAGGTCGGTCGCTATAGCCACCGCCACCGCCACCGCCGTAGCCACCGCCGCTGCTGTAGCCGCCGGTGCTCTCGCCACGCGCGGCCTTCTTGGCGGCGCGGCAGGCCGGACATCGGCGCGGCTCGCTGAACTGACGATCGGCGTAGAACTGCTGGTCGCTCGCTGTGAACGAGAACTCCATTCCGCAGTCGACGCACGTCAGCGTCTTGTCCTGGTATGTCAACAAATGAAAACACTCCTTCTGCGCGGCCTCAGCGAGCCATCTCGCCGTAAAGACCGTGAGAGGAGCGTTCGTGCTGCCGCGTGGTTATGCCCTAGGTGGGCGTTGCTGCGCAGGAGCGTACCACGGATCGTGCTCGGCGTCATTACCAAAGTGAGAACGATCACCGCCCCGTCGATCCATCCGTGTCATGCGGGCAGGGCTCCGCTGGGCGCGGCTACGTAGACTCGTGCGAATGACATCGCGCCGCCGGCTCGTCTTCACGCCGACCGCCTGGCCGCGGACCCTTGCTCCGCCCCGGTGATACGCCGGGCCTGGTCACACATCACCCGCTTCGTGCCGGAAGGCGCGGCGATCCTCTCCGTGCTGATCTTCGCTAGCTACCTGATGGGGCTGGTGCGCGACCGGATCTTCGCGCAGACGTTCGGCGCCGGGTCCGAGCTCGACGCCTACAACGCCGCCTTCGTCCTGCCCGAGCTCCTGTTCGACGTGCTGGTCGAGGCCGGCCTGGCGGCCGCCTTCATCCCGATCTTCGTCAAGCTTCGGGCGACGAATGCCGATCCGGAGGCCGCAAACCGATTCGGCCGCACGATCCTTACGCTGGGCGTCGGGATGATGGGCGTCGCGTCCGTGGTGCTGTTCGTCTTTGCCGAAGCATTCACGGGCTGGATTGCGCCCGGCTTTGCCGGCGAGCAGCGCGAGCTGTACGTGTCGCTCTTCCGGGTCATGCTCGTCACCCAGGTGCTGTTCGCCGCCTCGCTTACCCTCGGGCAGGTGCTCCTCGCCGAGCAGCGATTCTTCTGGTACGGGCTGGCGCCGCTGCTCTACAACGCCGGGATCGTCGTCGGCACCCTCGCCCTGACCGACAGTTTCGGCATCTTCGGGCCTGCCGTCGGCGCCATCCTCGGGGCCGCCGTTCACCTCGGCAGTCGCTTCATCGGTCTCCGCGGAAGTTCGTTCCGGATTGGGTTTGGGTGGAGCGCGCCGCGCTCGTCGGTGCGGGAGTTCGTGCGGCTCACGGTTCCGAAGCTGGCCAGCCAGCCGGTCGAGCCGATCGCCTTCCTCTTCTTCACGAACGTGGCCTCGGGCCTCGCGGCGGGCAGCCTGAGTGTCTTCAACTACGCCCGGAACTTCCAGAGCCTGCCGGTGAGCCTCGTCGGCGTCGCCTTCGCGATCGCCGCCTTTCCCTCGCTGTCGGCTGCCTATGCGCGCGGTGACCGGCGCGGCTATCTGCGAGTGTTCGGAACGAACCTGGTGAGCATCGTCGGTCTGACGGTCTTCGCCGCGCTGGCCATGGTCGTCCTCGGAGAGCTCGGCATCGGCATCCTGCTGGGCGGGGGCGAGTTCGGGCCGGACGACGTGGCGCGCACCGCGGCGGTGCTGGGTGCCTTCGCACTCTCGGTGCCATTCGAGAGCATCTCCCATCTGCTGAGCCGGGCGATCTTCGCCACCCGCCAGACCGTGCTCCAGTCCCTGGCGTCGATCGCCGGACTCGAGATCACGATGGCCGCGACGATCCTCATGCTTCCGCGCTTCGGGATCCTGGCGCTGCCGCTCGGCTTCGCGGCCGGCCAGGCCTCGAAGGTCGTGCTTCTCGGGCTCATCCTCGCCGCCCGGCTGCGGATGGTTCCGCAGCGGGATGCGGTCATCGGAGCCTGATCAGGCCTCGATGGGGATGGTGGGGACGAGGATGACGTACTTCCCGTCGCGATCAGGGTAGAAGCCCTCCGGCCGGGTCCAGCCCGGCCCGACGCCCTCGTAGCCGGGCGGCCCGGCGTACGCGGGCCAGTTACGCTCCATCTCTCCGAGGTCCTCGAAATTGCCCGGCCCGTCGGACTGGCCCCAGATCGTCGAGAAGCGCGGGTACCACGGGTCGAGGATGTAGGGGCCGCTGACGTTGGCGTCCGTGAAGAGGGTGGGGTCCGCATCGGCGCGGTAGCCGGTCATGACCCAGGTGTGGGCGCCCCACCACGGGAAGAAGACGACCGGCTTGTTCGTTGCCGAGAGGGCCGTCGCTGCGCCGCGAAGGGCATCGATGTGCGACTCGTACGCCCGGATCTCGTAGCCGGGGGCGCCGTACGCAGCGAGCGCGAGTGACACGGCCGCAGGCCCCCATCCACCGTTGTGGCTGTCCTCCCACGACTCCCACTCGCCGATGCGGCCCTTGAGCTCCTCCTGGAACGCATCGGACGTGTCGGCGAGCCCGAGGATGGCGAGCACCATCTGGGTACCCGCCGGCGCGCAGTCCTCGGATGTGTTCTGCGAGTTGAACACGGTCGTGTGGTCCGCGACGAGCGCCACGTCGACCGGAGCGCGGACGAGCGGTGTCGGAGATGGCGTCGCGCTGGCGGTCGGCGCGAGAGACGATGCCGCCACCGGACGCGGAGTCGCCGTTGGGCTGGGCTCCGGGGTGACGACCACGGTGGGGATGGTCGAACGGTCCGGCGGGGGATCGAGGAAGGCCTCGATCCGCGACGTCCAGCGGTCGAATCGTTCGCCCATGCCGAGCACGTCGGCACGCACGACGGCGAAGCCGGAGACGAAGAGGATGACCAGCGCCATGGCGGCGAGGGTCCAGCGCCGAGGCATTCGACGCGGAGGCTGGGAGTTCATGGGCTTGGACTGAGGATGACAGGCGATCATTGCTTCGGCAACATGGCCCCATGCCCGTGCGCCGACCGTTGCTGCTCGCCGTCGTTCTCGCGATGGGCGCCCTCACGGCGCCCCCCGCGCTCGATCCGGCCGCCGCCAGCACCACCACCGCCCTGTCACAGCGTTACGACATCGTGGCGACCCTCGACGTGGCGCGTGGGCGGCTCGATGCCGCACAGACCATCACGCTCACGAATCGGGCGACTCGCTCCATCGACCACGTCAACCTCTCCGTCGTGCCGCGCGCGCTTGGCTACCTCGAGATGGACGCCACGGTCACGGTCGACGGACAGCCCGTCGCCGGCGAGTGGACGACTTCGATCAACCTGCGCGTGCCGCTCGACGACCTCGCCGGTGGGGAGAGCACCGAGATCCGTCTCGCCTTCGCCCTGAACGTGGGGACCAGTCCGGACGCGTTCAGCGCGCGCCTGAGCCGCGAGGCGGGCGTGCTCAGCTTCGGCCAGTGGTTTCCGATCGTCTCCATCGAGCACGAGGTCTACGGCCTCGGCGACCCGCAGATCTCCTTCACCGCCGACGTCATGCGTCTCGAGCTCACGACGACTGCGCCGCTCGGGCGCGACGCGGTTGCCTGTCCCGGGCTGGTCAGCGCGCCGGAATCGACCGGCACGACGTGGATCTGCGAGGTCGAGCGAGTCCGCGACCTCAGCTTCGTCGTCAACCCCGCCTTCGCGCTCACGACGCGCACCGTCGGGGAGACGACCGTTCGGGTCTACACGCAGACGGTCGACGGCGGGGTGACGGCCGACCTGGCGACGGCGGCGCTCATCGGCATGTCCGATGCGTTCGGCCCGTATCCGTGGCCCGACCTCGTCCTGGCGGAGGTCGGCGCCGGTGGCGGCTTCAGCATGGAGTACCCGCGGGCCATCCACCTCACTCGCGGCAAGGTGACCGACACGTACGTGGTCTATCACGAGGTGGCGCACCAGTGGTTCTACGCCCAGCTGGGCAACGATCAGCAGCGAGAGCCGTGGCTCGACGAGGGCTTCGCCGACTTCAGCGCGCGATACCTGATGGGGATCGGGGAGGACCAGTGCTCGACGCGGCCGGTCAACAGCGAGGTCTTCGCCTGGGAGGCGGGACCGATCAGCGGCGGCGACTGGACCAGCTGCGACGGCTATTTCGAGGCGGTCTTCTACAAGGGCACCGAGTTCCTCAACGGCCTGCGTGCGGCCATGAGTGATGAGGCCTTCTTCGCCGCCATGCGCGAGTGGGTGAGCGCGAACCAGCACGGATTCACCACCGCACGTGGGCTTCTGCGACATCTCCAGGATTCGACCGATGCGGACCTCGATCCGATCTACCGGGGCTACCTGGCGGATCTGGACGCGACGCTCCGCAAGCCGGCGGCCGGGCTCCGGAAGGGGGCCGGCTGACCTAGGTCGCTGCCGCCACCTCCTGGGGGTCGCGGCGGGCGAGATTGCCGATCCACATGATTGCCACGCTGATGATGAAGACGACAGCCGCGATCCCGACGCAATAGAGGGCCACTGTTCCGTAGCCGCCGTTCGCCGGGTCGAGGAACGGATACGGATACCACTCCGCGATCGGCCCCTTGATCAAGGTGTACGCGACCCACGCCAGCGGATAGGCGAGCCAGAGGGCGGCGTGCCGGTAGGTGAGCTGCCGGGAAGGCGGGTCCAGGAGCCAGTCGATGACGATCACGATCGGCATGACCTCGTGCAGGACGCTGTTGACCCACGGGATCGCTGTGTCGACGTCGGTTCCGGACAGGAGGACCGAGAAGACGATGCCGGTCGTCACGAGGTAGACGACCGCCCCACCGCGCACGAGGTCGAAGGTCGGCGTGTGAATGTCCCGCCGGATTGCCCCGATCAGCAGCACCGCGCCACCGATCAGGTTGCTCTGGATCGTGAAGTAGCTCAGGAAGTTGAGCGGATGGAAGGTCGGGTTGTCGACCAGCGCCAGCAGCTGGGTGACGACGGCGCCGAAGGCAAGGATCGCAAAGAGCGTCCGGAACATGGCGAAGCCGAAGACCCGATCCACGTTTCGACGATAGCACTCAGCGGGTCGCGAGCGTCGCTACGGCGTGGGCGGCTGCATCGGCCATCTCGTCGAGGATGAGGTCGTTGACGTTGCCGATGGAGTCGCATGCAGCATCGCTGCATGGGTCGGATGGGGCGCCGGCGGTACCGCCTACGGCGGAGGCCTGGGCTTCGGTCTTGAGCTCCCGGCCGCCGCTGAAAAGGCCGCCCGTCGGGATGCCCGCCATCGCGAAGGCGCCGTGGTCCGAGTGGCCCGACAGGTCGATCGGCTCCCAGGCCAGGCCGGCGTCCTCGAAGTACGTCGCCAAGAGCGTGGTGATGGCCTGGGACCCCGCGGCGGCGGAGGGCTCGTCGTAGACGAAGCGGATGAAGTTGGTCGAGCCGAGCATGTCGAAGTTGAGGTAGGCCACGATGCGCTGCCGCTGGTCGGGCGTCAGCCCGTTCACGTAGGCCTGCGAGCCGAACGGGCCGCCCTCCTCGGCACCCCAGAAGGCCAGCTTGATGGTCCGATCCGGATCGGGCAACTCGGCCAGGCGCTCGGCGAGGACGAGGAGGGTGGCCACGCCCGATCCGTTGTCGTTGATGCCGGGTCCGGCACGCACGGAGTCGAGATGCGCCCCGATGACGATCACCTCGTCGGCCGCGCCCGCCCTTTCGGCGAGCACGTTCGTGCTCTCCACCTCTCCGACGAGGACGGGCTGTCGCTTCACCTCATAGCCGGCCTCGGCGAGCTGTCCCGCGACGTACTCGACGGATGCCTCGAAGCCGGAGGTCCCGGTCGCGCGGTTGCCACCGTTCGCATCGGCGACGCGTTGGAGGTCCTGGAGGTGCTCGCGGATGTCGGCGACCTCGACGGCGGCGCGGAGGCCCTCGCTGGTCAGCGGCGACGGTGTGGCCGTCAGGTCCGGGGTGGGGGTGCCCGGGCTCGGGGTTGACGCTGCAACGGTCGAGCCGGCCGTCGGTTCCCGCGTGGGCGCCGGCACGGTCGGACCGGCGATCGTCGTGCAGGCGCCGAGGAGCATGGCCATGGCTCCAGCCACGGCACGTCGGGTCATGCCCCGAGCCGCGACGGTCCGAACCACGCGGTCAGCGCGTCCGCGAGTCCCACCTGGGTTCCGTCTCCCACCCAGGCGACATGGCCATCGGGGCGGATCAATACCGCGCTGGGAGCGGTGACCGTGCCAAGCACCGGCAGCTCCCAGGGACCGTCGGTGGTGGCCTCGATGAGCTGGACGCGATCGGTCCATGGATCGGCATCGAGGGCGCCGGCGTCACCGAGGTTGAGGAGCACCGGCCGCGCATCGTGGCGGAGGGTGACGAGCCGGAGCGGGCCGTCGGTGGTGACCAGGTCGAGATCGGGCATCCGGCGTCCGAGCAACGGGTGCCCCTCGCCGAGGTCGTAGTGGATGTCCAGGCCGGACATCGTCGCGGCGAAATGCCTGCGCGGCTCGTCCATGCTCAGCAGCTCGGACACTGAGTCGCGCAACGCCTCGATGCGATCGTCGGGGCGCATGAGCGCGACCTGCGCCATGGTCATGCGCAGCACGCGGGCAGCCACCGGGTGACGCTCGGCGTGGTAGGTGTCCAGCAGGCTGTCCGGTGCTGTCCCGTGGACGACCTGGGCCAGCTTCCAGCCCAGGTTCACCGCATCCTGCACACCGGTGTTGAGACCCTGTCCTCCGACTGGGGAGTGGACGTGCGCCGCGTCCCCGGCCAGGAGGACCCGTCGATCGCGGTAGGACGCGGCCTGCCGGGTCATGTCGGTGAACCTGGAGATGAAGGTGGGACTGTGGATCCCGTAGTCCGTGCCGTAGACGGCGATGAGGCCCTCGCTCAGCTCCCGCAGCGTGGGCTCGTCGGCCTTTCCGACGTGCGACTCGGTCAGCATGACCCCCACGGTCCCACCCTTCGCGTAGGTCACCTCGCCGCCCTTGATTTCGTACTCGACCTTGCCGATGGCATGCATGCCCGAGGGAGTGTGGCGAATGCCCGTTTCCGGCTCATCGGTCATCTCGACCTCGGCGATCAGGCTGCTCGTCGTCGGATCCCAGCCGGGGAACTCGATGCCCGCAGCCTTCCGGATCAGGCTGCGTCCTCCATCGCAGCCGACCAGATACTCGGCCCGCAGCGACCGACCGTCGGACAGCTCGACGGTGACGCCGGTGTCGTCCTGCTCGAAGCCGGTGACCTCGATGCCGTAGTGGATCGGCACCCCGAGCTCGGCGACCCAACCGGCGAGGATGCGCTCGATGTGGTTCTGCCACAGCCCGAGCCCATAGGGGTGCCGGGTCGGAAAGTCGCTGATGTCCAAGCGGACGCTGGCGAACCCGGCGACCTGGGCCACCTGTCCCTCGGAGAGGAACCGATCGGCGATTCCACGTTGGTCGAGAATCTCGATGGTGCGTGACTGCAGGCCGCCCGCACGAGTGCCGGCGAGGGCCTGGCTCGCACGCCGTTCGACGATGGCAACGTCGACCCCCGCCAACGCCAGCTCACCCGCCAGCATGAGCCCTGTCGGACCGCCTCCGCCGACCACGACCGCATGGTCGGCCATCGCCAGCTCCGGCGTGGGCGCCACCCCTTAGTCGACCTTGATGACCGACAGGATGTTGCCGGCCGGGTCCTTGAACCAGGCGATTGGCGGTCCGTACTCCCGTGCGATCCCGCGGTCGTCCTGGCCGGCGTCCTCACCGTAGTGCTCCATGGTCACGCCGGCGGCGGTGAGCTTGTCGACCGCGCCGTCGATGTCGTCGACCTCGATGTTGAGCACGGTGAACGTCGCGGCCTGGTGGTCGTCCTTGGGGTAGATGAGGACCCTATGCCCACCGGGAAACTTCATGGAGAGCATCCCGTTCTCCTCGGTGACGTCGAGACCGAGGGTCTGACCGTAGAACTGCTTGGCCTTCGGGATGTCGTCGGTCGAGAATCCCGAGAATGCCGGCCTGTTGGTGAACAAGAGAATCTCCTCTGCGTGATGACGATAGGACCGCCGACCGGCGGAGAACTCACCGGTCTCAGGGAGACGGGAGCTCGCCGGTAGCCGCGTCGCCGTCGGAATGCTGCGTGCCATCCGCAAGGGGGAGGAGCAGCGCGGTGGCAGCGGTGGGCTGCGGGCCGCGGTTCAGCAGGCGGTCGAGCGGCGAGCGCGCCTCGGCGGCGCGGCGCCGTTTCTCGGCGAGCGCCATGTCGGCAATGCACTCGAGCTCGCTGCATTCGCCGCCCCACGCGGCTCGCTCCTCGCGGTGGACGGCGAGAAACAGGTCCGCATCGGTGATCGACTCCAGCAGCCCTCCGGTGGCCTGCTGGCCACGGGCCACGGTGGGCCGGTACTTGTCCTCGTACCACAGCCGGGCGGCGTCGGGCGGGGGGAGCGCACGGCCGAGCGCGGTGACCCTGTCGAAGGAGTAGCTCTGCACCGCGATGAGCAGCTCTCCGTAGCACGTCACGTCGCTCAGGGCGAAGCGTGCACCGGGGACGCCGTCCGCGAGCCCGCTGTGCCGCCGGAACTCGCTCTCGCGCGCCGTTCGCTCGATCGCGGCATTCTCAACCTCAGGGGTGAGCGCGTACGGGGAGGCCATGTGGCTGACCTTCGCATCGATGAACTCTCGCCCGTCCCGACGGGCGATGGCCACCCGCTTGTGGCCATCCGCGACGAAGTAGGCGCGGTCGACGCGCACGACCTCGATCGGCTCGTCCAGCGAAGAGGGACCCGCATCGACGATGTCGTCGATCCTCTTTCGAAGGCCCGCGTGGAGCGGCCGAAAGCAGCCATCGAAGTCCCTGGCGCGGCCAGCTGTGCCGATGATCTGCCCGACGACGATCGTATCGATCCCCTCGAACGTCGGCGGAGCAAGCCGGAGCTGGCGCTGGATCTGCCCGAGCTCGAGCAGCGGGCCGCAGTCGGGTTCAGTGCCTGGAAGCCGCATTCCGAAACGATACCGTGCGTCGGCCCGATGGGCTTCGACGCACGGGTCAGGCGGCGATCTTCGGCCTGATGCGGACGATCGGAATGACGCGGCCGGCCTTCTTCGGATAGTCGGCGAAGTGCGGCAGGGCCTCGACGTGCTGCTTCCAGAGCCGATCGCGCTCATTGCCGTCCACGACGGTCGCGGTCGCGGTGAAGCTGCGGTCCTCGGCCTCCAGCGAGACTTCGGGGTTGACCTGTACGTTGCGCACCCAACCCGGATCGGTGGGTGAGCCTCCTGCGGATCCTGCGACCACGAAGTCACCACCGTCGCGGGAGAACGTGAGCAGCGCGCGGCGGGGCTCGTCCGTCCTCGCACCCTTCGAAGTCAGGATCAGGATCGGGTGCCCGGCGAGGGGTCCGCTCGTCACCGCGCCGCCGTTTGCTCGCATGTCATCAACGATGGCGTTCTCGAAGGCCTTGGGGTCGAAGTCGGTCATCGTGGTACTCCATGAGGGTGCGCCTGGGTAACAGGCAGTTGCTTACGCAACTATCTCACGTTTCACCCGCAGGCGCAGTGAGGGCGACGGCCACCCCGCTCCTTCGTGCGATCCTGCGCGGGTGAGTGAGCGACGCACCCGACCCGGGCCGATCGGCTTCCGCGTGTCGGCCACCGGTTCTGCCGGACTCGATTGGCCGTTGCTCGACGCCATGTGGCACGCCGCAGGCGAGGCCTCAGTCTTCGACGCTGGGTGGATGAGCGATCACCTGTCGGACGCCGGGCGAGACAGGGGCGGAGTCGCGTTCGAGTCCTTCACTTCGCTCGGAGGCCTGGCGCACCGCGTCCCGGGCCGCTGGCTGGGTGTGGCGGTGGCGTCGGCCACGTTTCGGCACCCGGCACTGCTGGCCAAGGCGGCGACCGTGCTCGACAACGTGACGGGCGGACGGTTCGTCCTGGGCCTCGGCGCCGGGTGGCACGAGGGGGAGCACGACGCATTCGGCATTCCGCTCCCGCCGATGGGGGAGCGCTTCGACCGGCTGGAGGCTGGCCTCCGGGCCGTCTCGGCCCTCTTCGGCCCCGAAGCGGCAGGCTCGCCCGGCGTCACCCTCGATGATCCGATCTTCCCGCTCACGAACGCCACGAACGAGCCGGGACCAATGCGACCGGGTGGCCCCGCCATCTGGCTCGGGGGCCAGCGTCCGCGCGGCATCCGGCTGGCAGCCACGTACGCCGAGGGCTGGCCGATGCCCGGCAACAGACCGGGAGACGTCGGCTATTTCGCCGAGAAGCGCGAGGAGGTGCGCCGCGCGCTCGCCGCCGCGGGACGCGATCCGGACGACTTCACCTTCGCCGCGCAGCTGGACTGCGGGGTTTCAGCCGCCGACAGGCTCCGTGCGATCGACGTCGCCCGGCGATTCGTGGCCGCCGGCGCGAACCACGTCATCCTCGGCGTGCCCGCAGCCGCCGGACCTGACGGCATGGCCGCCATGGCGCGCGAGGTCGGCGAGCCGCTCTCCGGCACGTTCGCTGCCCGATGAACCGAACCCTCCTGGCGCCGCCGCCTCGACGCGTTCAGGCGGTGTCGATCACGCAGAAGCGGTTGCCCTCGGGATCGGCCAGGATCACGTAGTCGGCATCGGGCGGCCTCCTGTCCCAGTGCACCTCGGTCGCGCCGAGCCCGATGAGGCGCTTCACCTCTCCGGCCTGGTCGTCGGTGTACAGGTCGAGGTGGATGCGTGGCGGAACCTGGACGGTCGAGCGAACCCGGTCGAGCGACATGTTCGGACCGATGCCGTTCCTCGGCCGCATGAGCACGAAGTCGTCGCTGTTCTCCTCGCGGGGCACGTAGTCGAGGGCGGCCGACCAGAACTCGGTCTGCCGCTGAAGGTCGTCGACGCGGATGACGATTGAGCCAACGGTCACCATCGGCCGATGGTAGACGTGCGCCAGAAGCCCCGTTGTTGGTTGCCTGCCCATCGACGGGATAGAACGGGTGTTCTATTCTCGCGAAGTGAGCTACGTCGACCGCGACATCTCCCAGACGCGGATCGACTGCTCGTGCGGCGCGCCGATCAGGATCGGTGAGTATCGCGAGCACATGATTCGCCGGCACTGCAACGTGGAGGGGTGCTCCGAGCGCGCGCTGCGAACCGTCTCGTTCGGCTTCCGCGATCCGCAGTTCCGGATCATCGGCGCACCGATGGGCATCTGCCGCCGGCACGAGCACGCCATCGGCAAGGGCCGGATGCACCTGATCGTCGATCCGCCACGCGGGTGAACCACGCAGGGGGCTTCTATTCGGCCGCCGTAGACTGCCCGGGTGATTCCGCCGCTCGTCCTTCGTGCTGGCGACCTCATCGCCGAGCGTCCGGATGGCACGGCGGACGACATCCACTTCACCGAGGCACTGGCGGCGTCCGTCATCGCCCACACCACGAACCCGGGCGACCTGGTCCTCGACCCGTTCGCCGGTTACGGCACCACAGTGGCGGTCGCGGAGCGCATGGGACGGCGGGCACTCGGCATCGAGCTCGTGCCGGCGCATCTCGAGATTGCGCGGCGTCGAGTCGGGGGAAGCGCCAGGCTGATCCTGGGCGATGCTCGGGAGCTGTCGCGTCTCGTGGACGAGCCGGCGGATCTCGTCTTCACCTCGCCGCCGTACATGGCCGGCGCGGACCATCTCGAGAACCCGCTCACCGGATACGCGACCAACGACGGTGATTACGCCGTCTACCTTGGCGAGATCGGCGCCATCTTCGCCCAGGCGGCAGCGCTGCTGCGGCCGGGTGGCCGAATGGTGGTGAACGTCGCAAACGTCGTCAGCACCGACGGCAGGGTCACGCCGCTGGCCGGCGACCTGGCCGGCGTCATCGACCAGCACGTGCCGCTGCTGGGGGTGACGACGCTGCAATGGGACGAGCCGCCCGCCGGCATCGAGGGCGACTGCCTGCTCTGGTTCGCGCGCCCCGAGCGCTGAGGTCGCCCCGCGCTAGGGCAGCCGATCGTAGGCGGCCAGGGTCAGGAACTCGGCGAAGTCGTCGGACAGGACGAGCGCGTCGAGCAGGGCGGCGGCATCGGTCCAGGGGTGATCGGGCAGCGACGCGCGCAGGGTGGCCAGCTCCTCGTCGCGCATGGCGGCGTAGCGCTCGGCGCTCAGCGGCATGCCGTCGTCGAGCGGGACCGCGTGGGTGCGCCACTGCCACAGCTGCGAGCGGCTGATCTCGGCGGTGGCAGCATCCTCCATCAGGTTGTTGATGGCGGCAGCACCGTTGCCGGCCAGCCACGAGGCCAGGTAGGCCAGGCCGATGGAGACGTTCGAGCGCACGCCGCGCTCGCTGACGGTGGCATCCGGGATTCGCACATCGATCAGGTCGCGCGCGCCGACCGCGTACTCCAGCCGCCCACGGGCCTTCTGGTGCGGGGCGTCCCCCAGCACCCGATCGAACACCTCGCGCGCCACCGGCACCAGGTCGGGGTGGGCGACCCAGGTGCCGTCGAAGCCATCGGTTGACTCGCGCTGCTTGTCCTCGCGCACCCTGGCCAGCGCTTTGGCGTTGACCTCCGCATCGCGCCGGGAGGGGATGAAGGCAGCCATGCCGCCGATGGCGTGCGCGCCGCGGCGGTGGCAGGTCTGCACCAGCAGCTCGGTGTAGGCGCGCATGAACGGCACGCTCATGGTCACCGCCGCCCGGTCGGGCAGCACCATCTCGGGGTGCGCGCGGAACTTCTTGATGATGCTGAAGATGTAGTCCCAGCGACCGGCGTTCAGGCCGGCGGCGTGCTCGCGCAGCTCGAACAGGATCTCGTCCATCTCGTAGGCGGCCAGGATGGTCTCGATCAGAACCGTGGCGCGCACCGAGCCGCGCGGCACGTCGAGCGCCTCGGAGGCGGCAACGAAGACCCTGTTCCACAGTGCCGCCTCGAGGTGGCTCTCCAGCTTGGGCAGGTACAGGTACGGGCCCGAGCCGCGCTCGAGCAGCTCGCGTGCGTTGTGGAAGAACCAGATGCCGAAGTCGAACAGGCTGGCGCTGATCGGAGCGCCGTCGACCAGCACGTGGCTCTCGACCAGGTGCCAGCCGCGCGGACGGATGCAGAGCGTGGCGATCTGATCGTTGAGGACATAGGACTTCTCGTCGGTCGCAAACGTCAGGCGCCGGCGCACGGCCTCGGACACGGCCCAATGGCCGGTGACCACGTTGTCCCAGGTCGGCGCCAGCGAGTCCTCGAAGTCGGCCATGAACACCGATGCGCCGGAGTTGAGCGCGTTGATCAGCATCTTCGGCTCGGCCGGCCCGGTGATCTCCACGCGGCGGTCGTTGAAGTCCGCCGGCGCCGGCGCCACGCGCCAGTCCGGCTCGCGGCTCTCGATCGGATTGGGCAGGTAGTCGGGCAGCTCGCCGGCGTCGAGCCTCGCCTGGCGCCGGCTCCGGTCGGCCAGCAGCCGTTCGCGCTCCGGGTTGAAGGATCGATGCAGCTGGGCCACGAAGCCGAGCGCCTCGGGCGTCAGGACCTCGTCGGCATGCTCGCTGGGGCGGGTGAGCTCCACTGACGGCGCGGATGTCATGCGCGCATTGTGGCCGCTCAGGGCTTGCGCGCGCTCACGAGCAGGAAGACCGGCCGCTTGAGCTCGTGGATCCAGTCCGGACGGTGTCGGATGGACGCGTCGTCCGGCATCGGCTCCACGACCCGCTGAATGACGAGACCCGCATCGGTGAGCCCGTTGAGCAGGCTCGAGAGCATGCGGTGGAATTTCTGGACGCCATCGCGGAACCAGCGCTCTTCGCGCAGGCCCTCGGCGCCGTAGCGGTCGATGGTCCAGTGGTGCGGCTCGCCGTCGGGATCGCGAGCCCAGCCGTCGTCGGTCGCTCGCGCCGTGAAGACCGGGTGCTCCGTCGAGAAGACGAGGGTGCCGCCCGGAACGAGCCAGCCCGCGATCCGTCGGGTGAGCGCGCTGTAGTCCTCGACGTAATGAACGGCAAGGGAGCTCACCACGAGCTCGAAGCGGCCGCTCGGAAACTCCACTTCGTCCATCGAAGCGCGAATGTACGTGACGCGTGCGTCCGAGCGCTCGGCGATCGCGATCTCGAGCATACGCTCGGACAGGTCGACGCCGATGACCTCCGCGGCACCGGCCTGCGCAAGGTACAGCGTGAGCTGGCCGGCACCGCATCCCAGGTCGAGGACGCGGCTTCCCGTGACATCCGGCAGGAGCGCGCTGAAGGCCTCGTGCTCGTACGCGGTGCCCCACGGCTGGTCGAAGCGCTCGAGCTGCGAGTAGCCGGCGAGGAACTCAGCGTCGTCGTACACGTTCTGCGGCATGTCGCGATTGTTGCACCGGGAACGTGCGCCCCGGGATGGCATGGCTGGTGCACGATAGTGGCTGGCACAGGCTTGGAGGAATTGAGGATGCCGGAGATGAAGATCGCTTCGCGAAGCGCCGTGTCGCCGATGCTGGCCTACGAGGACACGGGCGCCGCGATCGAGTGGCTCGAGCGGGCGTTCGGGTTCATCGAGAACCAGGCGAACCGGTACGTCGACGAGAACGGCGTCGTTGGACACGCCGAGATGGACGCGGGCGGCGGCATCGTGATGCTTGCGACGCCAACACCCGAGTACCAGTCGCCGCGTCGTCATCGCGAGTCGTGCGAGTCCGCCGCCCGCTGGTCGCAGGTGCCGTGGGTCATCGACGGGGTGCAGGTCGAGGTCGACGACATCGACGCGCATCGGGCGCGCGCCGAGGCGGCCGGCGCGCGGATGCTGACGCCGGTTCGCGACGAGGCGTACGGGCGCCTCTACAACGCGGAAGACCTCGAGGGCCACCGCTGGATGTTCATCCAGCCTCCCGGCTGACGCCCCTGCGGCGCTCGGGCCACGAGTGTGGCACCCTCGGGTCATGGGCCCGGAGGATCGACAACCCCACGTTCCGTTCGCCGAGGCGCCGGAGCCGAGGGCGGACGACGAGCCCGCTCGCAACCCGATCGTCCTCGCATTGCCGCTGGCCGCGGCCATCGGGCTGTTCGGGCTCTCTTTCGGCGTGCTCGCCGCGTCCGATCCCGCGTTCGGCGGCCTTGCGGCCATCGTCATGTCCGCCACCACCTTCGCGGGCTCGGCCCAGTTCGCTGCACTCTCGGTCCTCTCTGCGGGAGGCAACGCCGTGGCGGCCATCGTCGCCGCCGTGCTCCTGAACCTTCGCTACCTGCCGATCGGCGTCTCCGTGGCTCCGTCGATGCGCGCCGGCGCCTTCGGTCGCTTCCTCGCGTCGCAGCTGGTTGTCGACGAGTCGTGGGCGGTGGCCGCTCGGCGCGGTGGCCGCTTCGACATTCGCACGCTCCTCATCGCCGGCACCGTCATGTGGTGCGCGTGGGTGGGTGGCACGGCGATCGGCGTGCTCGGCGGTTCCGCGATCGGTGACCCGAACGTGCTCGGCCTGGATGGCGGGTTGGCGGCGCTCTTCCTGGCGCTCGTCTGGCCTCAGCTCCGCGAGCGACGCTCCCAGGTGGCGGCGCTGGTCGGCGCGGGGATCGCGCTGGGCCTTGTGCCGTTCACGCCCGCCGGCCTGCCGATCATCGCGGCGGCGACGGCGGCGCTCATCGGTCTCTGGCGCCGATGACCGCCGCGTGGCTGACGGTCCTCGTCGTCGCAACTGCGACGATCGCGATCAAGGCGGCCGGACCGGTGATCCTGGGTGGTCGCCAGCTGCCACCGCCCGTGCTCAGCGTGGTCGCCCTCCTGCCCGCCGCGCTGCTGAGCGCGCTGGTCGCGGTCCTCACCTTCCAGGCGAACGGCGAGCTCGTCGTGGACGCTCGCGCCTTCGGCGTCGCGGTCGCGGTAGTCGCGATCTGGCTTCGTACGCCGATCCTGCTGGTGGTCCTGCTGGCGGCCGCGGCGACGGCAGCCGCACGCGCGTTGGGGATCGCCTAGCTCCCCGGCTAGACGCCGAACCGCATCAGGATCATGCAGGTGAACACCACCAAGAACAGGACGAGATCGATCTGGGTCAGGCGTTGGAGACGGGCGCCGGCGGCGGCGAAGTTTGGCTCGTCCTTGAAGGCCTTGAGCGAAGGGCCGAGGATGACGATCAGCAGCACGACGAGCAGCGCGGACAGCTGGAGCGCGGCGCTCGCGACGCCGATGACGCTCATGGCGACGTTACCGATCCGACGCGTTGGTCGCGTTCTTCCGCCGGACGCGCTGCTCGAAGACACGGAGGCCGGCCGGGTGCATGCGCCCGGCTGCGGTGAGCTTGGCGATCTTGGCGATGTTGATCGCGCTCCAGTTCGACGTCTTCCGGCGCGGCGTGAATCGAATGGTGTAGACCTCGTCGTCGATCCGCCTGGTAAGGCCGTCGATCCACCCGAAGCACAGCGCCTCGTCGACGGACTCCGCGTACGTCATCGACGTCTTCGGCACGCCCTTCTTGTAGTAGCCAACCCACAGCTCCGGGGCCGATTCGTGGTTCGACTCGAGCCAGGACCTGAAGTCGGCGGCCGCCGGAAAGATGCGGATGCGGGGAGCCGTCATTGTCGGCGCAACTCCGCCACTCTCAACCTCCTCGATAGTGAATGCTGAACGACACCTGGTTCGTCGGCTGGCCGACTTGAGGTTTGCGGAAGTTGCGTATCATCGGCCTTGCGAATATCGCGAGCGCAGGAATTGAATGCCGCTATACCTGGACGAGCACGACCATATTCCAAATCTCACGGCCGACGCGGTCGCGCAGGCGCACGCCCGTGACCTCGAGGTCCAGGCCAGCTTTGGGGTCAGCTATCTGCGGTACTGGTTCGACGAAGCCACCGGGAAGGTGTTTTGCCTTGTCGATGCTCCCAGCCCGGAGGTGGCCGAAGAGGTTCATCGCCAGGCTCACGGGCTCCTCGCTGATCGTCTGATTCCGGTCCAGGAAGGGGCCTAGCGCAGCGCGAGGTCGACGGCCTCGGCCGCTGACATCGCTCTACCGGCATCGAGAGCGGTCTCAACCGCGACACGCCCTCCTTCTCCATCGAGCGCCGCGAGGAACCTTTCCAGCTCTGCGCGACCGGTCGCCGAGAGCGGTGCGCCCACCGTCTCGCGCAGGGCCATCGCAGCCCCGATCAGGCGTGCGGCCCGGTCCGGCCGATCGGCGCCACTGCCGGCAAGGCGTTCCAGCGCCGCCGCCGTGCCCACCTTGTCGCCGAGCCGATGGCGCAATGTGAGTGCCGCCCGATAATGCGACTCGGCCATGCCACCATCGCCCGCCTCATCGGCCAGGTCCCCGAGCCCGACGAGCATTCGCGCCTCGCCACGGCCGTCGGCCACCTGGCGATACAGGTCGCGCGCTTCCTCATAGCGGGTGCGCGCAACGGCGGCCTCGCCACGACGCCGCGCCGCTTGACCCAGGCGAGCCGTGGCCTGCGCCATGCCCCACGCATCGCCGAGCCTCTGGAAGATGCCGATCGCTCGGGCGTAGAGCCCGTCGGCCTCATCGGCTTCGCCGTGCCGTGCGACGAGGTCCGCCAGGTTGATGATGCCGAATGCGGCTCCCTGGTCGTCACCCACGGCCTCGGTGTTGGCGATGCACTCCTGGTAGAGGGCCCGCGCGCGCTCGACGTCGCCGAGCTCCACCGCAATGCTCGCGGCATTGCTGCAGGCGGCTGCGATGCCGCGCGGGTCGCCGAGCTCGCGGTGCAGCACGAGGCTGGCGTCATGGAATGCGGCAGCCGCCACGTGGTCACCCCGCTGGCCGGCAAGAACACCCGCGCCGGTGAGGGCGTTCGCCCGCCGGACCGAGATCTCGCCCCCGGTGCGTGCCAGCGCACGATCCAGCCACGCTGCTCCTTCCGCCAGATGTCCGCGGATCTCCCAGAACCGCCACAGCCCGGATGCGAGCGTCAGCTCGGCGCTCGCTCCATCCGGGTCCTCGTGTGACCAGTTCAGGGCGGCGCGGAGGTTGTCGTGATCGTCGGAGAGGCGCGTCAGCCAGCCGGCCTGCTCGGCGCCCGAGAAGAACCCGGCTCGAGCCGCCTCCACGATGGCCAGGTACCAGTCCCGGTGCCGGGCGTGGACCCCGAGCGCCTCGTCGGTCTCCGAGAGGCGCTCCTGCGCGTAGTCGCGAATCGTCTCGAGCATGTGGTAGCGCGCCTCCGTCGGCGTCGCCTCGGCAACGAGCAGCGACTTGTCGATCAGCCGCTCCAGCAGGTCGAGCACCTCCTCGGCCTCCACGGTGCCACCGCCGGCGACCGCCTCTGCCGCCTCGAGGGAGAAGGAGCCGGCGAACACGGAGAGGCGGGGCAGGAGGTGGCGCTCGGTCTCGGGGAGGAGGTCGAAGCTCCAGTCCATCGCGGCACGGAGCGTCCGATGTCGCGGCAGCGCGGTACGGCTTCCTCCGGTGAGCAGGCGGAACCGGTCGTTGAGGCGAGCCGCGATCTGTGCTGGCGGGAGCGAGCGCACCCGCGCGGCCGCCAGCTCGACCGCAAGCGGGATGCCGTCGAGGCGGCGGCAGATCTGCGCGATGGCCTCAGCGTTCTCGTCCGTCAGCCTGAACCCCGGGTCGATCGCCCGGCCACGATCGAGGAAGAGCCGGACCGCGTCGTAGGCCGAGAGCCGCTCGAGCTCCTCAGGGGTCCACGCTCCGACCGTCGTCGGCACGGCCATGGAGGGAACCGGCAGCTGGCTCTCGCCCGCGATTCCGAATGCCTCACGGCTCGTGGCGATGACGCGGAGGTCGGGACAGCGGGCGAGGAGCGTGGCGACGACGTCGACCACCGCGTCCAGGAGATGCTCGCAGTTGTCAAGGATCAGGAGCGTCGGGCGCTCCGCGAGCGCCGCCGCGACGGATGCGGCGGTGTCCTCGGCGGATGGCTTGATCCGCAGCGCCGAAGCGACGGTGTCCGCCACCAGCGCCGCGTCGTTGAGCGTCGAGAACTCGACGAACCACACGCCACCGGGATACCTGTCGACCAGATACGCGCCGACCTCCAGTGCGAGGCGGGTCTTGCCGACGCCGCCGGGGCCCGTCAACGTCAGGAGCGCCGTGTCGGCCAGCCGCTGGTCCGCATCGGCGATCTCCTGGCTGCGGCCCACGAAGCTCGACAGCTGGCGGGGGAGGTTGTTCGGGAGCGTCTCGAGCGACCGTACGGGCGGGAACGCGTCCGGCAGACCCGCCGCGACGACCTGGTAGATCCGGACCGCCGCGGCGAGGTCCTTCAGCCGATGGTCGCCGAGGCTGCGGAGGGTGACCCCTTCCGGGAGCGACGTCCCGATGAGCGCCTGGGCGGTCTCCGAGACCAGGATCTGCCCACCATGCCCGGCCGCGCAGATGCGGGCCGCGCGGTGGACGTCGATGCCGACGTAGCGAGCATCGGCGCTCATCGGCTCGCCGCTGTGCAGCCCCATGCGGACCTTGACTTCGACGTCGGCAGGCCACGCGTGCGCGGCCAGCGCGCGTTGGGCGTCGATGCTGGCCAAAAGCCCGGCACGAGCCGAAGGAAACGATACGAACAGCCCATCGCCGGCAGAGTCGACGCGCGTTCCCCCGTGGGCGGCCACGATGTCGTCGATGATCCGATGGTGGTCCGCCAGCAGGGTGGCGTAGGCACCGCCGAGGTGCTCGAGCAGGCGCGTCGAGCCGTCGATATCGGTGAACAGGAGGGTGACGGTGGGGGAGGACGACGGGGAGTCCATGTGCGTGGTCACCAGCCGCCGGCGTCACGAAGGAGCCGGTGCAGCACCCGACCGGCGACCGCCCGCCGGTAGTCGGCGGTGGACCGGACGTCGTCGATCGGCCGAAGCTCGGCGGTGAGGGAGCCGGCCGCAGCGTCCGCGGTCTCGCGCGTGGGGGCTGCTCCCTCCAGCACGGCCTCGGTCGAGCCGGCCCGGACCGTGGTCGCCGCCACGGAGCCGAGGGCGAGGCGCACATCGGTCCAGGGCTGTCCATCTCCCGTGGTCCTCCAGGCCAGTGCCATGACGACCTTGCTGATGGCCTGCGCCCGCCGCGTGCCGATCTTGCGGAACTGGACCTGGCGGTCCGGCGCCAATGGGATCCGAACCCGAATCAGCAGCTCGTCGGGACGCCGCGCGGTGGTGCGGTAGGCCGGCCAGAACTGGTCGGCGGAGACGGTCCGCTCGCCGGCAGCCGAGCCGAGGACCATCTCGGCGTCGCAGGCCAGCAGGACCGGCAGGGTGTCGCCGGCGGGCGAGGCGTTGACGATGTTGCCGCCGATCGTGCCGCGGTTCTGGATCTGGGCCGCACCGATCGTCCCTGCCGCCTCAACCAGCGCCGGCAGGAACTCGGCGACGACGGGGGAGCGGCGGATCTCGGTGTACGTGGTCAGTGCGCCGATCACCAGCGCATCCGCTTCGACGCCGATCCCGCGGAGCTCGTCGAGTGCCCAGATGTCGAGCACGCGTTCGGGCGCCTCGCCGATCTCTCCTGTGACCTGGACCATGAGGTCGGTGCCTCCGGCAATCGGTCGCCACGGCGGGCCGTCGGCGTCGGCGAGGAGCGCGTAGGCGACCTCCAGCCGGCTCGGAGACTCGGACGGCGGCTCGACCGCGTTGGGCATCGGTGAATCAGCCCCGGAGGCCGCGGATGAGCCGGATCAGCAGGTAGAAGCCAACGGCCACCAGGATCACCTGGCCGGGCGTCAGCGCCAGTGTCACGTCGTACTCGTCGAGCGCTTCGGGGATGGAACTCCGGTTGCTGGGTCATGCCTGCGAGCTCCGTTCCGCCGCAAGGGCGATGGCGTCGATGATCTTCGTGTATCCCGTGCAGCGGCACAGGTTGCCGGCGATCGCCTCGCGGATGTTCTCGTCGGTCGGGTCGGCCCCCGAGGCGAGGAACGCCTGGCCGGCCATCAGCATGCCCGGCGTGCAGATGCCGCATTGCGCCCCGCCGGTCTCCAGGAACGCCTGCTGCAGGGCGTGCAGGGCTCCGTCGGTGGCAAGCCCTTCCACGGTCTGGACCGATGCGCCCTGTGCCTGGCTCAGCGGGACGAGGCATGCATCCACGACGGCGCCATCGATGAGGACCGAGCAGGCACCGCACTCGCCCTCGCCGCAGCCCTCCTTGGTGCCGGTGAGTCCGAGGTCCTCGCGCAGGACGTCGAGCAGCCGGCGCATGCCGGTTGCCTCGACCTCGACCGGCTCGCCGTTGACGGTGAACGCGAAGCTCATGGATGCCTCACCGAGGATCGCCCTTGTCCGTCGGGGCACGGAATGGCATCTCGTCGCCACCTGCATCCAGGTCCTCGATCGGCGGGGTCTTCGGCTCCGGCGCCTCGAGCGATACGCCCGGCGCGGACGGCATCGGCCCACCGGTCATGGCGGCCAGGATGCGCTCGGGCGTTGCCGGCAGGTCGTGGATCCAGACACCGGTGGCGTCGTGGATGGCCGCCACGACGGCGGGCGCGCCGACGTCCATCGGCAGCTCGCCGACGCCCTTGGCTCCATGGGGGACGCCCGAGTACGGCTTCTCCACCAGGATCGACTTCAGCCGCGGGGCATCGAGCGAGGTGGGGATGAGGTACGTGGCAAGCCGGTCATTGAGGTAGCGGCCGTCGACGAGCTTCATCTCCTCGATCGTGGCGTAGCCGATCGCCTGGAGGGTCCCACCCTCGACCTGCCCCTCGGCAAGGATCGGATGGATCACGTGGCCGATATCGTCGGCACTGACGCACTCGCGCACCGCCACCTCGCCGGTGTCGAGGTCGACGTCGACCTTTGCCACGGCGCACGCCCAACCGAAGGCGGGATAGGCGTCACCGGTGTACTCCTTGTCGTCGAACGGCACGCCGGGGTAGGGCGTGAAGGTCTCATCGATCCGCATCGGGCCTGCCTCGCCGTACGACGAGGCGAACGAGCGTCCGGTCCGCTCCTCCACCCGGGCGCGCAGCTTCTCCGCCGCGTTGATCAGCAGGCCGCCGACGACCATTGCGGTGCGCGACGCCACCGTCGGGCCGGAGTCGGGCACGATCGAGGTGTCCTGGGGCGCGATCTCGACCTCGCCGTACTCGACGCCGAGCGCATCGGCCACGATCTGCGGAAAGATCGTCTTCGTCCCCTGGCCCATCTCGGTTGAGGCCGTCAGGATCCTGATGCGGCCGTCATCGGTCAGCTCGAGGCTGACGACCGAGGCGAGCTTGACCTCGCCGGAGCCGGTGAACCCCGCACCGTGCCACGCCAGCGCCAGGCCGATGCCGGACGCGAGGCGCGCGCTGTCGGACCTGCCCTCGCGAATGGATCGGGTCTGGCCCGCGTGCCGATCGAATGCCGACGCCTCCGCAGCCGCCTCGAGCACCTCGATCCCGCCGACGCTCTCGCGCAGGACCTGGCCGGTTGGCGTGACATCGCCCTCTCGATAGACCCAACGGCGCCGAAGGTCGAGCGGCGAGGCATCGAGCGCCTCGGCGATGCGGTTGATCTGCATCTCGGCCGCGAACTCGGTCTGCGGCGCGCCGAACCCGCGAAAGGCGCCGTTGGGCGGCGTATTGGTGGCCATGGCGCGACCGGTGATGCGCACGTTCTCGCACCGATACGGGCCGCCGGCGTGCAGGACACCGCGTGAGAGCACCACGGGCGTGAGCGTGCAATACGCCCCACCGTCCATGATGACCTCGACCTCCTGCGCAATGAGCTCGCCAGTGGGGCTGACCCCGCTCCGATAGCGGACGACCGCCGGGTGGCGTTTCGTGGTGGCGCTGATGTCCTCGTGGCGGTCGTAGATCATCCTCACCGGCTTGCGGCACTTGAGGGCGAGCAGTGCCGAGTGGAGCGCGATGACGCTCGGATATTCCTCCTTGCCGCCGAAGCCGCCACCGGTCTCCGCCTGCACGACGACCGCAAGCTCGTCGTCCATCGCGAGCGCGCGCTTCATGGCCTTGTGGATGTAGTACGGGCACTGCAGCGAGCCATGGACGGTGACCCCTCCGTCCTCTCGCGGGACGGCGATCATCGCCTGGTTCTCGATGTACAGCTGCTCCTGGTGGCCGACCCGATAGGTGCCCTCGATCACCAGCTCCGCGGACTTCATCGCCTCGGCTGCGTCACCGCGCTTCAGCGTGTACTGCGCGAACTCGTGCTCGGACTCGAGGGGATCGAAGGTGGCCGGCAGGCGCTCGGTCCGGAGCCTGACTCGCCGCTTCGCCTCGGCGAGCGTCGCACGATCCGGAGCCGCGATGAGCGCGCACGCCTCGGCCTGGTGCCGGATCTCGCCGCCGACCGGGACGAGCACCGGTTGGTCGTCGTCGATGAGACTCACGATGTTGTCGCCGGGGATGTCGTCGGCGGTGACGACGACCACGCGCTTCCAGTCGAACGCGTCGTCCAGCTCGATGCCCACCAGGCGCGCATGTGGCTGCGTCGATCGGATGGTCGCGCCGAACCACGCGCCGGGGAAGACGAGGTCGTCGGCGTACTTCGCGGCGCCCGTGAGCTTGGCTGGGCCTTCGCGGCGGAGGGGCCCCGCGGGCCGTGCGCGGCCCGGACCGGGCGCGTCGGTGGGGATGACGAGCGGGTTGGTGTCGGCCGGCGCGGTGCCCGGGGTCGCGACTCCGGGCGGCAGGGTGCGGACGTTCAGGCTCCGGCGCTCCATCGGTGCATCCTACCGGACCTCGCTGATCTCCAGCAGGTGTCCGTCAGGGTCGCGGAAGAACGCGCGGATCTCGTGCTCATAGCTCACCGGGGGCGCGAGGAATGCGGCGCCGCGAGCGCGCAGGATCTCGTACGCGGCCATGCAGTCCGGAACTCGCAGGGTGAGCTGGTGCGACACGGTGTCCGGGTCCTCGGGGGCCGCGAACGTTACGGTCGGCTTGTCCTCGGTCGGTGCGCCGCCCGTCACGAGGAGCAGCCAGCTGCCCTGGAAGCGCATGACGGCCGAGGTGCCGCCGTATTCTCGGTAGTCGGTCGCCCCGAGCACGTCGCGGTACCAGGCTCGCGCCCGCTGGACGTCATTCACGACTCGCAGGACGGTGACCTCGACGCCTTCGGTGGGGAATGCGGCATCCATCCGAACATCCTAGCGGCGATAGCCGCCGCGTGGGCGAGGCAGGAGAGCCGTGGTCCGTTAGCCTGCCGTGCTGATCCTAGGAGAGGTCACCGCACGCGCTGTAGACGTCCAACTCCTCGTTGGACATGTGAATGTTGAGCGCCTGTCCGCCCGCGAGGAGCTCTTCGAGGGGGGCCGCGACGGCAGTGCTCGAGCGCCCGCCGATGACGCTCTGCAGCGCATATGTCGGCTGCGGCACGAGCTCGGCGCACGTTCCCGGGTGGATGTGCGCCGGCATGTTCAGATGTCCTGCGGCTTCGACGTCAACTTCGACCAGCGTGTGTCCTTCGTCGATCGCGCTCAGGGTCACCGTTCCGCTGACGCCGGATGTGTTCAGCTCCCGCAGCGGCAGCGTCATTGGCGCCGCCGAAGGTGCGGCAGCGCATGCACCGAGGACGAAGAGCACTAGGCATAGAGCGATGACATGGAAGATGCGACCCATCTGTCAATGCTGCGGAGCGGCGCCCAGGACCGCCATAGGACAAACGTTCACCGGCCGCGGCGTAGTACCAAGGATGCGTGGCGGCCTGGGACCCGCGGGATCACGCTGTCGTCATGCCGAACGCCGACCGGAGTCGCAGGCTGCTTCGCCGCCCCCGCAACCTTCCGCGCCCGCGGTTGCGCTCGGCCGTGCTCGGCGGCAGCGCGGTGGTCGTGCTCCTGATGGCCTTCGCCATCGCGACGCGGACATCGGATCAGCTTCGCGAATCAGCGATCGCATCGGCCGTCGGGAACGCGGAAGCGATCGTGCGCGGCTATGTTGACCCGATCCTGGCGGAGGGAGACCTCGACCTCGGCGCCGAACCCGATGCGGAGGTCGACGCCCAGCTGGACCGGCTGGTCGCGTCGGGCGACATCAAGCGGGTCAATGTCTTCACTCGCGACGGGCTGGTCATGTACTCGACCGAGGCGGGCCTCCGCGGCGTCCGGTCGGACATCGACGACGAGCTCTCCACGGCGTTCGGAGGTACGACAGTGGCCGAGTTCGGCACCAGCGCCGAGTCGAACGAGACACCATCGGTCCTGCCGGATCGTTTCCTGGAGATCTACGTTCCCATCCGCGGCATGTCGGACGGTCATCCGATCGGCGTGTTCGAGGTGTACATCGACGCTGGACCGATCGAGCAGCGCGTCGCCGAGGCGAGAACCGACGTTTTCCTGATCACTGCCGGCGCCGGGGGCGTGTTGCTCGCGCTGCTCTGGCTCGCGTTCGGCGGGTACTCGCGACGGATGGGGCTTCAGAACCGCGAGCTCACCGAGCTCAACGTGCAGCTGAACACCATGGCCGGCGACCTGAGCCAACGCGAGGCGCGCTTCAGGTCCCTGGTCCAGAACTCCTCGGACGTCGTGACCATCCTCGGCCCGCACGGGGAGATCAAATACGAGTCCGACGCGATTCGTCGCGTGCTCGGACATGACCCGGCGACGCGCGTCGGCCTCCTGTTCGAGCGTCAGGTCCACGTGGACGACCGAGCGCACGTCCAGGGGATGCTCGGCGGGCTCATCAACAGCGGGGGTGTGGCGCAGACGGCGGAGATGCGCATCCGGCATGCGAACGGCTCCTGGCGCTGGGTCGAAGCCATCGGTCAGAACCTGGCACACGAGCCCGCCATCGGCGGCGTAGTGCTCAACTTCCGCGATGTGACGGATCGGAAGCGGCTGGAGGACCAGCTCCAGCACGAGGCGTTTCACGATCCGCTGACGGGGCTCGCCAACCGCGCACTCTTCGGCGATCGCGTCACGCATGCGCTGGCCCGAATGGCCCGTCAGCCGGAGGACCAGACGGCCGTCCTGTTCATCGACCTGGACGATTTCAAGGTCGTCAACGACAGCCTGGGCCATGCCGCTGGCGACGAGCTGCTGACCGCGGTGTCGGAGCGGATTCGAGCCTGCCTCCGGCGGCAGGACACGGCGTCCCGGCTCGGGGGCGACGAGTTCGGCATCCTGATCGAAGAAACCGACGAGGAGCTGACCGGACAGGTGGCGGAGAGAATCCTCGCCGCCCTGCGCCAGCCATTCGTCCTCGCGGCACGTCAGCTCTTCGTCCAGGCAAGCATCGGCATCGCGCTTGGCCGCGACACCGGGACGCCCGGCGAGGGAGAGACCGCGGATGAGCTGCTGCGCAACGCGGATGCGGCGATGTACACGGCCAAGGCGCGTGGGAAGGGCAGGTTCGAGTTCTACGAGGCCGCGATGCATACATCGGCACTCCGTCGGCTCGAGCTACGCAGCCGGCTCGAAGCATCGCTCGAAGCCGGGGAGTTCGTACTCCACTACCAGCCCGTGGTCGAGCTCAGCGGCGGGCGGATGGTGGGGGTCGAGGCGCTGGTGCGGTGGCGCCAGGCCGACGGTCACCTCGCCCAGCCCAGCGAGTTCATCCCGTTGGCAGAGGAGACCGGCCTCATCGTCCCGCTCGGACAGTGGGTGCTCGACGAGGCATGCCGCCAGGGCGCCGACTGGCATCGACGCTACCCGGAGCGCGAACTGTCAATGGCCGTCAACGTCGCGTCGCGGCAGATTCAGGAGCCCGGCTTCGTCGCCAGCGTCAGTCGCGCGCTCGACCGCTCCGGCCTCACGCCGTCGAGCCTCGTGGTGGAGCTCACCGAGAGCGCCCTGCTCGACGAGGGCGAGGCCACGAGCGTGGCGATGGCCGGCCTCAAGAGCCTCGGCATCCGGATCGCGCTGGATGACTTCGGAACCGGCTACTCGTCGCTGAGCCACCTGCGACGCTTTCCGATCGACATCCTCAAGATCGACCGCTCGTTCGTGGAAGGCATGGATGGCGCGGAGCAGGGAGAGCGCGCCCTGGTGCGTTCGATCGTCCGATTGGCGATGTCACTCGACCTGGAGATCGTCGCCGAGGGGGTGGAGCGTCACGGGCAGGTCGTCGGTCTGACCGCGCTCGGCGCGCGCCTTGGCCAGGGATTCTATTTCGCGAGGCCGATGGAACCGGCCGCGCTGGAGTCAGAGCTCCGCGCCGGTTCCCAGATGGCGAGCTGAGGCACCTCGCTCCGTCTCACTCGATGTGGTCGCTGGCCTATCGGCCCGAGCGCAAGACCCGTCCAGATCCGGCTCCCGTGTGCTCGCCGCGCTCGACCACCACCTCGCCGGCCACTACGACCCAGTCGATCCCATCGGGGAATTGCCGCGGCTCCTCGTAGGTGGCGTTGGAGCGGACGCGAGCCGGGTCGAGGACGACGAGATCGGCGGCGAAGCCGTCGCGGAGCAGCCCTCGATCGGCAAGGCCGAGCCGTGCCGCCGCCGCGGAGGTCATCGAACGCACCGCCTCCTCGAGGCTGACCAGCGCCTCCTCGCGCACGAACTGACCCAGCACGCGCGGAAACGAGCCGTACGTGCGCGGGGAGGGCTTCTCGCCTACGAACGTCGAGTCGGTCCCGATCATCCCGACCGGGTGGCGGATGAAGTCGCGGAGCGTCTCGGTCCAGGGTCCCGGCGTGACCTGGTTCACGCGCAGGTCCTCCTCGACCAGCAGGTCGCACAGCACGTCGACCGCATCCTCGCCGCGGTCAGCGATGACTTCCCCGAGCGTGTGGCCCTCCCAGCGCAGGAGGTCCGGACGGGTGAACGCTCCGAGCCGCACGTCGTCCCAGGCACGCCGTCCCGCGTAGAGCGTGCCCCGCTCGGCGAGCTCACGCCGAATCCGGTTCCGTACCCCCATGTCCGACAGCCGGGACTTGGTCCGGATCGGGCCGCCGGCCTGGACCCAGGGCGGGATCATGATCAGGAGCCGGGTGCTGGCCCACTCGTACGGGTAGGTGTCGAAGGTAACGTCGAGGCCCTCGGCGCGGGCGTCGTCGACCAGCGCCAGCATCGGGCCCGGCCCGTCCGGGAAGGTCTGACGGTGGTAGAAGTGGGTGATGTGCGCGGGGCCCTCGCCCTGGCGGCCGATCTCGATCGCCTCCCTGAACGGGTCGAGGTAGCGGTCGCCGAGCGAGTAGCGGACGTGCGTGTGGTAGAAGCCGCCGTGCCGCGCGGCCTCGTTGGTGAGCTGGGCGAGCTCATCCGTCGTCGCGAAGGCGCCCGGCGGATAGTCCAGGCCCGAGCTGAGCCCGATGGCACCCTCCTCCATGGCCTCCCGCAGCATCGCTCGCATGTTCGCCACGTCCCCCTCGCTGGCCTCGACCTCCTCCCAGCCCATGGCTGACATGCGGAGCGCGCTGTTGCCGACCAAGAACGCCAGGTTGACCGATGGGTGGAGGCCGTCGAGCCGGTCCAGGTACGATTCGACGCTGCCCCAGTCGTACGCAATGTCGGGCCGGCCATCGAGCCCGGCGTTGATGTGCGCGAGCGCCTCGAGGTCTTCCGGGTCGGGGATCGGGGCGTAGCTCAGGCCGTCGACACCGATGACCTCCGTGGTCACTCCCTGCCGCACCTTCGGCTCATGGCGTGGATCGGCGAAGATCATCAGCCCGGAGTGGCTGTGAAGGTCGATGAAGCCGGGTGCCACGACGAGCCCGCTCGCGTCGATCCGTCGAGCCGCACCGGCTGGAACATCCATCTCGCCGCGCATCACTTCGAGTGCGTTGCCGCGTATGCCAACCGTTGCCCCGAAGCCGGGGTCGCCACTGCCGTCCACCACCGTCCCGTTCTCGATCAGCAGGTCGTACGGCTCGCCCATGGGGCCATCGTAGGCCGCCGGCAGTCGCCCGGTAACGGCGCGCGGCACGTCCCAGCATCACAATGGATGGATGCAGATCGCTGCGGTGATCCTTGCGGCGGGCGCCTCGACGCGCTTCGGCTCGCCGAAGCAGCTGGCGCCGTACGGGCACGGCACGCTGCTGGACGCCGTGGTCGGCCTTGCGCGCGCCGCGGGACTCTGGCCGATCGTGGTGGTTCTGCCCTCGGCGATCCCACCACCCGCGGAGGTGACCGCGGTCCCGAACGACGACCCCGGCGACGGCATGAGCCGCTCGCTGCGCCTGGGCCTGGCGGCCGTCCCGCATGAGGTCACGGCCGCGCTGATCCTGCTCGGCGACCAGCCGGCTGTGCCCGCGGCCGTCATCGCTCGGATCCTGGAGGCCCGTGGCGATCGACCGATCGTCGCCGCACGCGCCGGCGGCATCCTGGGTCCGCCGGTTCTGGTGGAGCGGCGCGCCTTCCCGGTGGCCGATGAGGCAACCGGCGACCACGGCCTGCGCGACCTGATTCGCGGAAACCGGCACCTGGTCGCAGAAGTCGAGGTTGGGGAGCATGCCCCCGACGTCGACATCCCGGCCGACCTGGAGCGCATGGCATGAGAGGTCTCGTGCTGGTGTGGACGCTGCTCAGCGCCCTGCTGGGCGCCTGTGCGGCGACGGCACCCGTCATGTGTCCTGCTGGCGACGTGGATCCGGAGCCGCAGCTCTCGTGCGAGGCCGCCGTGAACGCGGCACGGCCTCAGCTGGCGTCATCTGCAGGCGTTACGGCGCTGCGGTTCGAATACGACGTCTGCCCTGAGAACGCGCGATGCGCGATTCCGTTCGGTGCCGCGGGCAACGTGATCGCCTCACTGGGCGACGGCACCGAGCTGGCCGTCTTCGTCAGCATCGACGCCGACGGGACGGTGCGGGCGGAGTCGCCCCGGCTGCTCGAATCGCAGCCCACGCCACTGCCCTGAGGCTAGAATCGCTCACATGTTCGATTTGGCCGGCTATCGATGACGATCGAGCGCATCACCACGGCGGAGGTCGCGCCCGACGAGCTCGCCCTGGAGTCGACTGTACGGCCGCGACGACTCGACGAGTTCGCCGGTCAGGATCGGGTCAAGGAGAACCTGGCCATCCTGATCGATGCGGCACAGCATCGGTCCGAGCCGGTCGACCACATTCTCCTCTATGGCCCGCCGGGGCTCGGCAAGACCACGCTGGCCAACATCGTGGCGGCCGAGATGGGCGCGCAGATCCGCACGACCTCCGGGCCGGCCATCGAGCGCGCCGGCGACCTGGCGGCCGTGCTCACCGCCCTGGGCAAGGGCGATGTGCTGTTCATCGACGAGATCCATCGGCTCAGCCATGTCGTCGAGGAGATCCTGTACCCGGCCATGGAGGACTTCGCGCTCGACGTCGTGCTCGGGAAGGGACCCGGCGCGCGGACCGTGCGGCTCCAGATCGAGCACATCACCGTGATCGGCGCGACCACGCGTGTCGGCAGCATCACCGGCCCGCTGCGCGACCGCTTCGGCGTGACCTATCGGCTCGACTACTACTCCGAGACGGAGCTCGAGCGGATCCTGCGCCGCTCGGCCGACATCCTCGGACGTCTCCCTGACCGACGACGCCGCCGTGCTCGTTGCGCGGCGTTCGCGCGGCACGCCGCGCATCGCGAACCGGCTGCTCAAGCGCGTCCGCGACTACGCGCAGGTCCGCGGTGGGGGAGACGAGAGCGTGACGCTGGCCATGGCCGCCGATGCGCTGGCGCTGCTGGAGATCGACGATCGGGGCCTCGACGCCATGGACCGCCAGCTGCCTACGCGCCATCGCCGAGCATCACAACGGAGGACCCGTGGGGCTGGCCACGATGGCGGCCACCGTCAGCGAGCCGATCGAGACGATCGAGGACGTCGTCGAGCCCTACCTGATGCAGATCGGGCTGCTGGCGCGGACCTCGCGCGGCCGTCAGCTCACCCCATCGGGCTGGGAGCACCTCGGCCTCACACCGTCGCATGGTGCGCCGGCCCAGCCCGGGCTATTCGACGGCTGACGCCTCCGCCTCTGCAAAGTGGCACGTCGGACCGCAGAACTGCACAATGCGACGCATGAGCCCTGAGCTGGGTCGGATCGTGCTCGTCGTCGGCGTCGTGCTGGTGGTGGTCGGCGCCCTCGCCGTGCTGGGCGTTCGGCTGCCGTTCGGCCGCCTTCCGGGTGACATCGCGATCGAGGGCGAGCGTGGCGGCTTCTATTTCCCGATCGTCTCCATGATCGTCGTGAGCGTGATCCTGACGATCCTGGTGAACCTCTTCCTGCGCCGATGAGGCCCCTCATCGGCTGCCGGAAAAGGCCGCGTGACCGATCGGCGCAGGAGTAGGCTCCGCAGCGGCACCGGTGCCCAACATGGTGTCGGGATCGCGTGTGCCACGGAGCGAGGGTGACCCGAGTGGAAGCAGAGGCGACCGAAGTACCGCGGAGAGACGCGCGGCCCCCGGCCAGCGGTCTCGACGCGTTCTTCAAGCTCACCGAGCGGGGGACTAGCGTAGGCGCCGAGGTACGTGCCGGCGTCACCACCTTCCTGGTGATGGCCTACATCATCTTCCTGAACCCGCTGATCCTGTCGAACATGTTCGGCGACGACCAGGCGGCGGCGGGGGCATTCATCCCGGCGGCCGCGGCCGCCACCGCGCTCCTCGCGGGCATCCTGACGATCGCGATGGGGATCGTGTCGAACTATCCGATCGCACTGGCGGCCGGCCTGGGCATCAACGCGATCGTGGCGTTCGGGCTCGTCCTCGGCCTCGGGCTCTCGCCGGCGGGCGCCATGGGCGTCATCGTCATCGAGGGCCTCATCGTGCTCGTGCTGGTCATCATCGGCCTGCGCGAGGCGATCATGAATGCCGTGCCCCTGGCGCTGAAGCGCGCCATCGGTGTCGGCATCGGCCTGTTCATCCTGTTCATCGGCTTCGTCGATGGAGGGCTCATCGGCCCTGGAAACCCGGTCGTGCAGTTCAACTTCCCGGTCGAGCCGCAGGCATGGGTCTTCGTCCTCGGCCTGGCGCTCACGATCGTGCTGTTCGCCCTGAAGGTGCGCGCGGCGCTGCTGATCAGCATCGTGGTGATGTCGATCGTCGCCTACGTCGTCGGGCTCACCACCGTTCCTGAGAACCTGGACTTCGTTCCGGACTTCTCGACGCTCGGCCAATTCGACGTTACCGAGATCTGGAGCATCGAGGCGGGCGCCATCGCGGCGGCCCTGACCATCTTCGCGATCATGCTCACCGACTTCTTCGACACGATGGGCACGGCAACGGCCATCTCGGAGCAGGCCGGACTGAGCACGCCCGACGGCAGGGTCCCGGGGATCAACCGTGTGCTCATCGTCGACTCGGTCGCCGCCGCCGCGGGCGGGGCCGCGGGCATCAGCTCGAACACGAGCTACATCGAGAGCGCGGCTGGCGTTGCGGAGGGCGGCCGAACCGGCCTCACGTCGGTCGTCACGGGCGTCCTCTTCCTCCTCGCGATCTTCGTGACGCCACTCGCGTCGATGGTCCCGTTCGCGGCCACCGGCCCGGTGCTGGTGGTGGTGGGCTACCTGATGGCGACGCTCATCAAGGACATCAACTTCAGCGATGTCGAGGAGGGCTTCCCGGCGCTGCTCGGCATCACCCTGATGCCGCTCACCTACAACATCACCGTTGGAATCGGTGCTGCGTTCGTCTCGTACGTCCTCATCAAGGCCGTGCGAGGCAAGTTCAGCGAGATCCACTGGCTCCTGTGGGTCGTGGCGCTCGCCTTCGCGATCTACTTCGCCCAGTCCTGGATCAACACCTTGCTGTAGGGCACGCCCGTCAGCCATGACCGATGGCGCCCGGCCGGTTCTGCCGGCCGGGCGCTACGCTTTCCAGCCCATGGACGCATCCCGACTTCGTGTCGACGACTTCGACTACGCCCTTCCTGACGAGGCGATTGCGCAGCACCCGATCGAGCCACGCGACGCCTCCAGGCTGCTGGTGATGGACCGGTCGCGCCCCGCCGCACTCCAGCACGGCACGTTCGGAGGCATCGGTCGAATGGCTGCGGCCGGGCGACCTGCTGGTGGTCAACGACTCTCGCGTCATCCCGGCCCGCCTGCGGGGGACGCGCCCAGGCGGGGGCGCCGCCGAGATCCTGCTGCTGCGACCGCTGCACGAGGACCCGGACCGATGGGAGGCGCTGGTGCGACCCTCCCGTCGCCTTCGGGTCGGCGACGCCGTAACGTTGCGGAGCGGCGACCGTGTCGAGGTGGGGGAGCGGTTGGCCGACGGCACCCGGGCCGTCCGGTTCGAAGGCGACCCACACGCCATCATGGCCGCCGCCGGCGAGATGCCGCTGCCGCCCTACATCCACGACCGATCCTCGCCCCCCGATCGGTACCAGACGGTCTATGCGCAGCCGCCCGGATCGGCCGCAGCTCCGACGGCCGGCCTCCACTTCACACCGGAGCTCCTGGCCTCGCTGGATGCCGATGGGATCAGGCGCGCCTCAGCGACCCTCCACGTGGGGCTCGACACGTTTCGACCGCTCGAGGGAGAGTTCGTCGACGACCACCACATCCACCGGGAGTGGTACGAGGTGCCCGCCGCCACCCGAGATGCGATTTCCTCGACGCGCGCGGCCGGGGGCAGGGTGGTGGCGGTGGGTACGACGGCCGTGCGGGTGCTCGAGACAGCGGCACGGACCGATGCGGTCTCCGGCTGGACGGACCTGTACGTCACGCCGCCGTATGAGTTCCGGGCGGTCGACGCGCTCGTCACGAACTTCCACCTCCCGCGCAGCTCGCTCCTGCTGCTGGTGACGGCCTTCGTCCAGGCAGGGATGGGAGACGACGCTACGCCGCTCGACGCCCGGGATGCGCTGCTCGGAGCCTACCGCGCGGCGCTGGCCGAGGACGTATCGGTTCTTCAGCTTCGGGGACGCGATGCTGATCGTCTGACGGTCAGGCCGGGTCGTCGGAGCGGGTGGGGACGGCCGCCTTCTCCTCGTCGGAGAGCTCGACGAGCTCCTCGCCCTCGCCGATCGGCACCGCCGTGGGCTTCGTCATTCCCTCGGCCGTTTCGCCGGCGGACTCGCCATCCGTCTCCGCTCGGTCGATGGCGTTGGCGACGGCCGCATCGGCCTTCTCAGCGTCTCGGGCAGCCGACCCCTCGACGGCCGGGAGCGGCCGCGGGCCACCGGGGATGACGCCCGGGACATCGCTCGAGACGCGGCCCGCCGGAACGCCGAACGGCTCGGCCATCACGGCGCACACGCGCGCGAGGTCGCAGAGGGCCTGGCCGAGGTCCGGCGACTCGGTTGCCGCCTCGAAGTGCGGGTGGTGCAGCCGGAACGACCAGCGGGTGCGGTGCTCGCGGGCCCAGAGGCGGAAGGTGTCGGCGCGCAGCTCGACGCCCCGAAGGACCTGCCACGGGTACATGAGCATGGCCAGGCGATAGCGGGCCGATGAGCCGAAGGGCGCGTAGCGGTGGTCGAGCAGGCCGACCTCGGTGGCGACCATCACTCGGCGCTCATCGCCCTCCGTGCCGGCCTCGAGGGCATACACGGCCAGGTCCTCCACGCCGAGGCTGGCGAGCTCCATCGCGATCCATTCCTTGACTTCGTCGTTCAGGAACGGCATCCGCGGCCATTCGGTCAATCGCACCCGACGGTCACCTCTCCGTGCTGCACGTAGCCTATCCTCTCCGGCGGTGTCATTGCCCGCCCGGATCGCCTACTCGTTCACCCCGACGCCCATCGGCCTCGCCCGGTTGGGCAGCATTGTGACGCCTCACGGGACGATCGAGACGCCAGAATTCATGCCGGTCGGCACCCAGGCAACCGTCAAGGCGCTGACGCCGGGCGACCTCCGCTCGGCGGGAGCCCAGATGATCCTGGGCAACACCTATCACCTTAACCTGCGGCCGACGGCGGAGCGCATCGCGCGGCTCGGCGGACTGCATCGGTTCATGGGCTGGGATGGTCCGATCCTGACCGATTCGGGCGGCTTCCAGGTCTTCAGCCTCGCCGACCTGCGTCGCGTCGACGACGACGGCGTCACCTTCACGTCGCACCTCGACGGATCCAGCCATCGGCTCACGCCCGAGCGCGCGATGGAGATCCAGGCCCTGCTGGGGTCGGACGTGGCGATGGCCCTGGATCAGCTGGTGGATCCCTGCGCTGCCACGGGACCAGGTGGCCGAAGCCATGCACCGCACCCATCGATGGGCCGAGCGGTCGCTGTCCGCGCGGGCCCGCGCCGGACCAGGCGGTCTTCGGGATCGTGCAGGGCGGCGTCGACCCAGAGCTGCGTCGCGCGTCCGTCGATGCCATCGGGGCCCTCCCGTTCGACGGGATTGCCATCGGCGGCCTGTCGGTCGGGGAGTCGAAGGCCGAGCTGTCCGCCACCCTGGACGTCGTCGTCGATGCGCTCGGTGACGACCCTCGCCCGCGTTACCTGATGGGGGTCGGGTCTCCGGTCGACTTCTTCGCGGCGGTCGAGCGTGGCGTCGACCTGTTCGACTGCGTGCTGCCCACGCGGGTGGCGCGGACCGGCCAGGTCTGGACCGATGCCGGCCGCCTCAACCTGCGCAACTCGGCGCTGCAGGATGATCCCGGGCCGATCGACTCCGACTGTGCCTGCGAGGCGTGCCGCAATCACTCGCGCGCCTATCTCGCTCACCTGTTCCGCGCACGGGAGCTGCTGGCCTACCGGCTGGCGACCGTCCACAACGTGACGTGGACGCTCGCGCTCATGAGGCGCCTTCGAGCGTCGCTCGCCAACGGTTCGTTCGGTGTCTTGAGGAGTGAGATCGTCGACGCATTCGGACGAGACGTGGATTGACCGATGAATCGAGCACTACGGCGTGCAACCCGCCCGTTCTGGCGCCCGTGCCTGCCTCATGGGGCAGCCTGAGGCGGGAGGGGCGGCTCATGCGCGCCACGGCCTCAACACTCGGCGCTCGAACGGCCCCGCATCCGTCCGAAACACGTGTATGACGGCGTATGACAAGGGTGTAGAATGGTTCAGTTCGCGACGGGGGAGCTGTCGCGGTGCGAGGCGTAGAATCGATCACGATCTGGGACGGTGACTCCGGGATCTGTCTGGTGGTAAGGCCCGGGTAATCGGTTGGTAAGGGCCGGTGGCGCAGGATCGGCGCAGCTCGACCGGCTCGGAAGTTCGGAGGTTCGGGCGATGGCAAAGGGCAGAGATCGACCGCGCAAGGAGCCGAAGCGCAAGGCCAAGGAGAAGGCGCCGAAGATCCCGCCCGCGTCCTCGCCCTCGTACGAGCCTCCCGCCTCGGTCGAGGTGATCAAGCCAAGGCGCAAGGAGCGCGAGCCCCGCGACGAGGAGTAACCCGACCGCCGCCGGGGCCAGGACAATTGACTTCAGGAGCGGAACCGACATGGATGCACCGGTGGCAACAGCCCAGGTCCCGGTAGAGAAGAACGGCGAGCGTGGACGCGCGGTCGACGCCGCCATTCTGCAGATCGAGAAGCAGTTCGGTCGCGGGTCGATCATGCGTCTCGGCGATCGCGCGGCCCAGAACGTGCCGGCCATCTCGACCGGCTCGGTGGCGCTCGACCTCGCCCTCGGCGTTGGCGGCGTGCCGCGCGGCCGGATCACCGAGATCTACGGCCCGGAGTCGAGCGGCAAGACGACGCTCTGCTACCACGTGGCCGGCAACGCCCAGCGCCTCGGCGGCGTGGTGGCGTTCATCGACGCCGAGCACGCGCTCGATCCCGGCTACGCCAGCAACGTCGGCGTCGACGTCGACGAGCTGCTCGTCAGCCAGCCCGACACCGGTGAGCAGGCGCTCGAGATCGCCGAGACGCTCATCCGCTCGAACGGCGTGGACGTCGTGATCGTCGACTCGGTCGCCGCGCTCGTGCCGCGCGCGGAGATCGAGGGTGATATGGGCGACGCCTCACGTCGGCCTCCAGGCGCGGCTGATGAGCCAGGCCCTGCGCAAGCTGACCGGCGCCATCCACCGCAGCAATACAGCTCTCATCTTCACGAACCAGCTGCGCGAGAAGATCGGCGTCATGTTCGGCAGCCCGGAGACGACCCCCGGCGGCCGCGCCCTGAAGTTCTATGCCAGCGTGCGGATGGACATCCGGCGCATCGAGACCCTCAAGACAGGGGACCGATGCGGTCGGCTCGCGGACCCGCGTCAAGGTGGTCAAGAACAAGGTCGCCAGCCCGTTCCGCGTGGCCGAGTTCGACATCATGTACAACGAGGGCATCAGCGTCGAGGGCGGCCTGCTCGACGTCGGGATCGCGGCGGGCATCCTGTCGAAGACCGGCGCCTGGTTCAACTACGGCGAGATCCGCCTCGGCCAGGGGCGCGAGAACGCCCGCGACTTCCTCAAGGCGAACCCGAGATCGCCAAGCGGATCGACGACGAGATCCGCGGCAAGGTCGCGAGCATCGAGGTCGGCGTCGAAGGCATCAGCGAGGCGGAGTAGCGACGGGCGCATGCCCGAACGCGGCTCCCGGCGCGCGAAGGCCGCGTCGGGCGAACCTCCCGAGCCGCCGGACGGGGCGGCGGCGATGGACATCGCCGTCCGGTTCCTCGCCACGCGGCCACGGACTCGGTGGGAGCTCGATCGCCGTCTCCGCCGTGCCGGGCGTGGGGGAGCGGATCGTGGAAGTCACCCTCGACCGGCTGGCGGAGATCGGCTACGTCGACGACGCGGCGTTCGCGCGCTGGTGGGGCGAGCAGCGTGATCGACACGCACCCCGCGGCCGCCGCATGATCGAGATGGAGCTCCGGCAGCACGGTGTCGGACGTGAGGTGATCGAGGCCTACCGCGCCGAGCACGCCAGCCCGGAGCGGGCGCCGGAGGACGAGTCGCTGCCCGGCTCCGAGGCCGATCGCGCCCGGGACGCGCTGGAGCGGCATCTTCGCGGTCGCTCGCTGCCGTCCGACGCCAGGGCGCTGCAGCGCGTCGGCATGTTCCTCGTTCGCCGCGGGTTCGATCCCGACATCGTCCGATCCACCATCCGGGCGGCCGGCTCGACCGAAGCGACTGACGAGCCGTCGTGACGGCGCGCCAGCCTGAGCCGACATTCGGTCGAGCCGGTGGCGACATGAGACGAGCGCGGCGAGGACACCCGCCGAGTACATCGCGTCCCTGCCCAATGCCGCCACACCCTGAGCCGCCGTTCCGTAGCAACGTCCGTAGTTCCACGGATGCGTTTCCGGCACGAATCCCGCTAGCCTCTAGGGTGTGAAGCTCGCCGATTGGCTGGATGAGTACCGCAACTTCGACTCGAGCGAGGTGACGCGGCCCGTCGCGGAGCCCGTCGACGATTGGGAGGAAGAGGAGCTGTTGGCTCCATCCGACCGCCTGCGCGACACGCGACCGCGGTGGCTGGACCGCGCACAGCGGATCGGCCACGGGCGCGCCACCCAGCTCTGAGGCTGTTAGGGCGCCACCGGCCGCATCCGGTCTAGGCTGTGCGCATGCGCTACGCCCTCATGACCGAGCCCCAGCAGGGGCTCAGCTACGACGAGATCCTGGCCGTCGCGCGCACGGCCGAAGAGGCCGGGCTGGAGGCGTATTTCCGCTCGGATCACTACGCCAGCTTTCCCGGTGAGTCCGGCCAGCCGACGACCGACGCATGGGCCACCCTCGCCGGTCTGGCGCGCGAGACGGAGCGCATCCGGCTCGGATCGCTCGTCTCGCCGGTCACGTTCCGCATCCCGGGCAGCCTCGCCAAGGTCATCCAGACGGTCGACGAGATGAGCGGCGGTCGGCTCGAGGTCGGCTTCGGCGCCGGCTGGAACGAGGAGGAGCACGAGCAGCTCGGCATCCCGTTTCCGCCGCTGGGCGAGCGGTACGACATGCTGGCCGAGGAGCTGGCCGATCATCCACGGCCTGTGGACCGAGGAGGACGGATGGTCGTTCGACGGCGAGCACTGGCAGGTGCGTGATGCTCGTCGCCACGGGGAGATCGCCCGGAACGGGCGGCGGCACCCGCCCATCATCCTCGGCGGCAAGGGCATGCCACGCATGGCCGAGCTGGTCGCTCGCTACGCCGACGAGTTCAACCTGAACTCGGCATCCGCGGACGACGTGCCCGCCGCGTACGGTCGCGTGCGCGCCGCCTGCCAGGCCATCGGTCGCGACCCGGACGAGGTCGTCTACTCCGCCATGACGGGCGTCCTCGTCGCCGAGACCGAGCGCGATCTGCGGACGCGCGTGGCGGATCTGCAGGCGGCGCTCGGGCTGAGCGAAGCCGATGGTGACGCGTGGCTTGCGGCTCGTCGCGGTCGGTGGATCATGGGCACGCCGGACGAGGCGCGCGCGCGCGTGGATGCGCTCGCGAAGATGGGAACCGAGCGCATCATGCTGCAGGATTTCCTGCCCCGCGATCTCGAGCACGTTCGGCTCATGGGTCGCATCTTCGCGGCCTGAGCCGCCACCGGAGGCATCGGCGGAGTTGCGCTACACTCCCCGGATCGGGAACCGGCCCGAGCCTCTGTAACCACTGAATTGCCGATGCGCCAGCCTCATGGCCGGCGCGACATCGCCCATAGCGGGCTCCAACCATTTGGGGGAGCCAACATGCCTGATCCCTTCGTCGTCCTCGTGGCGGCGGTCGCCGTGATCGCCGGCATCGTGATCGGGTTCCTCGCGCGCCGCATGCTGAGCGCGGAATCCGTCAAGCACGCAGAGCATTACGCCGAGCGGCTCATCGCCGAAGCGCGCGCCAAGCAGAAGGAAATCGTCCTCGAGGGCAAGGACGAAGCACTCCGACTGCGCCGGGCTGCCGAGGAGGAGGGCGCGCGAACAGCGCGCCACCCACCAGCGTACCGAGCGCCGACTCCTTGACCGGGAGGAGGCGCTCGATCGCAAGGTGGCCGCCTTCGAGCAACGCGAGGAGGCGCTCGCGCAGCGCCAGCATGAGCTCGAGGCGGAGCTGGGCCGACTTCGCGAGATGCAGCAGCGCCAGCTGGACGAGCTGGAGCGCGTCTCCGGCCTGAGCGCCAGCGAGGCCCGCGCGGGCCTGATCAGCCAGATCGTCGACGAGGCGCAGGCGGAGGCGCAGCACCGCGTCCGCGACATCGAGCGCCACGCGAACGAGGAGGGAGAGGACCGGGCGCGGCGGGTGCTGACCACCGTCATGCAGCGCATCGCCGCCGATCACACCTCGGAGGCGACCATCACCGTCGTTGCCCTGCCGAACGAGGAGATGAAGGGCCGCATCATCGGCCGCGAGGGCCGCAACATCCGCGCGCTGGAGCAGGCCACCGGCGTCGACCTGATCATCGACGACACGCCGGAGGCCGTCGTCCTCTCCGGGTTCGATCCCGTGCGCCGCGAGGTGGCGCGCATGACGCTGATGAAGCTGATCAGCGACGGCCGGATCCATCCGGGCAGGATCGAGGAGACCGTTGCGAAGTGCCGATCCGAGATCGAGGTGGTGATGCGCCAGGCCGGCGAGCAGGCCGCCTACGACGCCGGGGTGCCCGGCCTCCATCCGGAGCTCATCAAGCTCATCGGTCGGTTGAAGTACCGAACCAGCTACGGCCAGAACGTTCTCAACCATTGCGTCGAGACGTCACGCCTGGCCGGGCTCCTGGCAGCCGAGATCGGCGCCAACGTCGCCGAGTCGAAGAAGGGCGGCCTGCTGCACGACATCGGCAAGGCGGTCGACCACGAGGTCGAGGGAGCGCATGCGGCCATCGGCGGCGACATCGCCGCGCGCTACGGCGTGAATGCCACCGTCTGCAACGCCATCGCCGCCCACCACCAGGAGGTCGAGCAGGAGTCGACCGAGGCGACCGTGGTGCAGATCGCCGACGCAATCAGCGCCTCGCGCCCGGGCGCGCGCGGCGAGAGCCTCGACAACTACGTCAAGCGGCTCGACGACCTGCAGCAGATCGCGCTCAGCTTCCCGGGCGTCGAGCGCTGCTTCGCCATCCAGGCCGGGCGCGAGATCAGGATCCTGGTGCGGCCCGAGGACCTCGACGACCTCGCCTCGAGCAGGCTGGCCCGCGACGTCGTCAAGAAGATCGAGGAGCAGCTCCAGTACCCCGGCCAGATCAAGGTCACCGTCATCCGCGAGACGCGCGCCGTCGACTACGCGCGGTGAGTCCGGCCGGCAGCTTCCGCATCTGCGTCATCGGCGACATCATCGGCAAGCCGGGTCGCCTGGCGGTGATGCAGATCCTGCCCGACCTGCGGGCGGAGATGCGACCTCGACATGGTCATCGCCAACGGCGAGAACACCGCTGCCGGGGCCGGCCTGACGCCCAGCCTGGCCGAGGAGATGCTGGCAGGCGGCGTCGACGTCATCACCAGCGGCAACCACATCTGGGACAAGCGCGAGATCTACGACTACCTCGACACCGATCGCCCCGTGCTGCGGCCGATCAACTACCCCGACGAGGCCCCCGGGCGCGGATGGCTCATCCACCACACCGACGACGGTGAGGAGGTGGCCGTCGTCAACGCCATGGGCCGCGTCTTCATGAACCAGCTCGACTCGCCGTTCACCAAGCTCGACGAGCTGCTCGACGGCGCCGCCGATCCACTGCCGCCGATCCGGATCCTCGACTTCCATTGCGAGATCACCTCCGAGAAGAACGCCATGGGCTGGTACCTCGATGGACGGGTGAGCGCGGTAGTCGGCACACACACTCACGTGCCGACCGCCGACGCGCGCGTCCTGCCCGGCGGGACCGCGTACATCAGTGACATCGGCATGACCGGGCCGCGCGACTCGGTCATCGGCTTCAGCCTCGAGACGGTCCTGCCGCGCTTCACGCGCCACCTGCCAACGCGCTTCGCCGTGGCCGATGGTCCGGTGAGCTTCAACGCGGTCGTCATCACCGCCGACCGCGCGACCGGGCGCGCCAGTGCCATCGAGCAGGTCCAGCGCCTCGTCGAGGTCTGAGGCAGGCAGGCCGGTTGACCAGATCAACCGATCCGACCGGCCGCCAGTCGCCGCTCGTCGGCATCGTCGGTCCGACCGCCTCGGGCAAGACCGAGCTGGCGCTCGCGCTGGCACGGCGGATGCCGGTCGAGATCCTGGTGGCCGATTCCCGCCAGGTGTACCGGGGCATGGACATCGGCACCGCCAAGCCGGACCCGGCCGCGCGCTCGGCGGTCCCACATCACCTGCTCGATATGGTGCATCCCGACGAGCCCTTCAGCGTGGCGCAATGGGTCGAGCATGCGCGCCAGCTGATCCCGGACATCGCCGCGCGCGGCCGCCTGCCGATGCTGGTCGGTGGCACCGGGCTCTTCATCAGCGCCCTGATCGATGGACACGACTATGCCGGACAGGCATCGTCACCTGAGCTTCGTGCGCGCCTGACCCGCACCCTCGAGGCCGATGGTCTTGCGCCCCTGGCCGACCGGCTCGGCACGCGCTTTCCCGATGCAGCCGCTCGCACCGACCTGCGCAACCCGCGTCGCGTGATCCGCGCCCTCGAGCGGGCCGAGGCGGGGGATGGGGGAGCCGGCCCGGGATCGCAGCCCTACGGCGGACGCGTCGCGCTCGTCGGCATCAGCCGGCCACGCGAGGAGCTGTACCGGCGTATCGACCGATCGCGCCGCGCAGCTGTTCGCGAACGGTCTGCTCGAGGAGGTCCGCGACCTGCTCGACGCCGGCCACGGGCCGCAGCTGCGGCCGATGAGCGGTCATGGCTATCGCGAGGCCGCCGCTCACCTGGCGGGGGAGTGGAGCCTCGACGAGGCGATCGAGATCACCGCGCGTCGCACACGTCAGTACGCGAAGCGTCAGCTGACATGGTTCCGTCGCGATACACGCATCATGTGGCTGCCGGCTGGAACTCGCCCGGGAGATGATCCGGCGCTCGTGCACCGCGCGCACGAGCTGCTTCGCGCGGCGCTGGGCTAGGTAGTTACCGGGGCCTTCATGAACGAGCCGGTCGACGAGCCCGAGGCGACGCCCCGCGCGGTTCTTTGGGAGATGGCGTTCGCCATTCCGGCAGGGATCGTCATCCTGCTCTGCGTGCTAATCCTCTTGTACGGCGTGCTCTCGCTGGTACTGGAGGCAGGCCGGGCACCGCGCTGCATCAACCTCGCCATCGGCATTGCGTTGTTGGTGTTCGGCGGAGTCGGTCTCGCGGGCGGCATCCGGTGGTGGTCACGGCGCAGCTGGCTCATCTTGACCATCCCGATGTTGCTGGTCCCGATCTGCCTGGGGCTCGGTTGGCTGTACCTCATCAACAACTGGGGCTACTGATAGTTGACGTCTCGTCGGCTACCATGGATCGAACAGATGTCCGAACGCGCACGCATGATCGACCTCACCACCCCGGTCGAGCGCGCCTTCCTGATCGGCCTCGACGACCCCGGAGATGGTCGCTGGCCGGTGCAGCGCTCGCTGGCGGAGCTTGGAGCCCTGGCCGAGACGGCCGGGGCAACCGTGGTTGGCAGCGCGTTCCAGCGAAGACCCGAACCGGACCCGGTGTGGTACTTCGGCAAGGGCCGAGCGGCCGAGCTGGCCGACGAGAAGGCCGTCTCCGACTTCAACGTCCTGATCGTGGACGACGAGCTCTCCCCGAACCAGCAGCGCAGCCTCGAGAAGCTGCTCGACTGCAAGGTGCTCGATCGATCGGCGCTGATCATCGACATCTTCGCGCGCCATGCCAAGACCAAGGAGGGCCGTCTCCAGGTCGAGCTGGCCGCGCTCGAGTACCATCTGCCACGCCTCACGAGACTGTGGACGCACCTTTCGCGCACCGGTGGCGGGATCGGCACGCGTGGGCCGGGCGAGAGCCAGCTGGAGACCGACCGACGCCTCATCCGTGAGAAGATCAAGAAGGTCAAGGCCGACCTCGTCGACGTGAAGCGCCACCGGGCCACGGCCGCGCGCCAGCGTGATCGCAACCAGGTCACCAGCGTCGCGCTGGTGGGCTACACCAATGCCGGCAAGAGCACGCTCCTCAACGCACTCGCCGATGCGGACGTCTACGCCGCCGACATGCTGTTCGCCACGCTCGATCCGACCAGCCGCCAGGTGGCGCTGCCCACCGGCCAGCAGGTGGTCGTGACCGATACCGTCGGATTCATCAACAAGCTGCCGCACGACCTCGTCGACGCGTTCCGCGCCACCCTCGAGGAGGTGATGCGCGCCGACCTGCTGCTCGAGGTCGTCGACGCGGCGGATCCCGACTTCGTCGGCCAGCAGGCTGCGGTGCAGACCGTCCTCGACGAGCTCGGGGCCGGGGACAAGCCGCGCATCACCGTCTTCAACAAGATCGACCTCCTCGCCGCCGACGCCGATGCGGCACCCGCCACTGACACGGCGCTCTTCGTCAGCGCCGTGACCGGCGCGGGGCTCGAGGTGCTGCGCGAGCGTATCGCCGATGCGCTGCGCGGCCGGATGGTGGCGGTCGATGCCGTGGTCCCGTACGCGCGCGGCGAGCTGGTAGCGCGCGCACGGAGCTCGGGCGACGTCGAGGAGCGATACGAGGAACGCGGCGTGCGCGTCAGCGGTCACCTGCCGCAGTCGATCGCCGCCGAGCTGACCGCGGCCGGTCAGCCGACCACCCGCCGGCGCAGCGCCGCGTCGCGCTGAGCGCGCCGGTGCCGCAGCTTCCGCAGCTCCGCGAGGAGCTTCTGGCCATGACCGCTCGCGAGCTCGCGGCGGCCGAGGCCCTCTTTGCCCGCTGCGCCGCCGAGCCGGCGCTCGATGCCGAGCTCGACCGCCGCCTGGCCGGCCCGGTCACGCCGCTCATCAACGCCCTGGCGGCCTGGGAGGACGGCCCGCCCGAGGCGAGCACCCTGCTTGCCGTCAACGAGGCGAACGTCGCGCGTTTCGCGATGATCGTCGAAGAGCTCGGCGCCTGGCCCGGGCTGCGCTCGGTGGGAGCCGACGGCACCGATGCCGCGTGGATGCTTGCCCAGCATGCCGACCGCAGCAACGACCTGCGCCGCACATGGCTTCCTTGGCTGCGCGCCGCCGTCGACGCGGGTGACGCCGACCCGCGTCACCTGGCGAGCCTGAGCGACCGGATCGCGGCGGTGAGCGGCCAGCAGCAGGAGTACGGCACCATCGTGCTCCTCGCCGCTGATGGTGAGATCGAGTATCCGCTGCCCGTTCGCGACGCGGCGCGCCTGGATTCGCGGCGTGCCGAGATCGGCCTAAACCCCGTGGCCGACGACGGCCCGTACCTTGCCGACGGCGACCTGATCCCGTACGGGCCGGACCGCGGCTCGGTGCCGGTCAACCAGTGGCCGATGGTGGTGGAGGGGCACGTCTCGGTCGAGGCCGTGCTCGAGGGCGGGGTGCGCCCGATCCATCGCATCTGGGCCACGCGCCCGGGCGATCGTCGCCTGGGCCGGCTGCGGGCGCTTGCGCGCGAGCGCGATGTGCGCATCGAGCCGGTCGAACCGACAGTGATCGACGAGCTCGCGAGCGGCCGCACGCATGGCGGCGTGCTTGCGCTCGTCGGCCCGCGACGCGAGCGTGGCGTGGGCGAGCTCATCGCCGAGGTGGGGGAGGGATCGATGATCGTGATGCTGGACGGCATCGAGGACCCGTTCAACTTCGGGCAGGCCGTGCGTGCGCTGTACGCGGCGGGCGTCGGCGGGCTGGTGGTGCGGCGCAGCTGGGAGACCGGCCTTGGAACGGTGACGCGGGCGTCGGCCGGCGCCAGCGAGCTCATGCCGAGCGCGCGCAGCGACTCGGCCGAGGATGCGGCCGCAGCGTCTCGCCGCGCGGGCTACCGGGTGGTGTGTGCCGTTGCCTCGGAGGATGCAACCGACCTGAGCGAGGCCGACCTGAGCGGCTCGATCTTCCTGCTTATCGGTGGTGAGCGCCGAGGCGTCACGCGTTCCTTCGTGGACCAGGCGGACGCGCGCATACGCATCGGGTATGGGAGGGATCGGGCGCCGGAGCTGGGAGCCGCCGCGTCGGCGGCGATCATCGGGTTCGAGGCGCTGCGACAGCGCCGCGCGGGCCGCTAGAAGACGCGGCGTCCGGCCAGGCGGTCCGGGGCGGGGCTCTTGGTGCTCGACACCGACAGGCGTCGCCAGGCGCGGTCGCGGATGACGAGCCCGGCAAACAGGTAGAGGGCGCTCAGCGCCACCAGCATGCCGTAACCGGCGGCCAACGGGCCGAGTTCGCCGCCGATGGCGGTACCGCCGACCATTGCGACGCTCCCGAGCGCGAGTCCGGCCACTGCCAAGGGAAAGTATCTGTGTCGCATGTCCACCAGCGTATTCGCGTGTGCCCGAACGTCGCATAGGACCTTGCGGTGCGCGGAGTTAGGACTTCGGTTGGCCCGCTACTCAGTCGAGCCTACCGTTGCACTTCCGCAAATAGTTGTTATGTGATGTGGCACGCCAAACCACGTACCGGGCGACTCCTCCGGTGACCGGCGTCCTTGCTACTTACCGAGGGTCATCACCGTGATGCGGCCGGCGTCACGACGCCGAGCACATTGGTAGCGGCCACCGGCCTGCTGATGCCCTTGAGCTGCAGCTCGCCGACGGGCTCAACCTCAACGACGTCCTCAATCATGGCGTGCGCGCGCTGGCTGAGCAGAATCTGGTTGGCCTCCGCCTCGCTGCTGAGGCGCGATGCGAGGATAACGACGTTGCCGATGGCCCCATAGTCGAAGCGTCCTTCGAAGCCGATTCGCCCCAGCGTGGCATAGCCGGTCGCGATTCCAACTCCGAATCCGAGCACGTACCCGCGCTTGAGCCAGCGCTCGGCAAGCGGCTGGTAGCGCTCGCGCATGTCGACTGCCATCCGCACAGCACGTTCGACGTGGTCCGGCTGGAGGACCGGGTCGTTGAAGAAGGTCATCACCCCGTCGCCGGCGAAGTGCTCGAGGGTGCCGCCGTGCTCCGTGATCGCCTCCCCCATCATGCGGTGATATTCCCCGAGGACCCCGAGCAGCTCCTCCGGGTCGGCCTGCTCCGCGAACGAGGTGAAGCCGCGCAGGTCGCAGAAGACGACGGTGATCTCGCGCCGATGACCGGCCAGCAGTAGCTCACCCTCCGGAGACGAGATCAGCCCGGCCACCTGTGGCGACAGGAAACGCGCGAGCTCGGCCCGCTGGCGCTCGATCGTCCTTGTGAGGGCACGCTGCTGCTCGAGATGCTCGCGCTCGAGGTCGTGCAGCCGCTTCGCGGCGAGCGAAGCACTGACCCGCGCCCCGAGGATGCGCGGATTGATCGGCTTCGTGAGGTAGTCGGTGGCGCCCAGCTCAATGCAGCGGACGACGCTGTCGAGGTCCTCGACGCCCGACACAATGAGAACCGGCACATGCCGGATCGCGTCGTCAGCTTTCATCGCCTCGAGCGTCGCGTAGCCGTCGAGCTCCGGCATGATGACGTCCAAAAGCACGAGTTCAATCACCCCCGGATGAGCCTGCAGGAGCTCGAGGGCCTCTGCGCCGTGCTCGGCCTCCAGTGCCTCGACACCCAGGCCGGCGAGCTGGCGGACGAGGACGAGCCGGTTGACGCGGCTGTCGTCGACCACGAGCGCAATCGTCGAATGTTGCGTCATTGCGAGCCGGCCTCGTCGATCCACGTTCGGAGTGCGGCAACGGCAGCCTCCCACTCCGCACGGAGGCGCTCGGCCGCGTTGTTCGTTTCCCCGTTGTAGAGCGTGCCGGAGCGAGCAGCCACCTCGAGAGCCCGAGCGGTTGCCGACAGGCTCATAGCCCCGACCGTCGCGCTGCTCGACTTCAGGGTGTGGGCGGGCCTGATCAGGGCGTCGGCATCGGCGTTGGCGACGGCGGCCTCGATCGCGTCGATCAGCTGGGCGCTGTCGGCCACGTAGGCCTCGATTAGTTCGCGCACGAAGGCGGTGTCGCCCTGGACCGATACGCGGAGCTCCGTGAGTATCCGTTCATCCACCACCGGGTGGGCCTCCGACATCGGTTGGTTCGGGCACCGGCGTGCGCTCGAGCACGGCGGTGAGCTCCGCAGGACGGATCGGCTTGGCGATGTAGTCGTCCATGCCAGCTGCCAGGCATGCTTCGCGGTCGCCCGCCATGGCGTTGGCGGTCATCGCCACGATCCGCAACCGGCGGTCCGGCCAGCGAGCACGGATCCGCCGCGTCGCCTCTAGCCCGTCGAGCTCGGGCATCTGGACGTCCATGAGGACGAGATCGAATTCCTGCCGCTCGAGGGCCTCGATCGCCTGAATGCCGTCTTCCGCCACCACCGCGTCATAGTCGAGTTGGGAGAGCAGCCGCAGGGCGAGCTTGCGGTTCACCGGGTTGTCCTCTGCCAGCAGGATCCTGAGTGGATGGCGGCCGCCGAGGGCCGTACCTGGTGACGGCTGCCGGCTCCGGGGGCACGGACCCATCGGCACCGAGCAGAATCGTGGCAATCGTATCGTGCAGTGACGAGGGCTTGACTGGCTTGGCCAGCCACGCTGAGATCGGCGCCCCGGCGCGATCCCGGAACCCGATCGACGAGAGAATGACGACCGGGAGCGAGGGTTTTGCGCCGTTGCCGGTGAGCTGGGTGACGCGCTCGGCGAGCTCGATACCGTCGAGCTCGGGCATGAGCAGGTCGAAGAGCGCCAGGTCGAAGCGGGCGCCACCGGTCAGCCAGCTGAGCGCCTCGGTCGGCGAGCCCGTCTCACGCGGGACCATCCCCCACCGCGCCGTCTGCGCCACGAGGATCCGTCGGTTCGTCGCGTTGTCGTCGACGATGAGCACGGTCCGCCCGGTCAAGTCGGCGTCGACGCGCATGGGACGGCTGGAGGCCACCGAGTCCGAAGCCGCCTCGGGTAGCCGGACGGCTAGCCGGAAGACGCTCCCCTCCCCCGCGGCGCCGTGGCTCTCGGCCGTGAGGGCACCGCCCATCAGCTCGGCCAAGCGACGGCTGATCGCCAGCCCGAGCCCGGTCCCGCCGTAGCGGCGCGCGATCGAGGCATCGACCTGGCTGAAGGACTGGAACAGCTTGTCCATCGCGTCGGCCGGAATGCCGATGCCGGTGTCGCGCACATCGATGCGCAGCTGCCACTCCTGCGGGCCGCGTCCTCCACGCTTGGAGACGGGTTCGCCGGCGACCGAGACGACCACCTCTCCACGCTCGGTGAATTTGACGGCATTCGACAGCAGGTTCAGCAGCATCTGACGCAGGCGGCCGGTGTCGCCGATCAGCGCCACTGGCAGGTCGTCGTCGATGGCGTACACCAGTTCCAGCCCCTTTTGCGCCGCGGCCGGGGCGATGATATCGAGGGATGCCTCGACGGCGTCGCGCAGAACGAATGGCGCGGACTCCAGCTCGACGCGACCGGCCTCGATCTTGGAGAAGTCGAGAACGTCGTTGATGATCATGAGGAGCGCGTCGCCGGAGGTATGGATCGTGTCGGCGAACTCGTGCTGCTCGTCGTCGAGCTTCGTGTCGAGCAGGAGGCCGCTCATACCGATGATGGCGTTGAGCGGGGTCCGGATCTCGTGGCTCATCGAGGCCAGGAAGCTGCTTTTCGCCTCGTTCGCATGCTCCGCCGATCTTCGGGACTCCTCCGCGTCGGCGAAGAGCCGGGCGTTCTGGATGGCGATCGCCGCCTGCTGGGACAGCCTGACCAGAAAGTTGAGGTCGGCAGTGGTGAACGGCGCCGAGCCGGCGAAGCGCCAGACCGCCAGGACGCCAGCAACCTCGCCGCGGATGATGAGCGGCGCGGCCATGAGGCGGTCGTCATCGTCCTCGTCGGTGCCGGGGATCGTCACCGACCGGTCGTCGGCCATCGTGCTGTTGACGAGCTCGGCCTGGCCCTTGGCGGCGAGGGTGCCGATTATTCCCTCTCCACGCGTGATCGTGTCGGCCAGGATCGCCTCTGCCATCGACCCTAGCGCCACGATCGCTCGCAGGTGCTCGCCGTCTGCGTCCGGGATGAAGACCGCCCCGGTGTTGCCGTCGAGCAGGGCCTTCGCCCGGTCGGCGATCAGCTCCAGCACGACCGACAGATCGAGCGTCGCCGACATCTCGCGCCCGACTTCGGCCAGCACGGCCATCTCCTCGGCGCGGCGTCGCGTCTCGGCGTAGAGGCGTGCATTCTGGACCGCCACTCCCACGTTGGCGGCGATGGTGCTGAGCAGGCTCTGGTCCGCCGCCGTGAACCGGCCCTCATGGGTCACGCTCTGCACACTGATCACGCCGATGACGCGGTCAGCCGCCAGGATCGGGACGCCGAGCCACGACTTCGCTCGCGTCCCGATACCGCGCTCTCCAAGCTCCGCCCAGTCGGAATCGCGATTGAGCAGAATCGGCTGGCGGCGCTCAATGACGCGCGACGTGAGGCCTGTGCCGAGAGGCAGTGGCTCCTGGGCTTGGCTCGCTCCATCCTCGACGTAGTACGGGAACTCGATCGTCCCCGACTCCTCGTCCAGCAGGGCTACGTACGCTATGTCCGCGTTGAACGCCTCGCTGGTCTTGTCTCCGACGAGCGCGAGGAGCGGGTTGACCTCCAGCTGCGCCGTGATCGCGGCGCCAACCTCGTTGATCGTCCCCAACTCGGCAACGCGCTGCCGCGTTTCGTCGATGAGCCTCCCGGTGTGGAGCGCGACGCTGAGGCTGGCCGCGATCGTAGTCAGGAGCGAGACGTCCCTGTCACTGAAGGCATGCTCATGGTCGAGGTTCTGGAGGCTGATCACGCCGAGCACCTCGTCACCCAGCGCAAGCGGCGCGAAGATGGCCGACTTGGCCGGCTCGCCCACGAGCTGTGGCGGCTGACCCGCCTCCTCCGCCCGCTGCGCGAGGTCATGGGTGACCACCATCGGCTGGTTCGTCTCCATGACCTGCCGACGGAAGCCGATAATCTCACGGGGATAGTTCGGCAGGCGCTGGCCGCGCTCGAGGAGGAACGGGAAGCTCATGAGGTCTTCGCCCCGGTCGAAGATGGCAATGTCGACCACGTTTGCGTCGAATACGTCGCTCGCTCGCTCCCCCACCAGCTCGTACATCGCCTGCACGTCGAGCTCGGCGGCGAGCCCCTGCTGCACGCTGTTCACGATCGCGAGCTCGGCCGCGCGGCGATCGGTCTCGGCGAGCAGGCGCCGGGTTTCGTCGAAGAGACGCGCGTTCTCGAGCGCCACACTCAGGCTCGAGGCGAGCGTGGTGAGCAGTCGCATGTCTGAGCTGCTGAAGGCGCCCTCGCGATCGAGGTTCTGAAGCGAGATCACGCCGCGTGCTTCTTCGCCGACGATGAGGGGCGCAAAAAGAAATGACAACGGGGGTTCGCCCTGGATGGCGTCGGGCTGTCCGGACGCGATGGCGGCCGCGCCGGCGTCCTCGTTGATGAGCAGTGGCTGCCGAGATTCCAGGACCTGCTTGCGCAGTCCGATGATCGCCATCGGCAGGTCCGGGAATCGGACTCCGCGCTCGATCGTGTACGGGAAACGGATCGTACCGGTGTCGCGATTGACGATGCCGATATCGACGACCTGGGCATCGAATATCTCCTGAATCTTGTCGCCGACGAGGTCGTACATGCTCTGCATGTCAAGATTCTCAGCAAGTCCCTGCTGGACGCTGTTGATGATCGCCAGCTCCGCCGCGCGCTCGTCGGCTTCCGTCAGAAGGCGCTTCGTCTCGTCGAAGAGGCGGGCGTTCTCGAGCGCGACCCCCATGCTGGAGGCCAGTGTAGAGAGAGTCGCTCGTCTGCCTCGGTGTATAAGTTCGCCTGGGTGCTTTCGAGTCCGAGAATGCCGACGGCGCGGTCGCCGGCCAGGATCGGGACGCCGAGCCAGCTCTGAGTCACGATGCCGAGCTGGATGGCACCCCGCGCGGCTGACTCGTCCGATGTGCCGATGCGCAGTGACCGCTTCGTCCGGATGACCTGGGACGTCAGGCCCTCTCCGTATGGCAGAGACTCCATCGGGGAGAACCTGGTTCTCCTCGATTGAGTACGGGAAGGCGATCGTCTGCGACGCCTCGTCGAGTAGCCCGATGAAGATCGAGTCCGTCTCGAACAGCTGGCGGATCCGCTCACCTACGAGATCGATGATGGCGCCGAATTCGAGCTGCTGCGCGAGTGCGGCACCGATCTCGTTGACCAGTGCGAGCTCCTCGTTGCGCTGCCGCGTCTCCTCGATTGCCCGGGCGCGCGTCAACGCGGTCGCGATGTGCTGCGCTACGAACGTGAGGAGCTCGAGATCCTGCGGCGAGTGGCGGCGGTCGTCGCGGTAGCTTTGGGCGACGACGGCGCCGATCGTTCGACCCTCGGCCCGCAGCGGCGCTGCCCATCCAGTCGGTGCCGGTGACGCCGAGAAATGCCGCGTCCCCTCGCTCGACGACCTGCTGGTACTCCTCGCGGCTCAGGAGCATCGGCTGGCCCGCTCGCAGGAGGTAACCGGTCAAGCCGGCGGCCTGGCCGGTGCCGATCGGCTCCCACACAGCCGGATCCGGGACGTCGAGATCGACCTCGTCGCGATAGAACGCGAAGTTGATCATCTCGCGCCGGTCGTCGTAGAGGGCTATGTAGAAGTTGTCCGCGTACATGAGCTCGCGGACGATCTCGTGGATCGCCTCGTAGAACGCGGGCATGTCGCGCGCTGCAGTGGCCGTTTCGGCGATGCGGTAGAGGATGGACTGGATCCGCTCGGCGGACTCCGTACGCGCGAGCCGGGCTTGCAGGTCGGCGATCCGCTCCAGTAAAGCCGTCGCTTCAGCGTCGGCATTCGGATCGCGTGCATCGGCCGGGGACGACGTCTGCGGAATGGTGCTCGGCTCCTCTGGGCTTACCGGGACGCAGCCTCAGGCCCCGGGGCCGCTATTGTGCGCGAACGTCTCGCGCGCGTCGAGGTGCCGCGGCCAGAGGGGCGGGCGAAGGCCGTGAGTCGCCCGTCACGCGTCCGGCTGTGACTCGGTGAGGGTCGTCGGCGCGCCGTGGACGGCCGGGATGCTGCCGAGCCGGCCGGCCTGGTAGTCCGTGAAGGCCTGCATGACCTCGTCGCGCGTGTTCATCACGAACGGACCGGCCCACGCCACCGGCTCGCGGATCGGGCGGCCGCCGAGGATGAGGACGTCGAGGTTCGGGCTGCGGCTCTCCTGCGTGCGATCGCGGCGACGCGTGAGCGCGTTGCCGGGGCCGAGGACGGCGAGCTGGCCCGCCTGCGAGTGGGATCCGCTCGGCGCCCACGGTGCCGGCGCCGGCGAGCGACGTAGACGAGCGCGTTGTAGTCGGCACGCCACGGCAGCGCCAGCTCGGCCGCCGGGGCTGAGCGTGGCGTGCACCAGGGTCATCGGCGTGTAGGTCGACCCGGGCCCGCGTGACCCGCCGACCTCGCCGGCGATGACGCGCACCAGCGCGCCCCCGTCGGGCGACGACAGCAGGCCGACCTCGCCGGCGCGGATGTCCTGGTAGCGCGGCGCGGACCACTTCTGGGCGCTCGGCAGGTTCACCCACAGCTGGATGCCGTGGAACAGCCCGCCGCTGGCGACGAGCGCCTCGGGCGGCTTCTCGATGTGCAGGATGCCGGCGCCGGCGGTCATCCACTGGGTGTCGCCGTTCGTGATCACTCCCCCGCCGCCGTTCGAGTCGCTGTGCTCGAAGGTGCCGTCGATCATGTACGTGACGGTCTCGAAGCCGCGATGCGGATGCCACGGCGTGCCCTTCGGCTCGCCGGGCGCGTACTCGACCTCGCCCATCTGGTCCAGGTGGATGAACGGATCGAGGTCCCCGAGGTCGACGCCGTGAAATGCGCGGCGGACCGGGAATCCCTCGCCCTCGAAGCCGCGCGGCGCGGTCGTGACGCCGCGCACCGCACGCTGGCGTGCGTGGACGGGGTCGGGCGCCGGGACGCGCGGCAGGATGGTGATGTCGTCGACGGTGATGGCAGGCATGGGATTCTCCTCGTTCTATTCACCATCATACACCAGTTAGTTGCGTCCGCAACTACCGTGTCGCGGTCCCCCAGTAGAACGGCGGGTCCGAATCGACCGATGCGCTCCAGCCGAGCTCTCCGAGCCCTTGCTCGAGGTCCTCGGGACGCCAGAGCACCTTGACCGCGCGGTGGGTGCCGCCCCCGGCCAGCGTTCGCCGCACGATGCCGGCGGCCTCGTCGATCCAATCCTCGTCCCACAGCCCGTGCGCCGCCTCGTCGACGAAGAAGACGCGGCCGCCGGGCGCCAGAAGACCCTCCACGACGCCCCAGAAGGGTCCGAAACGCCCTCGGGGCACGTGGGACAGGAAGAACCCGAAGAAGACCACGTCGTGAGCGTGCGTAGGCTCCATGGCGAAGGCGTCTGCCACGCGGTAATGCTGTCCGCGCTGCCCCACCTTGGCCGCGTTGAGCTCGAGCATCTCGGGGGACGCGTCGGTGACGATCAGCTCATCGGCGGTGTCGGCCAGGAGCCCGGTCCACTGGCCGGTCCCGGCCGCAAGCTCGACCACCCGCCCGCGCGGCGCGAATGCACGCAGGGCCTCGCGGACGCGGTCGGCTGCCTCGGCGAACGGATCGTCCTCGGGCGTGGACGTGGCGTCGTATTCGGGGGCACGCGCTCGGTAGTAGCGAATCTGCTCGTCGAGCAGCTTGCGGTCGGCGTCCATCAGCGCCGCTCGCCGGGCACCCCCAGCGTCACCGCGGCGGCCACCGTGGCGGTGGCCAGTGCCAGCGCCTGGCCGGACGAGAGAGCGGCATCCCCGCCAAAGAGCTGGGTCGCCGCGCTGGGGATGGCCGCCAGGATCAGCGGCACCAGCGTCCAGCCCAGGACGAGCACGGTCGGGGCGGTGGCGCCCGGCAGGCGCAGCATGCGGGTGGCGACGGCGGTCAGGACGCCCAGGAATGCCGACAGCAGGAGGATCAGGATGACGGCCGGCTGATCGCTCGCGCCGGAAGCCTCCACCAGGCGCACGACGCCCTGGTAGGCGATCGCAACGGCCACGGCGAGGACCGCCCCGAGCAGGGCCGATCGGGCGCCGATCATGCCAGCCGCTCCGCCAGCCCGCGCGCGATCCGGTACGACTTTCCCGCGCCCATCACCAGCACCGCGTCGCCCGTGCCGATGTGGTCGGCCACGTAGTCTGTGGTGGCGGCCACGTCGCCCGTGGCGATGGCGGGGACCGCGGACGTGCGCTCGATGGCATCGGCGAGCGCCTCCGAACTCGTGGACGCCATGGCCTCAGGCGTATCGCGCGAGGCGAAGATGTCGGCGATGACGACCTCGTCGGCATCGGTGAAGGCCGTCGCGAACTCGTTCATGAGGAGCGCCGTGCGCGAGTACATGTGCGGCTCGAAGACCGCCCACAGGCGCCGGTCTGGGCCGACCTGCTGGCGCGCGGCACCGAGAGCCGCCCGAACCTCGGTCGGGTGGTGCCCGTAGTCGTCGTAGATCGTCACCGCCGCAGTATCGGCGATCAGCTCCATGCGGCGCCCGGCTCCGGCGAACGTGCGGAGCCCGTCGCCAAGCAGGTCGAGGTCGGCCCCGAGGGCTCGGGCCATGAGCAGGGCGGCCGTGGCGTTCAGCACGTTGTGCTCGCCGGCGAGCGACATCTGCCAGCCGCGTCCGAAGAGGCTGAAGCGCGTGCCGGCGCGGTCGCGTACGACGTCGGTCGCCTCGGCCTCGCCACCGGGGCCGTAGCGGACGATGCGTCCCTCCCAGCCCTCGAGGCGGTCGACGAGGCGCGCCGCCCCGGGGTCGTTGGCCGCGACGAGCAGGAGGCGCCCGTCGAGGGTCGGGTGCGTCCCCATGCCGCGCACGAACCGCTCGAACGAATCCGTCACCGCCCCCTCGTCCGCGAAGAAGTCGGGGTGGTCCATCTCGACGTTCGTGACGATGGCGCCGGCGGGATGGTAGTTGAGGAAGTTGTCGCCGAACTCGTCGGCCTCGACGAGGAAGGGCGCTCCCCCACCCGGCCGCACCGAAGCGCCCCACGCGCCGATGAACGCGCCGACCTCGACCGTGGGATCCAGGCCGGCGGTGACGAGGAGGTGGCCGAGCAGCGCGGTCGTCGTCGACTTGCCGTGCGTGCCCGTCACGCCGAGGCCGATCCGACCCGGTGCCGCCTGCAGCTCGCCGAGCAGGGCCTGCCACGTCACCACCGGGATTGCGCGTGCGAGGGCCGCCTCGAGCTCCCGGTGGCCCGGGACGGCGCGCACCGCAGGCGAGATGGCAACACGGTCGATCCCGTCGAGATGGGACGGATCGTGGCCAACCACGTACCGGATGCCAGCCTCGTCGAGGGGCGGCGTGTAGGGCGATGGGGCGTCCGCGTCGCAGCCGTCGACGATTGCGCCATCGCGGTGCAGGAGGAGCGCCGTGCCGGCCGCGCCGGAGCCGGCGATGCCGATGACGTGGATCCGCTCACCGCGCACGATCAACCTGCGCCCTCGCTCGCCAGTCGGGTGGCCAGGTCGAGCGCCGCCAGCGCCGATGCGCGCTTGTTGCCGTCACGGTCGTGTTCCCAGGTGTGCCGCTCCACGACTGCGGTCCCGTCGCGGATCGCCGCCGCGACGTAGGTCAGCCCGACCGGCTTCTCATCGGTGCCGCCATCCGGGCCGGCGATGCCGGTCACCGCGAGTGCCAGTCGCGCCACCGGGAATCGGGCGAGCGCACCGCGTCGTCATCGCCTCGGCGACCTCGGCCGAGACGGCGCCGACACGCTCGATGAGGTCGCCCGGAACGTCAAGGAGATCCTCCTTGACGGCGTTCGAGTAGCTCACGATTCCGCCCAGGTAGTGGTCGCTCGAGCGCGGCACCTGCGTGATCACGTGCCCCACCAGGCCGCCGGTGCACGATTCGGCGCTGGCCATCTGCCAGCCACGCTTGACGAGCGCCCGGCCAAGGCGGCGCGCGGCAGCCTCGAGCGCGTCGTCGGTCGGGGCGCGGTCGGCCGGCATCGGCTCAGCGGTAGTTGATGAACTGCAGGGCGACCGGGTAGTCGAGGGCCTTGAGGTCGGCGATGACCGCCTGGAGCTCGTCTCGCGACTTGGCGACGACGCGCACGGCATCGCCCTGGATGGTCGGCTTCGTCTTGGGGAAGCCCTCGCGGATGCGCTTCGAGAGCTCCTTGGCCTGCTCGCTGGTCAGGCCGCGCTTGAGGGTGATCTGCTGTCGAACGGTGCCACCGCCGGCCGGCTCGATCTTGCCCCACTCGAAGATCTTCAGAGAGAGGCCTCGCCGCACGGCCTTCGACTCGAGCAGATCCTTCGCCGCGCCGGCGCGATAGTCGTCGTCGGCCGTGAGGGTGAGCGCGTCCTTGCCCATTTCGAAGGCGACCTTGCTGCCCTTGAAATCGTAGCGCGTCGCGATCTCGCGGCGCGCCTGGTCCAGCGCGTTGACCAGCTCCTGCTGATCGAAGTCGCTCACCACGTCGAACGAAGAGTCTCCTGCCATGGCTCCCCTATCCTTCCAATCGCCGGACCGCGTGATGCGCCACTCGACGACTGCACCAGCGCGCCCATGGGGCCGAAATCGATACCGTTGATCGTGAGCCGGATCGCGCCGCCGTTGCCGGCCCGGATGCGCAGCTCGCGGGTGGCCGCCAATGCCACGCTCTCGCCGTCGACGGCGATGCTGCCCGAAACGCTCGCCACCGCCGCCCCATCCTGGTCGATCTCCAGGTAGGACTGTCCACCCTCCACGCGCAGGGTACCGTTCAGCCCGGCCGCGGGCTGGACGGTCACGCGTCTGGTGACCGGGTCCCCGGCGGTCGGGGTCGCCGTGAGGTCCCACGTTCCGGGCGCCAGATCGAGGGTGGCGGTGAAGGCGCCGGCCGCGTCGATCCCCACGGTGGCCGCGGCGGGGGCCGTGGGTGGCGTCGGGGTGATCGCGACGGCGGTGCCCGCCTCATCCACGACGCTGAAGCTCGGCGTCGGGGCGGTCACGAGCGTGGCGCTCAGCTGCATGCTCGATCCGGGCGCACCCGTGCCGGCAACCGCCACCGGACCGGTCACGCTCGCATCGGCCGCGGGCTGCGTCAGCATGAGGGCGGCCGGGACCGGCGTGGGGCTGTCCTCGACATCGGACCCGACGAGCACCGTGCGCACGACCTCCTCCGACTCGCGGTTGGTGACCGGATCGCGCGCGCTCAGGTGGATCTCGTTCGAGCCGGGCAGCAGTTCCACCGTGACCTCGAAGTTGCCACGCTCATCGGCGGTGACGCTGGGGTTCTCGGTCAGTCCGCTGACCGTAACGGTGGCGTTCGGAGCGGTGATGCCCCGCAGGGTGATCGTGTCGTCCTGGTGGCTGGCAACGTCGCCCGGCGGCTCCGTGATGCGCAGCTCCGGCGTACGAGCGAAGTTGACCAGCTGGAAGATGAGCAGGACGGCGAGGGCCCCGACGAACAGGGTCAGAATGGTTCCCACCACGGCGCCCGGTGTCACGACGAACGTTCGAGGGCGACGCACGGCGATCGGGCGGGGCGGAGCCGCCGCCACTGGCCGATCCGCGACGCCTCCGGTCGCCTCGAGCCGGTAAAGGTCGATCAGGTACTCGGGGTCGAGGCCCAGGTATGCGCCGTAGTTGCGCAGAAAGCCCTTCGTATAGACGGAGCCGGGCAGCTCGCGGTACTCGCCGCGCTCGAGCGCCGACAGGTACCGTTCCCGGATCTTGGTGTCGCGCTCGACCCGTGGCAGGTCCACGCCCTTCGCCTCGCGGGCGGTACGGAGCACCTCCCCGAGCTTGTGGACCTCCTCGGTCACGGCTCGGTCGTCCTCGTCCGGCGCGATGTCCCCGCCCCAGCCGTCGGCAGTGACGAGCACCTCGCGGAAGCGGCTTCCATCCGCCGGGCCAACGATCCCGCGGTCCTCCATCTGGTCCAGGATGCGCGCGGCGCGGGCATAGCCGATGCGCAGCCGCCGCTGGAGCAGGGATGCGGATGCCTTGTCCGAGCGCCGCACGATGTCGACCGCCTGCATGAACAGCGCGTCGGCGTCGTCATCCTCGTCCTCCTCGCCGGGCCGCCCGCCCGCCCGGCCGTCTCGACGTGGCGCGGTGATCTCGGGCCGGTACTGTGGCCCGCCCTGGGCGCGCCAGTGGCGCGCCAGGGCCTCGATCTCGCCATCGGTGACGAGCACGCCCTGGAGACGGACGGCACGCGGCGCATCGATCGGCTGGTAGAGCATGTCGCCGCGTCCGAGCAGGTCCTCCGCGCCGGTCGTGTCGAGGATGGTGCGCGAGTCGATGCCGGAGGTCATGGCGAAGGCGATGCGGCTCGGGATGTTTGCCTTGATCAGCCCGGTGATGACCTGGACCGATGGGCGCTGCGTGGCGACCACGAGATGGATGCCTGTGGCACGGGCGAGCTGCGCGATGCGAGTGATGGTGGCCTCCACCTCGTACGCCGAGACCATCATCAGGTCGGCCAGCTCGTCGATGACGATGACGATGTACGGCATACGCGGCTGCCCGGGCCGGAGCGCCTCGTTGTATCCGGCGATGTTGCGGACCCCGCGCGAGGCGAACTCGGCGTAGCGGCTCTCCATGGTGCCGATCGTCCACTTCAGGGCGTTGACCGCCTTGTCGGGCTCGACGATGACCTCGCACAGCAGGTGCGGGATGCCCTTGTACTGCGCCAGCTCGACGCGCTTGGGGTCGATGAGGATCAGCTTCACCTCGGCGGGCGTGGCTGTTCATGAGGATGCTGTCGATGAGCGCATTGACGCAGACGCTCTTTCCCGAACCGGTGGCGCCGGCGATCAGCAGGTGGGGCATCTTCGACAGGTCGGCGCTGAATGGCTGCCCGGCGACGTCCTGGCCGAGCGCGAAGGCGAGCTTCGACTTCTTCGACGCTTCGACGTGGATGCGGGCTGGCGAGCACCTCCTTGAGGGTGACGAGGTCGAAGGCGGAGTTCGGGATCTCGACGCCCACGTAGGGCTCGCCGGGAATCGGGGCCTCGATGCGGATGCTGCGCGCGGCCAGCGCCAGCGCCAGGTTGTCCGAGAGGCCCTCGATGCGGCTCAGCTTGATGCCGGGATCGACGTCGAGCGCGTACTGCGTGACGACCGGCCCCTCCTGGATGCGGGCCACCTTCACGCCGATGCCGAAGTGGGCCAGCGTCTCGCGGATGCGCTGACCCTTGGCGGTGAGGTCCATCTGTGCGGCCGACGACTCGGGCGCGTCTGCCAGCAGCTCGAGGCCCGGCAGCTCCCACGAGCGCTCCACCGCCTCGAGCGCGGCGTCGGCGTCCTCGCCCGGGGCCGCCTCCGCCAGGTGCGCCTCCTCGGTGTTCTCGAGCTCGGCGGTAGCGACACTGCCTGCCAGCTCGTCGGCTGCCAGCGGCACCGGCACGTGGCGCGGAACGCCGTTCGCGCCGGACGGGCCGGTCCGGTCGCGCCGCACGATGACCGGAGGCTCCTCCTCGACGTCCGCACCGCCGGCCAGGCGGTCGCGCATGCGGTCGATCAGGCCGGGGCGGCCGTCGGCCGCCGGTAGCGGCTCGGAACCGGCCGCAGCAGCGCCGCGTGGGCGGCGCGCAGCCGCGCGGCGCGCCTCTTCAGCCTCCTGCGCGTGGCGCTCGTCCCGTTCGGCGAGGTAGGCGGCCACGAGGTCGCCGATCGTCATGTTGAAGTAGAGCAGGAGGCCGACCGCGGCGAGGAGGACCAGCACGACCCATGCGCCGGCGTTTCCGACAGCACCGGTGAGCATTGCGCTGACGCCGAACCCGATCGCTCCCCCACCCTGGCCGGTCGGGATCGCATCCGCCCCGCCCCCGACGGCGAGGTGGAACATGCCCAGCAGCGCGAGCGCCACGAGGGCTGCCCCGGTCGCGGCCATCCAGCGCTCGGCCGGCATCGTCTTCATCCACAGCATGAGGGCAAAGCCCGCCAGCAGCGGCGCGGCGAAGGCGATCCCCCAGCCGAGCGAGGTCGACAGCAGATCGTGCCACGGCCGCACGATGGCGCCCGCGTCGGGCGCGAAGAGCGCGATGACGCTGATGATCGCGAGCAGGAGCAGCACGAGCGCCAGCCCTTCGCGCACGAAGCGGCCGCTGAGCACGATCGGGCTCTTCTGCCGACGTCGCGGCGTCCGCCTGCGCGTCGTCCTCCGTCGGGTCGCCACTGGGCGGCTCAGACCTCCATCACGATGGGCAGGATCATCGGTCGGCGCTTGGTGTGCTGATGGAAGTATCGGCTGAGCGTGTCGCGAATCTTCGTCTTCACGTAGCCCGCCTCGGCGGCGTGCTCGTCCTCGCGGCGCTGCTGGAGCGCGTTGAGGAGATGATCGCGAGCCGCCGCGATGATGGGATCCTCCGGATCCGAGAGGAAGCCGCGGCTCACCAAGTCGGGCTTGCCAACCGGCTGCCCGGTCTTGCTGTCGATCGTCAGGGCCACCATCACCACGCCGTCCGACGCCAGCATGCGGCGATCGCGCAGGACCACCCCGTCGATGCCGTCGATGGCTGCGATGCCGTCCACCAGCACGGCGCCGGCCGTGACCGTGCCCGCCATCCGGGCGCGCTCCCCGTCGAATTCCACGACGTGGCCGTTCTCGAGGATGAAGATCTTGTCGACGTCGACGCCCGCGCCCTCGGCCAGAAGCGCGTGCTGCACGAGCATGCGGTACTCGCCATGGATCGGGATGAAGTGGGTCGGGTTGACCAGGCCGAGCATGAGCTTGAGCTCCTCGCGCGATCCGTGGCCCGAGACGTGGCAGTGCACCAGCGGCTCGTAGTGGACCATCGCCCCCTCCTTGAAGAGGTTGTCGATCGTCTTGGCGACGGCTTCCTCGTTCCCGGGGATCGGCGACGCGGAAACGATGACCGTGTCGCCGGGCTCGATGGTGATGTTGCGATGGTCGCGGTTGCTCATCCGCGTCAGCCCGCTCATCGGCTCACCCTGGGATCCGGTGGTCATCACCACCAGCTCCTCCTTTGGGAGGCGCTGCAGCTGGTCCTTGCGCACGAACGTCCCGTCTCGCCCGTCGAGATAGCCGCGCTCGAGCGCGATCGCGGTGTTCTGCTCCATGCTGCGGCCGATCGCGACCATCTTGCGCCCATGCGCCCACGCGGCATCGATGACCTGCTGGACGCGCCCGATGTTGGACGCGAACGTGGCGACGATCACCCGCCCCGGTGCCTCGCCGACCAGCCGCTGAAGGCTCTCGCCGACGGTCGTCTCGGACAGGGTGTAGCCATCCTTCTCGGCGCGGGTCGAGTCCGACATCAGGAAGTCGACGCCCCGGTTGCCGATCTCGGCGATGAGCCCCAGGTCGGCGCGGCGACCATCCGGTGGGGTGTGGTCGAACTTGAAGTCGCCGGTGTGGACGATGGTGCCGAGCCGCGTGGAGATGGCGTACCCGACCCCGTCGGGGATCGAGTGGTTGACCCGGAACGGCGTGATGCGGAAGCCGCCGACGGCGAACTCGACCGCGGGCTCGACGACGTGGAGCGGAGTCGACTCGAGCAGCTTGTGCTCGCGCAGCTTGCCCTGGACCAGCCCTTCGGTGAGCCGGGTGGCGTAGATCGGCGTGCCCGGGATCTTGGGCAGGACGTAGGGCAGGGCGCCGGTGTGGTCCTCATGGCCGTGCGTGAGGATGATGGCGCGAACGCGGTCGCGGTTCTCCTCGAGGTAGGTGACGTCGGGGATGACGAGGTCGATGCCGAGCATCTCGGGCTCGGGGAAGGCAAGGCCACAATCGACGACGAGGATCTCGTCGTCGATCTCGATGACCGTGATGTTCTTGCCGACTTCGCCCACCCCGCCGAGCGGGATGATGCGCAGGGAATCGGACATGGAAGCTCCTAGAAGAGGGTCAACTGTTCGGCGTCGTCGGCGGCGTCGGTCCCGTTGATCGGGATCACCACCTCCTCCGCCTGGATCGGGGCCGCTCGCTCGTCATCGAGCAATCGGCGCGCGTCCAGCAGCGCCGCCGGCAGGCCACGGATGTCGCGGAATAGCGTCTCGCGTAGCGAGGCCTGGTGCAGCGCCGCAGCAGGATGGTACATCGGGAACACGTGCTGACCGGTGTACGAGCGACGCAGCCGGCCGTGGATGGCCCCGATGCGCGCCCCGGGCAGGTAGCGCTGGAGCGAGTGGCGGCCCAGCGTGACGATCACGGCCGGGTCGAGCGCGCGCTCCTGCGCCTCGAGGTAAGCGGAGCACGTGGCGGCCTCGATCGGCTCCGGATCGCGGTTGCCGGGCGGGCGGCATTTCACCACGTTCGTGATGAAGACGTCCTCGCGCTGCCAGCCGATCGCACCCAGGAGCTCGGTCAGCAGCTCGCCCGCCGGCCCGACGAACGGTCGGCCCGTGGCGTCCTCGCGCGCGCCGGGTCCCTCGCCCACGAGGAGGACGTCACTGAGACCATTTCCCTCGCCGGGGACGGCGTGCGTCCGCCGCGCTGGCCAGTGCGCACCGCGTGCAGCCGCGGACCTCGTCCGCGACCTGCGCCAGGAGCGCCTCGCTGCCCATCGGGGCCGAGGGTACAGCGCCGCCGCGCGGTGCGGCGGCGCCATCGGTCTACGACTGGTCGCCGCCGCCGCTGCTGCTTCCGGCCTTGGCCATGTGCCGCTCCATCGCCGCGCGGCGGCTCAGGTTGACGCGGCCCATGCGGTCGATCTCGGTCACGATCACCATCAGCTCGTCGCCGATGCTGACCACGTCCTCGACCCGCGGTACCCGGTAGTCGGCGAGCTGGCTGATGTGCACCAGGCCCTCCTTGCCGGGCAGGATCTCGACGAAGGCGCCGAAGTTCATGATCCGGGTGACCTTGCCGAGGTACTCCTTGCCGACCTCGACGTCCTTGGTGAGGCCCTCGATCCAGGCGATCGCCTTCTTGGCGGCCTCGCCGCTCGTTGCGGCGATCTGGATCGTGCCGTCGTCCTCGACGTTGATCTGGGTGCCGGTCTCGGCCGTGATCTGGCGGATCACCTTGCCGCCGGCGCCGATGACGTCGCGGATCTTGTCGACCGGGATCTTGATGGTCGTGATGCGCGGCGCATATTGGCTCAGCTCCTCGCGGCTGGCGCTGATGACCTCGGTCATCTTGCCCAGGATGTGGAGCCGGGCCTCTCGCGCCTGCTCGAGCGCGTCGCGCATGATCTCGGTGGTGATGCCGCCGACCTTGATGTCCATCTGGAGCGCGGTGACGCCCTCGGCGGTGCCGGTCACCTTGAAGTCCATGTCGCCGTAGGCGTCTTCCTTGCCGGTGATGTCGGTGAGGACGGCGTAGCGGCCGGGCCCTTCTCGGTGATCAGGCCCATCGCCGCGCCGGCAACCGGCGCCTTGATCGGAACGCCGGCGTCCATGAGGGCCAGCGTGGAGCCGCAGGTCGAGGCCATCGAGGTCGAGCCGTTCGAGCTGACCACCTCGGACACGATGCGGATGACGTACGGGAACTCGTCCACGCTCGGCAGGACGGGGAGCAGCGCGCGCTCGGCGAGCGCGCCGTGGCCGATCTCGCGACGGCCGGGGCCGCGCATGAACTTCGCCTCGCCGACCGAGTAGGGCGGCATGTTGTAGTGGTGCATGTAGCGCTTCTCGGTCTCCGGGGAGATCGTGTCCATGCGCTGCACGTCGCTGGACGGGCCGAGCGTGGCGATCGAGAGCGCCTGGGTCTGCCCGCGCTGGAAGAGACCCGAGCCGTGGGTGCGCGGCAGGACGCCGACCTCCACGCTGATCGGGCGAATGGTCTTCGTGTCGCGGCCGTCGATGCGGATGTTCTCGCTGAGCACGAGCTCGCGGACGGTCGACTTGGTGATGGCATCCATCAGCGGCGAGCCGATGCCGTGGCGGCGACGGATGTCCTCGAGCCGGTCACCCTGCTCGGTTCGGTTGTAGCTCTCGCGTGCCCGACGCACCTCGTCGGCGATCTCCTGGCGGAGCGCGTCGAGGCGCTCCGCGAGCCCGCTCGTGAAGTTCAGGAACAGCTCCGCGGTCGCCTCCGCGTCCGGCATGGCGCGGTGTGCCGCCGCATGGTCTCGGCCGAACACGAAGCGCACCAGGTCGGCCAGCTTGTAGCCGCCGGCATCGGGGAAGAGCTGATAGCCGAGCTCGAGCGTGTCGAACACGGCCGACGGCTTCCAGTTGCGATCGGGGGGCATGTGGCGCAGCACGAACGGAACGTCGAAGCCGGTGTTGTGGGCGACGATCGGCGTCTCCCCCACCCAGTCGACGAAGTTGCCGCAGCACCTCCGCGGCGGTCGGCGCGTTGGCGACGTCATCGGTCTTGATGCCGTGCACCTGGTGGCCGACGATCGGCCGTCCCGGGTTCACGAGCGACTCGAAGCGGTCGACGATCTGGCCGTCGCGCACGCGGAGCGCGGCGATGTCGACGATGTAGCCGTTCTCGGGCTTCATGGCCGTAGTCTCGAGGTCGAAGACCACGAACTCGTTGCGCCCCTCGGAGAGCAGCTTTCCGAGCTCGATGACCGACGAGGCCTTCGGAGCGATGAACGGGGACCTTCTTCGGCGTGCCCGCCGACGCGACCAGCTTCTCCTGCAGGTCGATCGACTTCTGGAGCTCAGCGTGGCCGTACGCGATGGCATCGGCCATGACCGACTCCGGCAGGATCTTGGCGCCGGCCTCGACCATCATGACCGCGTCACGGGTGCCTGCCACGACGAGGTCGAGCTCGCTCTCACCGAGCTGGCTGTTGGTCGGGTTGGTGACGAACTCGCCACCGATGCGACCGACGCGGACCGCGCCGACCGGACCCATGGAAGGGAATCTGGCTGATGCTCAGCGCCGCCGAGGCGCCGTTGAGGGCCAGGATGTCCGGATCGTTCTCCTGGTCCGTCGAGAGGACCGTGAGGACGACCTGGACGTCGTTGTAGTAGCCCTTCGGGAAGAGTGGGCGGATCGGCCGGTCGGTGAGGCGCATCGCCAGGATGGCGGCCTCGGACGGGCGCGACTCGCGCTTGATGAACCCGCCGGGGATCTTGCCCGCGGCGTACATCCGCTCCTCGTAGTCGACGGTGAGCGGGAAGAAGTCAGCCCCTTCGCGGGCTTCCTTCGAGGCGACCGCGGTCGCCAGGACGACGCTGTCGCCATACCTGACGAGCACCGCGCCGTCTGCCTGCTCGGCGAGCTTGCCGGCCTCCATGCTGAAGACCTTGCCGCCGATTTCGGCTTCGTGTTTGACTGCCACTTGATTCTCCTGTGATGTTCGATGCATCCGCTCTTCGTCGTCCCGTGGCGCGCTCGCGCGAGCGCAGGCGTCAGGCGGGGGCGGATACCCTTGTGGTGATTGTGGATGCGCGAGACTCAGGGCGAACGCGTGGCCCCGGGTCGATCGCGTGCGATGCCTAGCGGCGCAGCCCCAGGCTGCTGATGACGGCGCGGTACCGGTCGACGTCATTTCGGACGAGGTACGCCAGCAGCCGGCGTCGCTGCCCGACGAGCTTCAGGAGCCCGCGGCGCGAGTGGTTGTCCTTGGGGAAGCTGCGCAGATGGTCCGTCAGCGACTTGATCCGCTCGGTGAGAAGCGCAATCTGCACCTCGGGTGATCCGGTATCGCCCTCGTGCGTGGCGTATTCGTCGACGATTGCGCTTTTCGCGTCCTTGGCGAGCGGCACGTATTCCTCCACTTTTCTTTCCGTTAACCGGCAAAGTTTACCAGAGGAGGGGGTCCACCGCCATGCGCGGGCCTTGACGGCCCGCCGTCGCCGCACGGGTCAGGTGGCAGGCGGTCGATCCGATACGGCCAGCGACGAGCGCGGCGTCAGCTTGCGCGACGGCCTCACGCCCACCCGGTGCAGGAGGTAGCGAGCCACCACGCGCAGCGTCGAGAGTCCGTAGATGATGCTCTGTCGCAACCCAACCGAGCTCGCCTCGTCGAAGTAGCGCGTGGGGACCGGCACCTCGCCGATCCGGTCCCGCATTCCCGCGGCCACCACCTGGGCGATCAGCTCCTGGTCGAACACGAAGTTGTTGCTGTTGCGGTGGTACGGAATCGTGAGCAGCAGCTTCCGGCTGTAGGCCCGCATGCCCGTGTGGTACTCAGACAGCGAGAGCCCGAATGCCACGTTCTCTATTGCGGTGAGGAATCGGTTGGCGACGTACTTCCAGAGAGGCATCCCGCCGGCGATCGGGTCACCCAGGAAGCGGCTGCCCAGCATGAGGTCCCGCTCCCCGCTGAGGATCGGCGCGATGAGCGCGGGTATGCGAGTGGCGTCGTACTGGTAGTCGGCGTGCAGCATCACGATGACTCCTGCCCCGCCCTCGAGCGCGGCGTCGTAGCACGTCTTCTGGTTGCCGCCGTAGCCGAGGTTCCGCTTGTGGCGGATGACCTCGAGGCCGATGCGGCGGGCGATGGCCACGGTGGGGTCCGCGGAGACGTCGTCGACGAGGAGGACGCGGTCGACGTACTCCAGGGGGATGTCGGCGAAGGTTCGCTCGACCGTGCGGGCCGCGTTGTAGGCCGGCATGACCACGACCACGTGCGAGAGGTCCGGATCACCGGTGCCAGTCAGGGCCTCGCTCGCCGAGTCAGTGAGCACGGTCGTCATTGCGTCGTAGCGTACCGCGGGACCGACGATGGCGCCAGCGATGCGCCAGAATCGGATCGATGAGCTGGCGGTTGGCCCGTGACCCGCAGGTGGTGGCCGGAGCAGCGGCATTCGCGCTGGCCGCAGCCATGGCGCTTGAGCTGGCGCGCCCGTTCCGGGCCGGCCCCGTGGCGTTCGATTCGGCCGCGGCGGTCCTCTACTTCGATCGGATCGTCGCGGGCCGCCAGCTCGAGTCGTTCGTGACCACGTTGCCGAAGCCGCTTCTCACCGTCGTGTACGGCCTCCTGCACGCCGTGACCTCGGACTGGCGCCCGATCTCGTGGGCGGTAATCATCGCGTTCGCCCTCGGCGTCGGGCTGAGCACCGTGCTCGCGTACCGCCTCGCGGGACCGATGGCGGCCGGCTTCATGGCGATCGGGCTGGGTACCGCGCCACAGCTCCTCCTGGACGCCGGACTCGCCCTCGCGTGGGGCTGGGGCCTGCTGGGCATCTCGCTGGCCGCCCTCGCCCTGGCGCAGCCTCGCCCGCGCTACGGGCTCGCCGGCGTCGCCCTGGGGCTCGCGGTGCTGGCAAGGGTCGAGCTCGGCCTCCTCGTGGTCGGCGTCGTTGCCTGGGTAGTCCTGGCATCGCTCCGCGAGTGGCGAGCCGGGCGTCCGATTCCGGGGGCGCCGATGAAGCTGCTCATCTCGACGCTGGCGCTGCCGGTCATGCTCGTCCACGACTGGCTGCTGACCGGCAACCCGCTCCACTGGACCGGCATTGCGGATCGCTACACCGCCGGGATCTCCGAGGTACCGGATGCCGCCGAGATCCTGGGAAGGGTGGTCGTCCGATACGCGGACGTCGCCGTCCTTCCGTTCATAGCGCTGCTCGGTGTGGTCTGGCTGTACCGAAACGGACGCGGGTGGCTTGCCTCCGGCCTCCTGCTCCTCGCGCCGGGCGTGACCGCGTTCCTGCTCGTTCTCGCGGCACGCGGCACGTTCGTTGACGACAGGTACTTCGCCGCGGTCGATGTTGCGATGGTCGCGGCGGCCGCGTTCGGGTTCGCCCCGCTCCGTGACGGTGTGCCACGGCTCGGCGCGCGGCTCGGGACCATCCCCCGTACGGTGCGCGCGGCCGTGCCGTTCGTTGCCGGCGCGCTCGCCGGCATCCTGCTCACCGCCGCCTGGGGCGCGTTCGACCCGGTGCTTCGTGACCCCGTCCGCAACCAGCTGCGGGTTGCGATCGACACCCTGGAGGTGCTCCCGATCCTCGAGGCGTTCGTCGACAGCCACCCCGCGTCGCACACCTTCGCGCCCGAATCCCTGGACGGAACCCCCGTGGCGCTCGTGCCGGTCCGGGTCCGGACCCATCTCGTGGTGGACCTCGGGACGCCGCTGCCGGAGGTCGGGTCGACCGCGGGCCCCCTCATCGATCTGCGTGCGGGCTATCCGCGTCCGGGACAGATCGTCTACCACCACCTCTACGGCGAGCGCTACACAGCGGGGTTCGACGTGCTGAAGACCACCGTCCCCGTGGAGCGTGACGGGGTCAGGATCGTCCCGCTGCAGGTCGACGAGGACCGCGGCTACTGGGTCGTGGCGATCGAGGAGCCGTAGGCTCGCTCCCCGGGACTAGGCGATTCGGCGGCGCGCCTCTGCCTCGTCGGCCCGCATCTGCGCGACCAGGGACTCCACGTCGTCGAATCGACGCTCGGCGCGGAGGCGATCCCCGAGCTCGAGGTCGAGCTCCGTGTCGTACAGGTCGCCGTCCCAGTCGAGCAGATAGGCCTCGACCAGCACGCGGCCATCGTCGTGGAACGTCGGCCGCACGCCGACGCTGACCAGGGCCGGGTGACCCGGTCCGACGCCCCGTTCCGCCACGGTCACGCGGCCGAGGTAGATGCCGAGCGCCGGCAGCGCCGGCTGGTAGTGGAAGGCCAGGTTCGCGGTCGGAAATCCGAGCTCGCGCCCCCGCCGGTCCCCGTGCACGACACGACCGCGGAACATCGGGGCCGATCCGAGCAATGCGCCGGCGGCCTCGATCTCGCCACCGCGCAGCAGGTCCCGGATACGCGACGACGAGACAGGGGCATCGTCAACCAGCAGAGGCTCCACCGCCACTGCGTCGAACCCCTCGGATGCACCAATCTCCGCGACGCGTTCGAGCGTGCCGGCTCGCCGTCGCCCGAACGCGGTGCCCGGGCTCATGGTGATGGCGCGGAGCTCGAGGGCTGGTCCAAGGCCGGCCAGGAACGCCTCGGGCTCGAGCGAGCGAAGGACGTCGTCGAATCGGATCTCGAGGACGTGATCGATTCCGACCTGTGAGAGGCGCTGGAGCGACACCTCCGGCGGCAGCAGCCGCTCAACGACCGTTCCCGGGCGCACGACCTCGTCGGGGTGCGGGCTGAAGACGAGCGCGACGCTTGCAGCATCACGGTCGCGGGCGGCAGCCATCGTCGCGGAGAGGATCTGGCGATGCCCGAGGTGCACGCCGTCGAACGCGCCGAGCGTGACGACGGCCGGGCCGATGGGGGGAAGCTCGTTCAGCCCGAGGGCGGTCATGGCGCCTCCACGCGCGGCAGAACCTTCTCCGGCTGCAGCATGCCCGCGCTGACCGATCCGATCCCGAGCAGCTCGTCTCCATCGAAGACCGCGCGTCGCCCGTCGTCGAGTTCGGAGCCGATGTGCGAGGCGGACCCGTTGGCGAAGGCGCGGACCGCGGTCGCGTCGAGCGAGATACGGGGCATCGGCAGCAGATCGCCGACCGGCATCACGGCATCGGCCAGCCTGCCGGCCTTCGCGAGCTCCTCCAGCTCCTCGGGCGTGATGGCGTCGTGCGCGTGCAGGCCGGCCGCCTCGGTGCGCCGCAGCGCGGCAAGGTAGCCCCCGCATCCGAGTCGGTCGCCGACGTCGCGGGCCAACGACCGGACATATGTCCCGGCGTGGCAGCGGAGGTCGATCCGCGCGGTCGCGCCCTCCTCACCGCGCGTGAGCTCAAGCAGGTCGATCACATCGATCGTCACCGAGCGCGGCGGCAGGTCGATGGGGGTGCCGGCCCGTGCCGCGCGGTGTGCCGTCCGTCCGCCCTGTTTGCGAGCGCTGAATGCCGGTGGCACCTGGTCGAAGGTCCCAACGAACGCGGCCAGCGCCTCGCGGATGGCCCCGTCGTCGGGGATCGGCCCTTCCCCCTCCTCGATCGGTCCCTCGGCGTCGTCGGTCGCGCTGCGGGCCCCAAGGCGGATGAGCGCGTCGTATCGCTTGCGCCCGCCCGTCAGCTCCTCGCTGAATCGGGTGGCGGCCCCGACGAGGATCGGAAGGACGCCGGAGGCAAGCGGGTCGAGGGTGCCTGCATGGCCGATGCGGCGGGTGCCCGTCAGGCGCCGCATCAGGCCCACCATGTCGTGGCTGGTCGGCCCGACAGGCTTGTCGAGGTTAACGACTCCGAGCATCGGCGCGATCGAGCTCGCGCTCGGATTCGGCGAGGACCTGAGCCCGTGCCTCGGCCAGCGGTGCGTCGACGGAGCAGCCGGCAGCACGGGCATGGCCTCCCCCGCCGAAGGCGGACGTGATGGCCACCGCATCCGCCCGCGCCGAGGTGCGCACGCTGACCCGGGTGTGCGAGGCGTCGACCTCCTTGAACAGGATCGTGATGTCTGCGGCCTTGGTGGAGGCAAGCAGGTCGATCAGGCCCTCCGACGCGACCGGATCCGAGCCGGTCTCGGCGAGCATTGCGGTCGTCATGCTGGCATGCACGATGCGGCCCTCGGCGCAGCTCCGCGAGTCCCGGCCAGGATGCGTCCCCACAGCGCAAGGGTGCCGGAACGGCTTGTCGGCGTAGATGGACCGATGGATGGCGGAGAGCGGCGCGCCGGCCTCCACGAGGTCGGCCGCGACGCGCAGCGTGCGGGGCGTTGCGTTCGGATGCGAGAACGTGTGGGTGTCCTGGACGATGCCGGCCGTGAGCACGGTGGCGATCTCGGCGTCAATCTCGACGCCGAGATCGGGAATCAGCAGCGCGATCATCTCGCAGGTCGCGGCGGCGTTCGGATCGACCCAGTGCCACGCTGGCGCCCGCCCCGTCGTTGGAGACGTGGTGGTCGATGTTGACGATCCGCGCACGGGCCAGCCAGTCGGCCGCGTCGCGTGGCGACGGCGCCCGTCCGCGAGAGCGGTCCGTCGACGACGATCGCCAGGTCGGGCTCGAGCTGCGGCGTTCGTCCGCACGTCGGCGGCGCCGGGCAGGTCGACCAGCGAGGGCGGAACCGGGTCGGCGGCCACGACCTCGGCCTGCTTGCCGAGGCGCTCGGCGGCGATGCGCAGCGCGAGCGCCGATCCGAGCGTGTCGGCGTCGGGGTTCTCGTGGCAGATGGCGGTGATCCGGGTCGCGGCGCGGATCGCCTCGACGACGGCCTCACGGCTCACGGACGATCCTCGTTCTCGATCTCGCGCAGCAGCCGCAGCACCCGATCCCCCGCCTCGATCGAGTCGTCGTGGCGGATGTCGAGCTGGGGGATGTGACGCACCGTCAGCCGCGATCCCAGCTGGCGCCGAGCCACGGGGCGGCATCGGTCAGGGCCTTCATCGTCTTCTCCCGCTCGACGTCGGTGCCCATGATGCTGACCCACACCCTGGCGGAGCCCAGGTCACGCGCCGTCTCGACCCGCGTGATCGTCGCGAACCCGATCCGCGGGTCCTTCATCTCGCGCTGGAGCAGCTCCATGAGCTCCTGTCGGATCTGGCTGTCGAGCCGATCCGTTCGCTGGCTCATCGGCTAGGCCTGCTCGGTCACCATCTGGTAGCACTCGATGACGTCGCCCTCGGCGATGTCATCCGCGTCGAGCCCGATCCCGCACTCGAAGCCGGTCGCGACCTCGCGGACGTCGTCCTTGAAGCGCTTGAGGGACGTGATGCGCGTGTCGGCCAGCAGCTGGCCAGCCCGGAACAGGCGGGCCTGACCACCGCGCACGATGCGTCCATCGGTCACGTACGAGCCGGCCACGTTCCCGGCCCGGCCGGCCTTGATGACCATGCGGACCTCCGCGTGACCCTCGACCTGCTCGACCAGCTTCGGCGCCAGGAGTCCATGGAGCGCCTGGCCGATGTCGTCGGTCAGCTTGTAGATGACGTCGTAGATGCGCACGTCGACCCCGGTCGCCTCGACCGAGCGCTGGGCGCCGGCGTCGAGCTTCGTGTTGAAGCCGATGACGACTGCGTCCGACGCGGACGCGAGGTTGATGTCGCTCTCGTTGATGTCGCCGGCACCCTCGCGCAGGATGTTGATCCGCACCTCGGCCGTGTTGAGGCGCTCCACCGAGTGCCTGATGGCGCCGAGCGAGCCCTGGACGTCGGTCTTGAGCACGACGCGCAGCTCCGCGACCTCGGCGTCCGCGATCTGGGCGCTGATGTCCTCGAGGCTGCTCACCTTCTGGCCGTCGACTCCCGCCGCCACGCGGTCGGCGGCCTCGCCGGCGTCGCGAGCCGTCTTCTCGTCGGCCACCACGCGCAGGATGTCGCCGGCCTCGGGCAGGCCCTGGAGGCCGATGATCTCGACCGCGGAGGCCGGTCCGGCCTCCTTGACGCGCTTGCCGGCGGCGTTGTTCAGCGCACGGACGCGGCCGTAGGTTCGTCCGACCGAGACGACCTGGCCCACCTTGAGCGTGCCCGTCTGCACGAGCACGGTCGCCACGTTGCCGCGGCCCTTGTCGACCTTGGCCTCGACGATGGTGCCGATGGCGTCCCGCTCCGGGTTGGCCTTGAGGTCCTGCAGGTCGGCGACGAGGAGCACCATCTCCATCAGGTCGTCGATGCCGGTGCGCTGCTTGGCGCTCACGGCCACGGCGATCACGTCGCCGCCGTACTCCTCGATGAGCACCTTGTTGTCGGCGAGCTCCTGCTTCACCCGGTCCGGGTTGGCGTCGGGCTTGTCGACCTTGTTGATGGCGACGATCATCGGCACGCGCGCGGCGCGCACGTGGTCGATGGCCTCCTTGGTCTGGGGCATGACGCCGTCATCGGCCGCAACCACGATGATCGCGATGTCGGTGACCTGGGCGCCACGCGCTCGCATGGCCGTGAACGCCTCGTGGCCGGGCGTGTCGAGGAAGACGATGCGCTTGCCGTTGTGAACGACCTCGCTGGCGCCGATGTGCTGCGTGATGCCGCCGCTCTCGCCGGAGGCGACCTTCGTCTCTCGGACGGCGTCCAGCAGGCTCGTCTTGCCGTGGTCGACGTGGCCCATGACCGTCACGATCGGGGCGCGGGTGACCAGCTTGGTCGGGTCATCCTCGGTCCACAGGGTCGGCTTGCCGTCGCCCTCACCCGGGCCGCCCGGCGCGACGAGGTCCTGTTCGCTGGCGGCGACCGCGGCGGCGCGCTCGGCTGCCCCGCCCTCGGTGGCCTCGAAGCCGAGCTCCGCCGCGACGAGCGAGGCGGTGTCGAAGTCGATCGCCTGGTTCACCGTGGCGAAGATGCCGTTGCGGATCAGGATGTTGATGATCTCGGCATGGCTCACGCCGAGCGTCTCGGCGAAGTCCTTGACGGCGATCGAGCTCGGCAGCTCGACGGGGCCGGCGGCGCGGACCGGCGTCTGGGCATCGAGCAGCGCGGCGCCGGCCGCGCCCCCGGTTCGCTTGCGCTGCGGACGGGGCCCGCGTCGCGGTCGATATCTACGTGGTGGCATGTGTCGTTCCCTCGAATTCGAGCGTTCCGGGCGCGGGCTCCGCGCCGAGCGCTCGCTTCACGGCTGCCGCGCTGCGCTCTCCGTCGCGACAGGCCGGGTCATTGCAGATGTAGGTACCGCGACCAGGCTCCCTGCCGGTCTCGTCGCGGTGGATGCTGCCATCGCTGCTGCGCACGATGCGCGTCATGTCGCGCTTCGGATGCGTTTGACGGCAGACGGCGCAGGTGCGGGTCGGGACGTGATCAGGACGTCGCTTCGGCATCGGCGCCAACCTCCTGTCGAGCCTCCGAGTGGTCCGCGTCGAGCGCACCGTCGTCGGAGTGCTCGCCGCCGGCGGCGGCGGTTGCGACGCCGGTCTCGGACCGGATGTCGATGCGCCACCCGGTGAGCTTGGCGGCCAGGCGGGCGTTCTGGCCCTCCTTGCCGATGGCCAGGCTCAGCTGACGCTCCGGCACGATGACATTCGCGATCTTGTGCTCCTCGTCGATCCGCACAGCTGACGACCTCGGCCGGCGAGAGCGCCTCGGCCACGAAGCGTCCCGGATCCTCGTCCCACAGGACGATGTCGACCTTCTCGCCATTGAGCTCGGCCACGATCGACTGGATTCGTGCGCCGCGCTGGCCCACGGCCGCGCCCTTGGCGTCGACTCCCTGCTGGCGGCTCTCGACCGCCACCTTGGAGCGGCTGCCGGCCTCGCGGGCGATGCCGCGGATGACGACAGTGCCGTTGAAGATCTCGGGGATCTCCATCTCCATCAGCCGGCGCAGGAAGCCACGGTGCGTGCGGCTTGCCACGATCACCGGCCCGCGCGTCGTGCGGCGGACCTCCATGACGTAGACCTTCAGGTGCTGGCCGATGCGGTACGCCTCCGCCGGCAGCTGCTCGGTCACTGCCAGCACGGCCTCGACGTCCTTGCCCATGTCGAGCACGACGGCTGAGTCGGTGGTTCGCTGCACCGTGCCGGTCATGATCTCGCCCTCACGGGCGGCGTACTGCTGGAAGACCACGTCTCGCTGCGCCTCGCGGAGGCGCTGGCGGTAGACCTGTCCGGCGGTCTGGGCGGCAATGCGGCCGAGCTGCGCCTGCGTCACGTTCTCCGGGATGCGCACCTTGCCGCCCACGCCGGTGGTCGGGTCGATCTTCTGCGCGTCCTGGACGATCATCTGCGCCTCGGGGTCCTCGACCTCCTCGGGCGTTGCCATCACCTCGTACTCGCGGGCGACGCTGATCTCGCCGGTCTCGGGGTTGACGGTGACGACGACGTTCTCCGGCGCATCGGCATTCCGCCGATAGGCCGACTCGATTGCCTGCTCCAGCGTTCGGATCAGGATCTCTTGCGGCACACCCTTCTCGGCGTTCAGCTGGAGCAACGCTCCGATGAAGTCACGATTCATGGCCGCTCCTCGCTGCGCCCGTCACGACGATCCGGGACAAACAAAGACGTGGGATGGCGAACCGACCCACGTCTCAGGTACTCAGTTCAATTTTGGTCCGTACTGGCCGGCCGAACCGTGCTGGAGTATACCCGATCACCCCCTTCCTCGCCACTGACCGGCTGTCCCGATGGTGGTTGATCATGCCCGCGATCAACGTCGCTTGACCGTTGGCGCCAGAATCAGTCCATGACCGATCGCGCGGTGGAGAACACATGACGTTCGATCCAACCGCGGCCATAGCCGTCTTCCTGATCATCTTCATCGCGGGCATCGTGCGCCAGGTGCTGCGTCGAACACCCCGACGTCGCGGACCGCTGCCTGACGTCCCGGACGCATCGCCCACGGCGGTGCCGATCGAAGCCCCGGGCATGACGTTGCCCTACTCGAGCTTGGATCCCTTCTCGCCGCCGAAGCGGCACGCAGACGGGACACGGGTCGACGGAGTGCCTGAGTCGACGTAGGCAACCTGCGTGGGAACTACTGAGGCGCTCGCTCGATGACAGCGCCGTCGGTGCACTCGACGCGGAATCCGGTCCCGCTCAGGGTCATTCGCCTGTAGGTGCCGCACAATCTTCCGCATTCGGTGTCAACCGCACAGGATCTGTGGCGGCTGAACGCACGATGCGAAATACAGCGCCAGCAGACACGGACCCATGCGCATCGGTCAATGGGTGGCCAATGGGTACGGAGCCGTCCGGAGCCCGGCTGGAGCACACATTTCGCGCTTCTACGAGCCCGTGATCAGCCTCTGAATGTCCTGGATGCTGATCAGGACGATGAGCGCGAGCAGGACGGCGAAGCCGGTCAGGTAGATCAGCGCTTCGCGCTCCGGCGGGAGCTTGCGCCGCCGCGCCGACTCGAGGAGAACGACGGCGATCCGGCCGCCGTCGAGTGGCGGGAACGGCAGCACGTTGAGCACGGCGAGGTTCAGCGACAGGACGGCGACGAACTCGAGCTGAGCCGCGAGCGGAGCCTGGAGCACCTCGCCCGTGATCTCGGCGATGCCGATCGGACCTCGGGCGTCGCCAGCTCCATCCGGATTGAGGCCGAGAAGGCCGCCGACGGCGCTGGCCAGCCCGCCGGGAATGGCCAGGGCGCCCTCGGTCGCGCCGGTGAACCCGATGCGCACCGCGTCAAGCGGGCCATCCACCGGCGACGGCTCCTCGACGAAGGTCGCCGGCTCGTAGGCGATGCCGATCGGGCCGAGGCCCTGCGCGATCTGCTCGGCGCTCAGCCGTCGCGGGATGATGGTCACTTCGCTCGATTCCCCGTCCCGCTCGATCGTCAGGGTGACGGGCTGCGTCGCGTGCTCGGCGACGTAGGCGGTGAGGTCGCGCGAGCGCTCGAATACCTGGCCGTCGGCCCCCGTGATGACGTCGCCGACCTCGAGCTTGCCGGCGGCGGGGCTGTCGTCCTGGATGTCGACGATCGTCAGCGGGCCGTAGCCGACCGGCTGCGGCAGGCTCACGACGACCGAGTACAGCGCCCCGGCGAGGACGAAGTTCATCGAGCACGCCGGCGAGGAGGACACCGATGCGGATCCAGATCGGGCGCCTGTTGAATGCGCCCGCCATGGCGTGCTCGACCTCCGGCTCGCTCATGCCCTTCTCTCGGAGGCGGCGAATCTCGACGTCACCGTCCTCACCCAGCATGCGAACGAATCCGCCGAGCGGGATCCAGTTGAGGCTGTAGCGCGTGCCGTGCCACGTGATCGAGGCGATCCGCGGCGGGAAGCCGATCCCGAACTCCTCGACCGTGATGCCGGCGCGCTTCGCGACCAGGAAGTGGCCGAGCTCGTGGACCAGCGACGAGAACGATCAGGAGGCCGAGGAAGGCGACGATCGTGCCGAAGGCATCCATCAGGCGTCACCACCATCGCCGAGCTCGGTGGCCAGGGCCGCTCTCACCTCGGCATCGAGGGCAGTGATCGTGTCCAGCTCCGGCTCACCGTCGGCGCCCCAGCGCTCGACCGCCTCCCCGATCAGCTCCGCGATGCGCGGGAACGCAACGCGACCCTCCAGGAAGCCGGCAACCGCGACCTCATCGGCGGCATTGATGATGGTTCCCCGGTTGCCGCCGGCCTCCGCGGAGGCGCGCACGACGTCATATGCGGGATACGCGCCGGGCGAGAGCTCCGCGAACTCGAGGCTCCCCCACTCCGATGGCGTCGACGCGCGGGCGGGCGATGGCAGGCGCTCGGGATGGGTGAGGGCGTACTGGATCGGGAGGCGCATGTCCGGCAGTCCGAGCTGCGCCTTGTACGAGCCATCTGCGAACTCGACCAGCGAGTGCACGATGCTCTGGGGATGGATCACGGAATCGATCTTAGAGTACGGCAGCGCATACAGCCATTTGGCCTCAATCACCTCGAACGCCTTGTTGACGAGCGTGGCCGAGTCGATCGTGACCTTCGGCCCCATCCGCCAGGTTGGATGCGCGAGGGCTTCCTCCGGCGAGACCGATTCCAGGGTGCTGGGCTCGCGACCGCGGAACGGTCCGCCGCTGGCGGTGAGCACGAGACGTGCGACGCTCTCGACTCGTTCCCCCACCAGGCACTGCCAGATGGCCGAGTGCTCGCTGTCGATCGGGCGCAGGCGGTCGAGCCGATCGCCACCGAGCTCGTCGAGAAGCCTCGAGACGAGGTGTCCACCGGTGATCAGCGTCTCCTTGTTGGCAAGCGCGACGCGCCGCCCGGCACCGAGTGCGGCGAGAACGGCGGGCAGTGCCGCCATGCCGGTCGTCGCGACTACGACCAGGTCGACGTCGTCGAGCGTGGCCAGCTCCTCCAGCCCGCCACCGGCCCAGCGCTCGGGTGCCAGCTGTGGGGCGCCCTCGTCGGGTGACCACCAACGGGCGTCGGGCCAGGCGGCCAGCTGGGCGACGACCGCCTCCCCGCCATGTCCGGCTGCGATGGCGCGCACGGTGAATTGATCTCCAAGGCCCTCGATGACCTCGAGCGTCTGCGTGCCAATCGAGCCGGTCGAGCCGAGGACGGCGACCCCGGTCACGCCACGCGGCCCGCGGCCAGGAGCGCGTATCCGGCAAGGACCGGTGCGGCGAACATGAACGAGTCGACGCGATCGAGGATGCCGCCGTGCCCTGGCACCAGGAAGCCCGACTCCTTCCGCCCGGCGGCTCGCTTCAGCATCGATTCCGCCAGGTCTCCGGCCTGGGCGGCCAGCCCGACCAACGGACCGATGATCAACGGATGCCACGGCTCGAGGCCGATGAGGACCGCGCCGATCCCGGCCGCCACGGTGGCCAGCACGAGGCCTCCGGCCAGCCCTTCCACCGTCTTCGAGGGGCTGATGTGCTCGACCAGCCGACGGCGACCGAGCCAGCGCCCGGTGAGGTAGGCGCCGGTGTCGTAGCCCCACACGACCAGGACCAGCGTGAGGGCCCACGCCACGCCTGAGCCGAGCCCGAACGGGCCGACCGCCGTACCGGGACCGCCACCGGCCGGCGCCAGGTGCGCGACGAGCGCGATGGCGGGCAGGAGGAGGCCGATGTAGGCGACGCCGAACGAGGTCATGGCCCAGGTCATGAAGCCGGCGCGCGGATCGGAGCGCGTGAACCCCACGGCGGCGAGGAGGAGAATCGCGGCGACCACCGAGGCCGCCACGAGCCCGGGCGGGTCGAGGGCCGTTACCAGGTGCGAGACGACGCCGCCCACGCTCTCGCCGTTGGTGGTGACGAGCCCCGCGGCGGTGATCCCCATGCCCGCCACGATCGTGAGCATCTGGGGTGGCTCGTGGCCGGCGGCGTCGAGCAGGCCGACCAGCTCGACCAGGGCCAGGAAGGCGGCGATCCCGATGAGGAGCGACATCCACGGCTCCCCGAGCAGCACGATGGCCAGGATGATCGGCGCCAGCACCACGGCGGTGAGCACCCGCGTCCTCAGCATCTCCTAGCCTCCGAAGCGCCGGTCACGACGCACGTACTCGGCCAGCGCCTCGTCGAAGTCCGTCTCGTCGAAGTCGGGCCAGAACTTGGTGCAGAAGACGAGCTCAGCGTAGGCGGCCTGCCAGAGCAGGAAGTTGCTGGTTCGCATGTCACCGCCGGTGCGGATCAGGAGGTCGACGTCCGGCTGTCCCGACGTGTACAGGTGCTCGGCGAAGTGCCCCTCGTCGATCGCGTTCGGATCTGCCTTCGCCGCCACCAGCGCCCGCGCCGCGTCGACGATCTCCGCGCGCCCCGAGTAGTTGAAGCAGATGTTCAGGGTGAGGCGCGTCCCACGGCTGGTGCGGTCCTGCGCGGCACGAATCGAGCGCTGCACGTCCGCGGGCGCCTCATGCAGGCGGCCGATGATGACCACCCGAACGCCCTCCTCGATGAGCTCGTCGGTGTACTGCCGCACCGCCCCGTCGATGAGGCCGAACAGCCCCGAGACCTCGTCCTCGGGCCGGCCCCAGTTCTCGGTGCTGAAGGTGTACACGGACAGCGTCTCCACCCCGGAGTCGCGGGCGCGGCGCACGATCGGGCGAATGGCCTCGATGCCCTGGATATGCCCTGCAAGCACCGGTAGGCCGCGCTCGCGCGCCCAGCGTCGGTTTCCGTCGGCGATGATCGCCACGTGCCGGGGTCGGACCTCGTCCGGCACCCGTCAGACCTCCAGGATCTCGGCTTCCTTGCGGTCGGCGCGGGCGTCGATCGCCTCGACGTGCCGGTCGGTCAGCTTCTGCAGGTGCTCGAGCTCACGGCGCTCCTCGTCCTCGGAGAGGTCGCCGTCGCGCAGCGCCTTCTTGAGCTGGTCGGCGGCCTCGCGTCGGTGGTTACGCACCTCGACGCGCGCCTCCTCGGTTCTCCGCCGCACCTGCTTCACCATGTCCTTGCGCCGGTCCTCGGTGAGCGGCGGCACGTTGAGCCGCACCACCGTGCCATCGACGTTCGGCATGAGCCCGATGTCACTCTTCGTGATGGCCTTCTCGATGGCCGACAGGACCGATCGGTCCCATGGCTGGATGACGATGAGGTGCGGATCCGGCGTGCTGATGCCGGCGACCTGGTTCAGGGGCGTCTGCGTGCCGTAGTAGTCGACCGTGATGCGCTCGACCAGCGCGCTCGACGCGCGCCCCGTGCGGATGCCGGCGAAGTCTCGCTCCATGGCATCGATGGCGCGCTGCATCTTCGGTTCGATGGCGGTCAGCGACTCGTGGGGCATCGGCTCATTCTCCTGAGATCAGCGTGCCGATCCGTTCGCCGGCGATCGCCCGCGTGATGTTGCCGGGCACCGTGAGGTCGAAGACGACGATCGGCATCTGGTTGTCCATTGCCAGGCTCACGGCGGTCGCGTCGAGCGCCTGGAGCCGGTTGCTCAGCAGGTCGGTGTATCCGATCTGGCTGTAGCGCTGGGCGTTGGGGTGCGTCTCGGGGTCGGCATCGTACACCCCGTCGACCCGGGTGCCCTTCAGGATGACCTGCGCGTGAACCTCGACCGCACGCAGCGTCGCCGCCGTGTCGGTCGTGAAGTACGGGTTGCCGGTGCCGGCCACCATCACGACCACGCGGCCCTTCTCGAGGTGCCGCTCGGCGCGGCGGCGGATGTACGGCTCGCAGATCTCGTTCATGGCAATGGCGCTCATCACCCGCGTCGGACAGCCGGACTGCTCGAGTGCGTCCTGGATGGCGAGACCGTTCATGACGGTCGCCAGCATGCCCATATAGTCGCCGGTCGACCTGTCCATGCCGCGCGCGCTGGCCGCCAGCCCGCGAAAGATATTGCCGCCGCCGACCACGACCGCGATCTCCGTGCCGTCACGCTTCGCGTCGAAGATCTGCGCCGCGATGCCACGCACGACCTCGGGATCGATCCCGTATTCGTGCTCGCCCATGAGCGCCTCGCCGGAGAGCTTCAGCAGCACCCGGCGCGGCGCATCGGTGGCCGCCGTGGCGGCCGGCTCGGCCATCGGTCAGGAGGCCTCGTCGGTTTCGGGCGCGGCCGTCTCGCCGACGCCCATGCGCGCAAAGCGAGCGACCCGGATGTTCTCGCCCAGCAGCGCCACCTTCTCATTGATCAGATCGGCGATCTTGAGATCGGTGTCGCGGTAGGGCTGCTCGAGCAGGCAGATCGACTCCAGCCACTTGTTGAGCTTGCCCTCGACGATCGCGGGGATCCGATCCGCCGGCCGCCCGTCGCGCTCCGCGTCGACGGCGAACAGCCGCTTCTGCTCCTCGATTGCCTCGGCGGGGACGTCGTCGCGGCCGACGTAGGCCGGCGCCATGCCGGCCACCTGGATCGCGAGGTCGCGCGCCAGCTGCTGGAAGTCTTCGGTGCGGGCCACGAAGTCGGTCTCGCAGTTGAGCTCCAGCAGCACGCCGAGGCGGGAGCCGTGGTGGATGTAGCTGGTCACGACCCCTTCGCGGGCTACGCGGCCGGCCTTCTTCGCGGCCGTCGAGAGGCCCTTCTCGCGCAGCCAGAGCGCGGCCTTCTCGTAGTCGCCGCCGGACGACTCCAGCGCGCGCTTGCAGTCCATGATGCCGGCCCCGGTCTGCTCCCGGAGCTTCTTCACGTCCTCTGGCTTGATGGTCACCGTGTTCGTCATGTTCCTTCCGTCCGTCCGCCGCTAGACGCGGGGCTCCTTGATGTGCTCGTGGATCTGGCGCTCATGCTCCCGATCCGGGTTGTGCTCCGGCTCGCCCTCCTCGATGTGGGCGGCGCGCCGGGCGCGAGCCTTGCGCTCCTCCTCCTCGTCGTCCTCGGGCTCGGGCTCGAAGACGAGGGCCTCGCCGGTCGCAAGGGCGGCGGTGTAGTCGGCCTCTGACGTCAACGTCGCGTCGTCGACCGGAGGCATCGCCTCGGCCTGCTCGAACTCCTCGTCCAGCAGCGCCTGGCGCTCTTGCTGGGCGACGCTCGCCGCCTCTGCCACGAAGCTGCAGATGAGCCGGACCGAGCGGATCGCGTCGTCGTTCGAAGGGATGACCCAATCGATCAGGTCCGGGTCGCAGTTGGTGTCCGTCATCGCCACGATCGGGATCTCGAGGCGTCGCGCCTCGCTCACGGCGATCGCCTCGCGGTGCGGATCGACGATGAACACGGCGCCCGGCAGGCGGCGCATCTTTCGAATGCCGCCGAGCGCCGCGTCGAGCTTGTTGATCTCCTCGGTGAGCTTGGTCGCCTCCTTCTTCGTGAGGCGCTCGAACTCACCCGCCTCACGCCGTGCCTCGAGCGCTTCGAGGCGCTGAATGCGACGCTTGATGGTCGTGAAGTTCGTCAGCATCCCGCCGAGCCAGCGGGTGTTGACGTAGTGCTGGCCCGACTGCTGAGCCGCATCGGCAAGAGCGTCCTGCGCCTGCTTCTTGGTACCGACGAAGAGGATGCTGTCCCCACGCCGCACCGTCTCGCGGACGAAGGCCAGGGCGGCCTCGAGGCGCGACACGGTCTGCGCGAGGTCGATGATGTGGATCCCGTTGCGCTCCGCGAAGATGTACTCGCGCATCTTCGGATTCCAGCGCCGGGTCTGGTGCCCGAAGTGGACGCCCGCTTCGAGCAGCTGCTTCATGCTGGTGGCAGCCAAAGAAAAACCTCCGGTTCTTTCCTCCGCCCGGCATCGGCTCCGGTGGTCCACCGTTCGCGACGTCGTCGCGACGGCACCGAGGACCAGCAGGATCCGCCGAGCGTGTGAGATGGGTCGCACGCGCCGAAGCGCGAGCTCGGAAATGATACCAGATCCGCCGCTCCGGCCCCGAAGCTGGCCCTGGCCGGCCAGGAAGTGCACCAAACGGTACCGAAGTACTCCTGAGCTCATGCGCAGGTACCTTGACCCTCCCGGGATCGCTCCTAGCATCCGCCCGCGCCCTATGCGACCGACCTGATCGGCCGCGCTCCGCCGGCACCTGCACCTGGAGGAACGATTCCATTGCACCGATCCAGGCTGATCGCACCCATTTCCGCGCTGGCCACCTCGCTCGTGATTGGTCCGCTCCTCGCCACCGTCGTGCTCGCCGCCGATCCGACCGTCACGGTCAAGCGTGGTGACACGCTCACCAGCATCGCCAAGCGGAACGGGGTGGAGGTCGCGACCCTCGTCGCGCTCAACCAGCTGCCCGACCCGAACCGGATCTACCCGGGCCAGGTGCTGCGCGTCGGCGTCGAGTCAGCGGGTCAGCCGGCGCTTATCACTGCACCGCCCGCCGCGGCGCCGACCGAGGCCCGCGTGCACGTTGTCTCGCGCGGCGAGAACCTGACGCGCATCGCCGCCCACCACGGCGTCAGCGTGGCTTCCATCGTTCAGGCCAATGGAATCGCCAATCCCAGCCGCATCATCGGTGGCCAGCGTCTCGTGATTCCCGGTGCCTCAGCGGTTGCCCCGGCACCCGCGGCAGCGGCGTCCGCTCCCGCGGCGCCGACTGAGGCTCGCGTGCACGTCGTCTCACGCGGCGAGAACCTGACGCGCATCGCCGCCCACTACGGCGTCACCGTTGTGGCCATCGTTCGGGCCAATGGAATCGCCAATCCCAGCCGCATCATCGGTGGCCAGCGTCTCGTGATCCCCGGTGCCTCAGCGGCTGCCCCGGCGCCCGCCGCAGCCGCCGTCCCCGCGTCGATGGCCGCGCTCGTCTCCCAGCGCGATTCGGTGCGCCAGGTCATCGTCGAGGAGGCGACGCAGTACGGCGTGCCGGTGGCACTGGCACTCGCCGTCGCGTGGCAGGAGTCCGGCTGGCGGCAGGGTGTCGTCAGCTCGGCCGGCGCCGTCGGCGTCATGCAGCTCATGCCCGCAACCGCGGTGTGGGTCGGTGAGGTGATGCTCGGCCATCCCGTCGACATCAATGACACGCGCATGAACGTCCGCGGAGGGGTGCGTCTCCTGGCCCACTACCTGGCCCGCTACTCCGGCGATCGCGACCGCGTCCTGGCCGCCTATTACCAGGGCCAGTCGGCCGTCGACCGACACGGGATCTATGCCGTCAGCCGTCCATACATCGCGTCGATCAAGTCCCTGGAGCGCCTCTTCGGCGGCTGACCCTCTTCAGGAGCCGACGTCCGGAGTCCGGCGCAGCCGCCAGCGCGTGGCCGTCGCCGGTTCCGGCATGACGCTGACGAGGTCGATCGCGAAGCCCACGGTGCCGGAGGCGCCCTCCCGCGGCGAAGGCCACCAGGGTGTGACCGATGCGTGCCGTCCGCCGCGCGTCGATCGACTCGGAACCAGTTCCGGCACGCCCGGTGCGCCGCGCGCGAACCTCGATCCCGACGAGCACACCACCGGGATCGAGGGCAACGAGGTCCACCTCGCCGCCGCCTGCCGACCTGATTCGGCGACCCAGGACCTGCCAGCCGTACTCCTCGAGCCATGCCCCGACCGCTTGTTCCGCGATGATGCCGAGGTCGTGACGTGGATCTCCCATGCGCTGCTCACCGCGCGGAGCCGAGCGACTGAGAGGGTGCCACGCCGGCGATTACCGCAGGCTCAGCCCTCGCTTACCGCGGCGTACTCCGGGGCGAGGAGCGCATCGAGGTTCTCGGGCGGCAGGTCGAGCTCGAGCTGTTCCCCGATCGCGATGGCGCGAACGCGCGCGAAGGAGCGTCGGTGGAAGGGCGTGATCCCCTGCTCCTCGATCCCGCGGCGGTGCGTGAAGGTCGCGTATCCGGCGTTGTGCTCCCAGCCGTAGTGCGGGTATCGCGCCGCGAGGCGCTCCATGAGGCGGTCGCGCACCACCTTTGCCACGATCGAGGCCGCCGCGATCGAATAGACACGGGCGTCGCCGTGCACGAGCGCCGTGTACGAGCCCACGAAGTCCTCGAAGCGATGGACGCGCAGGCCGTCGATGAGGACGTGCTCCCGGTCGGTCACGCGGCAGATGGCACGACGCATCGCAAGGTTCGTAGCGTGGTAGATGTTGATCCGGTCGATCTCGGCCACGCTCGCTGCACCGAGACCCACCGCGAGCGCCGCACGCATGATCTTGGGATAGAGCCGCTCGCGCTGGGCGCGTGACAGCATCTTGGAGTCGCGGACGCCGGGGATGCGCCGTCCGTAGGCCGGCATCACCACCGCCGCCGCCAGGACCGGACCGCTCAGGCATGCGACGCCGACGGCATCGGCACCCACCACCATGGTTCGACCGGCGCTCCAGTGCGTGCGTTCGACACGGGTCGAGGGCTTGACGATGCGCTGGGTGCGCCGGGGAGCGGTCACGCAGCCAGTGTATCGATCCGACCGATCAGGGGGGCGCCCACCGGCCGAGGCGGCGCCGAGAGGTCAGTTGGAGCGGCGCTCGCGCAGGGTGGCGGACTTGCCGACACGGTTGCGGAGGAAGTAGAGCTGCGCGCGCCGAGCGACGCCGTGGCGGACGACCTCGATCTTCTCGATGCGCGGCGCGTGCACCATGAAGGTGCGCTCCACGCCGACGCCGCTGGCGATGCGTCGCACGGTGATGGCCCGGTTGAGGCCGCCGCCGCGCATGCGCATCACGGTGCCCTCGAAGACCTGGATTCGCTCCCGGCTGCCCTCGACCACCTTCACCGAGACGCGGACGGTATCGCCGGGGGCGATCTCCGGTACATCGGTGCGGAGCTGCTCGCGCTCGAGCTCCTTGATGGCGTTCATCCTGGGGCGACCTCGTGATCGCGGGGCTGGCCCGCGGGTGTCTGGTGTGGCATGCAAACGCGACCGCGAGAGCGGCCGCGACGCCCGGGAGTATACCAGCGCTCCCCGATGACCGGCAAGGAGGCGTGATCGTTCATCGGTCACCATCGCTCAGCTCGTCGAGGATGGCGCGGTCATCGTCGGTGAGCGGCGCGGAGTCGAGCAGGTCTGGCCTGCGCTCCAGGGTGCGGCGCAGGGCCTCCCGCCGGCGCCAGCGGTCGACCTCGCCGTGATGACCCGACAGGAGAATCGGCGGCACCGGCTGCTCACGGAACGTCTCGGGGCGCGTGTACTGCGGATATTCCAGCAGGCCCGATGCGAACGAGTCGCCTTCATGCGATGCCTCCTGGATCACGCCGGGGACCAGGCGCACCACCGCATCGATGAGCACCAGCGCCGGCAGCTCACCGCCGGTCAGGACGTAGTCACCGATGCTGACCTCGCGGTCGACCAGCGTCCGCGACCCGCTCGTCGATGCCCTCGTAGCGTCCGCAGACCAGGGCCAGGTGCGGGATGGCGGAGAGCTCACGCGCCAGCACATCGGTCAGGCGCTCGCCGGCCGGGTCCATCAGGACGACCGTCGCCCCGGCATTGCGGAGCGGCTCGACGGCCGCGAAGAGGGGCTCCGGGCGCATCACCATCCCGGCTCCCCCGCCGTAGGGATAGTCGTCGACCGACCGATGCCGGCCGAGCCCGTGCTCACGCAGGTCGCTCACGCCGAACTCGACGATCCCGGCATCGACCGCACGACCGATGATCGAGGTCCGCAGCGGACCCTCCAGGAGCTCCGGAAAGAGGGTGACCACGTCGATGCGCACGGCCGTCAGCGGACCTCCTCGGCGTCGTCTGGCGGCGACGACCATCAGGTTCTCCTCGAGGTCGATGCGCAGCACGGCAGTCCGCAGCGCCGGGGACGAGGCGCTCGCCCGCATCACCGACGATGCGGTAGACCTCCGCGCCGCCCGCTCGGAACACCTCGACCAGCTCGCCGACCGCCGTTCCGTCGGGCTCCTCCACCCGGAGCCCGACGAGGTCGTCCCAGTAGTAGGTCTCGCCGGGCAGCGGCTGGGCCGGGGCTTCCAGGTATCGGCCGGTCAGCTTCTCCGCCTCATCGCGGCCGTTGACGCCGTCGAGATGGAGCACGGTCACCCGGCCGCCGGTCTCCATGCGCTCGATCCGCAGGGGCGTGGTCGCGCCATCGAGCCACAGCTCGGCACCGGGCACGACCCGCTCCGGCCAATCGGTCAGGATCTCGATCCGGACGGCACCGGCGAGCCCCTTCGCCCCGACGATCCTGGCGACCGCCAGGCGGCGTTCACTCGGCGTCGGAGACGATCTCGAGCTCGACATGCCGGCCATCGCGCGAGGCCATCACCTTCAGCAGGCTCCTGATCGCGTTCGCGATCCGGCCGTCGCGGCCGATCACGCGGCCCATGTCCTCCTGGTCGACGACCAGGGTGAGGACGGTCTCGTCGCCGTCCTCCTCGACGTCGACTTCAACCGCATCGGGCTTGTCGACCAGCGCCGCGCGCCACGTACTCGAGGAACTCCTTCACGATTCGGCCTTCCCGGCCGATTCGGCCTCGTCCTCTGTCGATGCTTCATCGGCTGCAGCCTCCGCGACTGGAGCCTCATCAGCAGCGGCCGGAGCCTCGTCAGCGGCCGGAGCCTCGTCAGCCGCCGGAGCCTCATCGGCCGACGCGGAGCCACTTCGGCTGCTGCCTCGGCTGGCGCGGCCTCGTCGGTTGTGGCATCGGGCGCTGGAGCCTCGGCAGCGGCCGCGGCCTTGGCTGCCTTGGCTGACGCCTTGGCGGATGCCTTTGGCTTCGTCGGGCGCGTGGCCCGTTTCGGCTTCTCCGCGTCGGGCTTCGCCGGCTGGGCCGCCTGGCGCATGAGCTTGACCACGGTCTCGGATGGCTGAGCGCCCTTCCCGATCCAGGCGTTGATGCGTTCCGTGTCGATGTTGACCGTCGCGGGCTCGGTCAGCGGGTCGTAGAACCCGAGGATCTCGAGCGCGCGACCGTCGCGCGACCGCCGCTTGTCGATTGCGATGACCCGGTACGCCGGACGCTTCGTGGCGCCGACGCGGGTCAATCGGATGCGTACTGCCAAGTGGTGGATACCTCTGTGTGAGTTGGTGGCTTGCTCATTCGGGCCGCGCGTCCTCGATGGTCAGCACGGCATGGAACTCGATCTCGATCGTTGCGGGACGGAGCCGTGAAGCCGAACGTCCCGATGCTGGGAAAGGATATCGCGCGCGTCATCGGGAAGACCGGCGTCGAGGCCGAGCAGCTCGACGATCGCGCCGATGTCCACGAACGCCTCGCTGCCCGCGCGTTCGCCGGCGACGTCGAAGGTTCGCGCGTACGAGTCGGTCGTGGAGAGCCCGGACCCGTCCGCGTGCGCCTCGAGGGCCGCGGCCACGTCATCGGTTGCGAGCCCGAGGATGACGATGCCATCGGTGACCGCGAAGGCGACCTCGCCGATGTCGGGCACGCTCAGGGTGGTGACCTCGGTGTCGGCGATGGTCTCGACGCGCTCGGTGGCGCCGAGCGCCTGGGTGAGCCCATCGACGACACGCCCGAGCGTTGCGGCAGCGGCGTCCGGATCCTCCGGGCGCAACAGCAGCTGGCCGGAAGGCAGCCCTCCGTCGAAGCCGGTGATGGCGATCCCGACCTCGCGGTCGAGGAGCGGCAGCAGGTCGGCGTCGATGTCGATCCCGAGCCCGAACGCGGCCAGCGCGCGGAAGCTGTCGAGCGCGCTGGTGACGTCCTGGCCCTCCGGCGTCTCGGCGGCAGCCTCCTCTGCGCTCTCGAGCGCCTGCCGCAGTCCGAACACGACGAGCTCGGCGATCGTGTCCTCCGGCATCCAGTCCACCAGGCTCGACGGCTCGCTTCCGGGCGCGACGCCGGCGGCGGCCGAGGAGGTCGCGGTGTCGGCGTCGAACTCTGCACTGCCACTCAGGCGCAGGCCGTCCTGCTCGGCAACGAGCGCCGCGCCTGCGGTGCCCACGTTCGCGAGCTGGTCCGCGGTCTCCGTCGCTTCGGCCAGTGCGGCGAGGTCCATGAACGCGGATGCGAGGTGGTCCGCCGGCAGGTCGGCCATCGTGCTGCGGAAGTCGGCGCGGCCGGACAGGGCTTCGGCTCCGCCCTGGACGTCGACGATCGCCTCGACACCGGCCGCACTTTGACCGATGACGAGCATGTCCGCGACGAACGCGTATGCGCTGCCGTCGGCGACCTGGAGCTCGACACCCTCGTAGGTCTCCGTGGCGAAGGAGGCGCCACCCTCCGAGGCGAGATCGGCGACGGCCGCTTCAGCCGCCTCTCGATCCTGGACCTCGGCGATCACGACCGCTGTCGGGCGTGGTGGGGTCGCCGTCCGTCGGCCACGCGGCCAATGCGATCTGGTCGCCCAGCCACGGCTTGACCCGCTCCCGGTAGTCGATGCCGGTCCCGCTGAGGAGGTTCTGCACCACCTGGTCGACCTTCTCGTCGAGCGAGGCGTCGTCGGCAAAGCCCGGCAGCCGCCCGATCAGCCCGCCGAGGTTCATCTGCTGGCCCGTCGAAGGCTGGAGATAGACGTTCACGTAGACGGCGGTGTTTGCCGGAGCGAGGGCGGCCGCGCGGTCAGTGGCGGCCGAGAAGAGCAGCAGATGCGCCGCGAGGAACGCGGCTCCGGTGAGACCGATGAGGGTGACGACGGCAATGACGAGTCGATGCATGCCCGTCAGCGTCCGAGCAGCGCGCCGAGGCCGCCACCCATGCCCGGCAGCTTCCCGCCACCGATCATCTTCATCATCCGCTGCATCTCGACGAACTGCTTGAGGAGCCGGTTGACCTCCGCCGTTGAGGTGCCACTGCCGATGGCGATCCGCCGTCGACGGCTCGCCTTGATGATGTCGGGCCGGCGGCGCTCCTCGGGCGTCATGGAGTCGATGATGGCCTCGATGCGCTTCATCTGGCCCGAGTCGACGGCCTCCTGTGCGGCGCCCGCCATCTGGCCCGCGCCCGGCACCATCTGCAGCAGCTGCCCGATCGGCCCCATCTTCTTGATCTGAATGAGCTGACTTCGGAAGTCCTCGAGGGTGAAGCGGTTCTGCATCATCCGCTCAGCGGCCTTCTCGGCCTCGGCCTGGTCGACGTTCTCCTGGACGCGTTCGACGAACGACAGGATGTCGCCCATGCCCAGGATGCGCTGGGCGAGCCGATCGGGGTGGAATGCCTCGATGCCGTCGGTCCGCTCGCCGGTGCCGAGGAAGGCGACCGGAAGGCCGGTGGCGGCCCTGATGCTGAGCGCCGCGCCACCGCGAGCGTCACCGTCCATCTTGGTGAGGACGAGGCCCGTGACCGGCAGCCTGGCGTGGAACGCCTCGGCCACGCGGACCGACTCCTGCCCGGTCATGGCATCGACGACGAGCAGCGTCTCGGCCGGCGTCACGCTGCCGACGATCCGAACGAGCTCGTCCATCATCGCCTCGTCGACGTGCAGCCTGCCGGCGGTGTCGAGGATCATGACGTCCACGCCCCGCTGGCGGGCGACTTCCAGGCCCGAGCGGGCAACCTCGAGCGCCGGGGTGCCGACGGGTCGGGTGTGGACCTCCACGCCGATCTGGTCGCCGAGCTGCACGAGCTGGTCGACCGCGGCGGGCCGGTACACGTCGGCCGCGACGAGGAGCGGCTTCTTGCCATCCTTGCGCAGGCGGACCGCCAGCTTGGCGGCGGTCGTCGTCTTTCCGGAGCCCTGGAGCCCGACCATCATCAGCACGGAGGGCCTGGCGTCGAGGCGGAGGTGATGCCGTTCGCCGCCGAGGGTCGCGACCAGCTCCTCGTGGACGACCTTCACGATCTGCTGCCCCGGGTTGACGCCGGTCAGGACATCGGACCCGAGCGCACGCTCCCGTACCCGAGCGACGAATTCCTTGACGACCTTGAAGTTGACGTCCGCCTCGAGCAGCGCAAGGCGAATCTCGCGCAGGGCGACATCGAGGTCGCCCTCGGTGATCCTGGCCTTGCCGCGCAGGCGGCCGGTGATGCCCTGCAGGCGCGTTGACAGAGATTCGAACATGGGTGAACCGATACGGGATCAGGGCCGGCCGGCTCGGACCGGCAAACGGCTGCCCATTCTAGGGTGCGGCGACACCGGCGGCAATGGAGCCTAGGCGGCGAACAGCCACTCAACGAAGGCTTCAGGGTCGAACGGCGCCAGTGCGTCGACCTCCTCGCCGATGCCGGCGAAGACGATCGGCACGCCGATGCGCTCCGCCGCGGCAAGCGCCACCCCACCCTTGGCCGTTCCGTCCAGCTTCGTCAGGACGATGCCGGTGACCCCCGCTTCGCGGCTGAAGCCCTCGGCCTGTGCGAGCCCGTTCTGCCCGGTGGTGGCGTCGAGCACGAGCAGGACGTGACGTGGCTGATCGGGCAGTCGTCCGGCGATCACGCGGCGGATCTTGGCCAGCTCGTCCATGAGCTGCTGCTTGTTCTGCAGCCGCCCCGCGGTATCCACGAGCACGGCGTCGAGCCCGCGCGACTCGGCGGCGACCACGGCATCGAAGGCGACGGCACCCGGATCGGCGCCCGTGCGCTGCGCGACGACGGGAATGCCCAGCTGCTCGCCCCAGATGCGGAGCTGTTCCACCGCGGCGGCACGGAACGTGTCGGCGGCCGCCAGCACCAAGGTATGGCCCTCCCCCTTCAATCGCGCGGCGAGCTTGGCGATCGTCGTCGTCTTGCCGCTGCCGTTGACGCCGACGAACAGGACGACCGACGGCGCCGGCCCGAGCTCGAAGGTGCCCGACCCGACGCGCACCAGTCGATCGCGGATCTCCGTCGCAAGGGCGCGGCGCGCGTCCTCGCCGCTGCGGCCACCATCCCGTCTGAAGCGTTCGCGCGCTGCGTCCACGAGCTCGAGCGTCGCCGTCCCACCGACATCCGCGGCGATGAGCGCCTCTTCGACGTCATCCCAGGTCGTCTCGGTGGCGGGCGCACCGGCGCCGAGGAGCTCGCGCAGGCGGGACCCGAAGCCACCCGGCCGCGCCCGCAGCCCCATGCCGGCGGGCTGCCGCGTGGGTCGTGCGACCGTCATCGGCTCTGGAGCTGGATCGGGTGGGACCGCTTCGGGAGCCGGCTCGTCGCGCCGGCGCCGGAACATCAGGCGCTGACCTCGGCCGGGACGTCCGAAAGGCGCAGGGACAGCACGCGGCTGACCGCGGCGTCGGTCATGGTGACGCCGTAGATCGTGTCGGCGACCTCGATCGTGGCGCGATTGTGAGTGATCACCACGAAGTCGATCGACTCGCTCAGCTTCCGCAGCGCCTCCGCGAAGCGGCCGATATTCGCCTCATCCAGCGCAGCGTCCACCTCGTCCAGGATGCAGAACGGGACGGGGTTCACGCTGAGCATGGCGAACAGGAGTGCCACGCCCGTCAGCGCGCGTTCGCCGCCCGAGAGCATCGCCAGGCGCTGCAGTCGCTTGCCGGGCGGACGCACCACGATCTCGATGCCGCCCGGCGCGTCACCGTCCGCCTCGTCCCCCATCTGGAGCGAAGCCGAGCCACCCGCGAAGAGGAGCCGGCAGTATTCGTCGAACCGCTCGCCGATCGCGCGGAAGGCCGCGTCGAATTGGGCGTTGATCTCGGTATCGAGGGTGGAGATGAGCTCTTCGGTCGAGCCGATCGCGGCGCGCAGATCGTCGTCCTGGGACGTCATCTCGTCGAGCCTGGCCGCCAGCTCACGGTGCTCCTCGACGGCGAACGGATTCACCGATCCGATCTGCCCGAGCGTGCGACGGACGCGTCGAAGCTCCGCGTCGAGCGCCTCGTCGTCCATGGCCTCGACCTCCGCCGTCGGAGCCTCGGCCAGCGCCGGACCCTCGATCTCCGGCAGGCTCTCGAGGGCGAGCTCCCGTTCTCGCAGCAACGCGGCCAATGCCTCGTCGCGGCGGGATGCCTCGATGGCCGCTGATTGCGACTCGCGCTCCAGCTCGCCGAGCCGCACGCCGGAGCCTCCCTGCTCACGCTCCAGCCGCTGGAGATCCTCGCGTCGGGCCGCACGAGCCCGCTCGGCTGCCGCGTGGCTGGCCTCCGCGGCTTCGACCGCCTCGCGTGCGACACGGTGCGGCTCCGCGAGGCCCTCGCGTTCGGCGGCGGCCCGCTCGAGAAACTCGCGACGCTCCGGAATGCCGGCGCGCAGCTGCGCCGCTCGCGCCTCACGGGCGGCGCGATCCGAGATCGTGCTCGCCGTCTGGGTCTGGATCTCGGCCGCTGCGCGCCGGGTGGCCGTCCACGCCTCGCGGGCCTCGTCGCGCCGGCCAGCCAGCTCGTCGCGTCGGACGCGCGCGGCGTCGGCCACGGCCTGGAGCTCAGCGAGCCGGTCGCCGCCGAGGAGCGGCTCGGCCGCGTCCCCGGTCGGAGCCTCCGACTCGAGTGCCGTTAGGTCGGCGGCGAGGCGGTCGACGCGCTCGGACTCTCGTGCGACCGACGCCGTGGCGGCGTCATGGCCCTCGCGGGCTCGACGCGTCGCGCGATCCGCCTCGTCGTGTGTCTCGCGCGTCGCGAGGTGCGCCGCCCGTGCAGCTCGCAGTGTCTCGCTCGCCTCGTGTGCCGCTCCCTGTGCCCCAGCGTGCTGGCGTTCCAGCTCGGCGACCGCGGCGGCAAGCTCACGCCGGCGCGCGTGCGCGCGGGCGGACGCCCCGCCGGGCGGATCGCCACGTCCGCGGAGCACGACCCCGCGAGCATCGGCCAGGTCACCCTCGCCGGTGACGGCCGCCCAGCCCGCGGGAAGGTTGCGCCAGCCGTCGAGCAACGCCGCCAGGTCGCGCGCCACGACGGTCCGCACGAAAGCGACCGGGGCGGCCTCCATGCCGATCCACTCGGCCACCGTTCGCTCGCCGTGGACTGCCGCGAGGGCGGCGCCACGATCCGCCTCGCCGGTCCCGTTGCCCGGCGCCAGCAGGCGCGCGGCACCCCGCGCGTCGCCGATCTGGGTCGTCGGGTCCTCGTCGGCCCACAGGAGCGCGGTCTCGGTCTCGCCGCCGACGACCGCTTCGATCGCGGGCCATGACGCTTCGGGGGCGTCGACCGCGTCGAGCAACGATGGCCAACCGGCGGCGGAGAGGCGGCGGCCGAGCCGCGCGGCCCCGTCGTGTGGCTCCGCCAGCGCGGCGAGCTCGGCACGGATCGCCTGCAGCCGCTCGCCCAGCTCGACGACCTCCTGGCGCGTGGCATCCGCGCTCGCCTGGGCCGCGTCGCGCTCTCGGGCGCGGGCGTCCAGCTCGGCGAGGGCCGTCGTCGCCTCGCCCGACGCCCGCACGAGCTCGTGGTGTGCTTGCTCGGCGGCGAGCTTGAGGTCCGAGAGGGCAACCACCGCATCCGCGCGCTCGCGCTCCGCCTGCTCGCGCCGCGCGCGGTTCCGCTCCGAGTCCTCGTGGGCCCGCGCGCGCGCAGCGATGAGATCACTCTGGCCCGCGCGCATCTCCGACACCGCCTGCTCCGCGGCGAGCAGCGCGTCGTCGGCCTCTGCAAGGCCCGCAACCGATGCCTGCCAGGCCCGTTCGGCCTCGGCAGCCGCCTCCAGGGCCGGGTCCACCGCCAGGCTTGCCGTCCCATCGGCAAGGCTCGCCAGCAGGGTCGTGAGCTGGTCGAGCTCGACCTCCTCGCGCGCCAGTTGCGCCGTGAGGTCCGTCTCACGCGAGGCCGCGCCCTCGAGCCGGGCCTCCAGCCGAATCAGGTCCTCGCGCGCCGCCTGCCGAGCGGCGCTGACGGCCCGCGACGCCTCCTCGGCCTCCCAGTACGCCGCTTCCGCCGCGGCGATCGCCGCGCGACCGGCGTCCTGCCCGGTCCGGTATTCCTCCAGGGCTGCCTCGGCCGCCGCCGCTCGGCGGCGCGCGTCACCGAGCGCCGCCCGCGCCGCCTGCTCTCGCCGCCGATGCGAGGCCAGCACCAGCGCCCGCGCCCGCGCACCGAGCGTGTCGTGCTGCTGCTGGTGCTCGGCCTGCATCGCCAGCCGGCGAACCTGCGGCTTGAGCTCGCCCATCAGGTCGCTGACCCGTGTCAGGTTGTCCAACGAGCGGGTGAGGCGGCTGGATGCCTCGTTGCGTCGCACCTGGAGGCCCTTGACGCCGGCTGCTTCCTCGAACAGCTGCCGTCGCTCCTCGGGACGGAGCGACAGCGCGGCGTCGACCGTTCCCTGGCCAACCACGACGAGCTCGTTTGCCCCGAGGCGCCCCTCGCCGAGCAGCTCGACCACGTCGCGAAGGCGTGCGCGGGCGCCGTTGATCAGGTACTCGCCCTCGCCGGACCGGTACGCCCTCCGACCGATCGATACCTCGGCAAAGTCGATGGGCAGCCACCCATCGGCGTTCTCGAGCGTCAGGATGGCCTCGGCCATGCCCTGCGGCTTGCGCTGCTCCGACCCGCCGAAGATCACGTCGTCCGCGCGTCGCGTTCGGAGAGAGCGGTTCGACTGCTCGCCGAGCACCCAGCGAACGGCGTCGGCCATATTGCTCTTGCCGGAGCCGTTCGGGCCGATGACGGCGTTCACGCCGGGCTCGAAGACGAATCGCGTCGGGTCGGCAAACGACTTGAAGCCGTGCAGTCGCAGCTCCTTCAGCCGGCTCACAGGGCGGTTCGCTCGACGGAGGGCTGCGGGTCCACGGGAAGGGCCGCAAGCGCCTCGGTCGCGGCCTGCTCCTCGGCGCGCTGGCGGCTCGAGCCGGCGCCGGAGCCGAGACTTCGTCCTTCGACCGTCACCGTCACGCGGAAGTGCTGCTCGTGCGGTGGGCCGGAGGTCGAGACCACCTGGTAGATCGGCTTCAGGCCGCGGTACCGCTGGGTCCACTCCTGGAGCCGCGACTTCGCCGACTTCGGTGGGCCGATCGTGTCCGACAGCGCGTCGAGCCTCGCCGAGAAGAGCCGGTGGAGGACCTGCTCGGCGCGCTCGGTGCCCTCGGAGAGGGAGAGAGCCCCGGCCAGCGCCTCGAAGCAGGCGGCGAGCAGGGATGGCCGGGCCGCTCCGCCGGCATCGGTCTCGCCGCGACCAAGCCGAAGGTGCGCGTCCAGTCCGAGCTCGAGGGCCATGGCAGCCAGCGCCTCACGGTTGACGAGCGCCGCCCTGCGCGCGGTGAGGAAGCCCTCGTCCTCGTCAGGATAGCGCTCGTACAGCAGGCGGCTGACCGCGACGCCGATGACCGCATCGCCGTAGAACTCGAGCCGCTCGTTGTGTCCCGCGACGGCCTCGGGGTTCTCGTTGTAGAACGAGCTGTGGACGAATGCCTGGCCGATCAGCTCCGGCTCGCGAAGGACGATCCCGAGCCGTGCGCCGAGCTCGTCAGGCGGAGGAGCATCCATGGGCACGGAGCGTCTACTGCTGGTGCTCCTCGATGAAGTCGACGGCGTCCTGGACCTTCTGGATCTTCTCGGCATCCTCGTCCGAGATCTCCATGCCGAACTCCTCTTCGAGGCTCATGATGAGCTCGACCAGGTCGAGCGAGTCGGCATTGAGGTCCTCGACAAAGGAGGCCTGGGGCTGGACCTCCTCTTCGTCGACGCCGAGCTGTTCGACGATGATCTTCTTGAGTCGGTCGTACGTGGTCCCGTCGGTCAACGTCAGGCTCCTCCACCCGGTGATCTGGAAACGCTTCCTAACACGCCATTCACGAGGCGTCGCGCCGCGTCGCCGGCGTAGATCCGGGCGAGGGATACGGCGTCACGCATCGTCTCCCCGCTCGGGGTCGCGGCGGAGTATAGCACCTCGTAGAGCGCGCTCCGGAGGATGGTCCGCTCCACGCGACCGAGCTCAGGGACGGGGATGAGGGGCGCTTCGGAGGCGATCCGGCGGTCGAGGTCGGCGCGGTGCGTCGCCACGCCGCCGACGATGCGCGCGGCATGCTCCAGAACCTCCTCGGGGACGTCGCGTTCGGTCGCGAGGCGCTCGAGCGCCGCCGTGGCGCTGCCGGGACGAAACTCGTTCTCGAACAGGGCCAGCAGGGCCAGCCGACGGGCCAGCATCCCGGGTCCGGCGCGACGTCGAACGCGTCGAGGCGATCCGGCCACGCTACGCGCGCTCCCGGTGCAGGCGCGCGGCGATGCGCGATCGCACGCCCCGCTGGACCAGGGCGGGGTGGTCTCTCGTCCACTGCGCGATGAGCTCCGGAACGCGCGCGTGCGACGACTCGGATGCGACCCGAATGGCGTGCTCGATCATCCGGGCCCGTGCCCGGCCGTGCGTGACGATGCTGACGCCCTTGACCCCGAGCAGTGGCGCGCCGCCGTAGCGCTCGTAATCGAACCGTGCCTTCATCCGATCGAAGCCCGGCTTCAGTGCCATGAGGGCGAGCGGCGCGATCGGTCCGTGCTGGAGATCCTCGCGCAGGGCGCGGAAGATGAAGCTGGTGATGCCCTCGAAGAACTTGATCACCACGTTGCCGACGAAGCCGTCGCACACGACGACGTCGGCGCGGTGCCCGATCAGGTCGTGCGGCTCGACGTTTCCGACGAAGTTCAGGTCGAGGGCCGCAAGCTTCGCGTGGGCCTCACGGGCCAGCTCGTTCCCCTTCTCGACCTCCTCGCCGATGTTGAGCAGGCCGATGCGCGGGTTGTCGACGCTGAGCACGTGCTCGGCGAAGATCGCGCCCATCGCGGCGAACTGCACCAGGTTCTCTGGATCCGAGTCGAGGTTTGCGCCGACGTCGAGCAGCATGACCGGACCGGTCGCCGTCACCATGTGCGCGGGCAGGGCGGGTCGGTCGATCCCGTCGATGCGGCCGAGGCGAAACACTGCGGCGGCCATGGTCGCTCCGGTCGAGCCGGCGCTGACGACGGCATCGGCCGCGCCGTCACGCACGAGGTCGGTGGCCACCACGATCGATGAGCGTCGCTTGGTCCGGATGGCGGTGGCCGGGTGCTCCCCCATCTCAACCACCTCGGGCGCATCAACGAAGCGGACGTTGGCGGGTAGGCCCTTGCCGTACGACGACACCTCGCGCTCGATGCGCGGGACGTCACCGACGAGGCTGATCTCGTCGACGCTGTGAAGTGCGTAGTCGATCGCGCCGCGGACGATCTCGCGAGGGGCGTGGTCCCCACCCATCGCATCGACCGCGATGCGCATCGCGCTTAGCGCTGGCCTTCGACCGGAGTGACCGGCTCGATGACGACTGCCTCGCGACCCGCGTACCAGCCGCAGGTGGGGCAGACGTGGTGGGCGCGCTTCAGCTCGTGGCAGTGCTCGCACTCGACCAGCGGCGGTGCGCTGATCGCGAGATGCGCGCGGCGCTCACCCTGGCGCGCTTTGGAAACCTTTCGCTTGGGGACGCCCACGCGGAAACTCCTTGACCGATGACGAACGGGACGCCGCAGTATAGCCGGACGGCTCGAAGGGCGCCGAGCCGGTCATGGGACCCGATCACGTGCCGGCGTCGCCACCCCCGTTGCGGAGCAGCGCCGCGAGACCCGCGAGCCTCGGGTCGATCTCGTCGTCGTCATGAGCATGTTCCCCGGCGTCGAGACGCCCCCCGCACTCGACGCAGAGCCCGGGGCAGTCGGGGCGGCAGAGCGGATGCATCGGCTCGGTAAGGGCCAGCTCGTCGTGCAGGACGCCGTCGAGCTCGACCTCATGGTGCTCGTCGATCCGGAGGACCGTCACGGCCTCGTCGTCGTCGACCGGGATCGGGGCGCCGGTATCGGGATCGATGCTCGGCAGGAACTCCTCGTCGAGGTCGATGCTGACGTCGTCCACGTAGGCGTCGGTGCAGCGCGCGCAGGTGCGCCGCAGCGGTGCGCGCACGTTGCCCCGCACCAGGATGCCGCGGTTCGTGCGCTGCAGCCGGAGATCGGCATCGAGCGGGCCGGCGAGCTCGACGTCGGGGCCGAGGCTGACGTAGTGGTCGCGCAGGCGGACGTCGCGGATCACGCCGGACGGCTCGCGGAGGAGCCCGGCGACGTTGAACGAGGTCATGGCCGGGATGCGGCTCGGGCCTGCTCCTCGGAATCCATCATCACGGCGTCGCCATCAGTTGGGTGGCCGTCGCCCGAGGCCGGTCGGTGCCGCTCATCGAGCATGTCGATGCCGCGCTTGATGCTCGTGAGCGCTTTGATGCACTCCCCCTCGAGCCGGATGAGGACCCCCGCGGCGTACTCGTCGGCGCCGCGGCGCACCTCGCGGGCCTCTGCCTGGGCCTGCTCGAGAAGCTCCTCCGCGCGCTGCTTGGCCGCGCGCACGAGCTCTCGCTCCTCGAGCATCTGCGCTGCCTGCTCCTGCGCCCGGGCGATGACGGTATCGCCCTCCTCACGCGCACGCTCGCCGATGCGCGCTGCTTCCTCGGTGATGCGCCGAGCCTGGCGCACTTCCTCGGGCACGGACACGCGCAGCTGATCGATCAGCTCCAGCACCGTGGCCTGGTCGAGGACGACGTTGTTGGTGAGCGGCAGCTTCTTGCCGGCCGCGACCATCGACTCCAATCGCTCGACGAGGAAAATGATGTCCGTGGCGCCGCCCTCCTTGGCCCGGATTATACGCTCGGATCGACGGCCAACCGCCGGGCCAGCGCCTCAGCGACCGGAGCCGGCACCATCGGCGTGATGTCGCCGCCGAATCGGGCGACCTCCTTCGTCAGCGACGAGCTCACGTAGCCGTATTCCAGCGCGGTCATCAGGAAGGTCGTGTCGACCTCCGGCGCGAGCTTCCGGTTCGTGAGCGCCATCTGCAGCTCGGCCTCGAAATCGCTCACCGCGCGCAGCCCGCGGACGATGAATCCGGCACCGTGACGGCGCGCGAACTCGACGGTCAGGCCGTCGAAGGCGTCGACGCTCACGTGTGTCCCGAGGTCGACCACCGAACGCCGAATCAGGTCCACCCGCTCGTCGATGGCGAACAGCGGCGCCTTCTTCGGATTGTTGAGCACCCCGATGACCAGCCGATCGAAGAGACCGGAGGCGCGGTGGGCCACGTCGAGGTGCGCGTTCGTCATCGGGTCGAACGAGCCGGGGAAGACCGCCACCCGAGTCATCGGTTCTCCGCCTTCCAGAAGGTGAGCATCGTCTCGCCGAATCGGCGCTGCCTGACCGCCTCCAGGCCCTCCACGTCGGGCAGCTCGTCGCGCCAGAAGTGCTTGACCACGAGCGTCGCGTCGGGAGCCAGGTGGGGCATGACCGCGCGAAGCGGCGCCACGATAGCACGCTGGTCGTACGGCGGATCGAGGAAGACCAGGTCCCACGCGTCGGTGGCCTCGCGCAGGAAGCGCTCGACCTCGCGGGCCTCGACGTGCGCGAGGCCACCCAGCCGCGTTCGGTCGAGGTTGGCACGAAGCGCAGCGAGCGCCGGCTGCGCCTTCTCGACGAACGTGGCGTGCGCGGCACCGCGCGACAGGGCCTCGATCCCGATGGCTCCACTACCGGCGTACAGGTCGAGGACGCGTGCTCCCGGCACGCGCTCAGCCAGGATGCCGAACAGGGTCTCCTTCACGCGATCGGTGATCGGCCGCGTCCCCCGGTCGCGAGGCGCGCTCAGCGGGACCCCGCGTGCGACGCCGGCGATGACGCGCATCAGGCCGCGTCCCCCTCCTCCTCGGCCGGGGCGAAGTCGCGCTGCATGCGCGCCAGCAACGGCCGCTGCGTCATCGTCGGATCACCGCCGATCACCCCGTCGGCCAGGGTCCGCGCCCGCTGCGCGAGCTCGATATGCCTCGGCTCGAACAGTGACGCCACCCGCAGCGGCGGCAGCCCCGACTGCCGCGTCCCGAGCAGGTTGCCCGCCCCGCGGAGCTCGAGGTCCGCCTCGGCGATGGCGAACCCGTCGTTGGAGCCGCGCACCACGTCGAGCCGCCGCATCGCGATCTCGTCGGTGCTGTCCGACAGCAGGATGCAGAAGGACCGATGCCGACCGCGGCCGACCCGGCCGCGCAGCTGGTGAAGCTGGGCGAGGCCGAAGCGCTCCGCGTCCTCGATGACGATGACGCTTGCGTTCGGCACGTCGATCCCAACCTCGATCACGGTCGTCGCCACCAGCACGTCCATCTCTCCCGCCGCGAACGCGGTCATGGTCTGGTCCCGCAGGTCGGCCCGCTGCTGCCCATGGACGATGCCGATGCGCAGGTCCGGGAGCGTCGCGCGCAGCCGCACGGCCTCTGCCTCGGCGCTCGCGGCCTCGAGGGCCTCCGACTCGGTGACGAGCGGCACGACGACGAAGGACTGGCGTCCCTCCCCCGCCTCGGCCGCGAGGAAGGCCTCGATCTTCGGCAGCGCCCGACGGTCGCGGATCTCCGTGCGGATCGGCGTGCGACCGGGCGGCAGCTCGCGGATCGTGCTGATGGCAAGGTCGCCGTACACGGTGAGTGCCAATGTCCGCGGGATCGGCGTGGCGGTCAGAGCCAGCATGTGCGGCTCGCCACCCGCACCCTTGGCCTGCAGCGCCGCACGCTGGCCAACGCCGAACCGGTGCTGCTCGTCGACGATGACGAGCCCCAGGCGTGGGAACGTCACCGCCTCGCTGATCACCGCGTGGGTTCCGATGACGACCTCGGCCATGCCGCCGCCGATCGCGTCGTGGATCTCCCGCTTGCGTGCCACTCGCCAGGGAGCCGGAGAGGAACTCGGCGCGCACGCCGAGTCGATCGAGCAGCGGCGCGAGCCCTGCGTGGTGCTGCCGCGCGAGGATCTCGGTCGGCGCCATCAGGGCGCCCTGCCAGCCCGCGCGCACGGCGCACGCAAGAGCGATCGCCGCCACGGCGGTCTTGCCGCTGCCGACGTCCCCCTGCAGGAGCCGGCGCATCGGCCGCTCGATGCCGATGTCGCCGAGCACCTCGTCGACGGCGGTCGCCTGGTCGGCCGTCAGCGTGAATGGCAGGGCGCCGACGATCTCCGTCCGCACCGCCTCGTCGACTCCGATCCTCGGCGCGCGGAGTCCCTCGCGCGCCTGACGGGCCTGGGCCAGGGTCAGCTGCAGCGCGAGCAGCTCGTCGAACGCGAGCCGGTCGAGTGCCTCGGTGACGTCGGCCGCCTCCTCCGGGAAGTGCGCCGTGCGCAGCGCGTCGTCGAGCGGCCGGAAGTGCCCCTCGCTCCGTGTCGGTGAGGGGGTCGACCACGCCGGGGAGCGCACGATCCATGATCCGCGCCAGCAGCTCGCGGAGCCGCTTCTGGGTCACGCCGGCCGTCAGGTGGTAGACCGGCACGACCCGCGCGGTGTGGACCGACTCGCGGCCGACGGGCGAAAACTCGGGCGATGTGAACTGCGCCCGCCACCCGCGCTTGGTGACCTTCCCCGACACGATGATCTCGTCGCCCTGCTGAAGCCGACGCTCGACGAAGCGGCGCCCGAACCAGATCGCCTCCGCGCTGCCACTTGTGTCGGTGAGCTGCGCGATGACCCGCTGCGGCCGCCGCCCGAATCCCGGTTCGATGCGGATCGCCTCGACGCGCACACGGGCCGACTGCTTCTCGTCGGGGATCAGCTCGCCGAGCGGCCGGAGGTCGCTGAAGTCGTCATACCGGAACGGCAGGTACCAGAGCGCCTCGCGTGGCGTGGTGATGCCGAGCTTCGCGAGCGCGGCCACGCTGCGCGCCAGCTCGGGCATTGCGCGGCGGATCGATACGTCCAGCTCCTCGGGCGCCAGCGACGTCACGCGCTCGGCACCGTCCGGCGAGAGGCGAATTCTCGGATCACGTCATACGCGGGCACGTATCCTTCGTCCGTCTGGACGACCAGGACCGGCCCGGTGAGCGCGAGCGGCGCGTAGCGGCCCTCGTCGACGTCGGCGCCATCGGCGATTCGGAGGATGTCGAGATGAGCGGGATGTCTGCCTTCGCGACCACGATATCGGGCCGCGATGCGGTGCGGGGAGGCGGTGCAGTGCACCATCCGGAGCTCGACCCCTGCCACCGCCCCGCGCAGCTCGTCCTCCGCTCGGCCGCGCCAGAAATTGGCCTCGACCACGCTCGGCTGCCCGGCCGATACCGCCGATCGGAGCAGCGCGAAGAGCGCCGCGAAGGCCGCGTCCCCCAGCTGGCTGGACTCCGCCACCGTGCGCGGCAGGCCGATCGCATCTGCGAGCGCTTCCTTGATCGCATCCTTCGAGATCAGTCGGGCATCGACGTCCCGGGCGAGGCGGCGCGCCAGCGTCGTCTTGCCGGTTGCGGGAGCACCGCTCACCACCACCACGAGCGGCGGGCTCGATTGCATCGGCCGATCCTAGCGTGCTACCATCGCGGTCGTTCCGGCGCCCTTGCGCCGGTCGTTTCGTGAGTGGAGAAACCTTCGACCATGGCCCGCGTCTGCGACATCTGCGGCAAGCGTCCGATCACCGGCTGGAACCCCCAGTCCGTCGGGATGAACCGCAAGCGCGCCCTGCGCCGATGGCTCCCGAACCTGCAGCCGATGACGCTGACCAGCGGCGGCAAGGTCACCAAGGTCAAGGCCTGCAGCCGCTGCCGCCGAACCGCCCAGAAGGTCTGACCGCCGCCTCCCGAGACCGATGCGCCCGCGTCACATGACGCGGGCGTCGCTGTGTACCGGCCGTTTGTCGGCCGCCGGGCTAGGCCGGGCCTCCCAGGTCGCGCTCTGAATCCAGCACCAGCGTGAACGGGCCGTCGTTCACCAGCTCGACGGCCATCTCGGCGCCGAACCTCCCCGACTCGACCCGCTGGCCGGCGTCGCGGAGCCGGTGCACGAATCGCTCGACCATCGGTGCGGCGGCATCGGGCAGGGCTGCGCGCGTGAAGCCGGGGCGCCGGCCGCGGCTGACGTCCGCATACAGCGTGAACTGGCTGACCACCAGGTAGGATCCACCGACGTCGGCAATGGAGAGGTTCGTGCGGCCCGCCTCGTCCTCGAAGTAGCGCAGGCCGACCAGCTTGTCGGCCATGCGGTCGACGATCTCCGGCGAGTCGTCCACACCGATCCCGGCCAGGACCAGCGCTCCGAGCCCGATCTCGCCGAGCAGCTCGTCGCCTGAGCGGACACTGGCGCGCCTTACGCGTTGCACCACGAGACGCATCGGTCTATGGGGACGCTGAAGGCTCGGCGCTCGCGGATGGCGCCGGTTGGCCCGACGTGGTTGGTCGGGAGTCCTCGTTCTCGCGTGGCGCGCCGAGGGCCGACTCGGTGAAGATGGCGCGGGCGTTCCAGATCATCCAGCCGCCGGCGTCGTTGTCGGCCGCCGCGGCGAACTCGGCACGCACCTGGTCGGCGCTGTACGGCGGGAACGGGCCGTACCCGAAGTCCTGGATCCACGGCCGGATGACGACCGGGAGACCCTCCTTCTGCTCGTTCATGATCTGGAGCGTCTCGTCGATGACCTCGTACGGGAACTCGTTCGGCACCTGGAATCCGAACACGCCCGGTCCATAGTGGGACGGATAGACCATCGGGCAGAAGTAGTCGACGTACGGCATGATCACCTCGGGCCGCTGCCCGATGCCCTGATCGTCGGGACTGATGAAGCTGATCGGGAACACGTCGGCGCCCAGGAACGCGTGCGTCGTGTCGAGCTCCTCGCTGACGACCCGCAGGACGCGCCCGATGGCCGGCAGCCGGAACGACTGCGTGTTCGGCAGGTTCGTATCGGCGGCCGCGGACGGCCCGTCGCTGAAGAAGCGGATGTAGTCGAGCTGGACCTCGTCGAAGCCCTTGGCGGCGAGGTCGCCGGCGATGCTCGCGAGGTACTCGGCGACGCCGGGAGCCGAGGGATCGAGCCACGCGCCGCCGATGTTGTCGCGCCACGGCTCACCGGTCTCGCTGTTGCGGACCGCCAGCTCCGGCCGCGCGAGGGCCGACGTGTTGTCCTTCATGCTGACCATGCGCGCGATCGTGTAGATCCCGCGCTCCTTCAGCATCGGCAGGAGCTCCTCGAGATCGAAGACAGGGGTCTCGCGAATGGCGCCGACCTCGGCGGCAGTCTCGAGGTCGGTCGCCCAGTACAGCCGGCCGTCAGTCTCCTTGACGTCGATGACGAGCGCATTCGCCTCGGTTCGGTCGAGCAGCGCGAGCATCTCGTCCAGGCGACCCGGAGCCTCGAACACGGCCGACGGCGCGTAGAGGGCACGGGCCTCGAACGGCTCCATCGCGAGGTCGACGGTGTCCGCATCCTCGAGCGGGATCTCGCCGAGGCGGTAGCCGGGGACCTTGAAGATCAGCGTGGCCTCGGCGGGTACGTCGGTGAGCCGATACGACCCGTCCGCGGCGGTCTCGACCAGCGAATCGGATCCGTCGACGAAGACCCGCACCCCGGCGATCGGCTCGCCCGCCGGATCGGTCACGGTCCCGGCCACCACGTTGGAGCGCAGCTCGATGACGAGCGGCCCATCGTCGGGGACGGTTGCCTGTCCGTCGTCGTGCTCCGCGGCGTTGGCTTCGACGGTCGCGCCGCGCATCGCCGTGACGGTCGCGGTCCCGGTCTCGCCGGTGGTCGCCTCGGTGCCGTCCACCAGCAACGTAGCACCGGCAATCGCCTCGCCGCTGCCGGTGCTTCGGACGGTGACGTCAACCTCTCTCGGCTGCTCGGGCGTCGGCGTCGGCGTGGGAACGAACGGGAGCTGCGGGCCATCCTGCGAGCACGCTGCCAGGAGGATCAGCCCGAATACCACGGTGACGAGCTGGACGAAGGGGCGGCGCGGCAGGGTCAGGTCCTTTCCGGCAGCTTCTCGGAGGTCCGCGACCGTCGGCCCAAGCTCGCCGCGGCTACCGTACAGCGCGCTCCCGGCGACCATCACGGTTCCGCCGGCCGCGCGGGCCAGGCCTATGGTCTCGAGGTTCACTCCCCCATCCACCCCGATCCGGACGGCGAGGCCACGCCTGTCGATCTCGTCGCGCAGGGTCCGCATCTTCGGAAGCACCTCGGCGATGAACGACTGGCCGCCCCATCCCGGATGGACGGTCATGACCAGGAGCAGGTCGACCCGGTCCAGGTACTCCAACACCGCCCCCGCAGGCGTCTCGGGGTTGATCGCGATCCCCGGGCGCTTCCCCGCGCCCTGGATGGCATCGATCACGGCCGAAGGCTCGTCGTCGGCCTCGACGTGGAAGACGATGAGGTCACTGCCGGCATCGGCGAATCGCTCGGCGTACGCGAGCGGGTTGTCGATCATGAGGTGGCTGTGGAACGGAAGGTCGCTGGCAGCACGCACCGCCTCGACGACAACCGGCCCGAACGAGAGGTTGTCGACGAAGTGGCCGTCCATGACGTCGAGATGGATCGAGTCCACGCCGCCCGCATCGGCGCGCCGAATCTCATCGGCCAGCTGGCCGAAGTCGGCGTTCAGGATGCTCGCGCTGATCTCTGTGGTGTCGCTCATGCCGGCGAAGGCGATGCCGCCTCGCGCGCCTCGCGCAGGGACCGGCCGGAGAGCTGCGCATGGAGCTGGCCGCAGGCGGCATCGATCTCCCGGCCGCGGGTGTCGCGCACCGTGACCGACACCCCACCGTCGCGGAGCCGGCGCACGAATCGCTCGATGCCGGCGGCCGGAGTGCCGGTCCAGCGCGAGCCGGGCGTCGGGTTGAGCGGGATCAGGTTGAGGTGCGTGAGCCAGCCGCGCGCGAGCTCGATCAGGCCGTCGGCCTGCTCGTCGGTGTCGTTGAGACCGTCGATCATCACGTACTCGAGGCTCACGCGGCGCCCGGTTCGACCGGCGAAGCGGCGTCCGGCGGTGATGACCTCGCGGATCGGCCACTTGCGGTTGATCGGCACGAGCTCGTCGCGCAGCTCGTCGGTCGCCGCGTGCAGGCTGATGGCAAGGTTGACCTGAGGCAGCTCGTCGACCATGCGATCCATGCCGGGCACCACACCCGACGTGCTGACCGTGATGTGTCGTGCGCCGATCCCGAGACGCTCGGGATCGTTCAGCAGGCGCACCGCCTCGAACACGCGGTCGGCGTTGTTGAGCGGCTCGCCCATCCCCATGAACACGACGTTGTAGTGACCGCGCTTCGCATCGCCGAGCGCGTTCCACGGCGGCCTGTGCCAGTGCAGGACCTGGTCGACGATCTCACCCGCGGTGAGCTGCCGGCCGAACCCCGCCTGTCCGGTCGCGCAGAACGGGCAGTTCACCGCGCAGCCGGCCTGGGAGCTGATGCAGATGGTGGTCCGCTCCGACATCGAGCCGCGTGCGGGATAGCGCATCAGCACGGACTCGATGCGCTGGCCGTCGCCAAGCTCGTGGACTGCCTTGGCCGTCATGCCGCCATCGGCGCCGATGATGTGGCTGTCGACGATGGTGCTGAACCGGAAGTGGCGTTCCAGCTCCCCACGGAGCGAGGCCGGCACGTCCGTGAGCTCGCTGAACGCGGAGATCTCCGGCCGGTGCGTGCCGCCCAGCACCTGGGCCGCCCGGTACGGCGGCTCGCCGCGGGCTGCGAGCCACGCGGCGAGCGTTGCGGAGTCGATCTCGCTGATCGCCGGCAGCGGGCCGGCGAGCGGGAGCTCAGTCACGCCGTCCGAAGATCAGCCACGCGTAGTAGAGGAAGGTCAGCAGCGCAGTGAGCGCACCGGCCACGTACGTCCAGGCGGCGGCCTTGAGGACGGCCCGGGCGCCGGTCTGCTTCTCGCCCACCATGCCGAGCCCGTTGACGAAGGCGAGGGCCTTGCCCGACGCACCGATCTCGACAGGCAGCGTCGCGAACGTGAAGAGCACGGCAGCGCCGAAGCCGAGCAGGCCGATGATGGCGAGGCCATCTGCCCTGAGGAAGACGCCCGCGATGATCAGCCACGGTGCAATGCCGGACCCGAACTGTGCGGCCGGCACGATCGCCTGGCGCAGCTTCATGGCCGGCTCGCCGGCGTGGTCCTGGAGCGCATGGCCGACCTCGTGCGCGATGACCGCCGCGGCAGCCACCGACAGCCGCGGGCCGCTGGTCACGATGCCGGCGGTCTCGAGGGCAGAGGCGTCGGCAACCTGGGTGCTCACGCGCAGCACCTTGCCGCGCGGATCGTAGTGATCGGTGAGCTTCCCGGGCGTCGGCTCGATCTTGACGTCGGTCAGTCCCTGGCGGTCAAGGAGCCGGCGCGCGAAGTCGAACGCGTCGAGGTTGACCCCCGAGTCGACCTTCGACCACTTGGCATAGGTTGAGCGCACTCGCCACGCCGCCCAGCCCGTGATGGCGATGGTCGGCAGCAGGACTGCGAAGATGTAGATCGGATCCCAGAACATCTGTTTGCCCACCTCCTGCGGGCTGGCGCGAGTATATCCGACGCCCGGTTACGGTTCGATATGCGACCGATGAAGGTGGCGCAACCGATCCCCGCGGCATGCAGCGTGCGATAGACCGGGTGAAACTTGCACGTACACGCAGTGGGGATGCACCGATGAAGATCAACGACCCAACGAAGGACACTCGCCGAGATGTCGCTCGCGCGGCCAGGCGAGCGCGCGCGGCGGCCGCCGGCGAGCCGCGCGGGCCGGGCCTGATGGGTTCCATGCTCGTGGCCGGGCTGGCCGCGATCGGCGGCGCCATCGCTGCCTTCCTGGCCGACCCCGACCGGGGCCGCGCACGTCGCGCGCGCCTGCTCGACCAGGGAGCCGCTATCGCACGCCGCACGGGCCGGCGCGCCGAGCACGCTGCCCGCGGGATCGTGGCGACCGCGTCGGGCGCGATGAAGGCCGCATCGCACGCCCGCAGCTCGTCGAGCACCGGAGCGACCGACGACGTCACGCTCGCGGCGCGCGCGGAGACCGCGCTCTTCCGCGATCCGTCCGTGCCGAAGGGCTCGATCAACGTCAATGCTGAGCGAGGCACCCTCGTTCTTCGTGGCGAGGTCCCGACCGCGGAGATGCGGGATCGGCTCGGCGAAGAGGCGGAGCGAATCGACGGCGCATGGAGCGTGCACAATCTCCTTCGCGTCGAGGGCGAGGAAGCCGACCAGGAGCCGATCCCGGTGGGTAGCTCCTAGCGAACCGCCTCCTCGGGCCTGCTCGTTCCGAGGAGCACGTGGTCGCGCGGCAGGCCGCGCCGCCAGGCATCGGCAGGCATGGTGAGGCGACCCTCGGGCTGGACGATCTCGAGCGCGAGGGCGCCCGTGCCACAGGCGACGCACGGAATCTCGCCCGGTAGCAGCGCGCCGATCGGCACGTCGTCGAAGCCCGGAACGGGGTGCGCGCGGCGGACGTGCACCCGGCGGCCGTCGATCGTGGTCCACGCACCGGGCCACGGCTGGAGTGCGCGCACCTGGCGATCGACCTCTACCGCCGATCGCCGCCAGTCGATCCAGCCATCCGCTCGCCGGAAGGGTCGGACGTAGGTCGCCGCACGCTCATCCTGGGGCTCGGTTTCGATAGGCCCGGCCGCCCATCGTTCGAGCTCGGGCGGCACGACGTCCGCAGCAAGGTCGCCCAGGGCGGCCTCCAGCTCGGGCGTCGTCTCGCGTCCGGTCATGGGGACCGGCCAGCGGTTGACGATCGGTCCGGCGTCGAGCTCGGCCGTCATCACCATCAGCGTCACGCCACCCTCTGCGTCCCCCGACAGGATGGTGCCGGCCACCGGCGCCGCGCCGCGGTGGCGCGGCAGCAACGATGGATGGACGTTCAGCGGTGCACGTGAGCCGATATCCAGCAGGTCCTGCGGCACGAGCTGGCCGTACGCGACGAGGACCATGCCGTCCGGCTTCCACTCGGTGAGCGAGGCGCGTGCTTCATCCGAGCGGAGGCGATGGGGCGTGAGCACCCGGATGCCATGCTCGCGGGCGTATGCCGCGACGGGCGTCGCACGCAGCTGGAGGCGTCGCCCGGCCGGACGGTCGGGCTGGCTCACCACGACGAGGTCGTCCGCGAGCTCCACGACGCGGGCGAGCAGCGGAACCCCGAACTGCCCGGTGCCGAGGAAGCTGATGCGACCGATGCCCGCCACTAGATCCCGGCGGCCGCCTCTTCGGTGACCTCCTCGTGTGACTCGGTGACGCGGACCATCTCGTCGAGCGAGTCGAGCGAGTCGATGTACAGTGCGCCGTTGAGGTGGTCGATCTCGTGCTGGAGCGCCCGCGAGAAGAGCTCGGTGCCCTTCACGCGGAACTCCCTGCCGTGCCGATCCCGGGCCTTGACGGTGACCTTCTCGTATCGCGTCACCTCGGCAACGTAGCCGGGGATCGAGAGGCAGCCCTCCCAGTCGAGCTGCTCGCCCGAGCCCTTGACGATCTGGGGGTTCACGAGCTCCGTGATGGCGTCATCGACCTCGATCACGGCGACCTGCAGCGGAACCCCGATCTGGTTCGCGGCCAGGCCCACGCCGGGCGCGTCACGCATCGTTTCGAGCATGTCTTCGAGCAGCCGGTGCAGGCTTGCGTCGAAGCTGGAAACGCGCTTCGCGCGCTCTCGCAGGATCGGCTCCTCGGCGGTCAGGATGCGACGGATGGCCATGGCGGGGCGATTGTACCGATTCAGAGGAGCGACTCGGGATCGACGTCGATCGCGACCCCGGCCGGGGTCAGCTCGAGCGCGGCCGCTCGTGTTGATGCGTCCGGTGCGCGGATCACGACCTGCATCCGAAAGCGCCCGGCACGGCGCGCAACGTACGACGGCAGCGGGCCGAGCACTTCCACGCCCGGCAACGTGACCGCAGCCGCCGCCTGGCGCCCGCGTTCCTCCGCACGGCTCCGGTCGGCATCCGCGACGAGGAGGCGGGCCAGCACGCTGAACGGCGGATAGCCGAGCAGGCGGCGTCGCAGCAGCTCCTCGTCGGCGAACGCGTCGACGTCGAGGGTGGCGGCGGTCCGAACCGCGTAGTGGCCCGGGGCGTAGGTCTGGACGATGACGCGGCCCGGCATGGGCCCTCGGCCGGCGCGACCGGCTACCTGCGCGAGGAGCTGGAACGTGCGCTCGGCGGCCCGATAGTCGGGCAGGTTCAACGTGACGTCGGCCGCCACCACCGCTGCCAGCGTGACCGCTGGCAGGTCAAGCCCCTTCGCTGCCAGCTGCGTGCCGACCAGGACGTCGGTCCTGCCCTCACGGAAGTCGTCGTAGATCGTCTCGAAGCCTCGGCGCGCGGCGAGCGCGTCGGAGTCGAGCCTGCCGATGCGAAGGCCGGGGAACCTGGCCCGCAGCTCCGCCTCGACGCGCTGCGTGCCGGCGCCGAAATAGCGGATCCGCGAGCTGCCGCAGGCCGGGCACTTCTCCGATGGCGCCGTGGACCGGCCGCAGTGATGGCACCGCAGCGTGCCTCCGTCGAGGTGGTAGACGAACGGGAGCTCGCAGTCCGGACAGCGGAGGCTCTCACCGCAGTCGCGGCACAGGATGAAGGTGGCTGCCCCACGCCGGTTGAGGATGAGAACGGCCTGCTCGCTCCCCCGTCGCAGGGCGCCGAGGGCATCGGTCAGCGCCGCCGAGAAGATCGAGCGATTGCCGCTGGCGAGCTCCGCACGAAGATCAGCGACCTCGATCGTCGGGCGCGCGCCGACGCGTCGTTCGATTAGCCTCGCGCGCTCGGCGTGACCGCCACGGACCCGCGCCAACGTGACGAGGTCCGGCGTGGCGCTGCCGAGGACAACGCGCGCGTCGGCCAGCGCCGCCCGACGGCGCGCGACCCAGCGCGTGTCGTAGCGCGGCGTCCGGTCCGACTTGTACCCGCCGTCGTGCTCCTCGTCCACGACCATGAGGCCGAGCGCGGTCACCGGCGCGAACGCGGCGGTGCGCGTCCCGATGACGACCCTCGCCTCGCCCCTGAGAATCCGCCACCACTCGTCGTGCCGCTCCCCCGCGGACAGGCCGGAGTGCAGCACGGCGAGCCCCTCGCCGACGAGCGCCCGCAGACGGTCCGCCAGCTGCGGCACCAGGCTCACCTCCGGGACGAGCACGATGACATCCCGTCCGGCTGCCAGGGTCTCCTGTGTCGCGGCGAGGTACACATCGGTCTTGCCGGAGGCGGCCACGCCCTCGAGCAGCAGCTCTCCGCCCGCTGGCACCGTCGCGATGGCGTCCAGGGCCGCGGTCTGCTCCGGGGCCAGGTCATGGCGCAGGTCGGCCACGACGGTCCGATGCGCGATCGGGCTGCGATCAACGGTCCGCCAGTCCAGCTCCGCGCGTCCGAGAGCGACGAGTCGCCGCGCCGGCGCAAGGAGCGCTCCGGGCTCGGTTTCCAGAGCCTCGGCAAGCTCGGCCATGGTCTGCTCCTCGCCGCCGAGGGCCTCGAGCAGCGCTCGCTGGACCGGTGCACGGCGGGGAGGCTCGGCATCGCCGGCCAGCGGACGCAGGACCCGCACCCTTCGCGCGTTGACGTCGGCCGCACGAAGCGTCCAGGCGGCTCGGATCGCTCCCGATCGGCGCAGCCGCTCCAGCCACGCGCCACGCCCGCCCCTCGGCGCCGAACGGAGAAGCGTCGCGTCGGCGATCATCCCGTCGCCGTCGACCGCACCGGGGAGGCCCGGTGGCAGCTCGTCGGGACGCAGCACCTCCCAGCGACGCTCGATGCGCGACTCGAGGCCGGGCGGCAGCATCGCGGCCAGCGTGGTCCCGATCGGCGCGCGGAAGTAGGCGGCGATCTCCTCTGCCAGCGCGAGGAGGTCGGGCGTGAGCATCGGTGCCGACACGACGGCCTCGATCGGGCGCAGCTCACCGCCGCCCATCTCGCCGTCGCCGGGCAGGAGATAGCCCAACGCCAGGCGCCGGCCATACGGCACGAGCAGGAGCGAGCCGGGGGCGGGCCTGGCGTCGCCCGCTGGAAGGAGGTAGCTGAACGTGCGCTCCGGGCGGTCGGCGAGGGCGTCGACCGCGACGCGCACGACGCCGCCGCCCGACGTCACCGGCGCCTCAGATCTGCGGTCGGCGTGGCGGGTCACGGCGCGCCTCGGCCTGGATGATCTCCCAGATCCGTTCGGCGGCCTCTGATGCGTGGCCTGTCTCGTTCACGACGACGAAGTCGTAGTCGTTGGTGTCGGCCATCCAGCGCTCCGCGTCGCGCCTGCGACGCTCGAGTGACTCGGCCGACTCGCTTCCGCGCTTGCGGAGGCGGCGGGTCAGGTCCTTCATGGTCGGCGGCTTGACGAAGATGAGGAGGGCGTCGGGGACGCGGGCCCGGACCTGGCGTGCGCCCTGCGGATCGATCGTGAGGATGGCGTCGCGGCCCGCGGCCAGGATGCCCCGCACCTGGTCAATGGGCGTCCCGTACAGGTTGCCGTGGACCTCGGCCCACTCGAGCAGCCCTCCCCCGTCGCGGAGCGAGATGAAGTCGTCGCGGTCCAGGAAGTGGTAGTGCACGCCGGGAATCTCGCCGTCGCGCTGCTTCCGGGTGGTGGCGGTGACGATCGGTACGACCTGCGGATGGTCGCGGGCCAGCTCGGCCACGATGGTGCTCTTGCCGACGCCGGACGGGCCGGACACGACCACCAGCATCGGGTTCGGGAAGGCCATCCGCTTGTCGGTGACGGTCACTCCTCGACGACCTCGGCACCGACGCCCGCCGGCAGCCTGTCGGACCGTGGTGCCACGCCGGATGCGGCCAGGCAGTCGGCGAGGTCCTTGGGCAGCGCGCTCCAGGCGCGCAGGTGGCGCCCGTCCAGGGGGCGCTCGAGACCGAGACGGGCGGCGTGCAGGAACTGCCGGCGCAGGCCACCGGGACCCTCTCCCCCGCCATACCGCAGGTCGCCCGCGATCGGCAGGTTGAGGTACGACAGGTGAGCCCGGATCTGGTGCGTTCGCCCGGTGAGCGGGTGAAGCGCGAGGAGCGCGTAGCCAGCGCCGGTCGCGAGGACCTCGTACTCCGTGACCGATTCGCGGCCGCCGGCCACGACCGCCATCCGCTGGCGGTCACGCGGGTCACGGCCGATGGGTGCCTCGACCCGGCCGCGCGTCGAGGGCGGCTCGCCGCGCACCAGGGCGAGGTACTCCTTCTCGATGCTGCGATCGCCGAACTGGCGCATCAGGCTGGACTGGGCCGCGTCGGTCTTTGCCACGACCAGCAGGCCGCTCGTCTCCTTGTCGAGCCGATGCACGATCCCGGGGCGGCCGACGCCGGCGATCGACCCGAGGGGCTCACCGCGGTCGCGCGCGCGGCCGAGGAGCGCGTTGACCAGCGTGCCGGAGCTGTGCCCGGCCGATGGATGCACGACCAGGCCGGCCGGCTTGTCGACGATCAGCATCATCTCGTCCTCGTAGGCGACGACGAGCGGGATCGACTCCGCCACGAGCGACTCGTCGGCCGGGGCGCTGAGCTCCACGGTCACCACCTCGCCTCCCACGAGCCGGTCGCTCGACCGGCGCCGCATGCCGTTCACGAGGGCGCGTCCGTCGCCGATGAGCCGCTGGGCATGAGCACGGCTGATCTCGCCGACGGCAGAGACGGCGAGATCGACCCGGCCCGCGGGCGCTGCGCCCTCGACGGTGCGTCCCTCCACCTGCGCGCTCACCGCGCGGCCTCTGCCTGGACCGGCCGCTCGAAGAAGGTGAGGTAGGCCACCAGCGCGCCGATGCCGAGCACCACGGCCGAGTCGGCGACGTTGAAGGTCGGGAAGCGCGTCTCCCCGATCCCGAGGCTGACGAAGTCGACGACATAGCCGAAGCGCAGCCGATCGGTCAGGTTTCCGAGCGCGCCGGCCAGGATGGCCCCGAGGATGACGTGGATCCACGGGCCTCGATCGCGAAGCGTTCGGTGAAAGTAGATGACCATGCCGATGGCCAGCACCGTGACCGGCACGAACAGCCACGTGGCCCCGGGGAGGATGCTGAAGGCGGCGCCGTCGTTCCGCACGTGCCATAGCTGCGCGAGGTCGCCGATGACGTCGTAGCGGGCACCGAACGGCACGTTCGCGACGACGACGGCCTTGGTGACCTGGTCCGCGACGTACAGCGACAGCGCCGTGCCCGCCAGGGCGAGCACGGGCCTCAGCGACCTCTCGCGGGTGGCGGCCTCCATGACCCCACTCTAGCGGACGAGCCCTCGATCAGGCGCGGGCCAGGGCGAGGCGCACGGAGACGCCGTCGATGTCGACCGACTCTGTCCCGTCGGCGCCGTCGATCGATGCCTCGGGAGCGATCTCGACGGATGTCGCCAGCAGCTCGTCGGCCAGCCACTCCCGGTGCGCCGCGAGTGATGCCGTCGCCTCGGCATCGCCCCCGATTGCCACACGCACCCGATCGCTGATCTCGTAGCCCGCCGACCTGCGCATCGCCTGGAGGCGGTGCGCCACCTCGCGCGCCAGCCCTTCCGCGACCAGCTCGTCGTCGAGCATCGTGTCGAGCGCGACCAGCAGGTCGCCGTCCTCCGCCACCTCGTGGCCCGGCCGTGCCCGCGCCGTGAGCTGGAACTCGTCGGGTCGGAGGATCGTGCCCCCGGCCTCCACCGTGCCGTCGTCGGCCAGCGACCAGGCGCCGGAGCGGGCCGCGGCCATGATCGCCCCGACCGCCGCGCCGTGGCGTGGCCCGATCACCGGCAGGAGCGGGTACAGGGTGCGCTCGACCATCTCCGACTCGTCGGGGATCAGCTCGATATCGCGGACGTTGAGCTCCTCGGTGATCTCGCGCCGCAGGTCGGCGTCCACGGCCGGCTCGTCGGCGAATGTGGTCCGGGCTCCGGGAAGCTTCACGCGGGCGACGCGCAGCGGCTGCCGCGTGCGTACCGACGAGGCAGACCGGGCGGCACGGCCGAGTGCCACCGTGCGGCGAGCCAGGCCGACGGCTCCGTTCACGGCGAGGTCCACGCGGCCGGCGACCGGACGCGGAAAGTCAGCAAGGTGCACGCTGTCCGGGGCGTCGGCAACCACGCCGGCGACGAGGTTGTCCCAGATCGCGTCGGCGACGTGCGGAATGACCGGTGCGATGAGCCTCGTGAGCGTGGTGAGCACCTCGTGCAGGGTGGCATAGGCGGCGCGCTTGTCGGCGTCGAGCTCGCCCTTCCAGAAGCGTCGCCGGTTGCGGCGCACGTACCAGTTCGAGAGGTCCTCGACGAACGCCTCGATGGCCCGCGTGGCGCGCATGGCGTCGTAGCCGTCAAGTGACGCGCCGGTCTCCGCAACGAGCGTGTCGAGGCGCGACAGGATCCATCGGTCGAGGAGGGTCCGGGCGCCGTCCACGCCTTCGACCTGGTCCGGCGTCCAGCCGTCGATGCGCGCGTAGGTCACGAAGAACCCGTAGGTGTTCCAGAGCGGCAGGAAGAAGCGGCGCACGACCTCGTGAGCAGGGCCGTATCCGAAGCGCAGGTTGACCGCGGGATTGGCGGCCGCGTACATCCAGCGCATCACGTCGGAGCCGATGCGGTCGGCGGCCTCGTCGAACGGGATCGAGTTCCCCTTGCTCTTGTGCATCTCCTCGCCGTTCTCGTCGAGGAGCAGCGCGTACCCGAACAGCGCACGTGCCGGCGCCTGGCCGGTCATGACCGTCGACTCCGTCAGGAGCGCGTAGAACCAGTTGCGGAACTGGCCGGGGAAGGACTCGCTGATCCAGTCGGCCGGATACCACTGAGCCCAGTACTCGCGATCGGTGTTCCACTTCAGCGTCGACAGGCCGACGATCCCGGCGTCCAGCCACGGGTTGCCGACGTCGAGGATGCGTCGCGCCCGGGCCCCGCAGCGGGCGCAGGCAACTTCCACGGCGTCGATCCAGGGACGGTGCGGGGAGTGCCCGTCGAACTCGTCCCAGCCCGCCACCGCGCGGCGCTGCAGCTCCTCCTTCGAGCCGATGACCTCCCAGCCGTCGCAATCTGTGCAGGCCCAGATGGGGAGAGCCAGCCCGTAGTAGCGCTTCTTGCTGATCATCCAGTCGCCCATGTTTCGCAGCCAGTCGAGCTCGCGCTCCTCGAGGCCGATCCCTTCGGGCAGCCAGGTCATCGAGCGCGTCGACGCCCCCACCGGCTCGCGCAGTGCGTCCGTCGCGATGAACCACTCGTCCACGAGCCGGAAGATGAGCTGGGTTCCGCAGCGCCAGCAGTGCGGGTACGAGTGCGCGTAGGTCTCCTTCGCCACCAGCAGGCCCTTCGTCTCGAGGTCCGCGACGACGGCGCGAGCCAGGTCATCGGCCGGGTCCTCCGTCGCGCCCGCGTACCGGCCGGACTGCCATCCGAAGCCCTCGGCGAACACGCCGAACTGGTCGATCGGGTCGATCACGGGCAGGTCATAGGCCTTGGAGAGGGCGAAGTCCTCCTGGCCGCAGCCCGGGGCGATATGCACGATGCCGGTCCCCTCGGCGTCGGAGACCTCGTCCCACGCGATGACCCGATGCATCACGCCATCCACCGCCGGCAACTCGTCGAACGGCCCACGGTACGTCAGGTCCAGGAGCTCGGCGCCGAGCGCCTCACGGAGCACCTCGGCGTCGCGTGCGACGCGCTGCTTCGAGCCGGCGCTCACCCACCATCGGCGCCCGTTGCTGCCCTCGACGAGCTGGTAGGTCAGGCCGGGATGCACAGCGGCCGCGACGTTGCTCGACAGCGTCCACGGGGTCGTCGTCCAGACGAGCAGGTCCTCGTCCTCGTGGCCAGCGCTGGTGATCGGCAGGCGCAGGGTCACGGAGAGGTGCTTCGCTTCGGCGTAGCCCTCGGCCGCCTCCATGTTGGAGATGCCCGTCCCGCAGCGCGGACACCACGGCATGACGTCGTGGCCGCGATAGATCAGCCCGCGCCGGTGGCATTCGGCCAGGAAGGCCCAGACGGTGTAGTTGTTCTCGTCGGAGTTGGTGTAGTAGCTGTTGTCCCAGTCCATCCAGTAGCCGAGCCGCTTGCTCTGCTCGGTCTGCATGGCCGCGTACGTGTCGACCCATGCCTTGCATCGCTCGACGAAACGGTCGATCCCGTACTCCTCGATCTGCCGCTTGTCGTTGAAGCCCAGGTCCCGTTCGACGTTGACCTCGATCCAGAGCCCCTGGCAGTCGAAGCCGTTCTGGTAGCGCTGCTTCTCGCCCAGCATGGTGTGGTACCGCTGGAAGAGGTCCTTGTAGGTGCGTCCCCAGGCGTGGTGCACACCCATCGGGTTGTTGGCGGTGATCGGCCCATCGATGAAGCTGAAGCGCCGCTCGGAGTCGTCGTTGCGTGCCAGGTAGCGAGCCATCGTGTCGCGCTCACGCCAGCGCTCGATGACCTCGCGCTCGAGCGCGGGGACCTCCAGCTTGCTCGACACCGGCCTGAACGCCACGCTCACGCTCCAAACAACACGAAACCCGCCCCGGAACTCCGGGACGGGAAGGGCTCCCGCGGTACCACCCGCGCTTGACCGATGCGCCGCACCCTCGTGTGGGAGACGCACGCGATCCACTCGTCGCCATCGCTATCGGGTGGCGTGCCCGGGAGGCCTTACGCACGGCACTCGCCGCTTGGCGCCTCCGGCTCGGGAGGGATGACCTGTCGTCGCCGATGCCGCCCGCTTCCACCATCCCGGGCTCGCTCGTGGCTCGATGTGACGACCGTCGTGGCTCCGTCGCGGCCGTGGTCGTTCGATTGGTCGCCGATCGTGGCAGTCCCCCGCCACGGTGTCAATTCAGGTGCCGATGAGCGAACGGCCGACGAGCACGGAAGCGGCGAGCGCGCCAGCCACCACGACGCCGATGAGGCGCGGCCACCAGACCCGAGCCATGATCGCGCCGATGGTCGCGGCAGGCCCCGCGAGCACGAGGGCGAGCGCCGTCAGCCGACCGACCTCGGATCCCGGATCCGGCATGCTGTCGGACAGGTAGCCGATCCCCCACGCCGCGCCCGCGCCGGCGAGCGGCAGGAGCACGAGCACGGCGCTCGGCCGCGGGCGAGGGATCGGCAGCGATCGCAGTCGCCCACGACGAGGCCGCGCCTCCGCGGACGGCGATTCGGCCGCGGCTGCCCCCGCCGCCGCGGCGGGCTCCGACTCCGCCTCCGCCTCCGCGACAGTGGCAGCCTCGGCCGCTGCAAGCTCGGCGCTGGCCGCTGCCTCGGCGGCCTCACGCTCCTCGGCCAGCCGCCGTTCGACCATGGCCCGCTCGATGCCGGTCATGAGCGCGGGGTCGACGTCGATCTCGACGGGCTCGTTGACGGGCGGCGCAGGCGTGTCAACCTCCGCTGCCTCTGCCACCTCCGCCACCTCCGCCACCTCCGGCGCCTCGCGTTCGAGCTCTTCCTTGCGCTGACGGGCGCGGGCGGCCAGCGACAGGGCGTCGAGCAGCAGCTCCTCGTTGGCGGCGGCGATGGCGAGCCGGCCACGATCGGTCGGGACGAGGATGGCTGACGCGGACGGTGCGAGGCGAACCACCTCGACCTGCTCCTCACCGCGCAGTCGCGCTGGGCCCAGCTGACCTCCCAGCAGGCGACGGCCGCCTCGCAGGCTCGACGCGTTCTCGCCGCGCAGACGCACGCGGGTGACGGGTCCGGGGCTGAGGATGTACATCTGCTCGCCGCCGAGCCAGCTGACGCGCACGGCCGCCTCTTCGATCTCGAGGCGCACGCTGAGCGGGCGGATCACCCCGACAACGGCGAGTGCACCCACCACGGCACCGAGTCCGGCGACGGCGAGGCCTGTGACGCCGGGCACGAGGAGGAGCCCTGCAGCGATCGCCGCGGTGCCGGCAAGCAGCGCCAGCACGGGGATGGCGAGGAGGCGCCGGAGGGAGCGCGACAGGCGGATCCGCGCGATCGGCGCGTGGTCGGGCATCGGCTCAGGCCTTCTCGGTGACCCGGTACTCCAGGTAGCGGCCCGTGAGCAGCCGGGTCTGGGCATCCAGGGCCGGGAGATTGCTGAACAGGATCCCCACGAAGGGGAGCCCGATCCACTGCACGTAGCTCAGGATCCGCTGGACGGGACCCCACTCCGGCGGCCGCGGCGGCACGATCCGATGCTCGACCACGACGAGGACGAACAGGCTGACGAGCGCCATGGTCAGCATCACGCTCGCGAACAGCGGCAGGTTCTGACCGAGTGTGGTCTCGGCGAAGGCGGGGTTGATGAGGAGCGGCACGGTGGCACCGAACATCAGGACGAACGGTGCGATCGCCCAGTTGATGTGCTCGCCGAACAGGTTCGCGACGCGCCAGAAGCGGGACCAGAACGGGATCTCGGAGTGACGCACGGCGTTGTCGACGACATACGGGATGTCTGTGACGCCCCACGCCCAGCGGCGGGCCTGCAGGTACTGCTCGGCCATGCTGCGCCAATATCCCCGGGCGCGCACCGCGTCGCCGTAGATCGGGATGAAGAGCGGCACCGCGCGGAACCGATCGCCGTAGCGGAAATAGCTCTTCCAGTAGAAGCGGCTGTCCTCGGGGATCGCGTCGGTGGCCCAGTAGCCGACGTCGTGCACGAGGTTGAGGGTCGTCGAGTACGACCCGAAGCTCTGGAGCTTCTCCGGGAGCACGCTGCGCCACATCTGCATCTGGGTCAGGACCGCCGCGAAGAGGCGCTGGAGCATCGGCACCTGCCAGATGTTGTTGTGGAAGTATGGGATCGGCTGGTAGAGCTGCGTCTCGCGGTTCGGATCGGTCAGGTGCACCCACGACAGATACGCGAAGTACTGCGGGTGGACCCGGTAGTCGGCGTCCAGGTCGGTCACGATGATGCGTCGCGGGTCCATCCCACGCTCGCGCACGAGGATCCGATACAGGTAGCGACCACCCCACGCCATGGCGCTGCTCTTGCCGACCACGATTCCCGGCTCCAGTGGGTCGAGGATGTGGATGAACTCGGCGAACGCGTCGCCGAACTCCGCCCGCAGCGCGGCGACGTTCTCGATGCCGCCCTCGTCGGTCTCGCGCGTGATGATCGCGCAGATCTTTCGTTCGGTCGGCCACTCCGCGTCCGCGAGGGCGCGGACGGTGAAGCGCAGCTTCTCGAGCGACTCGGTGTAGGTCGGGATCAGGGCGAGGTGGATGAGCTCGTCGACGGGCGGCGGCGGCTCGTCGAGGGCTTCGACCGATCGCATGGCCGCCAGCTCGCGGCGCAGCCGGCGCCGCTCCGTTCCCGAGGAGAGCGTGCCAGCCGCGAACCCGAGCGCGCCGCTCGGCATGTCGCCCCCGACCGCGGCGAGGCGCGCCTCGAGCTCTGCGCGTCGCGCGACGGGGTCAGCCAGCCCAGCCAGCCGCTCGGACCAGTTGATCGAGAGCACCTCGCGGATTCGCCCGTAGGCGATGATCACCGCGCCGCTGAACCAGAGCGCGCGGCACAGCCAGTAGAAGTCAAAGCTCAGGACGAAGTAGGCGACGAGCCACGGGTAGCTGAAGCTGAGCCACAGGGGAAGGATGAGGATCGCCCATGAAATCGTTCCGGGCACCATCTCGAGCAGGCGGCCCAGCCATCGCAGGCGGTCTTGATCGTCTGAGTTGGTCATCTTCGCTTCACCGGGCTCACGGGCCGGTCGCTCGCGAACCGGGGAACCGCTGCCCCGCTCCTAGTAGACGGGCGTCAACCAGCTGCGATAGGCCGGCAGGCGGCCGCGGACCGCGTCGAAGTAGATGCGCGAGAGGCCCTTCGTCGTCTGACCCGGGCGTCCGCCGCCGATGCTTCGACGGTCGATCTCGATCACCGGGCTGATCTGGGCGCCGGTCCCGCACAGGAAGACCTCGTCCGCGAAGTACAGCTCGGTGCGGTCGATCGAGCGTTCGACGACCTCGATGCCGAGCTCGTCGCGCGCGATCTCCATCAGCCGCCGGCGCGTGATGCCCTCCAGGATGTTGTCGGTGACTGGCGGTGTGAGGAGCACGCCGTTTTTGACGACGAAGAGGTTCTCGGCGCTGCCCTCGCTCACGTGGCCATCGGCCGTCAGCACGATCGCCTCGTCGAAGCCGTTCAGCTGCGCCTCGCTCTTGGCGAGCGCACCGTTGACGTATGCCCCGGTGATCTTGCCGCGCGCCGGGATTGCGTTGTCGTCGGTTCGTCGCCAGGAGCTGACCTGGGCACGGATACCGCCCTCGGTGTCGATGTACTGCCCGAATGGGACCCCAAAGATCGTGATGTCTGCGTCGAGGTTGTGAAGTCGCACGCCGATCGTCTCCGAGCTCTTGTAGACGATCGGCCGCAGGTAGACGTCCTCTCGCAGGCCGTCACGCCGCAGCAGCTCGAGCGTGATCTCGGCGAGCTCCTCCGGCGACTGCCGGACCTCCATCATGAGCAGGCGCGCGGATGCGCGGATCCGCTCGTAGTGCGCGAGCAGCTCCAGCGCGAAGAGCTGTTCCTCATCGGCGTTCCAGTACGCGCGAATGCCCTCGAAGACCGCGGTGCCGTAGTTGAAGCCATGGGTCATGACGTTGATGTTCGCGTCGCGCAACGGCACGAACTCGCCGCGGAAAAACGCCCACAGCTCGGTGGTGGTCTCCACCGACGCCGTGCGCGGCTCCTGATCCTGCTTCAGCACTCATGCCTCCGATTGCGATCGTGATCTGTTCGATGCCGCCCGCCTGGAGCGGCCGTCACAAGCGCAGGAAGTATACCCGCGCGGCTCCCCGCGGCCCCTCGAGCGCCCGGCCGGCGCTGATCAGTGGACCGGTGCGGCGGATGCCCCGAGGTCGGTGAAGAGCGCGAGGTAGATGTAGACGAGATAGAGCGGGCCGCCGATGAGCAGCGTCCACGCCGAGAGGCGGCCCCGCACGATCATCGCACCGAAGATCAGGATCGTGGCGACGAACGCGACCCCGGCCGAGGCGAAGTGGATGGCGCTGTCCGGTGTGAAGGCCCACGTCGTGAAGAGCAGGCCGAGCACGGTCGGCAGCGCAGCTCTGGAAGACCATGGCGCCGGTGATGTTGCCCATCGCCAGCGTGTCTTTGCCCGTTGCGCACCCACAGGACGCTGTTGAACTTCTCCGGCAGCTCGGTCGCGAGCGGCGCGATGATCAGGGCAAGGATCGTTGGGTCGAGGCCGATGACGGTCGAGAGGTGCTCGACCGCGCCGACAAACACCTGGGCGCCGACGATGATCAGGCCGAGCGCCAGCACCACCTGTGCGACCACGATCGCCATCCGGGGCTCGGCCCCCGTCACCGAGTGCGCGCCGGGAAGGCGTCGATTTCGAGCATCCGGCGGACCGGAGAGCGCCGGTACCCGGGTCAGGTGAAGCTTGTTCAGCTCCTCGGGGTCGCTCTCCTCTGCGGTATCGGTGAAGTGGAGGCGTACGTAAACGGCGTACAGCACGAACAGCAGGACCGCCGCGACCCACTTCAGCCAGCCAAGCTCCTGCGGCAGGAATGCGGTGCCGATGGCGATGCCGTACCCGACCAGGAAGAACATCACGTCGCGCCCGAGCACCTTCGTGTTCACGCGCATCTCGGTGCCGCGCCGGCCACGGCGGGCGTAGATGATGATCGCGATGCCGGTGACGAACATCGCCAGCGTGGAGAGCATGAACGGCGCGCCAAGGATGGCGCCGACGCCCACGGCCTGTGAGCTCTCGGTGGCGACGCCACCCAGCACGACAGGACCGAGGATGGCGATCACCGGGATGAGCGTCTCGGGCATCGCGGTGGCGACCGCGGCCAGAACGCTCCCGACGGCACCCTCGGCCAGGTTCAGCTTATGGCCGAACCACTCGATGCCATTGGTGAACAGCTCCGCGGCGACGAGGATCAGCGCGAGCGAGCCGATGAGCAGGACGATGTCCACTGGGTGCCCCTAACCTCCGATACCTGGTGCGGCCGCCCCGATGGGCGACCGCAGTTCATGGCCGAAGGTCTCTCCCGACCGCAACGTGGGTCGGCCGGTCCCACCGGGCGGATCCAGCTCCGCCGTACTGACGATGGCACCTGTCCGGGGATACTCCCCCTCGGGCGCGAGGAGTGTCGCCGAGCGCGGGCGCGCGGTCAAACCGACACTCCCACGATCGTCGCGTCGCCTACGGGCGCAGGTGCTGTGGCGCGTACGGCAGGAGAGCGACGTGACGCGCACGCTTGAGCGCCGTGGTCAGCATCCGCTGATGGCGCGCGCAGGTGCCGGTCTTGCGCCGCGGCTCGATCTTGGCGCGTTCGCTCAGGTAGCGGCGGAGGCGGTTGACCTCCTTGTAGTCGATGCTCTCGGCCTTGTCGACGCAGAAGTTGCAGACCTTGCGGCGACGCCGGTCGCGGTAGTAGTCCGCCGACTCGCGGCGGGAACGGGGGCTGGCCATGATGTCTATCGGTCCTCGTTGGTGTCGTGTGTTCAGAAGGGGATGTCGTCGACGTCCATCTCGGCGCCCGGCGCCGAGGAGCCGCGGGCCTGCGGCTCCGGCTGGCCGGCTCCACGGGGACGCACCTGGGGCGGAGCGTCGTCATAGGCCGCGCCGCCGCCGCCCGATCCGCCATCCTCGTCGCGCGGCCGGCGCTCGAGGCTGACGACCCGCGCGAACGCGAGCTCGAGCGACGTGCGCTTCTGGCCGTCCCGTGCCTCGTACTCGCGGGCTCGCAGCTGGCCCTCGGCGTAGATCTTGTTGCCCTTCCGCAGTTGCTCGGCGAGCCGTTCTGCCTGCTGTTCCCAGACACTCACGCGGAACCAGAGCGTCTCCTCGATCCACTCGCCGTCCGGGCCCTTGCGGTTGTCGTTGACCGCGACGCGGAGATCGGTCACGGCCTTTCCACCCGGCGTGTATCGGAGCTCCGGATCGGCGCCGAGGTTACCGATGATCATCATCTTGTTGAGTGTCATGTCGGCTCCTTCTCGGCGCGGGCGTCAGCCGCGACCGGCTCCACGTCGGTCGACGGTGGGTCGACCTCTTCCTGCGCTCCGTCGCCCGAGGAATTCACGGAGGTCTGGTTCTTGGTGTGATCGCCCGTCGACTCGTCGGGCGCGTCGACAGTATCGGCGTCGACAGTATCGGCGTCGTCAGCGTCACCAGGGTCAGCGCGGCGCGGCGCCTCCACGGACTCGGCGCCGGCGAAGACAGGCATGACGCCAACCTCCGACCCGGTCTGATCGACGACATCAAGATCGAACTCGCCGTCGAGACTGCGTGCCGCTGCGGCGGGAGCGAGCTCGTCGGCAGGACCGCGGTCCTCGAGCACGGTGACGAGGTGCCGCAGGATCTCCTCGCTGATCAGCATGCCCCGCTCGATCTCGCGGACCTGCGAGGGCTCGATGTCGAAGTGGATCAGGAAATAGCTCGCCTCGCGATGGCGATTGATGTCGTAGGCAAGGCGTCGCTTGCCCCATGGGGAAACCTTGCTGAGGCTGCCGCCGCCGTTGACGATGGCGCGGGTTACCTTCTCGACCGCCGCCTGGAGCTTGTCGTCCTCCAGGTCCGGGCGAAGCAGGAGCATGAGTTCGTAACGTCGCATGCGAGCGTCGTCCTCCTCTCTATGGGTATGCGGCGTCGTCGGCGGGCGCCGGTCGACACGGCAGAAAGGGGCCCAGTCAGAGTGATGTCAGAACATGAACCACGCCTCCCCAATCGGGAGGCGCACGCGAAGTATAGCCGCCGTCGGCACCTCGTGGCAACGCGCCGATCACCCGTATACTCGCGGAACCGACTCAACCCGCTTCCGAGTGCACATGTCCGCCAATCCGATCCTCATCGTCGCTCGCGACAACGCGCTGCGCGCCGAGCTCGAGTCGACGCTGGGCGAGGCAGGCTACAAGTGCACGTCGGTCGTTTCCCCGGCCGATGGAGTCGCGATGCTGCGCGAGAACGCGTTCGACCTCATCGTCGCCGAGGGGCTTGCGGCATCGGGCGCCATCTCAACGCTTCGGAGCGCTCGCTCGGGCTCCATCACTCCGATCCTGGTCGTTGCGCCTGCCCACGACGTCGAGGCACGGATCGCCTTCCTCGAGGCCGGCGCGGACGATGTCATCGACGGCCAGTTTTCACACCATGAGCTCGAAGGCCGGGCGATGGCGCTCCTCATCCGCTCCGGCAAGGTCAAGCCAGAGGGCGGGGCAGGCACCGGCAGCGCCGAGCTCATCGCCTTCTTCAGCCCAAAGGGCGGCGTCGGCACGACGTCACTCGCGGTGAACACCGCTGTGCTGCTGGCGGGTGGTGGCGGAACGTCGCCGGGAGCGCGAGCCGGGATCGATGTTCCGGTGCCGACCTCGCGCGTGCTGCTCATCGACCTCGATCTCCAGTTCGGCCAGGTGGCCACGCACCTCAACCTCGTGCCGCGCTACGACATCGGCGGGCTGGTGACCGATGAACAGGCGCTCGACGATCCGGAGCTGATTCGCACCTACCTGACCAGCCACTCGTCGGGCCTCACCATCCTGGCGGCGCCAACCCGACCCGAGGCCGACTTCCGTGTGACGCTCGACCACCTGCAGCGCATCGTCGACCTGCTTCGCCAGTCGTTCGACCACATCATCGTGGACCTCGGCTCCCGGCTCGATCCTCGCGCCCTGTGGCTCCTTGAACAGGCTGACGCGCACGTCTTCGTTCTCTTCCCGGAGATTGCCGCCCTCCGCGCGATGAGCCTGCTGATGGCGTTCCTGGCGGAGACCACGCCGCTTCAGTCGCGCGCGGTGATCGTGGTCAACCACGTTTTCCCGAAGGAGCTGCTCAAGACCCGCGACGTCGAGAACCTGCTGCGCACGAAGCCGGCCGCCGAGATCCCCTACACGGGTGTGGAGATGATCCGCTCGGTGAACGAGGGAGTACCCTCGTGATCAGCCATCCGGCGTCCCCGCCGCCGTCGCGCTCCGGCAGGTCGCGCAGGCGGTCATCGGCATCGAGCGGACCGCCCCCGCGCCGGTGCGCCGGCGTGAGCGCCGGAGCCTGTTCGGGCGACGCGCCTGACCGATCCTCGTCCGGGATCGGTGCCGAGGCTGGTGCCGGAGGAGGGAGTCGAACCCCCACGCCTTACGGCCGCCGGGTTTAAGCCGGCTGCGTCTGCCATTCCGCCACTCCGGCACGGTGCGCCAAGGCTACTCGATCGGACCCGGCGGGCGGCGGCCCCTGGGCCCGTGATGGCGCGTCCGGCATGACCGTTGCGTCATGAAATCCCGAATCAGGCCGGGTAGCCTTTGACCATGGCCGGGCGCCTCCTTGACCCCCCGGACGTGCCCGGCCAACCTGCTTCCTCGACACGCGGCGCTGGAGTTCAGAGCGGCCCGATCCCGGAACGGGCCGCGTAACCGGCCGGCGCCGAGCCGCCGGGTGCGGCATCCTGAGCGACCATGAAGCTCTATCTCGCGGGCCCCCTGTTCACGACGCCGGAGCGACACCTGGAACGAGGCGCTCGCCGCGCGCCTCGAGGGAGCCGGTCACGAGGTCTTCGTCCCCCACCTCCACCCGGCCGTGGACAAGACCCCCGAGGCGATCTTCCGCAAGGACCTCGCGGGCGTGGACTGGGCCGACGCGGTCGTCGCGATCATGGACGGGGCCGACCCGGACTCCGGCACCTGCTGGGAATGCGGCTACGCCTATGGCGTGGGCAAGCCCGTCGTCCTGTTCCGGAGCGACATGCGGGCGTCGGGCGACACCGAGGAGATGCCCTACAACGCGATGCTGCTGGGCGCGGCGGATGCCCATATCGAACTGCCGCTGGCGACGCCCCAGCAGGCCGGAGACGCAGTCGCGGAGGCGCTCGCCCGGCTCGCGGCCGGCTGACCTGGCCCGATGGCGGAATCGACCAAACCGACCGCCGTCGAGCGGCTGGTCCACCACCTGGTCGGGGATCGGGGCGACGATCCGGTCGGCGACGATGTCGCTGCGTGGCTGGCCCGTTCGCCGCGCTTCCGCAGGTTTGCCGAGGCGCACCGGGACAAGATCCGCAAGAAGCTGCGCGGGGCGACGGACAGCGAATCGCGCCGCGACGTGCGGGCCGAGCTGGGAGTCGCGTACGCGCTGCTTGGCGACCGGCGGATCGAGCTCGACTTCGAAGCGTATGGGTCCGGCAAGGTCGGCCCTGACTTCACCGTTGCGGTCCGCGGCGATCGCGCCTTCAACCTGGAGGTGAAGCGGCTGCGCCGGGCGCCGGCGCCCGCTGCCGTCGGTAGGGCCCTGCTCGGGAAGCTGCGCCAGCTGACACCGAGCGTTCCCAACGCGGTCGTGCTGGCCATCGATGACGCCGTCGCCCACTCTGTCGATGTCGCCGGCGTCGCGCGGGCGCTGCGGGCGCGGGCCGACGAGAAGGACGAAGCGTTCCTCGCCGATCACGGATTCACCGGGACGCGTGACTTCTACCAGCTCTACCTGAGGTTGGGCGCAGTGATGGTGTGGTGCGAGGATGCGGCCGGCGACGGGCGTGCGTCGCTTTGGGTGAATCGCTCGGCCCGCATCGCCATCCCGGAGCCCGCCGCTCGCGCCTGCCTCCTCCGACTTCGAGCTTGACAGGCGGCGCCGACCCGCCGAGTCCGGCATCCTGCGCCACTAGAGCTCCATCTCGACTCTCCTGCTCGCAACGGCCGAGCGCATCTGGAACCAGGCGCTGGCCCGCGCCTCGAGGTCATCCAAGCCCTCCAGCGCGAGGCATCAGGCCACATGAACGTTAACGGGCGGCCCGTCCGCACTTGAATGGACTGTCGTCCGCATCCCCGTGGTACCGGATATGCAGTTCCCCGACCGTGACGCGACAGCCTCCACGGATCCATTGCGAGGCATGCGGCCTGGCACTGCGCGCCCAGATAGCAGATGCGCGTTACTGCCTCGATTGCAGCGTGTACGTCTGCCTGAAGTGCTGGGATGCTTCAAGGAGCCGATGCCGGGCATGCGCGCCCGCGAGCGGCAGCCGTCGCGCGCCTGGGACGAGTCTGCGCACGGCGCGCCGGGCAGATCGGCGGCTTCGCGAAGTGAGCAGAGATGCGAATTCTCTCGCCATGAGCGGAAATGCGCAGGCCGACTGGAGCGAACTGGCCTGCCTCGCGGTCAAGGCCGCGGTCGCGGAGAAGGTCGGGATGCGCGCGACCAAGCGGCTGGCCGGGCGATCGGCTGGTCGCGAGCATCCGCTTGCTGGCCGGATGGCCCACCACGGCCTCGCGGCGGCGGCAGCGCTCAAGCGAGCCGAAACCACGCTCGACGATGCCGAGCTACACAACACCCCGACCGCGATCGTGCATCCCCCCACGACCGCTCCCGTCCAAGACACCGGACCGGGTACGACTCTGCTACCCGAGGCGCGTCGCCGCGACCGGCCGCGCTTTGCAGCATGGGCCACGGCACTGGGCCTCGCGGTGCTCATGCTGGCGCTATTCGGTCCGCGGCTCTTGGACCCGCCCGCTGCCGACGTCGGGGTTCAGCCGCCTGCCCGCGAGGACGAGCTGGCAGGCGGCCCGTCCAGATCCACCGATATGCCGTCACCGAGCGATCGGATTACCACGTCAGAGCCTGTCAGACCGACTCCCGGGCCATCGCAATCCGTCGGGAGCTCCTCGAACGGCACCGACTCCACCGGCGATATCGGTTCGACTGCCGAGACGGGCTCCGAGGAGATGGGGTCCACCGCCGGCACGGGCTCGACCGGCACGGGCTCGACCGGCACGGGCTCGACCGGCACGGGCTCGACCGCCGGCACGGGCTCGACCGCCGGCACGCCGCCCCCGCCGCGGCCAGCCCCGGCCACGACTCCCCCACCGCCAGCTCCGACACCAGCGTCGCCGCCACCAACGCCAGCTCCGACACCGGCTCCGACCCCGGCCCCAACGCCTACGCCGATCATCGCGGTCGACACGGACGGCGACGGGGTGCCGGACCTTGCCTTCAATCTCGGGCCTGACAACTGCCAGTTCGTATGGAATCCGGGGCAGCAAAATGCCGACGGAGATCTCATGGGCGACGCCTGCGACCCGGACGACGACAATGATGGCCTCCCCGACCTGATCGACCCAACCCCCTAGCTCTTGCCGCCGGCAACTCCATGGGGCGCCTGGCCGAAGATGGACCGGGCACGAATTGTGCCTATCGGGCGGTTCGTGACTTCCGAGCTAGTCCTTGCCATCGTCCTTGTCGTGGCCGTGGTAGTGACCATCGTGGCCGTCATGCTTGCGCTGCTGGTCAACGACGAACGGCACTAGCCCCCTCGGCCGCAGGCATCTACGGGAGATCCGCAGGGCGAGTTGCGCTGAGGCAGCCGACGATGACTCGACCGATCAATCGATCCGCAGTGGCCGGCTCACGGAGCGATGACCGGGCAGACCTGGTCGGCGACGCTGCCCACAACTCGTCCCGACTCCCGCACGACCTCGCCGGTGTCGAGGTTGACCAGTGTTCGCCCGATGACTCCCGAGCCCGTGAGGCTGCGGCCAGTGATCGCTACGTACAGGGCTCCATCGCGGCCGATGAAGACGATGTCCGGTCCCACATCCTTGAGCAGGGTGGACGCCCCCGTGTCGGTGTTGGTGAAGGTGTCGCGAGCCCAGTACTTGTCGATCTCGCGCTTGAAGTCGCCATTCCGGTCGGTGAGTACGTGAACGGTGAGGGTTCCCTCGAAGTCGGCGACGATCGGCGCGCCGCACGCGGCAGTCAACTCGGCCGACCAAAAAGCTTCGGCCAAGGGGTCGTCGAGGGAGATCACCTCACGAATCGGCTTGGCAGCCAGGGACGGCGTCGCCAGCATGGCGACGAGAGCAGCGATCGTGAGGGCTAGCAAGGCCGAGCGCTTGATGCGAGCAGTTCGCATGGGGTGGGCACCTCGATATGCGAACGGGTCGGTTTCGCCAGTGACTCGACGCGGCATCGGGCAGCTTGGGCGACCATGATTGGCAACCGCGTGTCGGTGTCCCCCGTCAACCGCGAACCCTGAGGCGGCCGCAGTCGTCCGTCAAGAGGACAAGCGCTCGCCGCGGCCGCCACCCCCCGTATGTGCTACGTCGAGAGCGACGGCACGAGGCGGGGCCCGGTCCTAGCGGTGCGCCGAAGAGAGGTACCTGCAGTGGCTCAGGCGCCACTCTTCGGGCGTTCGCTACCCCGCGCAATCGAAGCAGCGGTGAGGAAGGGCCCGACACGCCAAGGGCGTCGCAGCGCATCCGAGGGCGCTAGTTCGTCGCGTTAGCAACCACGCTAGATTGAGGTCATCGCCGGTCGCAGCTCGACCAGCTGGGAGGTGTTCACGATGACCACTGGGCGCCCTAGCTCGACGCTCGGATCAGTCCGGTGGGTCACCCAGACATCGGTCAGCGGCAGGAAGCGCACCTGACGGCGAAGGCTGTAGGCATCGAGCGTCGCGCCTGGCGGGATATGTGCGGTGCCGGTCACCACGTAGGGTCCGACGAGCGCAACGAGCCGGTTCCTGCGCCGGCTGACGCGACGCTGCGGATCAGCGGCGCGTTCTGGCGGAGCGACGAAAAGGATGTCATCGCGCTCGATGTCCTCCCAACGGTCGTCGGCTGCGTCAAGGCAGACGCGCAGGTGGGGATGATCATTCAGGAGGTCGGTCACGCGCCGCTCGGCAGCCACGATCCAACCGTCGAAGTTGCCTCTCCCGGTGAATACCGAGATGGGTTCGAGGTGCGGCGCCAGCTCACGCGCTGCGCTGCCATCAATGATCTGGCCGCCGGTTGCCCGGCCAACTCTCCAAAAGGGCATCCGACCGTCCGTGTTGCGTCTTGGGGATCAGAGAGTATGCGGCGGCGTGAAGTACAACCATGAGCCACTAGGGCTACGGGGGTACTAGTCCGGCAAACCGACACCGAACGCTGCGGCTCGGCTCGCTGTGTCTCGGCGGCGTCCTCCCCGCGCCGGTACGTCGACCTTGCCGGTCGGACGATCAGCGCGGGGTGTCGCAACGCGGCACGCCGCCCGAGTAGCGATGCGACCAGTCATCCGATACAAAGAGCACATGATTGCCATATGGCAGTCATTTCGTGCCCAGATCGATGTGGCGTCGTCGCGCGCGTCACGGGCTTGGACGAAACGCAGTTCGTACTCAGAATGTGGAGGCGACGACGGGAATCGAACCCGTGTACGCGGTTTTGCAGACCGCTCCCTGAACCACTCGGGCACGTCGCCACTCGCTCGAACCGGCTGGCTGCCCCGCGAGGATTCGAACCTCGGTTCACGGATCCAAAGTCCGCTGTCCTACCACTAGACGACGGGGCAACGCCTCGCCATCACGCTAGCAGGTCAGCCGTGACCGTACCCAGCCGGACATGAAAATGGAGCGGAAGACGGGACTCGAACCCGCGACCCTCACCTTGGCAAGGTGATGCTCTACCAACTGAGCCACTTCCGCCCGCTCGTCCCGATGATACCGCGTTGCTGGTGCCGAGGGTCAGAATCGAACTGACGACACCCGCCTCTTCAGGGCGGTGCTCTACCGACTGAGCTACCTCGGCGCCGATCGAATACCTCATCAGGCGGTCGCAAGGATACCGATGCCCACCGGGGCTCGCAACCACAGCGCCGCGAGCTAACCCGTGGGCGGCGTGAAGCCCATGCGGCCGGCGATGTTCTCGAGCGCGCGGATCCGCTCGCCGATCGGCGGGTGGGTGTCCCACAGCGACTTCGCTCGCTCCTCGAACGACTTGATCGGGTTGACGATGTAGAGGTGCTGCGTCGCGCGGTTCGCGACCTCGAGCACCTCCGGGTCGTCGCTGATCGTGCGCAGGGCGCGCGCGAGTCCGACCGGGTTGCGGGTCAGCTCGACAGCAGTCGCATCGGCGAGCGACTCGCGCGTCCTGCTGACGGCTGCCTGCACCAGGCGACCGATGAGCGGTGCGACGACGGCAAGGACGATGGCGAGCACGAACAAGAGCGCCATCGCTCCCCCACCCCCACCTCGATCCGAGTCGCTGCTGCTGCGCCGACCTCCGCCCCAGAACGTGAAGCGCAGGAACCAGTCGGCGAGCAGCGCGATGCTGCCGACCAGCACGCCGACGAGCAGCGTGAAGCGGATGTCGAGGTTGCCGATGTGGCTCATCTCGTGGCCGATGACGCCCTGGAGCTGCTCACGGTCGAGCTTCGCGAGGAGGCCCGTCGTCACGGCAACAGACGCATGCTCCGGATCGCGGCCGGTGGCGAACGCGTTCGGCGCCGTATCGTCGATGACCCAGAGTCTCGGCCGAGGGAGGCCGCCGGCCAGCCGCATCTCCTCGACCACGTTGACGAACTCGCGGTACTGATCCGGCACCTTGAGCGGGTCGATCTCGCGGGCTCCGCTGGTGGCCATGACGAGCGCGTCGCCCGCGAAGAACGTGCCGACGCTCATGACGGTCGCCAGCACGAGCGCGATGGCCACGCCTCCCCAGCCGAAGCCGGATGCGTAGCCGATGACGCCGCCGAGCACGCCGAGGACCACGACCACGATCGCGACGAGGAACCAGCTCCGCCGTCGGTTGCGCGCGATCTCGCGATAGAACGTGGTCGGCGCGTGGCGCGCCTCCGAGGTCATCGGCCTAGGCCGACCGCAGGTTCACCTCGGGCACCGCGGCGTCCGACTCCGCGATCTGGAAGTAGTCGCGCTCGCGGAATCCGAAGAGTCCGGCGATGAGCACGGTCGGGAACGTCTGGACCGCCGTGTTGAACTCGCGCACGGTGCTGTTGTAGTGCTGCCGGCTGAACCCGATCTGGTTCTCGGTGGTCGTCAGCTCCTCCTGGAGCTCCAGGACGTTCTGGTTGGCCTTCAGCTCGGGATAGTTCTCGACGAGGGCGAACAGCTGGCGCAGCGCGCCGGTGAGGAAATTCTCGGCCTGGGCGGCCTGTCCCGCGTTCTGCGGTCCGCCGGCCTGTGCGTTCACTGCGGCGGATCGGGCCTCGATGACCTTCGTCAGGGTCTCCTGCTCGAAGTCCATGTAGCCCTTGACCGCGTTGACAAGGTTCGGGATCAGGTCGTGCCGACGCTTCAGCTGCACGCTGATCTGGTTCCACGCCTCGTCGACCATGTTCCGCAGCCGGACCAGGCCGTTGTACGTGAAGATCAGGAAGAGGACGATGACCGCGACCGCGATCAGCAGGATGATCAGCCAAAGTGGCATTCGGAGGTTCCTCGAGCGCGGACGTTGACGGGACGAATGCTAGCAGGCCGGCGTCAGCGTCTGGCGCAGGTGTGGTGGGCGGTGAGGGGCTCGAACCCCCGACCTCCTCGGTGTAAACGAGGCGCTCTGACCAGCTGAGCTAACCGCCCGTTCCGCATCGTAGCCGATGCGGATCACGCAACAGAGAACGCCGCCCGCCTTGAGAGCGAGCGGCGCATCGGTCGGTCGAAGGGAATTGGTGCCCAGGCCGGGACTTGAACCCGGATGAGTTGCCTCATACGCCCCTCAAACGTACGCGTATACCAATTCCGCCACCTGGGCCCAGAAACGGTGGTACCGAGGGAGGGACTTGAACCCACACGACCTTGCGGTCACTAGGTCCTGAACCTAGCGCGTCTGCCTATTCCGCCACCTCGGCACGGCCGCATTCGGAGCGATTCCGAGTGCGAGCGCCGATGATAGCACGGCCCTCGGTCAGCCTTGGGGCAGCAGGTTGAGCAGGCTGAAGGCGACGAAGAGGACCGCGAGGACCACGGTCATCCGGAACAGCGTGCGCTCGATTCCGCGTCGGCTGCGGTAGGCGGTGACTTCGCCACCGAACGCGCCACCGAGGCCGGTTCCACGCTGCTGGAGGAGGATCGACGCGACGAGGGCGATGGCCAGGATCATCTGCGCCAGGAGAAGTGGGGTCTGCATTGCCGGGAGACTTTAGCAGACCGATCCGTCAGGCACCCCGGAGCAGGCTTGACCCGGTCATCTCCGGCCCGGGCGGGATCTTGAGCAGTTCGCACAGCGTCGGCGCAACGTCGCTCAGGATGCCGTCCACCAGGGTGCGACCCCGGACCGCCTCCCCGATCGCAACGATCGGCACCGGCGAGGTCGTGTGCTTCGTCTGGGGGTTGCCCCCCGAGTCCCGCATCTCCTCGATGTTGCCGTGGTCGGCGGTGACGACGAGCACCCCGTTCCGCGCGAGGACGGCGGCCGAGACCCGGCCCAGGCAAGCGTCGATCACCGCGGCGGCCCGGACTGCGGCGTCCCACACGCCGGTGTGGCCGACCATGTCGGCGTTGGCGTAGTTGGCCACGACGAAGTCATAGCCTCCGGAGCCGATGGCCGCGACGAGCGCATCGGTGATCGGGATGGCGCTCATCTCGGGCGCGAAGTCGTAGGTCGGCACCTCGCGGTTCGACGGCACGAGGACGCGCTCCTCGCCGGGGAATGGCAGCTCCACGCCCCCGTTGAAGAAGTAGGTGACGTGGGCGTACTTCTCGGTCTCGGCCACGTGCAGCTGTTTCATGCCGAGCCGTGAGAGATGCGCGGCCAGCGAGTCGATCTCCATCGGGCCGAATGCGACGGCGACCGGCAGGTCCTTGTGTGCCTGGTACTCGGTCAGCGTGGTGACATGGAGGTCGCGCGGGTTCGTACCGAACGTGTCGGTTGCGAGAGCCTGGGTCAGCTGCCTGGCGCGGTCCGCACGGAAGTTCAGGTGGACGATCGCGTCGGCATTCGAGATGCCCGCATAGCCCCCGATGACCGTCGGCATGATGAACTCGTCGGATTCGCCGCGCGCGTGCGCCGCCACGATGGCCGCGACCGCATCCGGCGCCCGCTCCCCCAGGCCGTGGACGATGGCGTCGTACGCCAGCCGCGTGCGCTCCCAGCGAGCGTCGCGGTCCATGGCGTAATAGCGGCCGATCACCGTCGCCGGCGTGACGCGGCCGGCCAGGCGTCGGAGGAGCTCCGGCAGGTAGTCCCCCGCCGAGCGCGGGGGCGTGTCGCGCCCGTCGGTGAACGCGTGGAGCATGACGCGATCCGCTGGCAGGCCCTCGCCGGCCGCCAGCTCGGCCGTCGCCACGATGTGCTCGTCGATGGCGTGGACGCCACCCGGGCCGATCAGGCCCATCAGGTGCAGGCGGCTCCCCCGCTCGAGCGCGATGCGGCAGGCCTCGACCAGTGCCGGTGTGCTGCGGAACGACCCGTCGGCGATGGCGCGCGTGATGCGCGGCAGGTCCTGCAGGACCGGGAACCCGGCGCCGAGGTTGAGGTGCCCCACCTCGCTGTTGCCCATCTGGCCCGCCGGGAGCCCCACGGCCTCACCCGATGCCTCGAGCCGCGCCACGGGCCACTCGCGCGTCAGCCGCTCCCAGACCGGCATGCGGGCGGACATCAACGCATTCCGATCCGGGTCGTCCCCGATGCCAAAGCCGTCGAGCACGACGAGGGTGAGCGTCACGCGTCAGCGGCCGCGCGCAGGATCGCCGCGAATACGTCGGGCTTGAGGGAGGCGCCGCCGACCAGCGCGCCGTCGATGTCGGGCTGCGTGAACAGCTCGGCGGCATTCTCGGCGGTCACGCTGCCTCCGTACTGGATCGGGATCTCGTCGGCGGCCGCGGCATCGGTCTCGCGCAGGATGGCGCGAATCTGGGCGCAGACCACCTGGGCGTCCTCGGCGGACGCTGCATCCCCGGTTCCGATCGCCCAGACCGGCTCATAGGCGATGATGAGGCCGGAGCCGGTCAGCCCGTCGAGGCGGCCGATGGCCGCGCGCAGCTGGCGGTCGATGACCGATGACGTGGCGCCTGCCCTGCGCTCCTCTGCCCGCTCGCCGATGGCCGCGATGGGGCGAAGTCCGTGGCTCACCGCGCTGGCGACCTTCCGCCCGACGGCCTCGTCGGTCTCGCCGTCGTACAGTCGGCGCTCCGAGTGGCCGAGGATGACGAAGCTGGCGATGCCGGCGAGCATGAGCGGGCTCGTCTCGCCGGTGAAAGCGCCCCGTTCCTCGGCATGCATCGTCTGCGCCCCGATGGCCAGCGCTGGACCAACCGATCGGCTGACCGCCTCGAGCCAGATGGCAGGCGGGCAGATGACCGACGTTACCGAGGGCACCTCCTCGGCCGCGTCCGAGACGGCCCGCGCCAGCTCGATCGCCTCCTCGCGCGTCGGCGGATTCATCTTCCAGTTCCCCGCCACCATCGGCCTGCGCATCACCTGTCCTCCTCGCGGGTGAGATCGACCAGCTTTCGCAGCCGATGGTTCACTGCCGATCGGCTCACGCCGAGGGCGGACCCAAGCGTATCGAGGTCGGCATCGGGCATGCGCCGTCGCATCGCGGCCGTCTCCTGCAGCGACGGCGTCAGGCGCACCAGCGTGCCCTCACGCTCAAGCCGATCGATGGCCACCAGCTGCCGGTCCGCGGCACGGACCGTCCGGCCGAGATTGGCCTCTTCGGCGTTGAGCAGCCGGTTCAGCCGGGACTGCACGTCGCGGCCGACGCGCTGCGTCTCGAGCTCGAGCACGCCGCGATTGGCACCCATCAGGCCGAGCAGCGCCACGATGTCGTCCTGGCCCTTGAGATACACAACGTGGTGGCCACGACGCTCCGACAGGCCGGAGCGCACGCCCATCTCTTCGAGGAGATCGCGGAGGGCCGAGGCGGCATTCGCGGCGCGGAGGACGAATTCCACGTGCGCCCCCGATGACGTCAACGAGATCGAGCCCGACCCGAGCAGAGCCCCGCGCAGGAACGAGCGACGATCGCACGCCGGTGCCTCGCGCCAGCGCCACGCTCCCAACCCGGCGCGGTCGACGCGCACGTCGAGGTGATGCCGCGTCCGCGTGCCCCGGCCACGCCCGGCGAGGGCGCGCGGAGCGTCCACGTCGACATCGAGCGACGTCGCGAGATGGACGGCGGTCCGGGCAGTGGCGTGGTCGAGCGTGCGGAGCCGTCCCGCACCGCTGCCGTGCAGCAGGCCGATGAGCTCGGCTCGGCGGCAGCACGCGCGCGCCGGCTGGATGCGTGCGAGCTCGCCCTTGACCTCGCCGGCGAGGAGCACCGCCGCGCTCAGGAGGCGGTCGCCGCGGGCCGTCGGACGCGTCGCTGCCGGGGACGCTCGACGCGATCCTCCTGCTGGAGCCGCATCAAAGCCGCCGCGAGCTTGGCGGGATCGTGCCGGTGGGCATTCGTGGGATCGATGACGTCCTCCTCGACAATCACCACCGGCAGCTCCTCCAGGCGGCGGACATCCACCTCGACCGGCCGCGCGCGCCAACCCTCCGGCCGGCGTGCCTGGTGGCTGCGGTTGACGATGACGCAGTCGATCAGGTCCTCGCCGATGTGGGCGAACAGCGCCCGCAGGTGCTGGGACGCGGTCATGTCGGGCGTCTCGCCTGGTTGCGTCGCCACGTTGCAGACGTAAACCTTCAGGCCCGGCGCGGCAGCAAGCGCGTCCCGCACGTCGCTGATGAGCAGGTTCGGCAGGACGCTGCTGAACAGGCTGCCGGGACCGATCACGATCATCTCCGCTTCCAGGATGCGCTCGAGCGCCTCGGCGTTGGCCCGAACGTCATCCGGCTCGATGAAGACCCGCTCGATCGGCTCCTCGGCGTTGGTGATCGCGACCTGCCCGTACAGGTAGCGGCCGGACTCGAGCTGGGCCGAGAGGTTGAGCGGCACGCTCGTCGCGGGGAGCACCTGGCCGCGGACGGCGAGGACCCGGTTCGACTCGCGCACGGCCTCCTCGAAGTCGCCGGTCACCGCCGTCATGGCCGCGATGAACAGGTTGCCGAATGCGTGGTCGTCGAGCCCGGAACCAGCCGGGAATCGGTACTGCATGAGCTGCGTCATGAGCGGCTCCGCGTCGGCCAGTGCGGCGATGCAGTTCCGGATGTCGCCGGGAGGGATGATCCCGAGCTGCTGGCGCAGGCGGCCGCTGCTGCCACCGTCGTCGGCGACCGCCACCACCGCGGTGATGTTGGCGCTGTACCCCTTCAGCCCGCGGAGCAGGGTCGAGAGCCCTGTCCCGCCGCCGAGGGCCACGATCCGCGGACCGCGCGCCAGGTATCGCTTCGTGTAGAGGACCTCCATCACGCTGCCGCCGCGTGCCACGAACGGCGAGATCACGGAGCGCATCAGTCCCCACATACCGAATCCGGTCAGGGTCAGCCCGAGCAGCGCGACGAGGGCGGCGCGGATCTCCGGCTCGAGCCACGCTCCGGTGAGCCAGTACACGATCGGGATCTCGTCGGCGGCGTTCTGGCGGTACAGGTCGCGGATGAAGATGGCAGCCCCCAGGCCGAGGATGGCGATCCCGGCGAAGAGCATGACGAGCCAGCGCTTGAGGTGCATGCCGGGGTACATCCAGCGCGGCAGGCGCGGCCCCTTCATCGCTCCAGCTCCCGGTGAAAGACGGCGACCGATGCCTTCGGCAGCTCGGACAAGCGCTCGGCGAGCGCCTCAGCCAGCGCGATCGAGCGGTGGTAGCCGCCGGTGCACCCGAGGGCCACGCGCAGCTGCTCCTTGCCCTCGGCCCGATACGCCGGCGCGGTCAGCTCGAGCAGCTCTGCGACGAGGTCGAGGAATCGTGTCGCCGCCGGTTGCCCGAGCACGAAGTCGCGGACGGGCTCGTCGAGGCCGGAGAGCGGCTTCAGCTTCGGATCCCAGTAGGGGTTCGTCAGGAAGCGGACGTCGAAGACGAGGTCGGCCTCCAGCGGGATGCCGTACTTGAAGCCGAACGTGACGATGTCGACGCGCAGGTCATCGGTTGCCGACTGGCGCGGGATGATGGAGAAGATCCGGTCCTTCAGCTGCCCGATCGACAGCCCGCTGGTGTCGATCACGTGGTCCGCAAGGTCGCGCGTCCGCGCCAGCCGTCCGCGCTCCTCCGCGATGCTCGCCTGCACGCTGCTGCGCGACGCCTGCAGCGGATGCCGGTGCCGGGTCTCGCTGTATCGGCTGATCAGACTCGGATCGCTGGCCTCGAGATAGATCAGCTGGAGGCGGGGCCCGTCATCCGCCAGGCTGGCGGCCGCTCGCTGGATCGCCGGGGCAGGATCTCCGCCGCGGATGTCGAGCACCAGCGCCGTGCGGCGGTAGCGCTCGGGATCCTTCCGTCGCAGCGCCAGGAAATCGTCCAGCAGGTCCGGCGGAAGGTTGTCGACGCAGAAGTAGCCGAGGTCCTCGAACAGCTTGCTCGCCTGGCTCTTGCCGGCGCCGGACAGGCCACTGATCACCACGAAATGCTCGATCGCGGCCTCGAGACTCGCGGATCGAGCTGACTCATCCTTCTGGATCGCTGCGCCGCGCGCCATAGCCACCGTATCCCTGAGGTGCTCGAACGGGCACGAGTATAGAACGCCGTCAGCCCTCGCCGACCGCGCCGCGCCGGCCGGCAACGATGCCGCGCACCGTGGCAGCGGCAGAGGCGCGAATGGCGTCGAGGTCATAGCCACCCTCGAGCGTCAGTGCGACCCCCGGCAGCCCGAGCCGCGAGCTCAGCCCACCGATGAGGGTGGAGACCTCAGCGAAGCCCGCCTCGGTCACGTCGAGCCCGGCCAGCGGATCGGCGGTGTGGGCGTCGAACCCGGCCGAGACGAGGATGGCCTCCGGCCCGAACGCCTCAACGGCAGGAAGCAGCTCGTCCCGCCACGCTCCAACGAACTCGGCATCGGCCGCGCCCGGGAGCAACGGACGGTTGTGCTTCGTGCCGGCCGCGGCTCCGACCCCGCGCTCCTCGCGCGTCCCCGTTCCGGGGTAGAGCGGTGACTGATGGGTCGACGCAAAGCAGAGGTCCGGGTCGGCGTCGAAGATCGCCTGGGTCCCGTCACCGTGATGGACGTCCCAATCGATGATGGCAACGCGCTGCGCGAGCCCTCGGCGGCGCAGGCCGGCGACCGCCACCGCAACGTTGTTGAGGAGGCAGAACCCGGACCCGCGAGCCCGCGAGGCATGGTGCCCCGGCGGCCGGACGACGGCGAACGCGACCTCCGCCTCGCCCGACGCGACCGCGACGGCGGCCTGGAGCGTGGCGCCGGCCGCCAGCCGCGCCGCTCGCGTCGAGCCGGGCACGAGGTAGGTATCGGGATCCAGCCAGCCGCCGCCTCGATCCTCCGCCCCGGCGAGCGCGGCGAGGTAGCCTGGATCGTGGGTGGCCGCCAGCGATGCCTCGTCGATCTCCTGGGCGGCCGGCTCGACGAGCGAGTCCCCTGCGGCGTCACGGACCCCGGAGGCCACAGCGCCGCGGCGCTCTGGTCGCTCGGGATGGCCGGGGGCCTCGTGGGCGTCCATCGCGTCGTCGGTCAGGAGCCAGACGCTCACGGCCGCATGGCGCGCACGATCTGGAGCGTGCCCTCGAAGAGCGCATACATCACCAGCGACAGCACCGCCGAGCTGGTCGGGTCCCCGCCCGGCGTGGCGATGATCGCGAACAGCACGATGGCGAGGATCGCCCACCGCCGCCGCGCGGACAGGAATCGGTAGTTCAGGATACCGACGCGCGCGCCGACCAGCAGCAGCACCGGGAACTGGAAGGCGAGCCCGAAGGCCAGCATGATCGCAAGCACGAAGCTGACGTAGTCCGACAGCCGCAGCATCGACGAGTCGATGCCCGACGGCGTGAGCGAGAGCAGGAATCCGAGCGCGTACGGGATGATCAGGTAGCCCAGGACGATCCCGAGCGAGAAGAGCGCGATGGCCCCGATCAACAGCGGCCAGATGAGGCGCCGCTCGCCGCGGGTCAGCCCGGGAGTCACGAATCGCCACAGCTCGTAGAGGATGATCGGTACCGAGAGGGCGATCCCCACGTAGAGGGCGATCTTCAGGCGCACCGCCAGCGCCTCCCCGATGGTGAGCTGGATCAGGGTGTAGTCGCCGTCGGGCAGCGGATCGCGGAGGAGCTCCAGGATCGGCTCGGACAGGTAGAAACCCAGGATGCCCGCTACGGCAACCGAGACCGCAACCACGATGACTCGGCTGCGCAGCTCCTCGAGGTGCTCGACGATGCTCATCGTCGCGGCGTCCTCGGGCGCGCTTGTCTCAGGCGTCACGGCGGGCGACGCGGGCTGCCGACGGGCGGGTCGTGGGACCCTCAGTGCTTGGTGGTCTCGCCGGCCGGCTTCTCGTCGGCCGAGGGCCGGTTGGGCTCGCCGCGCACCGACTCCTCGAGCTCGGTCGAGGCCTTGCGGAACTCACGGATGCCCTTGCCCACGGCACTGCCGATGTCGGGCAGCCTGCCGGGGCCGAAGATGATCAACACGATCACCAGGAGCAGGATGAGCTCCATCGGTCCGGGAATCGGCATCTAGTCTCGCGCCTCCGTGATGGGTCGCCGGGCGACATTGGCCATCGAGTGTAGCACCGCATCCCCCATCACGGCCCGTAGCGATCCGGCCGCTGCGGCCGCCGCCGCGCGCCAGTCGGTGCCACGAGATGCGCCGGCGATCCCTCGCGAGATCGACACGAGCCCCGGAGCCCATCCGCCCCGGCACGCTGCCACCGACGCGGCCAGGTCACCGCCCTGCGCGCCGACCCCGGGTACGAGAAATCCAGGGCCGGGGACCGCATCTCGAACCTCGGCCAGCTCGCGGGGCGCGGTCGATCCGACCACGAGCCCCACGCGACCGTCGCGCCAGCGGTCGGCGACCCAGCGGGAGACGACCAGGTGCAGTGCCTCGTTCCCCACCCGGAGGTCCTGGAGCCGCGCCGCCGAGGGGTTGGTGGTTCGCGCCAGGACGTAGACCAGCCGATCCGGATGCGCGAGGAAGGGCTCGATGGCGTCCTCTCCCAGGTACGGCGAGAGCGTGACGGCGTCGGCCGCGAGGTGGCCGAAGAGGCCCTCGGCGTATCGCTCCGCCGTCGACCCGATGTCACCACGCTTCGCGTCAAGGATGCAGATGACGTCTGGCGGGACGTCGCGCCGGACGCGCTCGAGTGCCGCCCAGCCGGCGGCGCCCAGCGCCTCGAAGAAGGCGACGTTGATCTTCACCGCGGCGGCGTCGGCCACCGTCGCCTCGAGCACGCCGCGGGCGAACGTCTCGATCCCGGGCACGCCACCGGGCAGTCCGTCCGGCAGGTCGTCGGGGTGCGGGTCGATGCCGATGCAGAGCGGCGCGCCGAGCGCCTCGACCCGCGCTCGGAGCCTGGCGAGCGGCGTCGTCATCCGGCTCGTGCCAGCTCCACCGCCGGCAGCCGCCGGGCGACGAGCGGGCTGACGGCCGCGTCGGCGTAGTCGATCACCCGCAGGCGCAACCGTGGCATGCCGCCGAACACGTCGCGCTCGAGCGTGCCGACCAGGTCGAGCTGGGTTCCCGGCTCCGGCAGCTCCCGCTCAGCGTCGACGCCGAACGCGATCGCATCGACCGACTCGAGCCCTCGCAGCATGCGGAAGGAGACGTGCGCCTCCTTGGCCCCGATGCGTCGTACGCCCGCCACGCGCAGGCCGGTGACCGCGAGAACCGGCTCGAGGTGACCCGGTCCGTACGGCGCAAGGCGAAGGAGCTCGTCGGCCAGCTGCCAGTCCATGAAGCGTGCCGGCAGCACGAGGTCGACCACCTGCCTGCCCGGACGCTGTATCTCGGTGCCTACTCCGGCGCCGAACGGGCGTGCCAGCGTCCCGAACGCCACCGAGAATGCCTCCCACGCGCCGGGATCGAGGCTGAAGCCACCCGCCGCGGCGTGCCCACCGCGCTTGGTGAGGTGCGCGCCGACCGCCTCGAGCGCGGCCGCGACGTGGAAGTCGACCGGCCCGCGCACCGAGCCGCGGACCTCTTCGCCAACAAGGGCCGCCGCGGCCACCGGGCGGGCCAGCTCGTCGGCCAGCCGGCCGGCCACGAGGCCGAGCAGGCCGGGAGCCCAGGCATCGTCGCGAAGGATCAACGCGAGGTGCCCTGGGGACTCCGCCGCGGCCAGCCGTGCAGCATCGATCGCCACCTTCGTCATCTCCCGTCGCTGCTCGTGGACGGCCTCGAGCTCGTCAGCGAGCCGTGCCGCGCGCTCCGGATCCTCCTCGAGCAGGAGCGACATCGACAGCTCAGCGTCGGCGATCCTGCCCGCGGAGTTGATGCGCGGCACGACCCCGAACGAAAGGTCGCGGGCCGTCGGCTGGCCGGGAGCCTCGCACGAGCGTTCGAGGAGGGCGCGGAGCCCTGCGTGTGCTGTGCGTCCCAGCTCCTCGAGCCCGAGGCGGACGATGGCGCGGCTCTCGCCCGTCATCGGCGCCATGTCGGCGATCGTCCCGATGGCGGCAATGGCAGCGAGGCCGTCGGTCGATATACCGTGACGCGCGAGCAGGGCGGCGGCCAGCTTGTACGAAAGGCCGGCGCCCGTGAGGTCGGGATCGGGATAGGCGCAGTCCGGGCGGTGTGGATCCACCACTGCCACGGCGTGCGGCAGGACCGCGGGTGGAAGGTGATGGTCGGTGATGACGACGTCGATCCCCAGCGACCGGGCGATCTCGACCTCCACGGCGTTGCTGACGCCGCAGTCACAGGTGATGACGAGGCCGACACCCCGACCTGCCAGGTCGTGGAGGCCGGCGGCTGACATGCCGTACCCCTCCGCCAGGCGAGACGGGACGTAACGGATCGGGTCGACCCCGAGCCGGCGCAACGCGGTAACCCAGACCACGATGGCGGTCATGCCATCGGCGTCGTAGTCGCCCCAGATCGCGATCCGCTCACCGACAGCAATGGCGGCGTCGATCCGGTCGAGCGCCACGCCCGCATCGGCCATGCGCGAGAGGTCGTGGAGGGCACCGGCGCCGGCCGTCAGGAAGCGCTGCAGGCCGTCGTCATCGACGAAGCCGCGACGGGCGAGAAGGGTCGCGACGGGCGGGCCGAAGCCGGAGAAGACGGGAGGCTCCGCGACGGGGTCCGGAAGCAGCCATTCCAGGCGCGGAGCGATCACTCCGCCATGGTAGTCGCGGCCGATCGCTGGCCGCTTACCGTTCCGTTATCGGCCTAGCGCGCGCCGCTGCGTGCCGGCCGGGCGGTTCCCTGGCGAGCCTTGCGCCGGCGGTCCCAGTCCTCCCAGGCCACCAGGATCTGGCTGGCGTTGAAGATCGACGAGTACGTGCCGCTCACCACGCCGAGGAGAAGGGCCAGCGCGAAGGTTCGGATCGTCGGCGGCCCGAGCAGCAGGAGCGCGCCGAGGGTCACCGCCACCGTCAGCGAGGTGATGATCGAGCGCGCGGCGGTCTGCAGAATCGAGTGGTTCACGATCGCGCCGAACGACTCGCCCGCGTGCCGCACACGGTTCTCTCGGATGCGGTCGAACACGACGATGGTGTCGTGCACGCTGAAGCCGACGATCGTCAGCAGTGCCGTGACGAACAGTGCGTCGAACTCGACGTTGAAGAAGTACCCGAGGATGGCGAACGTGCCGACGACGAGAATGACGTCGTGGAGGAGCGCGACGATCGCGGCGGTGCCGAATCGGAACCCGAAGCGCATCCACAGGTAGACGAGGATGAACAGCTCACCCACCCCGATCAGGATGGCCGAGCGTGCGGATGAGCTCGGCACCGATGATCGGACCGACGGTGCGCACGCTGCGCGGATCGCCGGGTCCGAACCGATCCTCGAGCGCTTCCTCGAGCCCCGCGAACTCGGTTCCCTCGGCCAGCGGCGGAGGGGACGGCTCGGCCGACGGGCTTGCCGATGCCGACGCGGCACGGCGACGCGGAGTCCGACGGCGATGCCGACGGATCGGCGGAAGCGGAGCCGGATGCCGATGGAGACGCGTCGCCGCTGGCGGACGGATCGGCTGACGCCGACTCGGAAGGCGAAGGCGCCGCCGTCTGTGGCGGTACGAGGTCGATCGGCTCCGTGCGAATCCTCAGGAAGCCATCGGGGAGCTCGGTAACGAGGGCATCCGGATGGTCGAGCTCCGCCAGCGCCTCCGTCATCTCCGTGACCGACGGCTGATCCGCGTAACGGACCTCCCACTCGGTACCGCCGGTGAAGTCGATGGAGGGCTTCAGGCCGCCGAGGATGATGAAGAGCAGCCCGGGGATCGTGAGGATCGCGCTGATCGCGAACCACAGGTTGCGCTTGCCGACGATGTCGTACATGGCCTAGCGCTCCACGTGGTAGAGCTCGAGGCGGCGGCCCCAGGTCGTGCGTGTGACGTAGCGGAGCATCGTGCGCGTGACGGTCACCGCGCTGAACATGCTCACCAGCACGCCGATGATCAGGACGAGCGCGAAGCCGCGAACGACCGTGGTGCCCTGCCAGTAGAGCCAGCCGGCCACGAGGAGCGAGCTGACATTCGAGTCGAGGATGCTCGACCAGGCCCGGTTGAAGCCGGCCTCGATCGCCGGGCCGAGCGTCTTGCCGGCCCGGATCTCCTCCTTCATGCGCTCGAAGATGAGGATGTTCGCGTCGACCGCCATGCCGATGCTGAGGATGAAGGCCGCCACACCTGCGAGGGTGAGGGTCACGTGGATGAGCCGGAAGATGGCGTACACGACGAGCGTGTAGAAGACGAGGGCCAGGGCGGCCAGCACGCCGGGCAGCCGGTAGTAGCGCGATCATGAAGATCAGGACGAGCAGCAGCCCGACTCCGCCGGCGACCAGGGCCTGGACGAGGAAGTCCGGCGCCGAGCGTCGGGTCCACGTCATCGAAGCCGATCTCGGTCAGCGACAGCGGCAGCGCGCCGAAGCGCAGCGTGTTGTAGAGGCTCGTCCGCTCGAGCTCGCTCTCCGGGTTGGGCGGCCCGACCGTGATGATGGTGCTGCCTTCGCAGATCGGATTGCCGATCTCCGGGGTCGTGATGATTCGCCCATCGAGCGCGATCGGGCCCGGCCGACCGACGTTGGCGGTCGTGAACTCGCACCAGATGTCGTTGCCCTCGGGCAGAAGGCTGAACGAGACGCCGATCTGCCCGCGGCCGTCCGTGTCGGGCACGACGCTCCCCTGCTGGATCTGGCCGCCGTTGAAGAGCTCGCGCACGCTGCCATCTTCCAGCAGGGCTCGGATCTCCTGATCACGTTGCAGCGGCTGGCCCTGTGGGTCGGTGTAGCCCTGCGGGTCGATGAACTGGAGCTGCCCGGTGGAGCCGACCAGGTCGCGAACCTGGCTCTCGTCGCTGACGCCCGGCACCTCGACCACGATCCGCCGCGAGCCGTCGCCGGCCGTCTCGGTCCGAACCTGTGGCTCGCTCACCCCGATGCCGGCCACGCGGCGCTCGATGATGTCGCGCGCGAGCTCGAGGTCCTCGTCGGTGATCTCGGCGTCGCCCTGCGGTTCCGCCTCGAGCGTGACTCGCAGCCCGCCCTGGAGGTCGAGGCCAAGCACCGTGCGGAACTCGATCCCGCCGACTTCCTCGGGCAGCCACGAAAGGCCGAGCGTGGTGCGCGGCAGGTTGATGAAGATCGCCACGAGGGTGATCACCCCGATGACCCACGGGGCGATGCGACGCCAGGTCATGCTGTGGCTGTCGGCTCCTCAGATCGTGCGGGATGTCGTGCGGGCGCTGGATGCCACGGACACGAAATGCGCCGCTTCACCAGCGGCGGGCGGCGCCAGTATAACGGAGCGATCAGGCGAGCATCCCCTCGCGGGCGAGATGGGCCTTGAGCCGCTCGGCGAGATCGCGGCTGATGCCCGGCGTCGCGGCGACCTCCTCGACGGTCGCCTCGCGGATGCGACGCACCGATCCGAAACGCTTCAGCAGCGCCTTCTTGCGGCCCGGGCCGATACCCGCCACGTCGTCGAGCTCGCTGTGGAGCGCGCGCTTGCCGCGCACGTCGCGGTGGTAGGTGATCGCGAACCGATGCGCCTCGTCGCGGATGCGCTGCACGAGGTAGAGCGCCTGCGAGCGCCGCGGAAGGACGACGGGCGCCGAGTGCCCGGGCAGGTAGATCTCCTCGAAGCGCTTCGCGAGGCCGCTGAGCGGCACGTCGGTAATCCGAAGATCGTCCATGACGGCGACGGCCGCCGAGAGCTGGCCCTTGCCACCGTCGACGATCACGAGGTCGGGCACGGCCCAGTTCGCCTCACGTGGGCGCGTGTCGTCGTCGTCCCCGGGGACCTCGTCGGCCCCGACCGCGTCGAGCGACAGCGCACCGGTCTCGGCGCGCAGCTTCGCGACGCGGCTGAACCGGCGTCGGAGCACCTCGGCCATCATCCGGAAGTCGTCGGGCGTGTCCCCGGAGCGGATGCGGAAGCGCCGGTACTCCTTCGGCGCGGGGCGTCCGTCGATGAAGACCACCATGCTCCCGACCGCGCTCGTGCCCTGGATGTTGCTCATGTCGTAGCACTCGATCCGCTCGGGGACCCGCGGCAGCCCCAGCGCGGCGGCGAGCTCGCTGAGCGCCTCGTCACGGCGCGCGGTATCGGCCATCCACTCGGCCCGCTCGCGCTCCAGCGCCTCGACCGCGTTCTGGGTGGCCAGCGCCAGGAGACGGCGCTTCTCGCCGCGCTCCGGCACGGAGATGGTGACGCGCACCCCGCGTCGATCGGCGAGGTAGGTCGCCAGGTCGTCGGCCTCGGACGGCAGGACCGGGACGAGGACGGCGCGCGGGAGCGCATCGGTGCTGGCGTAGTACTGCTGCAGGAATGAGCCGAGCACCTCCGCATCGGTCACGTCGCGAGCGCCCTCGACGATGAAGTGCTCGCGCCCGATGAGCTTGCCGTTGCGCACCTGCATGACCTGGAAGCAGGCGTGATCCTCCTGCCGAGCCATGCCGATCACGTCGTGCTCGGCCCGGGTGAAGGCGGCCATCTTCTGCTGCTCCATGGTGCGCTCGACGGCTCGGAGCTTGTCGCGGGCGATGGCCGCCTGCTCGTAGCGCAGCGCCTCCGAGTCGGCATGCATGTCCCGTCGCAGCTGGGCCGCGATCGGCTCCTGCTTGCCTTCCAGGAAGTCGACGATCTGCCCGATCGTCTCGCGGTACTCAGGCTTCTGGATGGCCTCGATGCACGGGCCCTGGCATCGGTTGATGTAGTACAGCAGGCAGGGGCGCTCGAGCACGCGCTTCCCCTCGGGGATGTCGAGGTTGCAGGTGCGGAAGGGGAAGATCTTGCGCAGCAGCTTCAGCGTCTCGTCCACGCTCGAGGCCGATGCGTACGGCCCGAAGTAGCGGCTCCCGTCTCGGACGAGCCGCCGCGTGCGCACGATCCGGGGGAAGTCCTCGCCCAGCGTGATCTTCACGAACGGATAGCTCTTGTCGTCCCGCAGCCGGATGTTGAAGCGCGGGCGGTGCTCCTTGATGAGGTTGCTCTCGAGCAGGTACGCCTCGCTGACCGTGTCGGTGACGATGTACTCGACGTCGGCCACCTCGGTCACCATGCGCACGATCCGCGCGTCCTCCGGGCCTCGGGCACCGAAGTACGACCGCACGCGGCCGCGCAGCGAATCGGCCTTGCCCACGTACAGGACCCGGCCGCCGGCGTTCTTCATCAGGTACACGCCCGGCCCGGTCGGAATGCGGCGCAGCACCGCATGCAGCTGCTCGGGAAGCGCGCGCTGGGGGCTCACCTGATCGATTCTAGGCGGCGGATCAGTCCCGGTACGCAACCCCGTCCCCCGCCTCATCGATCAGGCCCAGGAACCGATGCAACCGGGGCGACGTCCGCTCGATCTCCGCGCGCTCGACCCACCCGACCTCGGCGATCTCGCCCAGCTGCGGGTCCATCTCGCCGCCGGTCACCCTGCCGATGAAGACGAAGCTGACGTCCCTGGCGCGATGCGCGTCCACCAGCACCAGCCGCTCCAACGCCACGTGGAGACCGGTCTCCTCGCGCGTCTCGCGCACCGCCGCCGCGTGCGGCGTCTCGGTGCGCTCGACTCTCCCGCCGGGGAGCATCCAGCCCGGCCCGAGGTAGGTTGTCCTCACGACCAGGATCCTTCCGGCCTCGTCGGTGGCGAGGACGTGGGCGCCTTCGATCCGGCCGTGCTTGCCACCGAAGAGGTCGGCGAGGGCAATCACGGCCCCGACGAGGAGCCGCGGCAGGTCGACCAGCCCGATGCGACGCCTACGGCGCATCGGTCGCGCTGGTTCCGATCGGCTGCGAGAGCTCGGTCGCAAGGTATGACTGCAGCCCCCGTAGTCGCCCGGGTCCGGTCCAGCCGGTTGGGATGAGGATGTACTGGCCGATCGTGTTCGTCGTGGCGGTCAGCACCGACCCCTCGGTCAGCTCGACGCGTCGGTCGGACGAGAGGTGCGACGACAGGAGGAACAGGTCGATCGCCGAGAGGTTCGTGCGGACCCCGCCCTCCATGGCATCCATCAACGACAGTCCGGGGAGGATCGAGGCAGGGCCACCCTCGCCGACCTTCGACCGCAGTGCCCCGAGGATCCGTGCCTGACGCACGGACCGGGCGAAGTCGCTCGACTCCTCGAACACGCTCGTGTAGCGCGCTCGGGAGTACGCGAGCGCCTGTGCTCCATCGAGATGGATCTCACCCTGCGGAAATCCTCCGTCGTCCCAGACGCCCGCCGCGTGCTCCTGGGGGAGGAGCGTGTAGTCGAACGCAACGGGGTTGTCGACGGTCACACCGCCCACGGCATCGACCATCTCGCTGAACCCGGTGAAGTCGATCGCCAGCCAGTGGTCGACCTCCATCCCGGTGACCTCCGAGATCACGTCCGCCATCAGGTCCCCTGCCGAATTGATGTCACCATCGCTCGACAGGTACCCGTTCGAGAACACCTCGTTGACCTTGCCGTTCTGCGGGAATGCCGATACACCCTCGATCCAGAGATCGCGTGGGATGGGGATGGTGGTGGTCGTATCGGTGCTCGGATCGATCGAGAGCACCTGGATCGAGTCGGCGAGGTAGGCGCCCTCGTGCCCCTCGCCGCCGTACCCGACCAGGAGGACGTTGACGCGATCGTCGCCGTTCAGCGGACCGAGGAGAGCGGCGGACGGGAAGAATGCGCTCGAGACCGATGCGTTGAACGCCGCGGCGCGCACGAAGAGGAGGACGCCGATCACGACAGCTGCGACCAGCGCCAACAGGAGCACGGTGCGGATCGTGCGGCCGATCGAGCCTTGGCGGCGAGGTGCCCGGCTGCCGGGCGAAGGGCGGGCGCCCGTCCTGCCGCGATTGCCGCCACGGGATGCCATCCCCGAGCGAATCAGCTCGCGGTCGTAGGGAAGGTCGCCGTCGCCTGAGAAGCTTGCCTGACGTCTCACTCCAGGGTCACGCGTTGGTCGGTCCTCATCGGTGAGTGGGCGGGCCGGCAAAGGATAGACGCTGGCCCCTGACGCCGCGATAAGCCACCGATGTGCCACCGGTAAGCGGCGGTCGCGAAGATGGGCTCATGGCCATCCAGGCGCCTGCCCCACCCGCGATCGAGCCGATCCTCGGCGCGCTCGACCCCGAGCAGCGGGCCGCCGCGACCCTGCCCGATGGCCCGGCCCAGATCATCGCGCCGGCCGGGAGCGGCAAGACGACCACGATGGTCGCTCGCCTGGCCGTGCTCCTGTCGCGCGGCATCGCGCCGGATCGGATCTGCGTGGTGACCTTCAACCGTGACGCGGCCACTGACCTTGCGGCCCGCGTGAAGCGGCGGCTCGGGCCGCTGGTGCCCGACGCGACGTCGATCGAGATTCGGACGCTCCACGCGCTGGCGCGGCAGGTCCTGCTCGACGCCGGCGAGGGCAGAGACATCGTCGCCGATCGCCTGCCCCTGCTCCGCGCGGCTCGGCGCCGGACGCTCGGCTCCGACCCATCGACTCCGGTCCCCGAGCCCGCGCAGCTCGACTCGTGGCTCTCCGCCTGGAAGGTCGAGGGGCGAGCGCCGCCTCCCGAGGGACTCGCGGCGCTCGAGGCGTACGCCGACCTGCTGCGCATCCGGGGAGCCGTCGACTTCGACGACCTCGTGGTGCGTGCCTGCGACCTGCTCGAGACCGATGTCCGCCTTCGCCTGCGTTGGCAGTCGCGCTTCCTGCACGTGTGCGTCGACGAGTTCCAGGACGTGGACGCCGCCCAGCTGCGCCTCGTCCGCCTTCTCGCCGCGCCGGAGGACAACCTCTTCGTGGTCGGTGACGACGACCAGACGATCTACGCCTGGCGCCTGGCCGACGTGCGTCGAATCCTTCGGTTCTCGGCTGACTACCCCGACGCGCGCCGCGTGATGCTCGCCACGAATTACCGATGCCCGCCGTCGGTGATCACCGCATCCGCGCGCCTGGTCGCGGCCAACACGGAGCGGTTCGTCAAGCCGATCCGCGCCCCTGCGGCCGCGCAGGATGACGGGCGCTCGATCTCCGCCTGGAACACCGCGCGCCCCGAATGGGCCGATGGGATGGCCCGGCTCGCAGCCGTGGAGGACGCCGCGGGCAGGAGCCTCTGCTTCCTGTCACGCACCCGCGGTGAGCTGACGCCGGTCCTGCTGGCGCTCACCCGGGCCGGCATCCGTCACGCGACCGCGATTCCTCCACTCGTGGAATCGGATCGGGTCGTCGCCCTCGTCGACGCGGCTCGCGGCCTCGTCGTGAGCGAGCATCCGTTCCACGTTCTCCGCCGCCTTCGCGCCGGCCGGGGCTGGGTTCGGGACGATCCGGCGTCGGATCTGCTCGGCGACGACGACCACTCGGCGCTCGATGCTCTGCTGGGCTGGACCGTCGGCTTTGATCGAGTGGAAGCCTTCGTCGCCGCCTACGACGCGGCTCGCGCACGCATCGCGGCTCTCCGCGATCCGTCAGCGCCCATCGAGCTCGCGACCGTCCATGCATCCAAGGGACGCGAGTGGGAGACGGTCGTGCTCATCGGCTTCGAGGCCGACCGGATTCCCAACCGCCGCTCGATCGCCGACGCCGACGATTCCGGAGCGTGCACTCGAGGAGGAACGGCGCCTGGCCTACGTGGCGCTCACGCGCGCCACGCGGCAGCTCATCCTCGCCTTCGATCCTGCCCGACCGTCGCCGTTCCTGGCCGAGATGGGATTCGCCATCGGCCACAGTGCCGCCAGGCTGACGAGGCCCAGCTACGCCGAACGACCCGGCATCGAGCGAGACACTTGTCGCAGGAACCGCAGATGGCGGGGCTGCCGTCTCAGTCCCAGGCGCCGATAACCATCCAGACCCGACAACACGAAGGATCTCTCAATGGACCTCCTCCCATCGTTGCGGCAACGCGTACGTCGTGCCGCAGTCGTTCTCCTCCTGGTTGCCGTCACCGTCCTCGGCGTGGCCGCGGTCGCATCGGCCAACTCACCCACCGTCCTACCGGTCGAGCCCGACGGCGGCATCGGCGGCGAGGTCGTCCTCCCGGTCGAGCCCGACGGCGGCATCGGCGACTGACGGTCACCCGGACAGGAACGCCCCCGACCAATCTCGGGGGCGTTCTTGCTTCAGCCGGCGGCGACCGCCTCCCGTCGCCGACGTCGTCGCGGCACCTCGACCATCGCCTCTGGTTCCGATGACATGCCGAGGACGCGCCGCAGGTAGCGACCGGTCGACGACTCCGGAACCGATGCAACCTCCTCGGGGGTGCCCGCTGCGAGCAGGTCGCCGCCCTTGTCGCCGCCCTCTGGACCGAGATCGATCACCCAGTCGGCGGTCTTGATCACGTCGAGGTTGTGCTCGATGACGACGACCGTGTTCCCGGTCTCGACAAGGCGGGAGAGGACCTGGAGCAGCCGCGCGACGTCGTCGAAATGGAGGCCGGTGGTCGGCTCGTCGAGGATGTAGAACGTCTTGCCGGTCGCCCGCTTCGACAGCTCGGTGGCGAGCTTGACGCGCTGTGCCTCGCCGCCCGACAGCGTCGTCGCCGGCTGGCCGAGGTGGATGTAGCCCATCCCGACGTCGTTGAGCGTCTGCAGCTTGTTCCTGATCGACGGCACCGCCTCGAAGAACTTCAGCGCCTCCTCGACGGTCATCTCCAGGATCTCGGCGACGTTCTTCCCCTTGTAGTGGATCTCGAGCGTCTCGCGGTTGTAGCGCTTGCCCTTGCAGACCTCGCAGGCCACGTAGACATCGGGCAGGAAGTGCATCTCGATCTGCACGATGCCGGCGCCCTCGCACGCCTCGCAGCGGCCGCCCTTCACGTTGAAGCTGAAGCGGCCCGGCTTGTAGCCGCGCAGGCGGGACTCCGGCACGGCCGCCAGCAGCTCGCGCAGCGGCGACCACAGGCCGGTGTAGGTGGCCGGGTTCGAGCGCGGGGTGCGGCCGATCGGCGACTGGTCGATCTCGATCACCTTGTCGATGAGGTCGATGCCCTCGATCCGGTCGTGCTTGCCGGCCGGCTCGCGCGAGCCCCAGATGCGCTGCGCCAGCGCCGGGTGCAGGATCTGCGTCACCAGGCTCGACTTGCCGGACCCGCTCACGCCGGTGACCGCCACGAACTTGCCGAGCGGGAAGGCGACGTCGATCGACTTGAGGTTGTTCTCCCGCGCGCCGCGCACGACGATTGCGTCGCCCCTCCCGCATCTCGGCCATTCCGGCGGCGCTTCGGGACCGGCACGACCTTCTCCCCGCGCAGGTAGGCGCCGGTGATCGATCGCTGGTTCTCGAGCAGGCTCGTCCAGCGAGCCCGAGTGGATGAGCCGACCACCGTGCTCCCCCGCCGCCGGGCCGATGTCGATGACCCAGTCGGCCGCCCGGATCGTCTCCTCGTCGTGCTCGACGACCAGCAGCGTGTTGCCCAGGTCGCGCAGCCGCACCAGCGTGGCGATGAGCCGGTCGTTGTCCCGCTGGTGCAGCCCGATCGACGGCTCGTCGAGGATGTAGAGCACGCCCATCAGGCTCGAGCCGATCTGGGTCGCGAGCCGGATGCGCTGCGCCTCACCCCCGCTGAGGGTTCCGGATGCTCGGTCCAGGGTCAGGTAGTCGAGCCCGACGTCGACGAGGAAGCCGAGTCGCGCCCGGATCTCCTTGAGGACCTGCACGCGCGATCTGGTTCTCGCGCTCGTTCAGCCGCTTCGGAAGGCGGTCGTACCAGGCCAGCGCATCGGTGACCGAGCGGCGGGTGGTCTCGATGATGTTCTTGCCGGCGATCGTCACCGCCAGCGACTCCGGCTTGAGCCGCATCCCGTTGCAGGTCGGGCACGGCTTGTTCGTCATGTAGCGCTCGAACTCGGCGCGCATCGCACTCCGATCCCGTCTCCCTGTGGCGGCGGGTGAGGTTCGGGATGATCCCCTCGAACGTCGTCTTGAAGGTGTGCGTATTCCCGTTGCGTGCCCGGTAGCGCACGTCGACGCGCTGGCCCTTGTTGCCGTACAGCAGGATCTGGCGCGCGCTGTCGTCCAGGTCGCGAACGGGCACATCAGTCCGGAAGCCGTAGTGCTCGGCCACCGCGTCGAGGATCTTGCTGAACCAGCTCTCGGTGGCTGCCATCCGTCGCCACGGCAGGATCGCGCCCTCGTCCACCGACAGCTCGTCGTTGGGCAGGACCATGTCCGGGTCGATCTCGAGCCGCGAGCCGAGGCCGGTGCAGTCCGGGCAGGCGCCGTGCGGCGAGTTGAAGCTGAAGTTGCGCGGCGCCGGCTCCTCGAACGAGCCGCCGTGCTCGGGGCAGGCGTAGCGCTCGCTGAAGAGCCGGTCGGCCTCCTTCGGCGGCGCGTCGGGCAGGTTGAGAGCAGCGTGCCCTCGGAGAGGCGCAGCGCCGTCTCGATCGAGTCGGCCATGCGGCTGGCGTCGGGTCGCGGGTTGCCCTCGTCGTCGGCCTGGCGCGCTACCAGCCGGTCGACCACGACCTCGATGGTGTGCTTGTACTTCTTGTCGAGCTTGATCTCCTCGTCGAGGTCGCGGAGCTCGCCGTCGACGCGGACGCGGACGAAGCCGGCCTGCTTCGCGCCGGCCAGGAGCTTCTCGTGCTCGCCCTTGCGGTCGCGGACCAGCGGCGCCATGAGCATGACCCGCGTGCCCTCCGGCAGCTGGTAGACCTGGTCGACCATCTGCTCGACGGTCTGGCGCTCGATCTCGCGGCCGCAGATCGGGCAGTGCATGCGGCCGATGCGCGCGAAGAGCAGGCGCAGGTAGTCGTAGATCTCGGTGACGGTGCCGACCGTCGAGCGCGGGTTCCTCGAGGCGCCCTTCTGGTCGATGCTGATCGCCGGGCTGAGCCCGTCGATCTGGTCGACGTCCGGCTTCTCCATCTGACCGAGGAACTGGCGCGCGTAGGCGGACAGCGCTCTCGACGTAGCGACGCTGGCCCTCGGCGTAGATGGTGTCGAAGGCGAGGCTCGACTTGCCGCTGCCGGACAGCCCGGTGATGACGATCAGCCGGTCGCGCGGCATCTCGACGTCGATGTTCTTCAGGTTGTGCTCGCGGGCACCGCGGACGACGATCTTGTCGGAGGGCATCGGACCGTATCGTAGCAGGAAACGCGCCGATGCGAACGCCTGTTCGGTTTGGCCGATGCCTCACGGAACCCTGATCAGGCACGCATCCCCGATCGGCCACTCATAGCAGCCCACGACCTCGCGGGCTGCCCACGAGTCGGGGTGTTCCTTCGCCCAGTTCGGAGTCACCGAAGGATCATCCAGGAGCCATCGAACGCCGTGCGTGTCGTACACGTCTCCGTCGTTCAGTCCAGGACGAACGACGATCGCCGGCACCGGAACCCGCATGGCAAACGTCGGACCGAGCGCTCCCTCGACCGCATGCCCGTCGGTCATCAGCTCGAGCAGCTCCGCCTGGATCTGCGGCAGCCGATACGTGGCACTCGCGGTCCAGCCGGCGACGGCTCCGATGCCCGGTGCGGCGGTGCCGATACCGAGCGCAACGACGATTGCGGCGACGACGGCCGGACGTCGGGCGGCGGTCAGGTTCTCGCGAAGCAGACCCAGCGCCAGGGCAACGCCGAAGCCGGTCAGAATCGCCATGGCCGGAAGGAGCGGCAGCACGTAGCGACTGGGCCGGTACGAGGCCACCAGCAGCGTCGCCATCCCGAACACGAACCAGCCGATCGCCGCGCCCGCCATGGCCCGGTCGTGCGGCCCAACGGACCGCCAGCGCGCGGCGAGAAGCGTGATCCCCAGTAGCGAGCCAGCGAAGAGGGGTGCGGCGAGACTGATCGCACCGTCCGATTCGCCGAGGTACTCGATGGCTCTCCCCACGACTGCCATGGCAGACTCCGGCGGCGCCCCAACGGCCGTGATGCGCAGGATTGAATCGACAGCGCCGGGTTGCGGGATAGCCACAACCGCCCACGCGGCCCCAGCAACGGCAATGACCACCACCGCCGCGATCACCCTGCGCCTCATACCCGGCACCTGGTACCCGGCAACGGCGGCGCCAAGGATGATTCCGGTCACGGCCGGCGTCGCCAAGGGCTTCGTCCCGATGGCCAGGGCGAGGGCCACGCCAACCGCCATCCCTCGCCAAACCGGCCGGTCCGTAGCGCGCGAAAGCAGGAGGACGAGCCCGATCGCCAGGAGCACCATCACCATCGGCTCAAGGATGCCGAGCCGTCCGTAATAGAGGAGCAGTGCGCTCGCCGACAATGCGAAGCCTCCGACCAACCCGGCCGCCATCCCCAGCCGTCGGACGAGCAGCCGACCGACAAACGCGACCGCTGTCACGGAGAAAACCACAGACAGGGCTCGCCCCTGGACCACCCCCACGCCGAAGATCTCGAAGACGCCGCCCGCGACCACGGTGAAGGGGAGGTGCGCCCACGAAAGCTGCCAATCGTCGGTGAGGAACCGGCCGAGGAGCGCCTGGTTCCGCGCGCCGAGCAGGTACCAGCCCTCGTCGGTGAACGGGGAGGCGCTCGCCGTGACGCCCGTGGCGGGGTCCGCGGGCAACTGGATCGCAAGCAGGACGAGCGCGACGGCGCCGACCGCCGCGGTCGCGAACATCGTTCGCCGGTCCAGGCTCATTGCCTCCCGATACAGCGTGTTCTCGGCATGCTAGGGCGTCGACGCCGCGGGAGAGGTCCGCCGCAGCCCGTCGGTGGAGGAGCGGGCTGCGGCGGGAAGACGCCGGCTAGCCGGTCGGGCCGGCTGCCAGCAGGGCCTGGTACCAGCGGCCGCTCGCCTTGATCGTCCTTCGCTGCGTCGCAAAGTCGACGTGGACGAGGCCGAATCTCGTGCCGTAGCCCATCGCCCACTCGAAGTTGTCGAGAAGCGACCAGGCGAAGTAGCCGATGAGCGGAACCCCATCGCCGATGGCCGCCGCCGCGGCATCGAGGTGCGACGCGAGGTACTGCTGGCGCCGCGCATCGTCCACGGCGCCGTCGGGCTTCACAATGTCCTCGAAGGCCGCGCCGTTCTCGGTGATCGCGATCGCCGCCGGCGCGTAGTCGCGCGCGATGCGAGCAAGCGTGGCCCGGAGCCCCTCGGGGTGGATCTCCCAGCCGATTCCCGATTGCTCCCCCGCCCCTTCGAGTGCGCGGGCACCGATCCCCCGGTCCGGCTCGGGGGGAGTCGCCACGATCCGCTCGCGCCGGTAATAGTTCAGCGCCAGGAAGTCGAGGGGTGGCGGATCGGCCACCGCCGACAGGTCGAGCCCATCGAGCAGTCCCAGGCCTTCGTACCACGCAACGAGATCGGCGGGATAGCCTCGACCGAAGCTGGGGTCGAGGAACCATCGGTGCTGCGCGCCGTCGTACCGCACGAGAGCTTCACTGTCCTCCGGGCGCTCGCTTCCGCGCTCGAGGTGCGCGACGTCATGGCCGATCCCGATGCGAGCTGATGGCGCGGTGCTCCGCAGCACGGCGGAGGCGGCAGCGTGTGCCAGATGGGCATGGTGCGCGGCCCGCAGCGCCCCGGCCCAACCATGTCGCCCGGGTGCGTGCTCGCCGGTGGCGTATCCCATGAAGGAGAAGGTCCGCGGCTCGTTCAGCGTGATCCATGCGTGCGTGCGATCGCCGAGGCGTCGCGCGACGAGGCCCGCGTACTCCGCGAATCGTTCGATGACCTCCGGCTCCAGCCAACCGCCACGATCCTCGATCGGCTGCGGGAGATCCCAGTGGTAGAGCGTGACCCACGGCTGGATCCCGCGCTCGAGGAGCCCGTCGACGAGCCGGTCGTAGAAGTCGAGGCCGGCGGCGTTGGCCGGACCCGAGCCGCCCGGTTGGACCCTTGGCCACGAGACGCTGAACCGATATGCGCGGAGGCCCATCTCTGCCATGAGGTCAAGATCGTCCTGCCAGCGGCGGTAGTGGTCGCAGGCGACGTCGCCGGTCTCGCCGTTCACGGTCTTTCCCGGCGTGTGGCTGAAGGTGTCCCAGATGCTCGGGGTACGGCCGTCGACATCGACTGCGCCCTCGACCTGGTACGCGGCGGTCGCCGCGCCCCACGCAAAGTCGCGCGGAAACCGCGCGGCAAGGGCGCGCGGGGCACCAGGTGCATCGGTCCCGGTCGGGATCACCGTGCGGACGCTCCAGTTCCGGCGCTTGCGCGTGCCAGGACGGAATCCTGCCGATCGGTCTCATCCGCGATGCCGATCGACGCAATCATCGGTGTCTCGGCCGCGGTCGCATCGGCGCAGCAGCCGTACCAGCGGTGGACGGCATCCAGCGCCTCGTCGTCCGAGGCTGCGCCGCGCGTAGCGTCTGCGCTCGAGTGGTCGACCCAGACGCCGTCCTCGAAGTACCCCAGGCCAAAGCTCGTCGGCCCGAATCTGCGAAGGGTGAGTGTTGGTCGATGCATTGCCCTCGTCCTCTCCTGCCTGCCTCCGATGTCTCGTGCGCCGTGGAGCTACGCCTGGCTGGCATCACCTCCAGCATCTGCATGGCTCGAGGTGCGGACCACGAGCTGCGTGTCCAGGATCACGCGGCGTGGCGGGAGTCCGGGGTCTCGGATCTGCTGCAGCAGCAGGCGTGACATCTCCCGGCCCATCTCCTCGATCGGCTGGCGGACGCTCGAGAGCTGTGGCTGCGTGGTGATCGCCAGCGGCGAGTCGTCGAACCCGACGATCGCCACGTCACCCGGCACCGCCAGCCCGGCGGCGCGCAGGGCGCCCATCGCGCCGAGTGCCATGAGGTCGGAGGCAACGAACACGGCATCCGGGACCGTGGCCCTCGCGAGCAGGCGCTCCATGGCGGCTCGCCCTCCGTCGAGGGTGAAGTCGGCGATCTCGACGAAGTCGCTCCCCGTTCGCAGTCCGGCGCGCGCCATCCGCTCGTGATACCCGGCCAGGCGATCGGCGCCCGCGGCCATGTCCTGGGGACCTGCGATGGTCGCCACTCGCCGTCGTCCGAGGTCGAGCAGGTGCTGGACGGCAGCGCCGGCGCCCCGCCGGTTGTCGACGTCGACGTACGGAATTCCGGACCCTTCGGGACGCCCGCCGACGACGATCGGGATTCGCTCGCGCTGCAGCGACGCCGGCAGTGGATCCGATCCGTGGAGCGAGATGAGAAGGACTCCATCCACGTGTCCCGCCGCCAGGTACCGCTCCACCCGGGCCTCGTCCGGGCGGCCCTGCGGGAGGAGAAGCACGAGCTGCATCGACTCTTCCGCCAGCGCGTCGCTGATCCCGCGGAGCACGCGAGGGAAGAACGGATCGCCGAACACCTGCGCGCTCGGCTCCGGGATCACGACGGCGACGGAGTCGCTGCGACGCGTCACGAGGCTGCGCGCCGCGCGGTTCGGCACATACCCCAGCTCGCGCACGGCCGCCTCGACAGCTACGCGAGAGGGCTCCGCCACCCGTCGGTCGCCGTTCACGACTCGGGACGCCGTGGCGCGAGAGACCCGCGCGATCCCGGCGACCTGCTCGAGCGTCACCGTTCCGGCCGTTCGAGTCACGCTGGTCATGGGTGTGAGAGCGCTCTCACGATCATTCCGGGATGATAGACGGTCCTGTCAAGAGAGCGCTCTCAGCACATGTTGAGCAGTTTCGGGTCGGCTGAACGGCGAGCGGCGGCGCTCGTCACCTTCTCCAACGGTGCTACCATCGCGCTCCCGCCGCCTCAATGCCGCTTTCCCGGTGCTGCCTCCAGATGCCTGACGAACCTGCCATCCACGCCCGCGCGCTGACCCGCGTGTACAAGGCGAAGCCCGACCCCGTGACCGCCCTGGGCGGCGTCGATCTCGACGTGCAGGCCGGCGAGTACTTCGGCCTGCTCGGTCCGAACGGCGCAGGCAAGACGACGCTCATCAAGATCCTCACCACGCTCCTGCTCCCGACCAGCGGAACGGCAAGAGTCGCGGGATTCGACGTGGTGAACGAGACCGCAAAGATCCGGCGCGTCATCAACATGGTGTCCGGGGGCGAGCAGTCCGGCTATGGGCTGCTGACCGCGCGCGAGCAGCTCTGGATGTTCAGCCAGTTCTACGGGCTCTCCAACCGCGATGGCTGGCGCCGGGTCGACGAGCTGATCGAGGTGACCGGCCTGACCGAGCAGCGAGACCAGAAGGTGCGCACACTCTCGACCGGCCAGCGCCAGAAGCTCAACTTCGCGCGCGGCATGCTGAACGATCCCTGGGTCCTCTTCCTCGACGAGCCGACGCTCGGGCTCGACGTGGCCGCGGCGCGCGACCTGCGCGACCACACGCTTTCGTGGAAGGCAGCCGCGCCCGCACGCACCGTGCTGCTCACGACCCACTACATGGTCGAGGCCGAGCAGCTGTGCGACCGCATCGCCATCGTCGACCGCGGCAAGATCCTGGCGCTCGGCACCCCGGAGGAGCTGCGACGTCGCGTGCAGGCGGAGTCGATCTTCCGGATCGAGCTCGACCGGCTGCCTCAGAACGGTGGCATCGCGGCCATCGGCGCGCTCCCCGGCGTCCTCAGCGCCGTGCGCGCGGACGACGAGGTTGCCGATGAAGCCGGTTCCGATCGCGTTGCGCTGAAGGTCGCCCTCGCCGACGACTCTGCCCTCACCAGCGTGGTGACCGCGGTCGCCGAGCGTGGCTCGAACCTCGTCGGCCTCGCGAAGTCGGAGCCCTCGCTCGAGGACGTCTTCGTCGAGCTCGTCGGCCGCGGGTTCGGCGACGAGGATGAGTCGTCGCCGGAGCCGGCCTCGTGACCGCGTACCGGGCGGCACCCGCCACGAACGCTCGCGAGGCGGCGGAGTGGTCGACCGGCAGGGTGCTCCGGACGAACCTGCGCGCGATCGTCGGCCGCGCCTACCCGCGCGTGATCGGCCTCACGCGAGAGCCTTCCTGGATCTTCTTCGAGATCCTCCTGCCGTTCCTGGCGGTCAGCGCCTTCGTGTTCGTCTATCGCGCGCTCGGCGCCCCGGAGCAGTTCATCGGCTTCGTGGTGCTCGGCGGAGCCGTGACCTCGTTCTGGCTCAACGTCGTGTGGATGATGGCCGCGCAGTTCTACTGGGAGAAGGACCAGGGCAACCTGGAGCTGTACTTCACGGCGCCGATGCACCTGATGGCGATCCTGGCCGGGATGGCAATCGGAGGGCTGGTGATGACGAGCTCGCGCGCGCTGGCCGTGATCGGGATCGGCTCGTTGCTCTACGGGGTCACCTACAACGTCGAGCAGCCGTTCCTGCTGGCCGGGGTCTTCCTGCTGACCATGGTCCCGCTCTACGGAATGGGGATGCTCTTCGCGTCCCTCTTCCTGCTCTGGGGGCGAGAGGCGAACCACCTGGCGGAGCTTCTCCAGGAGCCGATCTACTTCCTCGGAGGCGTGAACTTCCCGCTGCGCGCGATCGGCCCGATCGCCGGAGTCGTGGTCGCGACGCTGCCGCTCGGGGTCGGGCTCGACGCGATGCGCCAGCTCGCGTTCGTCGAGAGCGGCGTCCAGGGCGTGCTGCCCGTCGGGGCCGAGATCCTGATCCTCGCCGTGATGGGCGTCGTCTTCCTCGTCGGTGCGCGGCTGGCCCTGGGATACCTCGAGATGCTGGCCCGCCGCGAGGGACGCCTGACGCTGCGATGGCAGTGATCCACGACGCCGCTCCGATCCGTGGCGCGACGCTGGCCGATGCCTGGCGGAGCTTCCGCACGGCCATCGGCCTGGGCTGGGCGATCGAATCGAACTGGTCCGACCCGTTCCTGTTCGGCGTCTACACGCTGGCCAAGCCGCTGGCCGCCGCCGGGATCCTCGTCATCATGTTCCAGGTCATCTCCGGTGGCCAGAATCCAGAGTTCCTCCAGTTCCTCATCGTCGGCAGCGCGCTGTGGAACGTCGTGTTCGGCGTCATGAGCGGGCTGGTGCAGTCGATCCTCGAGGACCGCGAGCGGTACCGCATGCTCAAGTACGTCGTCGTCACGCCGACGTCGCTCTTCCCGTTCCTGCTTGGTCGGTCCCTCGCGCGCGTGCTCGTCTCATTCGTCGCGGTCGCCCTTACGCTCGTCGTCGGCATCGTCTTCCTCGGCGTCGAGCTGCAGCCGAACATCCTCTATCTCGTGCCCGCCACGGTCCTCGGGGTCATTGCCGTCATCGCCGTCGGGGTCCTCATGGCCGGCTGGTGCCTTCAGCTCCGCCAGGAGGCGTGGCACTACCCCGAGGCGATCGCCGGCGCGCTCTATCTCATCTCCGGAGCGATCTTCCCGATCGACATCCTCCCGAGCTTCCTCCACCCGATCGCGTATGCATCGCCGACCACGTGGTGGCTGGAGGCATCGCGGCGTGGCCTGCTCGGCCACGGCTCGCCCGGCGCCCTGGGCGGGATCCCGGACGGCCTGGTCATGCTCTTCCTTCTCGTATCCACGGCCGTTGCCGTGCCGCTGTCACTCGCCACGTTCGCCTGGTTCATGCGCCGTGCCCGCCAGGCCGGGCTGCTCGACATGGTGACCGGAAGCTAGTCGCCTGCGCTCTCTGCCGCACGGGTCAGCGGACGAACTCCTCGTAGTCCGTGACCACGAACGTGTCCTCGCATCGCCCGACGCGCTCCGGAACGCAGGACGCGGACGCGGGGTCCGCGAACCGGCCGACGAACACCAGCTGCTGGCCGCGGAGGTTCGGGCCGCCGGGCTCGGCCCGTGACGGAAACGCCCGGCCCTGCGGCGCCGCGAGGCGAAGCCCGTCGCGAATGAGCTCCTCCTGCGTGACATCCGGCGACGGCTGCTCGGGCATGAGGACGCGGAGCGGGCAGTCGCGCTGGAGCCATGCGACGGACGCATCGGCACCGCCTGCGTCGCCGGAGCAGTCGGCGTCGAGCTCGGCATACCAGCCCGCAACGTTGAGCTCGTCGCTCCCCCACCGCTCGCGCGGCGAGCCGCCGGCCAGGACCTCCTCCACGGTCAGGGGGTCGACCTCGGGCCTGGTTCCTCCCATGGAGCCGACCACGAGGAGGAAGTAGACGAGGGCGCCCAGCGCCGCAACGGCCAGGATGCCGAGGCGAACCTCGCGAGTCACGTGCCGGCCTCGGACCATCGGTCCCGGAGGAGCACGATCGCCTTCCGCCACAGCTCGACGTGCGCGGGATCATTGAGCCAGGTCGAGGCGCCCGAAGGGTGTGGCAGGCACAGGACCGATGCACCAGGAGCCTCCTCCCACGCCAGCTCCCTCCCGACGAGCTCGTCGAGCCGGGCTGCCGGGCCGAAGGCGAACCGATGCGCCATGCCACCGACCAGCAGCACCAGTGTGGGGCGCACGAGCCGGAGCTCTTCCCGCAGGAACGGAGTCCAGCGCGCGATCTCCTCGCGCGATGGCGGCCTGTCGACCGATGACCCCGGCGCCCGCCCGGGATAGCACTTCCCGATGCTCGTCACGTACCAGCGGTCCCGGAAGTCGCCGACGTCGATGCCGGCCGCCGCAAGCCAGCCCACGAGCCGCTTGCCGGCATCCCAGGCGAACGGGAGGCCGGTCTCGATCTCCCGCCAGCCGGGCGCCTGGCCGATGAGCATCGCACGCTCGGACCCGTCCCCGGACAGTACCGGGGCTGCGCCGGCCGCGCAGCGTGGCATGGCGTCCTGGAGCGTCCGAAGCGCGGAGCCGAGCGGGGCTCGGCGCGGCGCGGGCGTCGGCCACTCGCCGGCATGGCGCAGCCGCTTCGGCGATGCGGTCGCGAGGTCGATCACTCGTGTGGGCGCAGCGCCTCGGCCGCCCGCAGGTCGTCGGCGATGGCGAGTCGAAGCATGCGACGCACGCCGTCGTGCGACGGCCCGGCACCGGCCAGTGCTTCGGTCAGTGCATCGCGCGCCGCGTAGAGGCGGTCTACAGGATCGGCCGACAGCTGCGGCGCTGCCCCGCCGAGGTCCCGAACGAAGGCGACATCCTGTCGCTCGATCGTGTCGAGCAGCTCGGCCGCCGTCGATGGGTCCCCCTCGTCGAGCGCCGCCGCGAGCTCCTCGCGCGCGAGCTCGAGCCAGCGGAGCCACGTGGCGAACTCGGTGTCGGTCGGTGGCAGCTCGTCGAGCGTGAAGGCGGCGCGGCTGCGGCCACCGTCGGATGGTGCCGCCGCGGCCCTCTCGACCTCGTACCAGTTGTCGCCGACGAAGTCCGCCTGGCGACTCTCCGCCCTCGCGCAGCCACGAGGTGAACCGGCTCACCCGCCGCGGCATGGCGGAGGCCGCCTCGTCGTCAGTGCCGGCGAACACCGCACAGCCAGGAAGCTCCGCCGCGTACGCGGCGACCAGGCCATGGCCGTCGACATCGGTCTCGATGAAGATCGCGTGCGGCATGGTCCCGGCCATCTATCTGATGCCCTGCCCGTGGAGCGCGGTGGTCACGGCCGTCGACGGCGCGGTGGACGGCGCCGGGCGCCCGCGGCAATGACGTTCGGCCGGGTCTGGACGCTGAACATTTTCGACGCATCGCCTCCACGGCGTCCGTCGCCGTTCCCGTCACTGCCGGCCGCCGCTGCGTACACCTCCGACGGGATGCTGCCCGGCGCCGCGGCGAGCTCCTCGCGCAGGCGTCGCAGCTGGAGGATCTCGTCGCGCAATGCCGCGGCCCGCTCGAACTCGAGGTTGCGTGCCGCCTCCTTCATCTGCGCCTCGAGCCGGCCGGTCATGGCCGCGAGCTCCTCCGGCTCCTTGCCGGCGACCTGGAGCTCGGCACGCTGCTCGGCCACGCGTCGGAGGCTCTCGTGGATGTCGCGGATCTCCTTGATGATCGTCTCGGGCGTGATGCCGTGCTCGGTGTTGTAGGCCACCTGCTTCTCGCGTCGTCGGTTCGTCTCGTCCATGGCCGCCCGCATGGAGTCGGTGACGCGGTCCGCGTACATGAGCACCCGACCACCGATGTTGCGCGCCGCACGCCCGATCACCTGGATGAGCGATCCGCCCGACCGCAGGAAGCCCTCCTTGTCGGCATCCAGGATGGCGACGAGCGTCACCTCCGGCAGGTCGAGGCCCTCGCGCAGCAGGTTGATGCCCACCAGGACGTCGTACACGCCAAGCCGCAGGTCGCGCAGGATCTCGATCCGCTCGAGCGTGTCGACCTCGGAGTGAAGCCACTGGACCTTGATGCCGAGCTCGGCCAGGTAGTCGGCCAGGTCCTCGGCCATCTTCTTGGTAAGGGTCGTGACCAGGACTCGTTCGCCGCGCTCGACGGTGATCCGGATCTCCGCCAGCAGGTCATCGATCTGGCCGGCGGTCGGGCGGACGGTGATCGTCGGATCCACCACGCCGGTCGGGCGGATGAACTGCTCCGCCACGTTGTCGGCTCGCTCGCGCTCGTACGGCCCCGGGGTCGCCGACATGTAGACCACCTGGCTCATGTGGTCCTCGAACTCCTCGAAGGTGAGCGGCCGGTTGTCGAGTGCCGACGGCAGCCGGAACCCGAAGTCGACCAGGATCTCCTTGCGGGTCCGGTCGTTCTTGTACATGCCGTGGACCTGCGGGATCGAGATGTGGCTCTCGTCCATGATCAGCAGGAAGTCGGTCGGGAAGTAGTCGATGAGGGTCCACGGTCGCGAACCCTCCTCGCGGCCGGCGAGGTGGCGCGAGTAGTTCTCGATCCCGGAGCAGTAGCCAACCTCGCGCATCATCTCGAGGTCGAACACCGTGCGCTGGCGGAGGCGCGCCGCCTCGAGGTCGCGGCCCTGGTCATTCAGCCAGCGGACGCGCTCCTCCATCTCGGCCTCGATCTTCTCCGCGGCGGCCAGCAGCTTGTCGCGCGGCGTCACGTAATGCGGACGCGGGGTAGAGATTGACCTCCGTCCGCTCTGCCAGCACCTCGCCGGTCAGGTCGTCGATCTCGACGATCCGCTCGACCTCGTCGCCGAAGAAGTCGATCCGCACGACGTACTGGCCATGCGGCGGCTGGACCTCGAGCACGTCGCCACGGACGCGGAACTTCGCGCGACCCAGGGCCGCGTCGTTGCGCTGGTACTGGAGATCCACGAGGTGGCGCAGGATCCCGTCGCGGCGGTAGTGCCCGCCGCGCTTGAGCTGGATCACCGTCGCTCCGTAGTCGACGGGCGCTCCGAGCCCATAGATCGCTGAGACCGACGCGACGATGATCACGTCCCGCCGCTCGAACAGCGCGCGCGTCGCGTTGTGCCGCAGCCGGTCGATCTCGTCGTTTCGGGACGAGTCCTTCTCGATGTACGTATCGGTCCGCGGGAGGTACGCCTCCGGCTGAAAGTAGTCGTAGTAGCTGACGAAGTACTCGACCGCGTTGTCGGGGAAGAACTCCTTGAACTCCTGGTAGAGCTGGGCGGCGAGCGTCTTGTTGTGCGCCATGACCAGGGTCGGCTTCTGTACCGCCTCGATCAGCTTCGCTGCGGTGAAGGTCTTGCCGGTCCCGGTGGCGCCCAGCAGCACCTGGTGTTTGCAGGCCGCCGTTGACCCCATCGACGAGCGAGGTCGATCGCGGCAGGCTGATCACCGGTCGGCTCGAACGGGGCATGGACCTTCAGGTCGGGCATGGGGACCCGATTCTAGACGACCCCCATCGGTCCCACTCAGAGCGTCCCCCAACGGCCTATACCTGCACGCCTGCGTCGTGCGTACGCTCGTGACGGAATTCCTTCCTCACGATTGCGAGTCGCCCGTTGCCTTTGATAATGCTTTCTCGACGAACGGCCACGCTGCGGTCGTCGACCTCCGCCATGAAGCCGCGCCCGGATGAGCGCGGTCAGGCCATGGTCGAGTTTGCCGCTGTCCTGCTTCCGGTCCTGTTCATCGTCATGGGGATCATCCAATTCGGGCTGATCTTCGGCGCGAACGTCACGCTGACGAACGCCGCTCGTGAGGGGGCCCGCGCGGCGACGATCTACCCGTACGACCTGACGCAGTCGCGATCCGCCAACGACCTCGCACGCTGCACTGCCGCCCTGGACGCCGCGCGCCAGTCGTTCGGAATCATGACCGCTGCCTCGCCCAACTTCACCGCGACCTCGCCCTGCCCGAGCGGCTCCGCCGCGGACCTCAACGGCGACGGCCTCCACGACCGATGGATCACCGGCGACATGACGATGACCATCTGCTCGGCCATGGCGACCCCAACGACTCCGTGCCCCACGACCGGCGCCTACTGCACGGCCGACGACCCGACTGAATGCCTCGTCCAGGTGAGGCTGACGTATCGATCGACGATCATCGTCCCGCTCATCGGCGACGTCCTCTCCCAGGACGCCGATGGACGGTTCCGACAGAACGCCGCCGCCACGATGGTGATCAACTGATGAACCGCGGCGACGGCGAGCGCGGCCAGGTCCTCGTGATGTTCGCCATTCTCATCACCGTCCTGCTCGGCTTCGCGGCGTTCACCATCGATATCGGTCGCCAGGTCGCGGAGCGCCGGCACGTCCAGACCGCCGCGGATGCCGGGGCACTCGCCGCGTGCCGAGCCCTGATTGCCGGTGAGACCGACGCGGCCGCCGCGCAGGTCGCATCGGAAGTGGCCCTGGCGAACCTGCAGCAGTCGCCGGCCGGCGCCGTGGCGACGATCGCCAATCCCCCGACGTATGCCGACGAAGACGGGAACGGCTCGGTGGATGCGGACGAGCTCACCAGCGGCATCGTCGTCGCAAACACGAGCGTTCGCGTCGCGATCGACTCGATGGTCCAAACGTCGCTCGCCCGCATCGTCGGCATCAACTCCCTCGGAACGGGCGCGCGTGCCCGCTGCGACCTCCAGGGCGGCCCGGCCATCCCGATCGTCGCTCGCCGTTACGCGAACCCGCCCGGCCCTGGCGGCGGCTTCGTCGACCACGTCGCCACGGTCGCCACGAGCGGCTCGGGCACGGTCGACAACGCCGACCCCCGTGGCTACAACGTTCGAGTCCCCGCCAGCGAGGCAGCCCCCGGGCCGCAGTTCTCGATCTACGGCAACGAGAGCAAGGCCACGAACGACTCGAGCTTCCGCGGCTTCGTGGCGCTCGACGTCCGGAATTTCGAGGGAGTCGCCACGCGCGTCTATTACAACGATGTGACGCCGGGAATGAATCCGAACACGTTGAAGGACACGCAGGGGGCGTACCTCGTCGACGGATACAAGGGGCCCGCATTTCCTCCGGTCAGCACGCCCGCCAACGGCAGCACCCAGGTCGCCGTCCTGTCCGGCAACAGCACCTCCTTCGTCGTGCATCAGTTCGACGACAAGTACAAGGTCGGCGACCGGGTCATGCTCGGCATGTACGACGGCACCGTGATGGAGATCCCCGACTTCGCGCTCACGCCTCCCGTCGAGATCTCATTGCCCGCCTCGACCACGACGCCGTTCGACGGCCCGACCTGCAAGGTCTCGAGGAACAAGGCGTTCCTCAGCACCGTGACCCTGAAGCTCCTGGGTGACACCAACGCAGTGGCCGCCGGCCAGCCGGCCTCGACGAACATCATTGCCGAGCCACCGGTCACGCCGCCGGCCGCCGGTCGACATCACGCAGCCGATCTGGTCGTCAGAACGTCTTCACGCCGGCGGTGAAGGGCACCTCCGTGGCGATGAACGACTTCCAGACCAATACGGTTCCGCCGGGCATCTACACGGTCTGGATCGAGGGCGAATCGGGGAATCCGTACTACCAGCAGCGACGCGTCGCAGTGCCGGTCCGCATCCAGAAGGACGCGAACGGCGACGGCGACTACAACGACGCCGGAGACGTCAAGGTCACGCGCGACTTCAGCCTGATCAACTCGATTCTCGACGGCTCGACGCCGACCCTGGGCGCCTCCATCTCGATGCCGATCTACGTCAACACCACCAGCGCCAGCTCGACGCGCTGGAACGGCGGAGCAGTGACGCTCGGCTGGGATCCGGCTTCCCTCACCGACTGCTCCCTCAACCCGACCTCGCTCGGCGCGGCGTCGATCACCTTCAGCAGCTCGACCGTGACGCCGACCACGGGCACCGGTGCGCTCTCGACGCTGACCGTCAACACGGCCGGCCTCGCGCAGGGCTGTTACATGTTCAACCTGCGTGCTCGCGGGACCAACGGCGACGCGCAGCCAGTGACCCACCTCCAGTCCATCCGGTTCACCGTGGCAACGACGACGAGCAGCGGCCAGTACGTGGACATCCTCGGCTTCGCCGTCTTCCAGATCGACGACATCACCTCGAACGACATCCTTGGGCACGCCGTGACCGGCGTGTTCGCCAACCCGAACGATCAGGCACTCCGACGGGCGCAGCGCGCTCGGCTGGTCCCCTGGTCGTGAGCCTCTCCCGAAGACACTAGGAGCCCGAAGCACGTGGAACTCGAATACTCCAGCCAGAACAGTCGTCGGGGGAAGGTCTACCTCGCGGTGGGCGTCATCATGGCCCTCCTCGTGGCTGCGACGGTCTTTCTCGCCCTGCGGGCCAGCGGCCTCACCGCCGATGAGGCTACGGAGATGCGGGACGTGGTCGTTGCGACCCGCGAGATTCCGTCGCGCAAGGCGATCGAGGAGGGCGACGTGAGCGTCCGCTCGATCCCCGCGGACCCATCGAACGAGACGGCGTTTGCGTCGCTGGACGAGGTGCTCGGCCGCGTCGTCGGCATACCGGTGGCCACCGGCCAGCTCATGACCCGCAACATGCTGGCTTCCACGACCGAGGGGCAGACGTTCTCGATCCTCGAGCCTGGCGAACCATTCGACCCGAATGGTCCGGACCTTCGAGCGGTGAGCGTGACCGTCGCCGACGCAAACGCCGTGGCCGGCACGCTCGTCGCCGGACAGCGCGTCGACCTCATCGTGACCATGGCGATCAATCCGGAGATCGGTCAGACACCCGAGGAGGTTGCTCTGCAGACGTCAGGGTTCATCCCCGGGCCGTCCACGAAGGTGACCCTCCAGTCGATGACCATCCTCGCCCGTACGGGCGCGATCTACATCCTGCGCGCCGACGTCATCACCGCCGAGAAGATCGCCGAGCTTACCGCTGCGGGCGGCGTGTTCACCCTCGTCCTGCGCCCCGACGAGGACGATCGCGAAGCCGTGACCGAGGGGTCGACGATCGACAGCCTCATCGAGGAGTTCGACTTCCCGGTGCCGATCTCACCGGTCCTCGAGGAGCGTGCGGCCGGGAACTAGCTCGAGCGAAGCGCCGCCAGGGCGTCCTCCACCTGGCGACGCGTCTCCTCCATCGGCGCAGAACCGTCGATCACGACGTCCGCGGCCGCGACCTTCACCTCCTGCGACGACTGGCTTGCCAGGCGGCTCCGGGCCGTGGCCTCGTCCATGCCGCGTGACTCCCCGAGGCGACGGATCGCGTCACCCTGATCGCAGCGGACCACCCAGATCGCGTCGCACGCGTCCGCCAGCGGTGACTCGAGCAGCTTGATGGCCTCGACGCTGGCCGTCTCCACTCCCCCCTCGGCCAGCTCTGCCAGTCGGGCCCTGAGCGCGCCTCGGACGCGCGGATGAAGGATCCGCTCGAGGTCGCGGAGCGCGCCGGCATCGCTGAACACGATTCGCGCGAGCTCATCGGCCTCGTAGGTCCCGAAGCGACGCTCGATCTCGGCGCGCGCATCGGCGTCGTTGTGGCGAATCTCGCGTGCCACGGCGTCCGCGTCGATCGTGGCGACACCATGCTCGCGCAGCATGCCTGCCACGGTGCTCTTTCCGCAGCCGATGTTCCCCGTCAGGCCGATGACCTTCATCTCGGATCCGATCCTACCGGCCCGGGCTGGCAGCGCGGGCAGAAGTGGGTGCTCCGCTGTCCGACCACGATCCGCTCGATCCGGCGGCCGCAGCGGTAGCACGGTTGGTCCGTGCGCCGATACACCGCCAGGCGTTCCGCGTTCGCCCCCGGCTCCCCCGCGACATCCACGTAGTCGCTGAAGCTGGCGCCGCGGTTCGCGATGCCCTCGCGCAGCACCTGCCGCACGGCCCGATGCAGTCGTCGCACCTCGCCCTCGTCGAGGCTGTCCGCCCCCCGCAACGGGTGCAGCCGAGCGCGCCAGAGGGCCTCGTCGGCATAGATGTTCCCGACCCCGGCGATGAAGCTCTGGTCGAGGAGCAGCGTCTTGAGCTTCGCCGAGCGCCGACCCAACCGCTCGGCAAGCCGCTTCGCGCTGAAGCCACGCTGAAGCGGCTCCGGTCCATGGCCGCTGAACACCTCGCCGATCCGGTAGCGCCTGCCGCCCTCGGCCACGCGCTTCGAGCGGGCTCCGCGCCCGGCGCCGACGCTTCGTAGCCCGCCGCCGGGCCACAGCCCGATGCGGCCGAACTTGCGGACGTCGCGATAGCGCAGCTCGCGACCATCGGCGAGGCGGAACACGACGCGTGCGTACGGATCGTCCGGCGTCCCCGGGTCGGCAACGATGAGCGCCCCGGTCATTCGCAGCGCGACCGTCATGACCCGCCCGTCCGCCAGGTGGAGCAGGACCGTCTTGGCGCGGCGCGTCACCCGACGAATCGTGCCGCCGGCGATCTCGGCAGCGAAGCGCTCCGGCGGCTGCGGATGACGGATCGTTCGCGCCCAATGAACGGTGGCGTCCAGGATCGTGGCGCCCGCCACCCAGCGCTGGAGGTCGCGCGCGACCGTCTCGACTTCGGGCAGCTCCGGCATGCTTCAGAGTGTGGCCGATCCGGGACCTGATCGGTTACCCTCGGCCTCCAGATCGCACCAAGGCGGCGGGATTGAACTGTCCCAGCTGTGGAACACCGAATACGGCCGTCCGCAAGTTCTGCTCGCAGTGCGGCGCTCGGCTGGCCGTAGGGTGCCCGGCATGTGGCACACCCGCGGTCGCCGGTGACCTGTTCTGCGGCGAGTGCGGCGGACCTCTCACCACCGCGGCGGGTCCCGCCTCGTCGCCGGTCCCCGACGACCTCGACGCGCCATCCGTGCACGTCTCGGAGCGGCGCCTCGTCTCGGTCCTCTTCGCCGACCTGGTGGGCTTCACCGGGCTCTCGGAGACCCGGGACGCCGAGGACGTCCGCGAGCTGCTGACCCGCTACTTCGACGTCGCGCGGGAGATCATCGAGCGCTACGGCGGCGAGGTCGAGAAGTTCATCGGCGACGCCGTCATGGCCGTGTTCGGCACGCCGACCGCCCACGAGGATGATGCGGAACGGGCCGTCCGGGCGGGCCTCGAGCTGATCATCGCGGTCCGTCAGCTCGGATCCGAGGTCGATGCGCCCGGGCTCCAGCTGCGCGCGGGCGTGACGACGGGCGCCGCCGCCGTCACCATCGGCGCCACCGGCCAGGGAATGGTCGCCGGAGACATGGTCAACACCGCCTCCCGACTGCAGTCCGCCGCACCGCCCGGATCGCTGCTGGTGGACGAGAGCACCATGCGCGCCGCATCCGTGGCGATCACCTTCGAACCTGCCGGCGACAAGCTGCTCAAGGGCAAGGAGCTCGCGGTCACCGCCTGGCGGGCGGACCGCGTCGTTGCCATGCGCGGCGGCGCGAATCGGAGCGAGGCCCTGGAGCCGCCGTTCGTCGGACGAGATGCCGAGATGCGCATCCTCAAGGAGCTGCTTCACGCGACCGCGCGGGAACGCCGAGCGCGGCTCGTGTCGTTCGTGGGGGTTGCCGGGATCGGCAAGAGCCGTCTCGGCTGGGAGTTCCACAAGTACATCGACGGCGTCGTCGAGGACATCTACTGGCACCAGGGCCGCTCTCCGGCGTACGGGGAGGGCATCACGTTCTGGGCGCTCGGCGAAATGGTCCGCAAGCGCGCCGGACTCGCGGAGTCCGATGACGCGGCGACGACCAGGGAGCGAATCGCGGCAACGGTGGCTGAATACGTCCCCGATGCGGAGGAGCGTCGCTGGATCGAGCCTCGCCTTCTGCAGCTGCTCGGCGTGGAGGAGGGACGAGCCGGCGAGCGCGAGGAGCTCTTTGCCGCATGGCGGACGTTCTTCGAGCGCGTCGCAGATCGCGGCGTGACCATCCTCCTCTTCGAGGATCTCCAATGGGCCGACCCCGGTCTGCTCGACTTCATCGATCACGTGCTCGAGTGGAGCCGAACGCACCCGATCCTGATCGTGACCCTGGCACGACCCGACCTGCTCGAACGCCGGCCGGACTGGGGCGCGGGGCGGCGCAACTCGGTGGCACTCTCGCTCGAGCCCCTGAGCGATGACGTGATGAGCCAGGGCCTCGACGGGCTCGTCCCGGGCCTGCCCGACCGAGCGGTGACGTTGATCCTGGACCGCGCCGATGGCGTTCCCCTCTACGCGGTCGAAACCGTCAGGATGCTCCTCCACCAGGGCAAGCTCGAGCTCGTCAACGGCGCCTACCGCCCCGTCGGCGACCTTTCGCACCTCGAGATCCCGGAGTCGCTCCAGGCCCTCATCGCGGCGCGGCTCGACAGCCTCGATCCCGCGGATCGGACGGTGGTACAGGAGGCGGCCGTGCTGGGACTGAGCTTCACCGTCGCCGGGCTGGCGGCGGTATCCGGCCAGGACGCGGGGGCGTTCGAGCCACGACTGCGCGACCTTGTCCGCAGAGAGTTCCTCGAGCTGAACGTCGATCCTCGCTCGCCCGAGCGAGGGCAGTACAGCTTCGTGCACCGCCTCATCCGCGAGGTCGCCTACGGGACGCTGTCCCGCCGCGACCGCCGCAGCCGACACCTTGCGGCCGCGCGATTCTTCGAGGCGCTCGGGGACGACGAGATCGCCGGCGTGCTCGCGACGCACTACCTCGACGCCTATCGGGCGGCGCCCGAGGGCGAGGAGGGTGCCGCCGTCGCGGCGCAGGCACGCGTCGCCCTGCGCGGCGCGGCCGACCGCGCGGCCGGACTCCACTCGCACGAGCAGGCGCTCGCGTATCTCGTCCAGGCGCTCGAGGTATCTCCGGAGGCCGCGGACCGCGCGGAGCTTCTCGACCGGGCGGGAGTGGCCGCCGAGGCCTCCGGCCGGTACGAGGCAAGTGACGCGTACCTGAGGGAAGCAGTCGACATCTGGCGCCGGCTCGATGATCAGGCCGCCGCCGCGCGAACGGCCGCGAAGATCGGCTGGAACCTGCTGCGCGGTGGGCTCGTTGATCAGGCCACCACCGAGCTACGCGACGCGCTCGACGTGCTGGGTGACGTTGGCTCGGACCCGGCGCTCGTCGAGCTCCAGGCACGCCTCGCTCAGGCATACATGCGAGCCGAGGAGAACCTGCTCGCAGTCGAGTGGGCCGATCGCGCGCTCGAGGGAGCGGAACGGCTCGATATGGTGCCCGTGATCGGCGAGGGCATCATCACCAAGGCTACGGCGATGGGCAGCCTGGGCAGAATGCGAGAGTCCGAGGCGCTTCTGAAGGGCGCGCTCGCGTTCGCCGAGGACTATGACCTTCCCGCCAGCCAGATGCGTGCCCGACTGAACCTCAGCAACTCGATGTGGATCACCGATCCACGCCAGGGGCTTGCGGTCGCTCGCGCCGGCATCGACATCGCGCGACGCCTCGGGAATCGGCCCTGGTACGTGCTCCTTGCGAACAACGCCATCGCATGCGCCGCCCGCACCGGCGATTGGGACTGGGCCCTGGAGCGCGAGGCGGAGCTGCGGGCCCTTGACCTCGAGCCGGCCGACCTGCTCAGCCTGACCGACACGCCGATCATCCGCGCCTGCCGCGGCATCGACGTGTCCGACGCCGTCGCCGAGCTGGAAGAGCTCGCCCGCTCGCTATCGGATCCGTCACAGGTCGGAGTGATGCTCCTGCTCCGAGCGTGGCAGGAGCTCGCGGCCGGTCGGACCGATGCCGCCTTTACCCATGCGACGCAGGCCATCGACGCGAGCCTCACGGTCGTGGGACTCGCCACCTCACTCGCCACACATGCCGGCGCGTGGGCGGGCCACCTCGAGGGCATTCGCAACGCGGAGGCCGCGCTCGAGCGCAGCGGCGTACACGGACCGGCGATCGAGGCCACCCGCCGCATGATGCGGGCCACGATCGCCGGCCTTGAGGGTCGCGGTTCCGAGGCGGGGGCCGGATTCCGCGAGGCTGCGCGCCAATGGCGCGACCTCGGGCTCCAATTCGACCTGGCGCTCTGCCACCTGGATCTGCTCGCGACCATCGGGTCCGGTGCCAGCGGCGCTCGTGCGGCGGCCGACGAGGCTCGGCTGATCCTGATGGAGCTGCAGGCCGAGCCCTTCCTGAAGCAGCTGGAGAGCCTCGAGCAACGAGGGGCGGCAGCGACGAACGCGGCCGAGCGCACGCCGAACCTGGAGCCGGCCAACCCGGCGTGAGCTGACGTTCCTTACGAGACGAGCTCCGCAGCGACCTCTTCCTCGGCCTCCTGCCGGGCCACCTCGCCGGCGGTCTTCGGCAGGCGACGCCATTCTCCCGCCCCCTCCTGCTTGTATCGGTCCATCTGCTCCCAGTTCTGCCCGACCTTCAGATCAACCTCGAGCGGTACGTCGAGCGGCAGCGCCGACTCCATGAGCTCCCTTGCCAGCGTCGCCAGGGCCGGCAGCTCCTCCTCATCGGTCTCGAACACGAGCTCGTCGTGGACCTGGAGCAGCATCTGCGAACGGAGTCCGCGGTCGCGCAGCGCCGCGTCCATGCGCACCATGGCGATCTTCATGCCGTCCGCGGCCGTGCCCTGGATCGGCATGTTGATGGCCATCCGCTCGCCGGCCGCACGGAGGGCGCCGTTGCGCGCCGCCAGCTCCGGCAGGTAGCGGCGCCGTCCCAGGAGCGTCGACACGAAGCCCTGGTCGCGGGCAAGAATCTTCATTTCGACCGTGTAGCGCCGGATCCCCTCGTACGCCGCGAAATAGTCGCCGATGAACTTCTGCGCCTCCTCGCGCGGGATCTTGAGCCGCTCCGCGAGGCCGTAATCGGAGAGCCCGTACGCGATGCCGTAGTTGATCATCTTGGCGACGCTGCGCTCCTTCGGGCCGACCTCGTCCGGCGCCAGGCCCAGCACGCGCGCTGCGGCTGCGAGGTGGATGTCAGAGTGCGCGGCGAAGTCGGCCTTCAGGCCGGCGTCGCCGGAGACGTGCGCGAGGATGCGCAGCTCCTGCTGCGAGTAGTCGGCGCCGAGCAGCAGGCGCCCGGGCGGCGCGACGAACGCGCGCCGGATGCGGCGGCCGAGCGTGGTACGGATCGGGATGTTCTGGAGGTTTGGGTCCGTGCTCGACAGGCGGCCGGTGGCCGCCACTGCCTGCTGGTAGGTCGTGTGCAGCCGGCCCTCCGCGTCCACCAGGGCCGGCAGCGCGTCCACGTACGTGGACTTGAGCTTCGACACCTGGCGGTGCTCCAGGATGAGCCCGACCACCTCGTGCCGGTCGCGCAGCTCCTCGAGAACCGACGCATCGGTCGAACGGCTCGTGCGCGTCCGCTTGGTCGACGGAAGCCCGAGCTCGTCGAACAGGATCGCCTCGAGCTGGCGCGGTGAGCCGATGTTGAACTCGTGCCCGACGAGCTCGTAGATGCGAGTCTCCAGGCCGGCGAGCGTCGCGGCGAACTCCTCGCTCATCGCGGCCAGCGCCCCGAGATCGATCATCACGCCAGCCTTCTCCATCCGTGCGAGCACGGGCAGGAGTGGCATCTCGACCTCGTCGAAGAGGTGCGCCAGCCCGCCCTCGGTGAGCTGCTGCCGAAGGATCGGCTGGGCGAGCAGCGAGGTGAGCGCCTCGGCCGATGCCCGCCGCGCGGCTCCCTGCTCCTCGGCCCCCGTCTCCGGGTTCACCGGCCGCGGCGGCAGCTCGATGCTGAAGTGCTGGGCGGCGAGGTCCTCGATGGTCTGCGAGCGCAGCGCGGGGTTGACCATGTAGCCCGCAACGAGCGTGTCGACGAACGAGCCGCGCAGCTCGAGGTCGCGGTCCGCCCACAGCGTCGTCACCAGCTGCTTGAGGTCGTGACCGACATGGACCCGGTCCGCGCGCAGGAACTCTGCGGGGAGGCGCTTAATGGCGTCCCCGCTCGGGTCGCAGGTGACGTACCACGCGCTGCCATCGTCCGCGGCGAACGCGATGCCGTGCAGCTGCCGCTCGTGCGCTCGGCCGCTGCCGACCGACCAGCCGAGACCGATGCCGTCACCGTGCGCGATGAGCCACGCCCCGAGCTCGTCGAAGTCGGCCGCGGTCCTTGCGATGCGCGGATCGACGTGCTCGATCGCGCCGCCCGGGTCGGCCAGCGGGTCGGGACGCTCGCGCGCGACGCCGGCCGCGGTTGTCGAGGCGGCGCGGCCGCCGAGCAGATCGAGGCTGAGCTGGAGACCGCCCTTCGTCTCGGTTTCGGGGCTGTCGAAGCCCGTCGGCGCGATGCTCGAGGCCGGGAGGCGATCGATGAGTGACCTGAACTCGAGCTCGCGGAAGCGCTGCGCCACCGCGCGCCGGTCGTATCGGCCCGTGCGGGCCTCCTCCAGCCCGAGCTCGACCGGCAGGTCGGTGATGATGCGGCCGATCTCGCGCGACATGAATGCCGACTCCCGGTGCTCCGCGAGCCGATCGCGCAGCTTGCCCTTGACCGCGTCGAGGTGATCGTATGTGCCGTCCAGCGTCCCGAACTCCTGGAGCAGGCTGATCGCGGTCTTCTCGCCCACTCCCGGCACCCCGGGGATGTTGTCGGACGTGTCGCCCTTGAGCGCCTTGTAGTCGAGCATCTGGTCCGGCCGCAGGCCGTATCGCTCCATGACCCGCGCCTCGTCGTAGATGACGGTCGCTGCCACGCCCATGCGCGTGGTGAGCAGCCGCACGTGATCGTCGACCAGCTGGAGCCCGTCGAGGTCGCCCGAAACGATCATCGTGTCGACGTTCTGCGCGGTCGCCTTCTTGGTGAGCGTTCCGATGACGTCATCGGCCTCGTAGCCCTCCAGCTCCCGCACGGGCATGCCCATCATTGCCGTGATCTCGCGCACGATCGGAAACTGGGCGCGCAGGTCGTCGGGCATCGACGGGCGGCCCTTCTTGTAGTCGGGGAACGCGTCGAACCGGAACTGGGGCTTGCCGACGTCGAAGCTGACGATCGCGAAGTCCGGCTGCACGTCCTGCATGCCTCGCAGGACGATCTGCAGGAAGCCGAACACGGCATTCACCAGCGTGCCGTCGGACATCGTCAGCGGCGGCAGGGCGAAGTAGCCGCGGTAGACGAGGCTCGGCCCGTCGATGAGCATGAGGAGAGGTCGGCGGTCGGCCATGGGCACCTGCCAGTCTAGACCGATGGCGGCCGCGTGGCCGCCGTAGAATCGGCGCGATGACAGGCACTCGTGCGCTCGATCCGTACGCGGTCCTGGGGGTCGGCCGGGATGCGACGCCGCTGCAGGTGGCTCGTGCTCACCGGCGCCTGGCGAAGCGCCACCATCCCGACCTGCACGAGGGCGCCATCGAGGCCGCGGACCGCATGCGCCTCATCAACGAAGCATGGTGGATCCTCTCGAACGCGGCACGGCGCGCCGACTACGACCGGTCGCACCCCGCCGGCGGAACCAGGGCCGTGGGCGGCCACTGGAGCGCGTCGCGAGCGCCGATCAGGCCGGCGGCGCCGTCCTCCACGCGCACATGGGCCGACTGGCGCGCGACTGCCGCAGAGACGCGTGCGGCGCCCCGCACCGTGCGTCAGCCGGGGGAGGTCCCGATCCCTCGCACTCGACGTCCTCCGCGGCCCGAGCCCCTGCCCACGACGTTCCGCGACTCCGGCTGGGCGGCCCTCCTGGCAGCGGCGCTCATCGTGCTGCTCCTGGCGGGCGCGATCGCGATCGGCCGCCTCACGCTCTGAGCCTGGCGGTCAGCCTGCTCGGGGCGAGACCATCCAGCGAAGGAGCAGGGCGGCGATCATCAACGCGACCCCGCTGACGAGGACGAGCGGCCACGGCGATTGCTCCGCTGCCAGACGCGCCGCCGGGGCCGAGTCGCCATCATCGAGGTCGCCGGCATTCTCGAGCCCGAAGGTCTTGACTTCTTCTGGCTCCTCCGCTGCGGCGGACTCATCCACTGCGGCTGTGTCACCGCCGCCTTCGCTCGCCGGGCTGGCTGCTCGCTCGCTCGCGTCGAGGAACTGCGCTGCCGACGCAGCGGCCTCCGACGCAGCCGCCTCCGGCGCAGCGGCGCCCACCACGGCGTCCGAAGCGACCGACGTGGCCGCAGGTTCCTGATACAGGCTTGGTCCGCTGGCCGCACCGCCTGTGGCCATGCCGCTGAACGAGGGGGCGGCCGTGCCGATCGTGCCGACGAGAGCAAGCGCGGCGCCCGAGGCCAGAACCGGAGCGAAGAATCGGCGTGCCCAACCGCCGAGCCGGTCCGCGGCAGGGACCGGCGGCTCCTCGACCGGCGGCAGGAGTCGCAACGGGCGGGACGGCGTGACCTCGGGAAGATCGGCCAGCGCGGCACGAAGCACGCCGAGCTCGGCAATGAGCTCGGTGCACCGGTCGCAGGAATCGACGTGCGCGGTCAGCGTGGCATCCGCGATTGCATCGGGCTCGCGCGAAGCCAGCGCAGAGAGGCGCTCGTCGTCGGGATGGTTTGGAATCAGCATGCTTCGGTCCAGACGCCCCTATCTCGTGAACAGTTCCCGATGCTCGGCCAGGAGCTCCCGGAGGCGGAGACGGCCCCGGTGGATACGGGACTTGACTGTGCCGAGCGCGGACTCCGTCATGGCCGCCACCTCGTTGTAGTCCATCCCGTAGACGTCGCAGAGCACGACGGCGGTTCGCTGGTCGACCGGCAGCAGCCTGAGGGCGACCTCGAGATGCCGGTACAGCTCGCTCTTGGTGGCCTCCGTCTCCGGGTTGACGGCGCCCAGGTCCGGGAGCTCCGGTGCGCCCTCCTCCGGGTCCGGCAGCGGGCTGGATGGCTTGCGCTGTGCCCGGCGCAGGATGTCGTAGCTCGCGTTCGCCGTGATGCGCAGCAGCCAGGAGCGGAAGATTCCGCCCCGGTACGAGCCGATCGCCTTGTACGCGTGGATGAAGGCATCCTGGGTCGCATCGGCCGCCTGATCGGGATCGCCGAGCAGCCGCCAGGCGAGTCCGTAGCAGGCCCGCTGGTAATGCTCCATGAGCTGCGCGAACGCTGTCCGATCGCCGGCCGCGGCTCGGGCAATCACCGCCGCCTCGTCCGGAAGGGGCAACGTGCGATGCGTCGGTGTCGTCTCGGGGGCATCGGCCATCGGCTTCCTATAATGACCGCTCCCCGCGCCGGAGTGGCGGAATGGCAGACGCGTCGGTCTCAAACACCGATGAGTGCAAGCTCGTGTGGGTTCGACTCCCACCTCCGGCACCACTCGATCTCAGCCGATTACGACATGCCGCGCGCCGATCCGTCCCTTACTCGAGGACCTCGAGCTTCAGCTGCTGGGCGGTGCTTCTGACGTTCACCAACAGAGCGGGATAGTGGTCTCCCATCTCAGGCCGCTCGGAACTGGTCACGAGCGAGTCGGTCAACGCCAGGAAATGCTGCCCGCTGCGTGCAAGGAATGAGTCCAGGGAGATGCCCGGAACCATGTGCACCAGGCCACGGACGACGTACGTGCCGCTATGCACCAGCACGTTTCGCTTCACTCGGTGCGATCGCAGGCGTCGGTCGGTGATCTGCGGCGGGGGCACGACGAGCAGCATGTCCGCGCGCTCCATCGCCGTCCACTGGTCGTCGGCTGGCGCGCTGGGAACGGTGGACACGCTGAGCAGCTCTTCCACATTCAGCACGTCGCTCAGGCGCTGACCCGCCAGGTCCACCCATCCGTCCATGATGTCGGCCGCGGTATAGATGCGAACGGGTGCCAAGGCGTCACCGATGTCACCGGCCACCACCGGTTCGGGGGGACCGTCACCCCTTCGCTTCCAGAACATGCGCTCCTCCGTCTCCAGCGCTTCCGGCCCATACCGCAACCGTGTCCTGGGGACCCACGCCCATACCTTGCGCATGGCCTCCACACTCCGGCATCTCGCAGCAGCCGTGCCAAAGGATTAGTTAGGTGTCGGACTGATCGTCGAGCCGTTTCCTGGTTGCATCAGCTGCAGTGACAACGCCACAAGTACGCCACCGCAGGATAGATTCAGCGGGATGACTCCGTCTCGTTGGCTCGGGATTGCCGTCGCCTGGTCGGGAATCGCATGCGTTCTGCTGTTCGCGACCTCGTCGGCGTCAACGGCAGCCATCGTGTGGCTCCTCGGCATGATCATGATCGTCGTCAGCGCGCTCTCCGCCAACAACGGAGCGCAGGTGACGATCCACGGGCCCCACGGCCAGGCGGCGAGGGTCAGCGAACGCGAAGCGCTCCGGCGCGTCACCGGCGAAGGCTGGTCGTACAGCCGACACGACGAGCAGCTGCTCCCGCCAAACGCCCCCGCCACGACTACGGGCGACACCGGCGATACTGACGACCGGATCGCATGAGTGAGCCTGGGAGTGATGCGGCCACGTTCACACAAGTCTCACGGAGACAGAGCGAAGCCCCAACCGCACGGCGCGGTGGGGCTTCGCAAGGGCAGTCCGAAGTCGGCTTAGACGCCGCTGAGGTTCTCGCCCACGTTCTGGAAGATCTCGCTGACGATCGGGCCCAGGAACAGCAGGGCGACGATCACGATGATCGCGATGAGGGCGAGAAGCAGGCCGTACTCAACGAGAGTCTGACCTTCCTCGTCCTCGCTCTGGAAACGCGCCAGAAGAGTGCTGATGAAGTTCTTGATCATTGGATGTGTTACCTCCTTTCCGAAAGGGTCGGGGCATGCGTCGAAGGGTGGCCTCTGCTTCGAGGGCATCGCTCCGCATCGCCGCCCGAGTACCACGCTAGCCGACGGGCCGGTGGAATGGCATCCGGGTAACTACGGAACGCGGTACGTAGCAAACTCTCCGTAGGTCCTAACGCAACGAGGCCTGAGGCACCGGATTGGCACCGTCTTGGGTCGACGCTCCAAGCGGCTGGGTCCTGGCGGCCAGCCGGCAAACGCTCAAACCCAAGGTACCTCGCTGGTACGGTCGAGCCCGACCGCAGCCAAGGTGGATGGCAGCCGCAGGGGAGGTAGGTCCCGGCCACACCGGATGGCTGATGTGGCACGCCAGTCGCAACGAGCCCGCGCTGAAGGCTCGCTGTCCCGGCATCGTGCCGCTCGGTGCGCGCCGGCACCGCAGAACTTGCGGCGGACTGGATGTAAGCCTCCCGGCAAGGTTCAATGGGTATGCTTCAATCCCTCATGACTCTCCCCTCGTAGGAGGCTTCGATGAAACGAGGCAATCGAATCGCGCTCCTGGGGGGCATTGCTTTGATCCTTGTGCTGTCGGGCACCGTGCTGGCCACGCGCCAGCCGCCGGCGGCCAATGAGCCCGCCGGCATCTCCCAGGACGAGGAAGACGCACCACCGACCGCGGAGGAGGTTGCGCACGCCGCCGATCGGCTTCGCGCCAACGAGATCGAGGTCGACGACGCGGTCTTCAACGACCTGGCCGCGCGCTACGGCGTCGGCGGCGCCGTCCGCGTCATGGCGTGGGCTGCCGATCCCGACGACGAGGCAACGATCGAATCGATCACGGCAAAGCGCGACGGCGACGGGACGGAGGGCAGCGCGATGGGCTGGGGCCAAATCGCGAAAGACCTCGGCTTCCACCCGGGGATTGGCTCGATCATGGGCAACGGTGGCGGCCATGGGCGAGGCAACGCACCGGGTCAGCAGGAAGACGAAACGCCCTAGGCCCCTGTCTCATGCCGAAGAAAAAGTCGCCCAAGGTGGACGCCGGTACCGATCCGGACCGGCTCATCCGCCAGCCCGATGGCGGATACCGGAGCGCCGATGAGCGCTTCACCGTCGAGCAGGCCAACGGAAGCTGGTTCCTTGCCGACAACGAAACCGCCGATGACTTCGGCCAGCCTCGCGTCGCCGGCCCGTTTGCCACGCTCAAGGTTGTCAGGGACGCGATTCCCCGCGCGCGATCCGGGCCAACGCCGATGCGGAAGCCGATCAAGCAGGCGAAGCGAACCGAGAAGCCGACACCTCCCTCGAAGCCCGAGACGTGGCTCGACCTGCTCGCGGCCGACGAACGACGCCGCGCCGAGCGGCTCGTTCGGGCACTCCAGAAGGAGGGGCTCGCCGACGCGGACGACGTTGCCCAGGGAGTGATCGGGGGCAAGCCGGACAAGGGGCTCGCGCGCCGGCTTCTCCAGGGGCGGCTCGACCGCCTGCTCGACGATGCCAAGGCGGACAAGAGCGCTCGCCAGCTCGTCTCCGATGCGATCAGGGTGCTGACCGAGGGTGGGCGCCTCGGTCGCGATCTTCCCGGCTGGGCCCTGGTCGAGACCGATCCCGACGGTTCGCCCACCGAGCGGCGAGTCGAGCTGGACTAGGGCAGCCTCAGGCCGCCGCGTTCTCGAGGCGAAGGGCGCGGAGGCGGCCGGTCGCACGGGCGATCGAGGCCGTTGCGGTTCGCTGGAGCCGTCGTGCCTCGGCCACCGCATCGGCGAGGCTCACCGAGGGAGTGGTTATCACCGCGAGCTGCACGGAGCTCGCTCGCTGCATCGTCTTGTTCATTTCGACAAGCTCCTTTCCTGAAGTTCTGCATCGAACGATGGGCCCTCGGGTGATCCCATCCATCGGGCGCGCGTCCATATGGGTCCTGCGCAGTGCGACCGAATTTCAGCGGCGGGATGACGTACCGCGATTGGGCTAGACTCCTCGACGGTCGGCCCGTTGCGGGGACGGCCACCAGGCCGTCGGCGTTCTCACCGCCGGCGGCCATACCAGCGTGCTAGGCTTTCGCGCCCATCGCCGAGCCTCAGGAGGAGCTCCGCCCATCCCGATGACCGACGAGACCGTCGAGTGCTTCAACTGCGGCCGCGCGAACCCGGAATGGGCGCAGGTCTGCCGATCGTGTGGCGTGCCACTACGTCACGGTCAGGAGCGCATCGCGCCGTCCGGCCGGCTCCCGACCGATCGCGATTCGATCGTCTCGATCGGCGCCGTCATCGGGACCATCCTCGTCGCAGTCGCGCTCGGCCTCTTCGTCTCGAGCCTCAATCCCACCGATCCGACGGTCGGCCAGGGCGGAGATGCCACGCCCACCCCGACCGTTGAGCCGACGGCCACCGAGGAGCCTTCCACGGCGCCATCGGTTGCGGCATCCGAGTCCCTGGCACCCACCCCGCCGCCGCTGCCGGGCACCGTCGTCTTCGGCACCACGCTCGACGGCAACGGGCAGGTGACCGATCCGACCGAGACCTTCACCCCCGGCATGACGTTCGCTCACTCGATCACGCAACAACGCGCCGTTCGGGGCGGCGACCATCGGTGAGCAGGTCCTCCGCATCAACGAGGACGGACCGACGGCGAAACGATCGTCGGCGCGGCCCAGAACCAGCTCGGCGTGGATCCGGCCGGCACGATGGCCGGCTTCGTCGCCGGCGATGCCGCGAACTTCGTGCGCGGACTGGGGTCCCGGCGTCTACGAGATGCGCATCTTCATCGGCGAAACGCAGATCGCTCCGGCAGGTTCCGCCTGGCCGAGGGCTGCAGCCCGGCCTAGCCGTCGCGTCCGGCGATCTCGTCCCACGCATCGGCGTAGAGGCGCGCGCGGATCGGCAGGTAGCCCGGGTAGGCGCGACGCGCATCCGTCACGCCCTTCGCGTCGATGGTGACCAGCGCCAGGGGTCGGTCGTCTCGACGAGCAGCTCCCGTTCGGGTCATACGCGACGCTCGGGCCACCGAGGAGCACGCCGTCCTCGGGATGCGGCCGGTTGACGCTCAGCACGTAGCGCAGCCGTATGCGCGTTGGCGCGGAAGACGGGCTTCCAGCGCTGGTAGCGTCCGCTCCTCGGTGGCGCGCGGCGACGATCACCGCCATGGCGCCCTGCGCCCCGAGCAGGTGGCGTCCCCTCCGGGCGGTTGTTGTCCGAGCAGAGCTGGATGCCGAACGGCACGCCCGAACCCGTCGATCCGCGCGGCGGCTCGGTCCCCGGCTCGTAGTGGCTCGTCTCCCAGAAGCCCGGCTCCTCGGGCAGGTGCAGCTTCTCGTAGGTCGCCTGCAGCTTGCCGCCGCGCGTCGAAGACCAGGGCCCGGCTCGTCCGGCGCCCGTGGCCTCGTCCCGGTGGATGATGCCGCCCACCAGACCGATGCCGGCCTCCGCCGCCGCCTCCGCCTGGGCGCGCGCTCGCTGCCCGTCCATCGCCCTCCGCGTCGTCGTCGCGCGGCTCCTTCGTGGCGGGCCGCCACGGATTGAGCGGGAGCTCGGGCAGGACGGCGAGGTCGGCGCCGCGGTCGGCCGCCTCTGCCAGCCGCTGCCTTGCAGGCGCTGGCGCCGTCCGGCTCCCAGAAGACCTCCGAGATGAGCGCGACGGTGAGCTTGCCGTCGGCACGAGTGGGCGTCGCGTCGGTCATCGTCTGAGCCTCCTGCACCTACGGGGTGAGCGTGCCGGTCCAGTCTCCAGCATTCCCCGAGCAGGTGGCTCCGATTCGAGCACAACCCTGCGGGTCGGCATCCGGCACGTCAACGGTTCGTGTCCGCGATCAGAAGGCCGATGAAATACGAGGCGTTCCGCGTGACATCGGCGTAATCGCCCGGCCGCAGGCTGCCGGTCTCGTTGTAGCGCGCGAGGAACTTCTCTGCTGCCTTGCGGCCGTCACTCTGGCCGTAGCCGCTGGAGGCAGGCGTGAAGAAGATGTCGCCGGTCCGCGCGATCCCGACGGTGAACTCCTTGCCACTCACCGTCTCGAGAGTCTTCCCTTCGTTGCGACGCGAGAGCTCGAGCAGCTGTTCGTAGGTCACTCGGGAGCCTCGTTCATCCGGTGACTTGCGGTGGAGCGGGACTAACGGCCACGTTGCCACCGATTCACGCCGGGTAGCCGGCGACTCGTGGCGGTGGTTTGCGCTCCAGGCAAACATCGGCCAAGTAGGTGCCCGGTTGCCGGTCAGGTTGGCCGTTAGTCCCGTTGGACGCAATCCTCGGACCGACGGAACCCATGGGCCTACTCGCCCGAGGAACTCGCGGACGAGGTTCTGGAAGTGGTAGACGCCGTTCTCGCGCTTGGCGGTGAAGCGGCCCGGTGTCGTAGGCACGAGAGCGCAGGCCGCGCTGGACCTGCTCGCAGATGACGATGTCCTCCTGCTGGATCTCGTCGGAGAAGGCGATCGTCTGCTGCATCGACTCCCAGCCGGGGCCGGTGCCCGGGATCGGCGAAGAACCACTCGAAGATGGTCAAGCGTCCGGTCCGGGCCCAGCGGCAGGATGACGTTCGAGGACATGTTGTCCTGGTAGATGTTGAACATCGTGTTCGGGAAGAGCCAGTAGTAGAGCGCCGAGTCCTCGGCCCCGGGCTGGCGCAGGTAGCGCCGGTCGACCCCGATCTCCTCCCCCGGCTTCAGCTCCCGGATCGGCGCGTGCTGCTTCGAGTAGTAGCGGAACTCCTCGACCCGGTAGGCGTCGTAGTCGAGCTCCTTGAACAGCTGCGGGTGCGCGATCGGCAGGTGGTAGCCCTCCAGGTAGTTGTCGACGTAGACCTTCCAGTTGCACTCGATCACGTAGTCGCGCCGCTCCACCAGGCGCATGGACGCCACGTCGTAGCCGGCCGCGGCAACCTCCGCCGGGATGGCGCCCATCATCTCGGCCAGCGGCGGCGCCGATCGTCCGAGAGGTTGACGAAGACGAACGGTCCCCATCGGTCCACGCGCACCGGGACGAGGCCGAAGTCCTCCTTGCGGAAGTCCTCGGTCTCCTCCATCTCGGGGCAGGCGCGCAGCGTGCCGTCCAGGCCGTAGGTCCAGCCGTGGTAGCGGCACTGGAGCGACTTGCGGTTGCCCCGCGAGAGCGCCACCTGGCCGGCCCGATGGCGGCAGACGTTGTAGAAGGCGCTGCAGCTCGCCGTCCAGGCCGTGGGTGATGACGATCGGCTCGTCGAGCACGGTGACCGGCACGAAGTCGCCGACGCGCTGCAGCTCGTCGGTCGCGCGCCACCAGCTGCCAGGTGCGCCCGAAGACGAGCTCCTTCTCGCGCTCCAGGATGTCGGCGTCGAGGTAGTAGCGCGTCGGCAGGGTCGCGGCGCGGCTGAGCGGCGGGCGTGCGGACGTCTCGGTCGGTCGCTCGGTCGTCGTCATGGCAGTGAGTGTACCGATGCGCGCCGAATTCCTTGCCGTCGTGACGCGCGCGAAGTGCTACAACGGCCCGATCCACAAGGACACCACGGACGCCGGCGCCGTTCGGCGTGCCCGCATGGAGGAGACTCATGGACCAAGATGCGACGCTTCGCGATCCTGCCGATCGCGCTGCTCGTCCTGGCCGCGTGCCAGCCGGACGGGAGGCGCGCCGAGCGCGCGGCCAGCGAGCAGCGGCAACGGCCGCCTGCGACGGCGCGACCGGTGACGACATGCTCGCCCGGATCTGCGAAGCCGGCGTGATCCAGGTCTCGACCGACCCGGAATACCCGCCGCAGTCGTTCCTCGAAGGAGGCGACGGCGAGTTCGAGGGCTTCGACATCGACGTCGCCAACGAGATCGCCGAGCGGCTGGGCGTCGAGGTCGAGTTCGAGACCCCGTCGTTCGACGCGGTCGTTGCCGGCGGCTGGACGGCCGTGGGACATGAGCGTCGGGTCGGTCACGATCACCGAGGCGCGCAAGGAAGTCCTCGACTTCACCGCAGCCGTACTACTTCACGCCCGGCGCAGATCGCCGTGGCTCTGACGGAGTCGGGCATCACCGACCTCGAGGGCTTCGCGGGCGCAGACGATCTGCGTGGCGGGCAACGACGTACCTCGACTGGCTGGACGGCAGCTGACCCTGCCGCCGGAGGCGGGCGAGGCCGCGCCGGTCGCCGGAGGGCGTCGAGGCGACCACCCTCGAGACCGATAGCGACTGCGCCGAAGTCGTGGCGCTCCGGTCGGACGAGATTCAGGGCTGGTTGAGCTCGCTCACCACCGTCGAGGGATCCATCGACGAGGACTATCCCGTCGTCGCGGTCGGACGACCCGGTCTTCTTCGAGCCGCTCGCCGTCGCGTTCGACAAGCGCGGTCGAGGACAGCGACTCGCTCATCGCGGCGGTCGACCAGATCATGGCCGACATGCACGAGGACGGGACGCTGACCGAGCTCTCCGAGAAGTGGTACGACGGACTGGACCTGACAAGTCCAGCCGAGTAGTCCTCGACACGTGCAATGTGAGAGGCGGGACGCGGCTCGGGCGCCCCCGTCCTCTCCATCTCTGACCCGCCGGAGGCCTTATGGCGGAACGCCGCGAAGCTGGATACCGATCCTCGCTCGAGCGGATCGGGGCTGCCCGACGGCGACCCGTCGCCGAAATCGGCTGCTCCAGTTCGGCCGTCGTGGCTCGTGCTGGCGACCGCCTTCATCGGCGGCCTCTTCCTTGCCGGCAACGTCGACCTCGGACTTCATCGTCGGCTCCGGCCCGTACATCGTCCAGGGCGCCGGGCTCACGATCCTCGTCTGCCTCGTCGTCGATCGTGCTGGCCACGATCCTGGCGGTCCTCGGCGCGCTGGGGCGCCTCTCCCGAACCCGATCATCAACGGGATCGCGTCGCTTCTACGTCTCGCTCGTTCGCGGGACGCCGCTGCTCGTCCAGATCTTCTTCATCTACTTCGCACTGCCGCAGCTGGGCATCATGCTGCCCGCGATCCCGGCCGGCATCCTCGCGCTCGGCTTCAACTACGGCGCCTACATGACCGAGATCTTCCGCGCCGGCATCCAGGCCGTGCCGCGCGGCCAGCGCGAGGCCGCCGAGGCGCTCGGCATGCCGGAGCGGCTCGTGTTCCGGCGCATCGTGCTGCCGCAGGCAGTGCGGATCGTCACCCCGCCGATCGGCAACGAGTTCATCGCCATGATCAAGGACTCGGCGCTCTGTCTACGTCATCGGCGTGCAGGAGCTGCTCTGGCGCGCGCAGCGCACTCGGCCGCCGCAACATCGCGCTCGCTCGAGGCGCTCGCTGGTCGCGGCGCTGCGGTGTACTGGGGCCTGACGATCATCTTCTCGCTTCTTCCAGGATCGAGCTCGAGAAGCGCATGGCGCGAGGCGACCGATGATCGACCCGATGAGCTCCCCGACCTCGGCGAGCGGCCGGCGACCACCGCGTCGGCTACGACGAGGGTCGACGCTGCCCGCGCACATCGGCGAGGTGATCGTGCGCGCGACCGGAATCCACAAGTTCTTCGGCGAGAACCACGTCCTGCGCGGCGTCGACCTGGAGGTCCGGCAGCGCGAGGCGGTGATGGTCATCGGTCGATCCGGGAGCGGCAAGACGACCCTGCTGCGCTGCCTCAACTTCCTCGAGGAGCCGACCGTCGGGATCGGTCTGGATCGACGGCGTGGAGGTGGAGGCCGATCCGCTGAAGGCGCGCAGACCGGCAGCACCTGGAGCAGATCCGCCAGATCCGGCTGCGCGCGGGCATGCTGTTCCAGGAGTTCAACCTGTTCCCGCACATGTCGGTGCTCGAGAACTGCATCGAGGCACCGATGCGGGTGCTAGGGCTGTCGAGCGGACAAGGCCGAGTCGAGCAGGCCGAGCTCCTACCTCGAGGTCGTCGGCCTGTCGGACAAGCGGACGAGTATCCGTCACGTCTGTCCGGCGGACAGAAGCAGCGCGTCGCCATCGCCCGGGCGCTGTGCATGGAGCCCAAGGTGCTCCTCTTCGACGAGCCCACGTCCGCGCTGGACCCGGAGCTCATCGGCGAGGTGCTGCGGGTGATGGAGGATCTGGCGCACGGCGGCACCACGATGATCGTGGTGACCCACGAGATGCACTTCGCGCAGGAGGCCGCCGACCGGGTCGTCTTCATGGAGGAGGGCCGGATCATCGAGCAGGGTCCGCCGGAGCAGGTCCTGCGCGACCCGCGGCACGAGGAGACGATGCACTTCCTGCGCCGCTTCCTCGACCGGCCGCTGAGCTAGATCCCGCCCACCTCGGGCAGCCCTCGTCGCTTGGCTTCTGCCCGACGGCGCAGCGGGAAGACGATGTCGCGCAGGACGACATCCGCGACGGCGACGAGCGGGATGGCGATGATGCCGCCGACGATTCCGGCGATCGACGTTCCGGCGACCACGCCCAGGAGCACCGCGATGGCGGAGAGGTTGACGATCCGGCCCTGGATGTACGGCGTGATGACCGATCCCTCGAGCTGCTGCAGCACGACCAGCCACAGCAGCATCAGCGCGGCCGGTGCCGGGCGAGACGGTGAGCGCCACGAGGACGATCGGGCCGCCGGCGATGAACGCGCCGGCCAGCGGGATGGAGGCGGTGATGAAGCTCAGCGCCCCGAGCGGGACGGCGAACGGGACTCCGAGGACAGCATTCCGGCCGCCGACCCGAAGCCGATGATCGCCATGACCAGGAGCTGCCCCCTCACGTACGCGCCGAGCCGCAGGAGCGCGTTGCGCGAGACGCCGATCAGCGCCTCGCGGTCTCGCTCGTCCACGAACTCGAGGGCCCACGATGCGGCTGCGATCTCGCTCGATGAGCATGAGCGCCGACAGGAAGATCACGACCAGCGCGTTCGTCAGGATGCCGGCCAGCGTGAGAGGGACGCTGAGGAGCGAGCCGAGCTCGGGAAGCGAGCCCTGCGCGCCGGCGGTGAGGCTGTCGACGATCTCGTCGCCGCGTCCCGCACCGGCGACCCGTCGATCAGCGACACGGCGCCGGTGCGCAGGTCGTCGGCGATGTTCGGGGCGTCGTCGACGAGCTCCACGACCTGGCGGACGAGCGGCGGAAAGATGAGGAAGAGCACGAGGGAGATGGCGCCGATGAGCAGCAGGTAGGTGATCAGCACCGCCACGACGCGCGGCAGGAAGCGCTCGAAGAACCTCACCGCGCCATACAGCCCGGCCGCGAGCAGGATGGCGAGGAAGATCGAGGATCAGCAGGAGCCGCAGCTGGTAGAGCAGATACGCGGCAAGGACGACGCCAGCGACCACCAGGCTGGCGCGAAACGTGATGCCCGCGACGCTGCGTGGCTCGACCGGGTCGACGACCGCCACGGCCGTCGTGGAAGGTGGCGGCGCGCTCATCAGCCGGCCGACGGTCCCCCGCCACAGGGCGCCCGGAATCCCGGCGAGGGCGCGGAGGATCCTGTCGATCACCCTAGTCGCGGCGGATGCCGTAGCCCGCAGCTCGAGGCAGCCGAGCGGCCTCGTCCTGGGGCCGGACTCGTTCGGTGGCCGGTTTGAGCGCCACTGGCACGTCGGCGGGCTTGCCGCCCTCGCGCTCGATCAGCCACCGCAGGCCGACCTCGCTCAGCGTGGCTCCCCCGGCGGCGCTCGGCTCGATGAACGGGAGGACGACCATCCGCGGCGTCCGAGCGATTCCACCGCCAGCTGCATCCGGGACGGATCCACGCCGAGCTCCTCGGCGAGGGGCTCGAGGTCGACCGTCTGGTTGGGGAATCGGCGGAGGAAGCGGAGGATGGCGGCGTCGAGCTGCGCACCGTCGATCGGCGCATCGGCGGCGGACGGCACGGTGGCGACCGCTGCGGCATCCTTGCCCTTCGGCTTGACGGTCGAGCCGGGGTCGGCCGGGTTCGACGGGCTTCTTCGCTCGCTTCGTGATCACGCCGGTCAGGATAGCAAGCGGATCGGCGTAGACTTCGGCCCTCGTGACCGAGCTCGACCCGTATGCCATCCTCGGCGTCTCGCGCAGCGCGTCGCGCGACGAGATCGCGCGGGCGTATCGGCGCATGGCGAAGCGCTTCCATCCGGATGCCGATACCGGCGCCCCCCACTCATCCATGGCCCGCATCAACGAGGCGTGGCGCGTCCTGTCGGATGCGGCCCGTCGGGCGCGATGGGATCGTGCCCACAGCGTCGTCCAGCCGATGCCATGGGCCGCACCGGGTCCGGTCGATGCGCAGCGGCGCCCATCGGCCAGCGCCCACGTCACCACCGGAGAGCCGTGACTCGGCCTGGCTGGCCGTCGCGGTCGTCGCCGCCGTGGCCATGCTCACCGCGGGAGTCATGGTGGTCATCAACACGGCGCCATCAGGCGAGGAGCTGCCTCGGATGACCGCCGGGGAGATGAGCTTCGCCAACCCGCATGGCTGGGACATCGCCAGCGGCGATGCCGGCCAGCCGGAGGACGCACACGAGTGCTGGCCCACGTCGTGACCTTCGCGATCGAGCCCGACTCGCTCTGCACCAGCTTCGAGGATCCGTGCGCATTGACCGGTGAGACCGTCCCGCCCGGAGAGGCATCGATCGTCATCACCGCGTGGGAGGGCGGCACCCCGCCGGTGCCCGACCCGATCCAGCGCCGCGCGTACGGCCTCGACGCACAACGCATCATCGGCGACGAGCCGGCTGCCTTCCGTCTTCAGCGCCTCGCCGACAGCGCCACCGCATGGTGGCAGCTCAGTCCGCCGGGCTTCCCGGACCGATGGATCGAGGTCGAGGCCGATATCGGCGGCAAGATGCTCGAGCAGAACAGCGTGATGCGCGACATCGAGGAGATGCTGGCGACGGTGGAGTTCGCCGACTAGTCGAGCCGTGGGGCGGGTCAACGGAGGTCGGAACGGCGGAAAACGCCGACCTCAGGCGCGAAATGACCCGTGGAGCGGCTGAAACGCCGCGGAGCTCGAGCTCAGCCCTCCGTTGACTCGTGAGGCGGGTCAGGCCAGGCGCTCCTCGGGATCGGACCGCAGCTCGACGGCGACGGGCACGCCCGCAGCCCGGCGCACGAGCTCGGCGAGGTTGTCGTCCCACGCAACCCGGTCCGGCAGCCGCACCTGGCGCGTGGCGCCGGCGACCGAGATGGTCAACAGCACCGGCACGGGACCAGGCCGGCCGGCGAGCGCGCCCTTGACCGACTCGATGACCGACGAGGAGCCGATCCGTCGGCACCTCGTCGCCGATCGAGACGCTGACGGTGGCCGACGACGACTCCGGCGCCGATTGGATCGGCACGGCGTCGGCCGGCGCGGGGGTTGCCTCGACCGGCTCAGGTGCTCCAATCGCTGCCGCGACGGCCACCGCGACCGCCACGGAGGCATCGGGCTCGACCGGGATCGGCTCACGGGGTCCAGGCGCCGTTCCAGACGCCGGGGACGCGCTCCGGCTGGCGCTCCCATCGACGGCCGTTGCCGCCGCGGGCCGCCAGCATCCGATCCCGCTCCGCGGCAAAGCCACCGGTCCCATGCGCACCGCGTCGTCCCAGGCTACACCGCCTCGCACAGGATCTGGGGCGACTCGTCGCGGCGGTCGACGCGGCCGGAGACGAGCACCACGCCGTCATCGGCCCAGGCGGGCGCGGTCTGCTCGAAGACCTTCGGGAAGACGACCACCTCGACCGATCCCTGGAGGTCCTCGATGGTCGCGACCAGCATGGTCGAGCCGGCGCGGGTCACCACGCGGCGCGAGGAATGGATGATCCCGCCGATGCGTGACCTTGCGCCTGGTCCGCCTCCTCGGCCAGCTCGCCGGTGTAGGCGGTCACGTACTCGGGCAGCACGTCGGCGATGTCGCCCAGCGGGTGCTCGGACAGGTAGAGGCCGATGAGCTCCTTCTCCCAGCGCAGCCGCTCGCGGCGCGGGATCTCCTCCCCGCCGTCCAGGAACTGGACCGCTTCGTCGCCGGCGGCCGGCGCGAAGAGGTCGAAGAGCGTCGACTGGCCGGCGGCCACGTCGCGCTGGTGGCGCTGGCCGGCCTCGAGGGCAACGTCGAGCGCGCCGAGCAGCGCGCCTGCGGTTCCCAGCGAAGCCACCGCGTTGGCCTTGATGAGCGACTCGAGGACGCGCTTGTTGACGGTCCGCAGGTCGACGCGCCGGGACAGGTCGTCGAGGGAGCGGAACGGGCCGGGCTCCTCTCCCCCATCGCGGACCGAGGTGATCGCCTCGATGGCGCCCTCGCCGACGTTCTTGATCGCGGCCATCCCGAAGCGGATGGCCTCCGGCGCGCCGGCGCCATCGGTCTCGACGGTGAACGGGCGCGATGCGACTTCTGCACGTCCGGCGGACGGACCTCGATCCCCAGCCGCCGGCACTCGGCGATCACCGCGGCCACCTTCTCCGCGCGACCCGAGAAGCCGTTGAGGACGGCGGTCATGAACTCGATCGGGTAGTTCGCCTTGAGGTACGCGGTCTGGTAGGCGATCAGCCCGTAGCAGGTGGCGTGGGCCTTGTTGAACCCGTAGCGCGCGAACGGCTCGAAGGCGGCGAAGACCTGGTCCACGATCCCCGGCGGGATGCCCTTGCGCTTCGCGCCGGCCTTGAACTTGGCCTCGTGCTCGCGGAGGACCTTCTCCTTCTTCTTGCGGATGGCGTAGCAGAGGTTGTCGGCCTCGGGACCGGTGTAGTCGGCCATCGCGATGGCGGCGGTCATGATGTCCTCCTGGTACACGAAGATCCCGTACGTGTCGCGCAGGGCGGGCTCCAGGGAGTCGTGCAGGTAGGTGACCGGCTCCTCGCCGTGCTTGCGGCGGATGTAGGCGGGGATGTTCGCCATCGGTCCGGGGCGGAAGAGGGCGACCATGGCCGCCAGGTCGCGCACCTCGGTGGGCTTCAGCTCCTTGACGTATCGGCGCATGCCCGAGCCTTCCAGCTGGAAGACGCCCGTCGTCTCGCCGCGGCCGAGCAGCTCGAACGTCTTGCGCGTCGTCGAGCGGCAGCGTGTCGACGTCGAGGTCGAACGCCCGATGCTTCTTCACCAGGTCGACCGCATCGGCCAGGATCGTGAGGTTGATGAGGCCCAGGAAGTCGAACTTGAGGAGGCCGAGCGCCTCGCAGGCGTGCATCTCGAACTGGGTCATGGTGGTCTTGCCGTCGGTCGCGCGCTGGAGCGGCATGATCTCGGTCAGCGGCTCGCGCGAGATGACGATCCCCGCGGCATGCGTCGAGGCGTGGCGCGACACCCCCTCGAGCTGCTTCGCGATGCCGATGAGCTTCTCGACCCGATCGTCCCCGGCCATCAGCTCGCGCAGCGGCGGCGAGGTCTCCACCGCCCGGTCCAGCGAGATGTTGAGCTCGTTCGGGACCGACTTGGCGACCCGATCGGCCTCCGCGTAGGTGAGGCCCATGGCGCGCCCGACGTCGCGGATGGCGGCCTTCGCGCCGAGCGTCCCGAAGGTGATGATCTGCGCCACCCGATCGTCGCCGTACTTGCGCGTGACGTACTGGATGACCTCGTCGCGGCGGCAGTCCTGGAAGTCGATGTCGATGTCCGGCATCGTCACCCGGTCCGGGTTCAGGAAGCGCTCGAACGGCAGGCGGTACTCGAGCGGGTCGACCGGGGTGATCTTGAGCGAGTAGGTGACGATCGATCCCGGCGCCGAGCCGCGGCAGGTGATCATGATCCCCTGCTCCCGGGCGAACCGGGTGAAGTCGGCCACGATCAGGAAGTAGGCGGAGTACCCCATCCGGTCGATGATCCCGAGCTCGTAGTCGAGCCGGTTGCGAATCTCATCGGTGACCGTGCGGTATCGGTCCAGGAGTCCGCGCTCGCACTCCTTGCGCAGCCAGGACGCCTCCGTCTCGCCATCGGGCACCTCGAAGTGCGGCAGGCGCAGGCCGCTGAAGTCGAGGTTGACCTCGCACTGCTCCGCGATGAGCAGCGTGTTGTCCATCGCGTCCGGCAGCTCGCCGTTGAAGAGGCGGCGCATCTGGGCGGCCGACTTCAGGTAGAACTCGTTGTTCTCGAAGCGCATCCGCCCCGGCGTGTCCACGTTGCTCGCGGTCTGGATGCAGACCAGCAGGTCGTGCGCCTCGTACTGGTCGGGGCTCGTGTAGTGCGTGTCGTTCGTCGCGACCAGCGGCAGGTTGTTGCGCCTCGCCAGCTCGACGAGCTGCGGATGGAGCCGCTGCTGGTCCCCGATCCCGTGCTCCTGGACCTCGATGAAGAAGTTCCCGTCACCCAGGATGGACCGATACTCGTCGGCCGCCTGCGCAGCTGCCTGCTCGTCGCCCTGGCCGAGCCGCTTGAGCACCTCCCCACCCAGGCAGGCCGATGTGCCGATGAGCCCCTGGCTGTGCTTCGCCAGCAGCTCCTTGTCGATCCGCGGCTTGTAGTAGTAAACC